>JAZRGK010000057.1:0-28025 GCA_045644145.1 Candidatus Flemingiibacterium sp.
GATGATGTTGCAGGCGTAACTCTTGCATCCGCTTCCTCCCTTGAAAAGGCTTTCGAGGGCAACGGCGGAAACAAGGAAGCAGCTAAGAAGGTCGGCATGATGATTGCTGAGCGCGCAGCTGCAAAGGGTATCACCGAAGTCGTATTTGACAGAGGCGGATACGTTTACCACGGTCGTGTATTGGAGCTTGCAGAAGGTGCAAGAGAAGGCGGCCTTAAGTTCTAATCGAGCTTGGCTGAAAAGACCAGTTTATACACGGTTTGGTTCAAATTTAACCAAATTATTATTTAAGAGAGGAAACGGGTATCGGACAAAGAGCCGTGTAAAACCCGTGTGGCAAACAAAATGGCAAAGCAGAATTTTGATCCGGCTGCTCTCGATCTTCAGGAAACCACAGTTTGCATAAGACGTGTTTCCAAGACCGTTAAGGGCGGACGTATTATGAGATTCACCGCGCTGATGGTAGTCGGCGACGGTAACGGACATGTTGGTTACGGTCTTGGCAAGGCTGCCGAGGTTCCGGACGCAATCCGCAAGGGTATTGAGGATGCAAAGAAGAATATGATCGAGGTTTCCATGAAGGGCTCGACTATTCCTCACGAGGTTATCGGCGAATTCGGCGCAGGCCGCGTTCTCCTTAAGCCCGCTGCTCCCGGTACCGGTGTTATCGCCGGCGGCGCAGTTCGTGCGGTAATCGAAAAAGCAGGCATCAAGAACATCCGTACAAAGTGCCTTCGTTCCAACAATCCTGTTAACGTAATTAAGGCTACTTTCGAAGGACTCAAGACGCTTCGTAACGCTGAAGAAGTTGCAGCAATGCGCGGAATCAGCAAAGAAGCTGTAACGAAATAAGGAGGCTTTTCAAGATGGCAAACGCAAAAGTAACACTTGTTAAGAGCCTTATCGGCGCAAAGCAGAATCAGAAGGCTACCGCAGCTTCCCTCGGTCTTAAAAAGATCGGTGATGTTGCAATCCACGCTGATAATGAAGTCCTCGACGGCAAGGTAAAGGTTATTTCTCACCTTGTAAAGAAGGAAAGCGTATAACGTATACCAAAAAAATTCAGTATAAGGAGGAAAAACCTAATGAAGCTTCATGAACTTTCACCTGCAGCAGGTTCTACCGCTCCCGCTTGGCGTAAGGGTAGAGGTGCAGGTTCCGGCAACGGTAAAACTGCCGGTAAAGGTCATAAGGGTCAGAACGCACGCTCCGGCGGCGGTGTAAGACCCGGATTTGAAGGCGGTCAGATCCCGCTTTACAGAAAACTCCCCAAGAGAGGTTTCTACAATCAGTTCTCTACTAAGTACGCAATCGTAAATGTAGAGGCACTCAACGTATTCGAGGATGGTGCTACCGTAAACCTCGAAGCACTTCTTGAAAAAGGCATTGTTCGCAAGGCATATGATGGACTTAAGGTGTTAGGCAACGGAGATATCACAAAGAAGCTTACCGTTGAAGCAACAGTCTTTTCAGCAACTGCTAAAGAAAAGATCGAAGCAGCGGGCGGAAAGACTGAGGTGATCTAAGTGTTTAAGACACTCAAAAACGCTTTAACACTTCCGGATATCCGTAAAAAGTTGCTCTTTGTTGCATTTATCGTTATCATTTACAGAATCGGTTGTGCAATTCCGGTACCTTATGTAAATTCGGATATTCAGAATATTTTTGCGGCTCAGTCCGGATCAATCTTTGAATACATTTCTCTGATTTCCGGTACTGCGTTCGCTCAGGCAAACCTCTTCGCACTCTCAATTTCACCTTATATCAACAGCTCCATTATTATGCAGCTCCTCTGCGTGGCTATTCCCGCTCTTGAGAATATGTCCAAAGAGGAAGACGGCAGAAAGAAGATTTCCCAGATCACCCGTTACGTTACCGTTGCGATAGCTCTCGTTACCGCTTACGGTTACTATATGATGCTGAGAAACTACGGCTTCCTGACCGATAACAGCATATATGCAGGCATCATTATCGTGGCTTGCTATACTGCAGGTTCTTCACTTATCATGTGGCTCGGTGAAAAGATCAACGAAAACGGAATCGGTAACGGTATTTCCATTATCCTTTTCGTAAACATCGTATCCGGTGCTCCTCAGGCTGTTACTTCGATGGTAGGCAGCATCGCAAGCGGCAATGTTGCTGCTATCATTTCTGCAATTCTTACACTCGTAATCGTGATTGCAATGGCGATATTCGTTATCTATATCACCCATTCCGAAAGACGTCTTCAGGTACAGTATGCTAAGCGCGTTGTTGGACGCAAGATGTACGGCGGTCAGAGCTCTACTCTCCCGCTTAAGCTGAATATGGCAGGTGTTATGCCCGTTATCTTCGCTAACTCTATCCTTGCTCTCCCCAGCACCGTTGGCATGATCTTCCCCGCGAAGGAAGGTTCGTTCTGGGCAGGCTTCCTTAATGCTTTCTCGTACAATTCATGGCTCTACGCCGTACTGTTCCTGGTACTCATCATCGCATTCTCTTACTTCTACATTGCAATCTCCTTTAATCCTGTTGAGGTTGCTAACAATCTGAAGAAGCAGGGCGGATTTATTCCCGGTATCCGTCCCGGTAAGCCTACATCTGATTATATCACTAAGATCCTCAACAAGGTGACCCTTATGGGTGCATTCTTCCTTGCAGGTGTTGCGGTTCTCCCGCTGGTGGTTAATCTCGTCTACACATTGATCACAAAGGTAACCCTCGGATCAGTTGCATTCGCCGGTACTTCTGTAATCATCGTTGTCGGTGTTGCTCTTGAAACTTACCGTGAGATTGAAGCTCAGATGACCATGCGTCATTACAAGGGCTTCCTTGAGTAAGCTTTAATTCGTCTTCGCCCATTTAAGATACATATCTTAAATGGCGCGAGGCGGGCCGCTTGAAACAATTTGGAGAATGATTTTATGAAAATGATTTTCTTAGGTGCTCCTGGTGCCGGCAAGGGCACACAGGCTGAGATCGTTTCCGAAAAGTATTCGATCCCCGCTATCTCCACGGGCGCTATAATCCGAGAAGCTATCAAGAATCAGACCGAAATGGGCAAGGCAGCAAAGCAGTACACCGAAAACGGTGCACTTGTTCCCGATGAAGTTGTTATAGGCATCATCAAGGAAAGACTTTCCGCTGATGACTGCAAGATGGGCTTTATCTTGGACGGTTTCCCAAGAACGGTTCCACAGGCGGACGCTCTTGATAAGATGGGCGTTGATATTGACCTCGTTGTCAACATTTTCGTGCCTGATGAAAAAATCGTGGAGAGAATGTCCGGCAGACGCGTATGCGCTAAGTGCGGTGCGTCTTATCACACAAGCTTCAATCCCTCGAAGGACGGCGAAAACTGCGATAAGTGCGGCGAAAAGCTCACTATCCGTAAGGACGATGCTCCCGAGGTGGTTAAGAGCAGACTTGTTACCTATCATGAACAGACTCAGCCCCTTGAAGACTTCTACGCGAAGCGCGGTAAGCTTGAGACTGTGGTAGGTCAGGAAAAAGTCGAAGATACAACAGCTTTGACCCTCGCTCTTATCGAGGCTAAAAAGCAAGGTAGATGAAATCCATGATATCGGTAAAAAATAAGGACCAGCTTAAATTGATGTGCGTGGCAGGAAGAATCACAGGCGAGGCGCTTGCTTTAGCAGGTGAATCTATAAAGCCCGGCGTGACCACAAAACAGCTTGACACGATAATTCGTCAGCACATCGAGAGATGCGGCGCGAAACCTTCGTTTCTCGGCTACGGTGGATTCCCGGGAAGTGCTTGCATAAGCATCAATGACGAGGTCATACACGGTATCCCCTCACAAAGAGTGATTGAGGAGGGCGACATAGTCAAGGTCGATGTAGGTGCCTTTTATAAGGGTTTCCACGGAGATTCAGCCAACACTTTTGCCGTGGGCAAAGTGAGCTACGAAGCTATGAAGCTTATTGAGGTCACAAAGGAAAGCTTTTGGCGCGGTATTGCTGAAGCGAAGCCCGGAAATCGTGTGGGCGACATCGGCTATGCGGTGCAGAGCTATGTTGAGGAAAACGGCTTTTCTGTAGTGAAGCGATATGTTGGCCACGGTGTGGGCGCGGAGCTTCACGAATCCCCGGATGTGCCTAACTTCGGTACAAAGGGGCGCGGCGTAAGACTTTGTTCCGGAATGACTATTGCCGTTGAGCCAATGGTCAATGTGGGAACGCATGAGGTTGCCGAGAAAAGCGACAAATGGACTGTCGTAACCGCGGACGGTAGGCTGTCTGCTCATTACGAGCACACGATAGCAATAACCGATGACGGTGTGATGGTTCTGACAAAAATAGATTAACACTAACTATTCTGTCAAGGAGGGATTATTCTGCCTAAGGACGACGTTGTAGAATTCGAGGGTACGGTCATAGAGGCACTGCCCAATGCCGTATTCAAGGTTCAGCTTCCCAATGGGCACATCATTACCGCCCATATTTCGGGAAAGCTCAGAATGAACTATATTAAGATCCTCCCCGGCGATAAGGTCACGGTTGAAGTTACCGTATACGATCTTACCAAGGGAAGAATCACATGGAGAGCGAAATAATCGCTTTTCACTGTAAGTAAGCATAAGACACATAACTGTGAGAAAGGCATGGTAACACAATGAAAGTAAAACCATCCGTTAAGAAGATCTGCGAAAAGTGCAAGATCATCAAGAGACATGGTCGTGTCATGGTCATCTGCGAGAATCCCAAGCACAAGCAGAGACAGGGCAAAACCACAACAATTAACCTAAACTTTTAAAGAAGGGGTGAATTAACGAATGGCACGTATTGCCGGTGTTGATATTCCGAACAACAAGAGAGTTGAAATCGCTCTCACTTATATCTACGGTATCGGCCTCAAGAGCTCTAAGGACATCCTGGCTAAGACCGGTGTTGATCCCGATAAGAGAGCAAAGGACCTTACCGAAGAGGATACCGCAAAGCTTCGTGACGAGATCGAAAAGAACTACAAGGTAGAGGGTGACCTCCGCCGTGACGTTGCTCTTGACATCAAGCGCATGATCGAAATTAACTGCTACCGCGGTATCAGACACAGAAAAGGTCTGCCTGTAAGAGGTCAGAGAACCAAGACCAACGCGAGAACCAGAAAGGGTCCCGCTAAGACAATCGCAAATAAGAAGAAGTAAGGAGTGAACTAAGATGGCAAAAGTTGCTAAGAAGGTTATTAAGAAGCGCCGCGAACGCAAGAACATCGAAAAGGGTGCTGCACATATTCGCGCAACCTTCAATAACACTATCGTTACCATTACCGACGTAGCCGGCAACGCTGTATCGTGGGCTTCCGCAGGCGAGCTTGGATTCAAGGGTTCCAGAAAATCCACTCCTTACGCTGCTCAGATGGCTTCCGAAACTGCTGCAAAGGCTGCAATGGAGCATGGCATGAAGACCGTTGAGGTTTATGTAAAGGGTCCCGGCGCAGGTCGTGAGTCCGCAATCCGCGCACTCCAGGCAACCGGTCTTGACATCAGCCTTATTAAGGACGTAACTCCCATTCCTCACAATGGTTGCCGTCCCCCCAAGCGCAGAAGAGTTTAATCTTTCGCCTTGGTTTGTACGTTCCGGCTTAGGTCGGAAAAATGAAAGAACCGAGCTATTCGTTTGCTCGGCGTCGGCATAAATAATATTATGGAAGTGCCGATACTATTTTAGAATAACGGAGGAAATTACAATGGCAGTAAATCACGATCCTATCGTAAAGAGATGCCGTGCGCTTGATATCAGCCCCGCAGCTCTCGGTTACGACAAGAAATCTATCAGAAATCCCGGTGCAGACAAGAGAAAGAAGCTTTCCGAATACGGCTCTCAGCTTAAGGAAAAGCAGAAGCTCAGATTTGTTTACGGTGTTCTGGAGAATCAGTTTAAGAACTACTATGAGATGGCAGCTAAGCAGGACGGTATTACCGGTGAGAACCTCATCCGTATCCTCGAGTCCCGTCTTGACAATGTAGTTTACAGAATGGGTATGGCTAAGACCCGTAAGGAAGCAAGACAGCTCGTTCGTCACAACCATTTCCGCCTTAATGGCAAGAAGGCTAACATCCCCTCCATTCTCGTTAATGTAGGCGACGTTATCTCCGTTAAGGATACCAGCAAGTCTTCTGAGAAGTTCAAGTCTTTAGCAGAACTCTGCCAGACCAGAATTGCTCCCAAGTGGCTTGAGGTTGACAAGGAAAACGCTGTTGCGAAGGTAGTTGCACAGATGCAGCGCGAAGAGCTCGACTTCCCGGTAGAAGAACAGCTCGTAGTTGAATTGTATTCTAAGTAATAACAGCCTCCGATATACCCAGTACGATTTTAAGGCTGTGTTTATATTCATAAGGAGGGTTATTGAATGATAGAAATAGAGAAGCCTAATATTGCAACCGTTAACTTAAGCGAAGACGGCAAGAGTGGTAAGTTTATCATCGAGCCTCTTGAGCGCGGTTATGGTACTACTCTCGGTAATTCGCTTCGTCGTGTACTTCTCAGCTCACTTCCCGGTGTAGCAGTTGTAAGTATCAAAATCGACGGAGTTCTCCATGAGATATCCACCATTCCCGGTGTAAAGGAAGATGTGACCGAGATTGTTCTCAATGTTAAGGGCATCACTGCTAAACTGCACACAAACGGACCTAAGACTGTTACTATTGATGTTAACGGTCAGTGCGACGTAAAGGCAGGCGATATCAAGCAGGACGCTGATATTGAGATACTTGAACCCGACCACCACATTGCTACCGTATCCGAGGGTACTCGCTTCTACATGGAGCTTACCTTTGATCACGGCAGAGGATATGTTTCTCAGGAGAAGAATAAGCAGAATAACCCCTCTGTTATCGGTCTTATCTATACCGACTCGATCTATACTCCCGTGTATAATGTAAGCTACACTGTAGAGAATACCCGTGTCGGAAGCAATACCGATTACGATAAGTTAACGCTTGAGGTTTTAACTAACGGTACAATCTCAGCTAAAGAAGCTATCTCACTTGGCGCCAAGATACTCAACGAGCATCTCAACCTCTTTGTTGATCTTTCAGATGAAGCAAAGAAGGCAGAAATCATGGTTGAGCGTGAAGAAACCATTAAGGAAAAAGTTCTTGAGATGACCATTGAGGAGCTTGACATGTCGGTACGCAGCTTCAACTGCTTGAAGCGCGCCGGCATAGATACGGTTGAAGACCTTACCAACCGCACCGAGGAGGACATGATCAAGGTCCGCAACCTCGGTAAGAAGTCGCTTGAAGAAGTAATTCAGAAGTTACATTCTTTAGGCCTTGATCTGAAGAAAGAGGAAGAATAAAGCAAAAGCTGACGCTTTTGCCAGGGAGTTTAAGCCTTAAACGGCACCGCCGTTTATTTCGGCTTCGCCGAAACCGCCTCAAACTTCTCTTGGCTGACGTTTTTACTTTATTAATCCAAATTTCATATTCCAATAAAACCGTAAAAGGAGGGAATTACAATGCCCGGAACCAGAAAGCTTGGCAGAACTACCGCGCATAGAAAAGCAATGCTCAGAGGCATGGTAACTTATCTGCTGGAAAATGGCTCTATCGAAACAACCTTGACTCGTGCCAAGGAGGTACGCGCTCTTGCTGAAAAGATGATCACTCTCGGTAAGAAGAATACTCTCGCATCTCGCCGTGCAGCACTCGCTTTCATCACGAAAGAGGATGTTGTTAAGAAGCTGTTTGATGTGATCGCTCCCGATTACGCTGACGTAAACGGCGGTTACACTCAGATCTACAAGCTTGGCCCGCGTAGAGGCGACGCTGCTGAAATGGCACTTATCAAGCTTACCAAGTATGAACTTGTTAAGAAGGAAGAACCCAAGAAGGCGGCAAAGACCGAAAAGGCAGAAGACGCTGAATAATTTCTGTTGATTCGCAAAAAAACTCCTGTTCACCGTTCGGTGAGCAGGAGTTTTTTGGATTCTTGATACATTAATAGGGCTCGCTTATGGCAATAGTTTCGTCAGCTGTTGATATGAAATAATCAAATAGTGTGATCTGAGACGCGGCAAGAGAGTTTTTGACATATTGGCAAATCAAAGTGTCGCGGTCGGTTGGATAAAGCGTTAGTGTGGATGACATGCGTCCAAGTGCCAAAATATTTGAGTGATATTTTGCCGAAAGCCCTACCAAATTATATATGTCTTCTGCATAAAGCTCGATTGGCTCGCTTTTGAATTTGTGAATAATTGCACGCATGGCATTGTCAAAGAAAGCGACCCACAGCTCGTCCGTTTTCGGGAAATTATAGTTTTCGGAAAAAAGCTGACAAATTTCTTCCCTTGTGCGGAAGGATTTTCGGTTATCCGTGTCAGATTCCAAGCGGTCTGCAATATGTCCCACCAGATTGAGGAGCAGTGCACTTGAAGGCCCGACTCCGTCTGTACGCTGTAAATAGTCCGGGGATTCTGCAAGCAGTTTTCGAATGTTATTGTCAGAGCGGCTCATGAGATCAACCGCCGAGTCGCGTGTATCGCGGACGGGGATTGAGAAGTACAGCAGCATTTCAACGATATCCCGTGGAAGCATATCGCAATCTGAAGTATTCAAAAATTTGGTAAACATACGCCCGCGGTGACCGTCAGCGCCTATTGGTTTTATTTTGCGCGGCTTTTTGTCAGCACTCTCGTACTGCGGCACTTTTTTCACCCCCCATGTTGAGATTACTAAAGATATATTACCATATTATCGTTAGTATTGCAAGGGGGATGTTGTAAATAATTTGCTTATGCAATATTCAAAAACAAACACCCAATTAGATTTACAATGTATCTCTTTGTTGTATTGACAATGCTATTTGCCAAGACAATTGCGTTCAATCAGATTCAGAAATGCGGTGGTATTGTATATTTTATATTCGCCTATCTGTGCACCGTTGTCAATTTGCCTGTTTCCGGCATATTCCTCCACAAATATGTAGTGCGGCGATGGATTGAATATGATTATTTTTCTGTGTGGAGATTCGAAATCAAAATATATGGTGTGTTTGATCTCGAATAATGTTATCCCAGCGGCTTTCACGGGGAAAACATATTCCCCATAGCCTTCTTTGTTTATTCTCATGCGGGTGTAGAGTCGCCTGCCGCTTATAAGCTTGCAGGTAAAGATTTCATTACCCGTTTTTATTTCAAAGGGCAGCGATGAGGAAGGAAACAGTACAGATAGATATGGGCGTTTTATCTTTTCGCACCGGTTCTTTTGTCCGGCACATAACGCATATAGCTGTTTCAGACATTTGCGGCGTTTGCTAAATGCCCGTGCATAGCTCATAATGATGACAAGGACAATTAGCGCCAGGAATGCTTTTGTGATGTTGAATCCAAACAGCTCCCTTACGATAGGCGCAAGGCTTATGAGCATGGGCACGAAGATGTTGATGGCAAGACCTATCATAAGGAATACCAACATATATGTCACAGATATTCCTAAGAAAGCGAATGGCTTGGATGCTTCGGATTTTGCATCCCGTTCCCAAGTCCGCACTGCCGACACCTTGGCGAGTAATGAGAGGATGAACAGTACTGCCAACAAAATCAATCTAACGTGGGAAGCATAGCTGTTTAGATCAAGCTTTACCATGATGGCATACAGCGGTGCATACAGCTTTGACATTGGCATTGTCAGATATATTGCCGCGAAAACTGAACATTTGATGTAAAATATGGGATGTGACAGCACAAATGACAGCTTTGATACCGATATGTGTGAGCGTTCATGGGATTTATTATACATTAAACGATAGTTTGCAGTGCTTGAATATATAAGTACATAAAACAGCGGAGGCATGGAAATAAGAGCCGTACCTACTTCGATAATATCATTATGGTCGCCGATCAGCAGACCGCTGTAGAATGACAAACGCGGGATGTAAAACAATATGTTTGGAATGACGATGGTTCCAAACAGAAGAAATAAAAAACCGAATATTTCTCCGAGAATGATTTTAAATCGCTCACTTTTCAGAATATCGGCGATTTTGGCGATAAAGTTCATGCAGGACTCCTTTTGATTAACGGATGTTATTGTTATAATATTCGACAAGACGCAACAGCATGGGTTAGTATTACAACGCTATTATACCATCATGCGAACGCATTGTCAATGCATTTGAACGCGAAAATGAAATTTCGCTGTATTTTACAGTTGAGTGCGGAATTTTTAGTGAAAGTGACGATTGCATAAATATCCCAAACAGTGTATAATAACTATTGTATAAATATCCTCGGAGGGAACAACATGAGTGTAGTAATCGGAATCGACGTTGGCGGAAGCACCACAAAAATCGTGGGATTTGATAAGGCTGACGGTGAAAATAAACTTATAGATCCTCTGTTTGTGCGTGCAACAGATCCCATAACGGCTCTGTACGGTGCTTTCGGAAAGTTTACAGATCAAAACGGCATAGAGCTGTCCGATATTGACATTGTCAAGGTTACAGGAGTAGGCTCGGGGAAGGGCATTAAGCCTATATACGGACTTAACTGCCAGAAAGTGCCCGAATTTGACTGTATCGGTCTTGGCGGACTGTATTTGTCCGGACTTGATGAAGCAATAGTTGTAAGCCTTGGTACGGGTACAGCTATAATACACGCAAAACGCGGTGAGCCGATGGAGTATCTTGGCGGTACGGGTGTTGGCGGCGGTACGCTTGTGGGATTGTCCAGACAGATGCTTGGTATGAGCGACATACAGCATATACAGGAGCTTGCAATGGAAGGTGATCTTAACAACATCGACTGGCGGATACGACATATTGTTGATAAAGAACTGCTTCCCGGTGCACCGGATATGCTTACCGCATCAAATTTCGGAAATGTGAGCGATATCGCAAGCAAAGCGGATATGGCACTGGGCATTATAAATATGGTGTTTGAAACCATCGCTATGGTAGCGCGATTTGCAGCGAAAACCTATGGACTTCGTGATATTATCCTTACTGGAAATCTCACTACACTTGCGCAGGCAAAGGGGATTTTCAACGGGCTTAATGCTATGTTTGATCTTAATTTTATGATACCGCATAATTCTCAGTTCGGAACTGTAATCGGCGCGGCGCTTACAAAATGAATAAGGTAATAGCTTAAAAAGGCTTTATCTTTTTGATCATGGCGTAACAATATATCTCAGCATCCCCTATGCCACTACCATTGATATGGTAGGAGATGGTACAGGAATTGCAAGCAAAGATATGTGCATCTTCAGTGGCCGCTTTATACGGATATTGTTATTGGCAAGAGTCAGGGTACAACCTCGGTGCCTGTACTTTTTGGCGAAACGAAAATCGCCGATGTTGAACGTGCGGATGCAGATGCCCGTCCTGATTATGTTTACACCGATCCGGGCGTAGGTAGGAAAGATAAAAAAATAAGAAATGGAGCTGTTGCACCTAAATGCAACAGCTCCTGATTTTTACAAATTACCGTTTACCTCTTCTGCGTAACGTACAGCTTCCATAGCATCCTTTGCGTATTTATCTGCGCCGATGGCATCGGCGTACTCTTGGTTGAGAACCGCTCCGCCTACGATAACCTTGCACCAGGGCGCTTCCTTCCGAAGAAGTTTAATGGTTTCTTCCATTGCAGGGACGGTGGTAGTCATAAGTGCGCTTAGTCCTACAATGGGGGCATGGAGAAGCACCGCTTCAGATGCGATCTTTTCCGGTGGAACATCGCGTCCCAAGTCCGTAACGGCAAAGCCGTAGTTTTCAAGGAGAAGCTTTACAATATTCTTTCCGATATCGTGTATGTCACCTTTTACTGTAGCTATTATAAAGGGACATTTACTGTCTGCGCTTCCGGATGCCATATTAGCTTTGATCACTTCAAAAGCTGATTTTGCAGCTTCCGCACTCATTAAAAGCTGTGGGAGATACACGGTTTTATTTTCAAACCCAATACCAACTGTGTTGAGTGCGGGTATTATCTCATCCTTGACTACGGACAGTGGCTCTGCGGTTTTTGTGATTTCCCCCGTAAGCTGTGCGGCACGCTCTTTAAGCCCCTTTATAATCGCGTGCTGCAGTTCAGAGGAAACCGCATCATCATTAGGAGCGGATGTGG
This sequence comes from Candidatus Flemingiibacterium sp., assembly GCA_045644145.1. GTDB lineage: Bacteria > Bacillota > Clostridia > Oscillospirales > CAG-272 > Flemingiibacterium. The sequence goes on from JAZRGK010000057.1 coordinate 12,067, forward strand.
CGGTTGGTGAGATTGGAGCAATTACGGGTGCTTTCTGCGGAAGTGAGGAGGCGAAGCATATGTAGTCAGCACAGTTATCGTCAAGTCCTGAAAGAGCACGGTACGAGTGATATACCTTCATCATTTCATCCGAGTAGGGATTCATTATAGCCGCAGACAATCCGCTTCCAAGGGTCAGCGCGAAGAATGTACCGTTGATAAGATCTCTCGACGGAAGTCCGAAGGATACGTTTGATACGCCAAGTGAAGTGTTGGCGCCAAGCTCGGTTTTTATCATTTTCACGGCACGGATAGTTTCAAGTGCGGCATTTTTATCGGCGCTTACGGTCAGCGCAAGGGGATCGAAAATAATATCCTTCTTCGCGATTCCGTATTTTTCAGCTTCGGAAAGTATCAGCCGTGCGATTTCAAGACGGCCTTCGGCTTTTTCAGGAATACCGTTTTCATCAAGCGTCAGCGCAACGATAAGTCCACCATATTTCTTTGCAAGAGGGAATACGGCTTCCATGCTCTCTTTTTTGCCGTTTACCGAGTTTATCATAGCCTTGCCGTTATATCGGCGAAGTGCCGACTCCATAGCCGAAATATCGGTGGTGTCGATTTGCAGAGGGAGATCTATGACAGCCTGCAATTCGCATACTGCTGTTTTCAGCATAGCGGCTTCGTCGATTTCCGGAAGACCTACGTTAACATCAAGTATATGAACGCCCTTTTCCTGTTGTGATATGCCTTCTCTGAGAATGTAGTCGATATCGTTCGCTTTCAGGGCTTCCTTGAAACGCTTCTTTCCCGTGGGGTTTATGCGCTCACCTATAAGTATTGGAGCATCGGCGAAATCCACCGCATGAGTGTATGATGATACGCAAGTTATGTTTTTCGCTGTAATGGGGCAGAGAGCGCAGTCTTTTGCGGCTGCGGTCAAAGCAGAAATATACGCAGGTGTAGTTCCGCAGCATCCGCCTGCAATACGCACGCCTCTTTTTATAAGGGCGGTCACGTCTTCGGCAAATTCGCCCGGCAGCACATCGAATACGGTTTTACCGCCTACAGAACGGGGAAGTCCGGCATTGGGCTTGAGAAGCACCGGAATAGATGCATATTTAAGATACTTTTCCAGAATTCCGGACAGAGCCTTCGGGCCGAGAGAACAGTTCACGCCAATAGCATCCGCACCCATACCCTCAAGCATTGCTACCATTGCGGCAGGAGAGGCGCCTGTCATAAGCTTACCATCCTCGCTGTAAGCGTTTGATACAAACACGGGGAGTGTGCTATTTTCTTTGGCGGCAAGTAGTGCGGCTTTAGTTTCATAGCTGTCGTTCATGGTTTCTATCATTATAAGGTCAGCACCGTACTTTACGCCAAGCTTGACGGTTTCGGCAAATACAGACACCGCATCCTCGAAGTCGAAATCACCGTAGGGCGCAAGCATTCGCCCCGTAGGACCGATATCGAGGGCTACCCACTTCTCTTGCGTACCGCGGCTTGAAGCGGCGGCTTTGCGGGCATTTTCGACGGCGGCTTTTACTATGGCATCAAGCTCCGGCAGGCTGAATTTAAGAGTGTTAGCGCCAAATGTGTTAGTGTTTACAACATTGCTTCCGGCATCGTAATAATCTCTGTGAATGGAAGTGATCACCTCAGGACGGGAGATGTTCCATTTTTCCGGCAGTTCCCCCGGGGTTAGCCCCTGCGCCTGTAGGAGAGTTCCCATTCCACCGTCAAGGTAAAGGATATTGTTTTTTAGATATTCCGTTATTTTCATATATATAGCCATTCCTTTCTAATTGATTACGGAAATCCTGTAGCGGTTTCCGTAAGGGAATTTGCATCAGTGATGCGAAAAGCCACAAAACTTCAGGTTTGAAAAATGCCTATCTTTCAAATTTGTAACTGCACTGGGTTTTATTTTCTGCTATACCCAATATTGCGGTTACCGATTTTGTGGGCGACATAAGCAAGCTATCGTTGAGAGTAAGCCCGATCTTTCTCGGGGCATCAAGTACCGAAAATATTTCTTTCTGTACCTTAAGCGGAAGATCTCCGTAACCGGGGCTGAATCTGGGGCGCGTTGTGAATGAATCGCCAAGCTCATTTTGAATGTCATGACAGAATGTGTCGCATAGAGTTTCGATTCGCTCAGCGCCTATAGCTTGAAAAATAAGTGCTTTTGCCGGTGAAACGGAGCTGTACCGTAATATCAAACGGTCAATTCCTATTCCAACCGTTGCGGCAAATACAATGACCCGCGAGCATCCTGCAAGATTTTTTGCAAGAGCGGCAGAATCTGTGGTAAAGAAACCGAAATCCGTATATCCATTACAGTGATTTACGGGGAATTCGGAGTAACATACCTTGTAAGAAAGTGTACTGAGCGTGATCTCCACACATTCCGAAAGAAGTTTTTCGATTTCAGGTGCTTCCTCTGAAACTCCCGCATACCTGAGTATTTCTTTTTTGTCTATCGGCGGTGAGCTGTATGTTTTTAAATAAATCATATGGTTAAACCCGTAATTTATAAAAGGTTGATTTTGTGTTGTTTTTCGCAGTATCAATACCTATCAACATTATAACATATACTTTAGCGCAATTCAAGTGGCAAGCGATTAAAAAACGGCTTGCAAAGGTAAATATCCCAAGCATAAATATTACCTTCATAAGCCGTTTTTAAAATTTTACTTTGAATTATCCTTTATCATATCAATAATAGCGTATGTAAGATACTTTGCGGCGGTTTTTGCCTCGTTAAGGGAATTAGCAGCCGAGCCTATTTCAATAAGCAGTGAGCCGGGGGTAAACTGCTCGTTGAAGGAAGCGCCGCGGATATTTATGGGACGGGCGAAGCGCTCATAGCTTTTTGTGAGCTTTTCCTGGAGCTTTGCGGCTACTGTGAAATTATTCATCCAGTTCGGGTGGTCAGCACCCTTCTCGTTTGTACCCACCAAAAGCATGATCTGAGCCGCAACCTCGCCGTTTATCATTGTAACAGGGCGAATCATGTCGCCGTTCGAGCGTATTATGGCATCACGGTGTACGTCAAACACATAGCGAATCGACGGATATTCCTTAAGATAACTTTGTATTGTGTCTGCGGCTAGGTCGTATGATCGAGTGTAGGATTCGAGATCGTGCATAATTTCGCAGTGGACAGTGGGAATTCCGGCATCGTTAAGAAGCTCTGCCATGAGAGAACCTACCGCTATCATATTTTCGCTTGTGTCTGAGTTTCGCTGAATATCATTTTTTGAAGCTGTGAGTGCGTACTCCGGAGAGTAGGCTTCTGTGCCGTGCGTGTGGATTATCAGGATTAGAGGGCTATCTTTGGAATATTCTTCGAGCTTTGTTTGGATTGGATATTGGGCGGAAAGCGCCGCAGATATATCGGGGGAATATGAAGTGGTGTTTGACAAGAGCACTTCGCCGTATTTTGCTCCGCCGCTCAGGTCGTAAGGCAAAAGTGCAAATTCATCGTCCTTAAGTACAGATCGGTCATATTCATAGAGACTGCGGATATCCGATGGATATATGTAACCCTCACCCAAAGGAGATTCGGGGAGTTCACCACCTGCATTTTCAGAGGGAATTACCGCCTGATCTTCGCCTGTTCCGGTGTTTTCTTCGCCGCTATCAAAATAGAGCGCGTCTGTTCCGAAGAAGGCGGAAGAAAGCAAAAATGCCCCGATATCTTCACGAGTCGGTATATGAGGCTTGTTTGGGAAATTGAAACACTGTCGGGCTGTTTCTGTAGGTGACCATCCGGAGATGGTGGTTTCGGCGGCGTTAATTAGCAGTAGGCTAATAATAAGTCCGCCAACAAGAGATAAAAATACAGACGCACCGCGAACTGCTGTATTTTTTTCTCCATTCCCATATGTGCCCCTATCATAATACTGCATTTGTTTACCGTCCTTTTTGTGTTTTCAAGAGGGCTTGTCTTTGTCTAATATATGTCCCGCTTTGCAGTGTTATGACATTGTGGAAGATTAAAGACCGCCAAAGGTGAGAGTAAGTGCTCTTGCGGTGAGTTTCGAAAGCTCTCGCACTATTGTATCTGTTTCCTTGGGTGTGACAAAAAATCCCCGGCGGTTTTTTAAAACGCCTATAAGCCGTTCGTCCGGCTCATCAATACCTGCTTCGGCAAGTGCGTCAAGTACAAGTGTTGCAGACTCCACTACGGTGGGTACGCCGAAGGCAATGACCGGAACTCCCAACGTTTCCATGTTAATGGCCCGTCGATGGTTGCCGATGCCGGAGCCAGGAGTTATTCCCGTGCTTCCAAGCTGTACGGTGGTTGCAAGTCTATCGGTGGAACGAGCGCAAAGTGCATCTATAGCAATGATGAGCTTGGGGTGCACCTGCTTACATATTCCATATACCGTCTCGGCGGCTTCGATTCCCGTTTGCCCTAATACCCCCGGAGCTACTGCCGATATTTCATTTCCGCCCAGTAGTCCGAAAAGATTTTTGTTGTGAGTTTTAAGATGCCTTGTAACGGTGATCAGTCCGACTGTCTGATCCCCAAGCGCATCTGCGGTTATATGACGGTTGCCAAGCCCCACTATAAGAACACTGTCCGGAAAGTTCCCGCAAAGTTCAATTGCCAGTGCTTCAAGATTCTTCGATATGATCCCTGCGGCATTTTCGAAGCCTTTATCGGAGGCAAGCCATATTTTGCCGATGTCTGCAGTAATGTATTTGCCAACGGGTTTGCCTATTCGTTCTGCTGCGGATTGATTTTGAATATTTACTGTAGTAACGATTATATCGTTTTGGGTTTCTGTGTGTTCCTCAATGCCGCTTCGGTCGGTGATATCTATTTCGGCGGCAAGGTCTGTACGTCGAGAATTGGTCATAATAGGGATGTTCCTCCTGTACTGGTTGATTTTGCTCATAAAAATCATTTCCAAAAATATTGTATTTTATGTGTAATGATGGTTGTATAGGAACATATTGTACTAAATATACAAATACCACTACTAAAATCTCGATAGTTTTATATTTAAAGTGAACTCGGTTGTGCAAAACGCACCAAATGCGCAAGGGCGAGTTGTGCAAAAGTGTAAATCTTTTGTTTTTTTGCAAATTAGTCATTGATTATACTGAAATTTAATGGTATAATATTATAAGTAGTATCAAAGTAATGCCTAAACTGATCCACTCCGCTTATCGATTAAACGGGGCAGTGCGGCTTTATTTGTGAAGATAACCCTGTAAAGCAGGTTGTAATTTTAGGAGGATCATGCAAATTATGAAGAAGTTTATTTCCACTCTGCTCATTGCCGGAATGTGCGTATCGCTTTTAGCGGGATGCGGTTCTACTTTGAAGAATGATGAAAAAGGCGCTACCGTAAACCTCTATATCGCAAATGAGGTGAACGATTTTGACCCTGCGCTTGCCTATACCGATGACAGTGCTGTCAAGGTTCTTGGTCTTATATATGAAGGTCTTACCAAAATCGGTGATGACGGTAAGGTGGAAAACGCTCTTATGAAGAGCTATAAAGTTTTTGAAAATCCCGATAAGGGCGAATACAGAATGGAGATTACTATAAAGGAAACAAAGTGGAGCGACGGACGCATTGTGTCTGCCGACGATGTGGTTTATGCGTGGAAGCGTATTCTTGACCCTGAATTTTCTTGCGCGGCAGCGGCTCTCCTTTTTGACATTAAGAATGCGCGCGATGTAAAGATGGGCGACAACTCCATTGATGACCTTGGGGTTGCGGCTATTGACACCGATGTTATTGAGGTGAGATTTGAAACAAAAATTGATTATGAGCAGTTCCTCGAGAACTGTGCAAGCCTTGCACTTGTTCCTCTTCGTGAGGACATAGTTACCAGATACGACAGCTTCGCTACTGCTTCCGCCACCATGTGTTCCAATGGTCCTTTCGCTGTAAAGGGACTCGAGGAAGGCAAGCGCCTTATGCTGGAACGCAATGTGTATTACTACCGTGATACCGAAAAGGACGAGGCACTTGACAAGTTTGTACTTCCTTACAGACTTGTTGTAAATTACGATGCTGATGTTGAGGAGAATACCCTCGCATACGAGAACGGCGAAATCTTTTATCTCGGTGAGATCGCGCTCTCCAAGCGTGCTGATTACGCTAAGAAGGCAAATGTTTCCGATCTTCTTTCAACTCACAGCTATATTTTCAATACCGAGAATAAGCTTTTCAAAAATGCTGATGTAAGACGCGGTCTTTCTATGGCACTTGACCGTGGTGCGATCGCTGAAATCGTTACTTTTGCAGAGCCTGCAACCGGCCTTATTCCCGGAAGCGTGTATGATGCAAAGGTGGGCGACAGCTTTAGAAGCAACGGCGGTGCACTTATCTCTTCCGGCGCGGATATATCTGAGGCTAAATCTTTTATCGGCAACAAGAGTGGCAAGTTTACAATTACGTGCCGTGATATTGAGGTTGAGGTTACTATTGCTGAGTACTGCAAGGGCGTTTGGGAAGACCTTGGCTTCAAGGTAACCGTTGATGCACTTGATGCGGATGATTACAGAGATGCTTATGAATCTGGCGAGTACGACGTTATTGCGCTTGACTATCAGTGCATGAGTACAGATGCATTCGGGGCACTTGCTGTATTTGCTCCTGTGTTCTCCGGTGAGGGAATTGATATTCAGAACGATAACTACGATGCAGTCCCTTTTGTTGTTGGTTACGATAACAAGGAATACAATGAGCTTATTGAATCTGCATTTGCTGAGAAGGACAGAGCGGCGCGCTCTGCAATTCTCCACGCCGCTGAAGAAAAGCTTATGGAGGATATGCCCATAATGCCTCTGATATTCAACAAGGATGCATATCTTTACAACAGTAAGGTGCTCTCCGGTATAGACGATTATTACTATGGATTCAGAGATTTCACCGATCTCAACATGAAGAAGTGGAGAGATTACGAAACAAAGGACGAAGCAAAGGGAGAAACAGAAGCAGAGTAATCCCGTATAAGAATGTATAAGGTAATGGGCAGATGCTATCGGCGTTTGCCCATTTTCGCCCGATTATACACTGTGCAGAAAGGAAGCTTCCGCTGAAGCGGGGGTTATGGTTATTGCAATGCAGGCGCCGCTTAAAGAAAAAAACGATATAAAGATATTTATTTTGTACCTGCTCAAAAATATAGGATATCCACTGGATTTCAACACGATAAGCGACATAGTTATCCAGGACGAGTTTGTAAATTACTTTGATTTCGCTGAGTGTTTTGCCGAGCTTCTTGATTCCGGAATCATTGAAACAATTAAGGGATCAGAAATGGAGAGCACAACAAATGTGGCGGGGGCTTTTTCTACACAAAAATCTGCGGATATGTATCATATAACAGAAAACGGTGTGGGAGTTGTTGAACAACTGCAGAGCAGCCTTCTAAATGTGATAAAGGATAAAAGCCTTAAGAGCGCAATGCGGCTACTATCATTTAAAGCGCGCGGTTCGGACATAAAGTGCGTGGGAGCTCCCCGTGATGACGGACGATTTGACCTTCACTGTGAGGTTATCGAAAATCATGAAACACTGCTTTCGCTGGATATAGTTCTTAATGACAAGCATCAGCTTGACCGTATGATGTACAATTTCAATGAACGACCTGAAATAGTGTATAGAGGTGTTATAACATTGCTTACGGGCGACATAAATTATCTCATTGATTAAATTGTGCATAGATAACGAAATTTGTTATATAACGTTGCGCAAAAAACACGCCGAAACTGCAAGTTGCGACAAAATCATGTTAATAACGTCAAAAACCGCACTTGCAAACTGTACACAATAAACAAAATGCATTGAACGGGCAAAAAAAGTTTTAAAAAACTATTGACATTATCCAAAAAAGTGCTATAATATTTATAGTTGTTTAATATTTGACTGTTTTTTTGAAACAGTCAGGTAACATATGCCCGTATAGCTTAATGAGAGCGTTGGTTGTAATTTTACTTGCAAAGGTGTCGGTTGAAATCCGTCGAGGGCAAAATTTATTTTTTCTACACAAGCGAGGTATTTTCAAATGTATCAGGATGAAAAATTGATCTGTAAGGATTGCGGCGAAGAGTTTATCTTCACAGCCGGCGAGCAGGAGTTTTATGCAGAGAAGGGCTTCCAGAACAAGCCTCAGAGATGCAAAGCTTGCCGCGATGCAAGAAAGAACGCCGGAAAGCCTCAGAGAGAGCTTTTCACTACCACCTGTGCAAGATGCGGTAAGGAAGCTAAGGTTCCTTTCCAGCCCAGCAACGACAGACCTGTATATTGCAGCGAGTGCTACGCTGAAATGAAGCAGCAGTAATTGTCAAAAAGGTTCAAAAAAGCGGAGGTGCCGTTATGACGGTGTCTCCTTTTTTGATTTTCGAAAAAAGTGTCGTTTTTTTTGAAAAAATACCGTCAAAGGTATGTACAAACCGAAAAAAGTGTGATATAATATAGTGAATAGATATTTTTTGTAATATATCTCTTACTTTTTTGCTAAATAAAGGTTATTATGTATAAAAACGACAATAGTTATTACAAAAACAAGAAGTCCGATAGGAAAAAGCCCCATCCCGGTTATGAAAAGCTTAACAGTTCTTCTGATGAAACCGAGGAGATCGTATCAAACGTGGTTTGCGGTCGAAATGCGGTATTAGAGCTTTTAAAAGCTGAAAGAACTGTTGATAAGCTGTTCGTAAGACGCGGAGATAGGGAAGGCTCCATAACCCTTATAGTTGCCGAAGCTATAGCAAGAAAAATTCCGGTTATTGAGGTGGATAAGGCTAAGATAGATGCGCTGGCTATGGGTGCGAACCATCAGGGGGTTGCGGCTATGGCGGCGGCAAAGGAATATGTGTCTGTAGATGATATACTTGACATTGCCAAGGCGCGCGGAGAAAAACCGCTGATAGTTATAGCGGATGAAATTTCAGATCCTCATAATCTCGGAGCTGTTATACGGTGTGCCGAGGGAGCAGGCGCACACGGTCTTATTATTCCCAAACGTCGTTCAACGGGACTTACTGCAGTGGTGGACAAGTCTTCCGCGGGAGCACTTGAGCATCTTGCTGTAGCCAAGGTTACAAACCTTGCGTCTGCCATTGATGAGCTAAAAGAAAAAGGCGTGTGGATTTACGGTGCAGAGGCGGACGGCGCTTCCTATTATGATACCAAATTTGACAGCGCCACTGCTATCGTTGTTGGAAGCGAAGGGGGCGGAATTTCTCGCCTGATTCGCGAAAAGTGTGATTTTATTGTGTCTATACCGATGTACGGTAAGGTAAACTCGTTTAATGTATCATGCGCTGCTGCCGTTATGCTTTGCGAAGCCGCACGTCAGCTACGCGGAAACTAAATTGTTATAGGAAAGGAACGTTAAAATGCGCAATGAAGTAAACGGCTCCGTCAACAATAGCGGAAAGGATATGACTGCCGATGAACTGCTTGAGCTTTTGAGTAAAAGCGTAGATCGGGATAACCATGATCCGAAAGCGGTGCAGAAAATTACTCAGAACAAGCAGGCGGTAGGGAATCTTGAAATTGATGATTCCGTATTTGCTTCAGCAGAGAAGGAATTGCGTAACTCCGAGGCGGTTAAGGCCGAAGATGATTCTGACCTTGATGTTGATAGCCTGATTGAGAAGTATATCAATCAGCCTGGGCGCGAGGCGGAGAAATGTGAAAATGCCGCGCTTAATGTGTATGCAGAGGAAATAGTTCGCGAGATTGAGCGCCCCGGAGAGGTAGCCGAGGAAAATATTGCAGAGGATGATGCTCCGAAGGTGCTCGAAGAAGCGGTCGCTGAAGCGTTTGAGGATGAGGATGTTAAGATTGCCGATGATGCGGAATCCTTGTCTGAGCTCCCTGAGGTTACTGAAGATAGCGATTTTGAAGAGGTTGCTGTCGATACTGAAAAAACGGCGGTATTTGATATCTCACGCATAAAGCAGCTTGCGTCGGACGATGATTCCGAGATAGAGCAGTTGGTGGACGAAGCGTTCGAGCGTTCGGAAACAGAGGTTTTCAGCCCTGTTACCGACGAAATGGTGGCTGAGGCAGAACAGCCTACAGAGGCGTCTGCTCCCGAAACCGTGTACGGTGGTGCGGACGGCGAAGAAATAGATCAGACCGATCTCAATCTTATGCTGGCGTTTGGCATGGAAGAGGAGCTTAAGGAAACCGTTGGTGAGGAGCAGGCAACCGCCCTTGAAGATGATATCCTTCAAAAGCATGAAGAAACTGCGCAGATGCAGGCTGCCTCTGAAACGCTGGAATTTACTTCACGCGATCAGGTAGCGGAAATACTTACAATATACAAGTCGCGTTACTATACTCTTATTACCCGTATCGCGGCTGTGGTTGCGCTTATCGCGGCACTGTTCCTCGTTGAGAATTTCTCGATGCTGGGCCTTACAATGCCTAAGTTTATGCGTCCTACATCATACCCCGTTGTTTATGCCATGATTGATTTGCAGCTTGTCGTTCTTTGCGGTGTGCTTGTGTGGAAGCAGCTTGTTGTCGGTTTCAAGAATATTATCGCTCTTAAACCCTCGCCGGAAAGTCTTACGGTATTTATGCTTGCTATGTCAGTAATATATACCTTTGCTTCCTGCCTTACCGCTCCGATGGAAGGATTTGCTCTCTACAATCTTCCCGTTGTATTCTCGGTGCTTCTTGCTCTGATTTATGAGTTTATGAATCTGAAGCGCGATGTGTTCAGCTTCAATGTGATTTCTTCCAAAAAGAAGAAATTTGTAGTGACACCTGTTTCTGACACCACAGAATCCCTTGAACGTGAAGTTTTCAACGACTATGTGCCCGGTGATTCCAAAATCATCCGCGTAGGAAAGGCGGACTTTGTAGACGGATTTTTTGCAAGAGTTAACGATAAGGGCGTATCAAAGCCTATAATAGGAATCACAATTCCCGTCGTTATGATTCTTGCGCTTGCGTTCTTTATAATTTCATACATTGCAAACAGAAGTGTTTACACGGCATTTACCATGGCATTTGTTACCGTGGCAATTACCGCACCGCTTACTACCTTTATAATTTACAGCTATCCCTTCTATAAAGCATCCAAGGACTCTTACGACAACGAAAGCGCAATTATCGGCGAAAGTTCCTTTGCTGAATATTCCGGTTCTTCGGTCATCTCTTTTGAAGATAAGGAAGTTTTTCCGTCCGGCGGCGTAAAGGTTACCAGCATCAAGGTGTACGGCAATAATCGCATTGATGAAATAATCTATAGTCTTGCCAGCGCGTTTATTAAAGTCGGCGGTCCTCTTGCAAGCGTGTTCCGTCAGGCAACACACGATATGGGATACTCCGAGGATGTGGAGCTTATCGAGGTTGAGGACGACGGTTTCACCGTTACTATCGACGATGTTCAGGTATACATAGGCAAGGCATCCTACATGGAGAAAAAGGATTACGAGCCGCCCTTTGACAGCGAAACTAAGAAGCAGGAGCTTAACTCTTCTCTTGGAATTCTTTATATCGCTTTCAGTGGTCAGCTTGCGGCTAAGGTTTACGTTCACTATACAATTGATAGTGAATTTGAATCTATCCTCTCTCAGCTCTATAAGACCGGCATTTGCGTGGGAATCAAATCCTTTGATCCTAATATAGACGATCTGCTTCTTGCAAAAAAGATCAAGGCGATGAAATATCCCGTTAAGGTTATCCGTTCCAAAACGGTTGAGGATATTCCTCATACCTTTGAGCGCTGTGACAGCGGAATCGTATCAAAGCGTTCAGTAAAGGCACTCCTTAAGACGGTTACACTTTGCGAGCGTGTAAGCAATGTCATAAAGACGAACCTGATTGTTAAGGTGCTTGCAATGCTTATCGGCGTAGTAGTGATGATATTCCTGCATGCCTTTGGCAGCGAGATCACTCTTTCTTCGCTCTACCTTATGCTGTATCAGGTGTTCTGGATGATCCCTGTGCTTTTGATCTCAAGATTTCTTGTATAAAAATATGGGATGCCGCGGATAGCGACATCCCATTCTTTCGTAAATTCATATAATAAAAAGCTTAAAACAACTCAGAAAGGAATGACTGAATCAATGGAAAACCTCACACCCAAGGAAGCCGCGGAGCGACTTCTGAAACGGGTAGAAAAGCCCGGACGCTATACCGGTGGTGAATATGGGCAGATTATTAAAGACAAAAAAAGAGTGCGCGCAAGATTTGCCTTCTGCTTCCCGGATACTTATGAGATAGGCATGTCAAATCTCGGAATACGCATACTCTACGGTGCTATAAATGAGCATCCCGATCTTTGGTGTGAACGCGCTTATACCCCATGGGTGGACATGGAGGAGCAGCTCCGCAAATATAATATCCCTCTGTATGCACATGAAAGCGGCGATGCTTTGCGTGATTTTGATTTTGTGGGATTTACGCTTCAGTATGAGCTTTGTTATACCAATGTGCTTAACACGCTTGATCTTGCCGGCATACCGCTTCTTGCCTCGGAGCGTACGGAGGATATGCCTATCGTTATAGGCGGTGGTCCTTGTTCCTACAATGCTGAACCGATTGCGGATTTCTTCGACGTGTTCTCCATCGGAGAGGGCGAAGAAGCACTTCCCGAGATTATGCACCTTTACGCAGATATGAAGGATTCAGGCGAATACACAAGAGAAGAATTTCTCCACCGTGCGGCAAAGCTTGACGGATTTTATGTCCCCTCTATGTACAGCGTGACTTACAACGATAATGGTACTATTAAGGCGTATATTCCCAAATATGAGGATATACCTACAAAAATCACAAAGCGTATAATAATGGATATGGACAAGGCGTATTTCCCCGATACCTTTGTTATGCCCTATATTGAAACCGTCCATGACCGCATTATGCTTGAGGTTTACCGCGGATGCATACGCGGATGCCGTTTCTGCCAGGCGGGAATGGTTTACCGTCCCATACGGGAAAAATCCGTTGAGGTGCTTGACCGACAGGCAAGAGCGCTTCGGGAAACTACGGGTTATGATGAAATATCTCTTTCTTCGCTCAGTATAAGCGACTATTCGGAAATTGAAGGGCTTTGCGATACGCTCCTTAAGTGGACAGATGCCGCAAAGGTTAATCTTTCGCTTCCGTCTATGCGTCTTGACATGTTTACAAAGGAGCTTATGGACAAAATATCGTCTGTACGTTCATCCGGTCTTACCTTTGCTCCGGAGGCAGGTACACAGCGCTTACGCGATGCCATAAACAAAAACGTGACGGAGGAGGATCTTCTCCGCGCCTGCCGCGTAGCGTTTGAAGCAGGAAAGAGCCAGGTTAAACTCTATTTCATGCTGGGACTTCCCACCGAAACCGACGATGATATTGAGGGCATTGCCAATCTTGCGAAGCGCGTGGTGGATGAATATTACAATGTTATGCGCGGCGTCAAGGGAAGAAAATCGCCTACCGTTACAATAAGCGTGGCTTGCTTTATACCGAAGCCCTTTACCGCATTCCAGTGGGAAGCGCAGGACACTCTTTTGGAGCTTGAACGAAAGCAAAAGCTTCTTCGCTCAAAAATAAATGATCCCAAGATCAAATATAATTATCACGATGCGGAGGTTTCTATTATAGAAGCTGTTTTTGCAAGAGGTGACCGCAGACTTGCTCCGGCGCTCCATGAGGCTCACAAACGGGGAATGAAGTTCGACTCGTGGGAGGAGTTTTTTGACTATTCAAAGTGGATGCAGGTGTTTGCGGATTGCGGCATTGATCCCTCGTATTTTGCGAGTCGTGAAATAGGCGAGGAAGAAGTGCTTGCGTGGGATATCATAGATTGTGGAGTGACTAAGAATTTCCTTCTCCGTGAAAAGCATAATGCATATAATTCTGAAACCAACCGCAACTGTGCGGAGAAATGTACCGGATGCGGTGCGAACAGACTTGGAGGTGAGCGCACATGGTGCAGCCGATGCAAATAAGATGTATGTTCTATAAGGTAGGAAGTCTTCAATATATATCCCACCTTGACCTTATGCGTACCATGACAAGGAACATTACCCGTGCAGGAATTCCGGCATGGTATTCCCAAGGCTTTAATCCAAGGCTGAAGATTACGTTTGCTATGCCGCTGTCAATCGGAACACAGAGTGAGTGCGAGTTTTTTGATATCAAGCTTACTGAGCCAATGTCAATAGAAGAAATAAAGGCACGCATTAACGCAACGCTGACGGGCGAGATGCAGATAACCGATGTTTATCCCGCAGAGCGGAAATTCACCGAGATTGCGTTTGCGGAGTACGAAATAAGAATTGTATCGGGAAATGTTACTCCCGACACCGCAGATGAACTGAAAAAGCTGTACACATCTCCCCTTGTGATGACAAAGCGTTCGAAGTCCGGTGATAAGGAAGTTGACATATCTCCTTACATTGATTTGAGGTGCTGTGAATATGAGGACGGCGGAATAACGCTTCGTGCCCTTCTTTCGGCTGACAGTGCCAACTATCTTAATCCGGAGTATCTCATAAAGGCGGCGGATATGAAGCTTGATATAAAATTCGACGATCCTTTTACCGAATATTATACCATAACGCGTGAAGAAGTATATTTGGCGGATAAAATTACAGTATTCCGCTAAAAAATACTGTCCACAGTAAATTTCTGCTCATCCGCGATCCGTTTTATCGCTTCTGCGAGTTTAGCTAAGTGATAATTGAAGTCGTTTGGACTGTCAATGTATTCTCTCAGCGCTAGGATGGCAGTTTCAGCGTTTTCGAGGTCGCTTCTGTGGATTGAAAGTGCAATAATATCGCGGCAGTTCTCCCATTTTGACAGAAGTGAGTCTATCTGATGCGGAGAGCTGTCGTTTTCTAATGTTTCGCATATAGTAAGCAGTTCATCGGTGCGTGCGGTAACATAAAAGGTATTTATACCTATGACAGCACATATGACGGACAGTATGACAGAGGCTATTATAAATGAGCGCATTATTTTTTCACCATATATTCCTTTCCGTCATCGTTTACGCAAAAAAGATATACTCCGTTAAGCTCGGTTTTATAGTGCTTCAGACGCTTTGAAAGCCAATTTCGGTTTTTGCCGATAAGCTTCAGGTCGAAATCGCTGATGTGGGAATCTACGATAACTGCATGTGCGATGCCTGATTCGGTGAGCTTCATATTCATATCGGATGCATTCGGCGGGGATGACTGCTTCTTTGGGATTACAGAAAGTTGACCGTTGTGTTCGAGAATTGCGTAATCCACATCCGAAATATCGCCGATGCCGTTTATGCGAAGGGCTGAGAGAAGTTCCTCGATGCTTATACGGACCTTTTTTATTTCTTCTTTATCAATGATGCCGTGTGATATAAGGATGCTGGGGGTCCCGTCGAAGATTGGCTTTAGAAAGGGGAGCTTTGTTACCGCGAAAGAGATGATCACTTCCATGGACAGTAACACGCAGACGGGTATTACGGCGAATGCCAAAGGAATCTGACTGTCGGTTATGGGTTGGGAAGCAAGCTCGGACAGAAGTATAGTGGTGACAAGCTCGGAAAGCTGAAGCTCACCGATCTGCCGTTTGCCCATAATGCGCATTGTACCGACTAGAAGTATATAAACCAGAATTACGCGTATGAAAATTGTGAGCATTTTGACACCTCATACAACAGTATTTACTTTGGTTGACCAAATATGCACATTTGTGCTGAAAGAGAAGAAAAATTAAAAAAGGTGTTGACAAAAAGAAATAGCTGTGGTATAATATTAAAGCTGTCGCGTGAGATTTCAATAAATCTCCACCGTGCAAGTTTTTTTGACAAAAAAGACTTGACAAGTAGGACAAGGTGTGATATAATATCTAAACCACCCTGTTAGGGAACGGAAAAAACTTTTAAAAAAGTTTTTAAAAAGTACTTGACAAGTGCGACGAGATATGATATAATGATCAAGTCGCCTACGGAAGTGGGAGACAGCGAAAGTTGGTCCTTGAAAATTGAACAACAAGAGATTGAAG
>JAZRGK010000058.1:0-70026 GCA_045644145.1 Candidatus Flemingiibacterium sp.
CGCTTCCAGCGCTACCTTCTTTTGCATTTCGCTTTTGTATTTCATGTCTGTGCGGAACAGCTCCCCGACAAGAACATCGAAGAATTTTTCATCGCATGTTTTCATTGACATCCTCCTCTCGGTTGTTTCTTCATCCATTCAATGAAGTCTGCTTTGGATACTATCATGCGCTTTCCGATTCGCATGGTCGGAAAGCCTTTACTTCTCATCAGATCGTATACTGATGACTCTGATACTCCGAGTATCGCTCCAACTATTTTTGCATTCAGATACAACGGAAGCTCGTCGTAAGATTGGTGCATTGACTGTTTCATGTATTTACTCCTTTTCAATTTTTATTTTGTACCATGATTGTTTGTACTGCTTTTGCAATTATCGAATCACTGTTATCGCCTCCTTTTTGCAAAATAAAAAACTCCCATTTTATTATGGGAGTGTCTCCGTATAACGTAAGACCTTGTGTCGTGTGGGCGAGAGAAAGTTCGCCCGCAGTCTACGCGGTCATGTCCCTGTTAATTCCGTCGTCGTTCCTGTGCTCATTCGACTTGGACCACGTTAGCTTGTGCGCCTTGCTTCGCTTACCGAGTCCGGTTGGAATGCATTTATACATGCATCTTTCTCCCTCGGCACAGACAAATGTCTGCTGTCCTGGCAAAGCCGCGCCACAATATCCCGGCGGCAGGGTATTCAATTGTCGGGGGATGTTATTACATCCAACGGAGAAAGATGCCCCCTCATAACACATACGACATGAGATTTTATAAATGTTCCTGATTTTCAAAAATTTTTATGAAATTTTTTTGCAATAGGAAAAGCCTGCCGTTTTGCGGCAGGCAAGTTTACAGTAAATTCTAATTTTCAATGGATTTTATCAGCATTTCGAACTTTTCACGCATCTTTTCCATACGCTTTGATACAGCACTTGCAGTTTTGAATCCAAGCTCATCGGCAATCTCCTTCTGGGTCAGCTTATATTCACGCATGCGAAGTATCTGTTGATCAACACTGTCAAGCATGGAATGAAATATAGAATAGAGACGGTCATACTGTTCTTCTTCATATTTCTCATTAATCCTTTTAGCAATCCAATCTGAACCAATATCGGGGTTATCAACAAGTTCTCCTGTTTCCGGATCTTCAATCGTATCCTCGGGAAAATCATCGAGGGATACCATCTCTCCGAATTTGGTGCGAGTATGATACCAGTATCTGCGATAGTCTAAATATTTGAAGTTAGCGCACTTATTAGTGAAGTCTTCCTCTGTGGGCATTTTCTTTGCGAGCGTTACAAGTTCAGGAATATTCTGAACTTGCAGCAAAAGATTCATCATGCGTGAAAGGAACTCGTCCGCAAACTGATCGATGATGGCATCAAGCTCGGTGTCAGTAAGTTTGTTTACAGACTTTTCGTGCTTTTTTGCATATTGTTGCGCCTCTTCAAAGAGAGGTGCTTTCATATCGGTCATAATCTGAGTGATAATGCTCTCACAGAGTGTGCCGTCTTCAAGTATTTCCATTACTGTACCTGCAACCAGCTTTTCCTCTGACTCTTCAACGCAAGCGATAGGGGCGTTGCCTGAGTATCCGCGGAGCGAGGCAAGTCCAGCGAGTGCTTTCATCTGCTCGTTCCACGATTTTGAGAACAGTTCTTTCGCTTTTATGTAAATGCGATTTTTTGCATCAACTGCGTTTGTGTAATCGTATGTAGATTCTCTTGAACTGAAATCGTTTTGACGAAAGTTTTCGCGTAAAGATTCAATAGTAAGTTCGGTGGTTTCTTTTGTCATTTGCTCCCCTTTAATATATTTGTTCGTGTTTTAACTTTGATAAGCAGAACATACATTCGATTATATTGTACCATAGCTCGCCGGTTTTGTCAAGAGCTTTTTCTTTGTTTATGGCGATTCAGATGTTGAGCAGCGAAGGACGGATACGGATGATTCAACAAACTAAAGTGGCCATGATTATGATTTGGTACATGACCACCTTAGGTGGGTAAAGCGCGTTTTTAAGAAATACCCTCGCGTTTCGTTAAGGCGTCTCATTAGATATGCGAAGGAGTCCCTGTTTCAGGGCACCCAATGATGCAGAGGCGGCTTCGCATATGATTTGCTACGAAAACTCTTTTTCGAAGGGAGACGTATTTAACGCCGCCTTTGATGAAAGGGATAGCGTCGCGTTTCATGATACTGTCCCCTTGCACGGAGGCGATCATCCGTCGCCACCTGTTGCCATCACCTCAATGATGATCCTCGCGCCGATGGTGAATCCTTTTATAAATGCCTCACGCTCGGTCAGATCGTGCATCTCGCCAGCGCAGTCGGTGTATTTTTCGAAGATTTCCTTTTCGTCGTCGGTCAGCCGCCCACGAAGATCGTCATAGTGCCGCGCTATGAGTGTGAGTAGTTCCGAGTATGCGCCGCCTTTCTTGAACGGCCGCTCCCACGGAGAGATATTGCCGAACCACAGATCTTCAAGTATGTTCATGATCGTCCTCCTCACATAGAGAAACGGTGACCGCATCTCCGAGTTCGCCCTCGGCTATGCAGTCACCGTTTTGCTTCATTTTTTCGGCTGTTTTGAAAGTCTGACGGACCAGTTCCATCTCGAGCCACGTTTGTACGTCCTCTGTGTGCGGATCAATGCTGGACATAATTGTTTTTGCTCCGACGGCGGAGAGAATGGAGTATTTGTCCCCGTAGTAGAGCTCCTCGATAGTGTATTTTGCCATTTGTGCTGCCTCCTTTTTTGTTGGTAGCACAAGGATATCACAGAATGAGGAAAATGTCCAGAGAGAATAGCGAAGAAAAAATAATATATCTACTTTGTCACAATGGGCACTACTTTCATGGCTTAGTCAATTCGATATTTATTTCAAAAAATAATGTATCTATACATAAATATCATCTGTGGCGAGGGTGCAACCAGCAAAATCGGTTGCACCCTCTTTTAATTATTTTGTAATGATAATCACTCTGCCTTATTTCATTACATTTTCGCAGAATCTTCTGAGATATGCAGCAAGTTCAGCACGGCTTGCGCCCTTCGTGAGATTGCTGATATCCGAACCAATACCGTCAAACATACCATTGAGGTCTGCCCAAAGGACATTGTTTTCTGCCCACTCGCTGTTGGTGTAGGCATCATCAGCGTTTCCATTTACATTTTCGCTCAACTTCTTATAAACAGCATAGCGATTAAGAATTGCCGTAACCTGCTCATGGGTCAGATCATTGGTGGCACCAAATATACCGTCGCCATATCCATTGACAATACCATTAGCGGCTGCCCAGTTAACTGCGTCTGTATACCATTCGCCACTTGGGATATCTACAAAGTTAACAATACTGTCTACTATGGGACTTCCTTCCAATCTCCACAGAACGGTCACAAGCATAGCACGATTGACAATCTCGGTTGTCGAGAAACTGTCGTCGCTCGTACCGATCATAAGACCGGTTTCGTAAGCATACTCAATATCCTCATAGAACCAATCGTCATCATCGACATCACCGAAAGGATTCTCCCATGCGAGCTCTTTAAAGAGCGCTGTAATAGCATGTGCTTCCTTTACGTTCTCAAAAGTATACTCGGAAACTGCACCAACGCTCTCGCCATCTACAACAACGTCGGCGATAGCATAGCCTTCATCGGGAGTTATTGAGTGTGTAATGTTATTACCATACTTCACTTCAGAAGTTCCATCGGGAGTTATTACTCCTCCATTGTTGGCAGTTGCGGTTATCTCGAATCTTTGATTACGCAGTTGTATAAGAAGCCAATATATATTAGTTTCACGATCGTCTGATAAATCATCTTTTTTCCAATGAGCATAGATAGTTGTGTCGGAGATGAAAACTGTAGAGGTTGTGATTTGGGTTCCAGTTACAGGATCGGTGTACCAACCGTCGAAAATGTAGCCATCGCGTGTAGCAATAGGGAGTGATGCCAATTTACCATCAGACTTTGTTGAAAGCGAATTTATACTAACAGTACCTCCATTAGGTTCGAAAGTGATGGTATGTTCTGTATAATTATCTTTGGAATCTTCTATAATTGCGAACAGGCAGAAATGATCTACTTCAAAGACTATCATACCATTATAAATCATTACCTCAACAAATACCCAATCCCCATGTTGATCTTGTTTATACACCATTATAGATGACTGTGAGTATCCTTCTGGTACCGGGATATAAACCGTAACCGGTTTGTCCGGCTGCGCTTCCTGTCCGTTACGAACTAATGATATATCATATAGTGTGTAGTTGTCATTTTCGTCGATATCTAAACCGTTTGCCGTATTTGAGTAATCGACTATTCTATATACTTGTAGTATTGTATCTGTGGGGAACTCAACTTCTGATTTGACTGTAATACCATCTTTAGAGGTGATTTCGCTCATTCCCCTATCTTCAATATAAGGAGTAAATACTGCCCATGCAATTTCATTGGTGGAATTATTTGCTAAATGCATTGTCTGCATGGCAAAATTCAGCATCTTCTGTACATAGAAAATTGCGGATAATGCTGCTCCTGCAGGACCGCCTCCTTTTTGCAACAAGCCTTGAACCGTTGAAAATGCATAACCGATTCCTGCATCTTTTAAGATATCTTCAAAATTAACGTCAATGGAATCGAAGAGCATATTAATATTATCAGTCGCGATTCCGAATATTGTTGAAACACTTCCTTGAGCAATCGTAGTAGCATACTCTTTGAAGAAATCTTCATGTAATGTTGCTAATGTGCTTGTACCATATTCAGACGATAGTACAGCCCATATTGTTTCTCTGCTAATGTAGTCGAAGGTGTCGGTATCAAATTTTACTGTACTGTCAATTAGTGAAGTGCCTGTCAAGAAATAATCTATCAAATTTACATACAGACACGCAGGAGAAAGAACGCAGCTATTAGTTACCACAACATATCCGTCAAACGGAACCTCGACACTTATTTCTGTCTTTTTACTTGCAGAAACACCTCTAAATGAAAAACTATCACCATTCCAAAGATCAACGATCATGTCTTTTCCTCCATATACTACTGATTTCAAAGAGGATGGATCGCTGAATTTCTTAATGGTTTTTATATCAATAAGTTCTCCTTTTTCGTTGTAAACTTCAACAACTCCAGGTGTATAAGTTTCGTTATATACAGAAAAATCAAATGTGTATGTACCATAACTATTATACTTATAAGTAAAATCAGTTACATACATTCCGTTCACATATGCATTGTAGAAATCTTTATCTATTACAATATCATACTCATACGTCGGAATATTATCAGCTCTTAAAGATTGGTACTTATCTTCGGCGATGTGTAATGTCACATTGATTGGCGCGGATGTAATATCATCAGAAATAGTTATTGTCACTACGCCGGGTTTATCCGCAACGAAAACGCACTCGGCAAAATCATCATATTCAATATGTTTTTTCAAACTTATCGTTTCATTGTCGCTGATCTGTATTACCAATCCTTCAGGTTTAGTCCAGTGCAAGTAATCATCTTCTGTTTCAGTACAATCATAAATAAAGAATCTTATTTCATCTCCAACAAAATATGATTTGCCAGTGTTGTTGATCTCAACTGATAAATATTTGTTATCCGATGATAAAGACACAAGTGTATTGTCGTAAAGAACATAATCCTTAGAATAAAGGATTGATTGCTTGATTGTATTAATCAATTCGGTATCGGGATACACATTATAACCGGTATCATCAATATATACTATTGAATTAATCTCGTCATAATCTGTTATAACTCCACTTCCTTCAATCACATGAATAACCTTAAAAATCTGCTCACCAACACAGTATATACGAACCTGATCGCCTATCCAACTGCCGATCTGATCGCTCGGGAAGCTGCTTCCCGTGACATCGCTGACATAATAGCTGCCGGACGGGAGTGTGCTACCTTCAATAACTGGAGCAAATTGATCTGTATCCACAACCTTAGTTGCAGGATCGTAACCTTCAAGTGTACATACAGTACCGGGAATAATTTTTGCTTCGGAGACTTCGTTGCTGTCATTGAGGTTATATGCAATATAATAATAATCACCAAGATAGTTTGTGGGTAACAAAACTGATTCTTGCTCACAGGTATGAGCAACGTTATATGTAAATCCGTCGATTGTTACGGTTTCCATCAAGTTTTTGCCGAAACCGGTAGTAGGATCGGTTATGTATTTCTGCGTGGAGCCGTTGTATTTGCCAAAACGGGTGTAGGCCGTGTCAGCGGGAATAGAAGAATCCTCATCCAATGCCATAAAAGGAATGTGGTGTTCTGTAGCATAAGTTTCAACTGTAGAGCCAGTATAGCCGTAAAGTTCTAAGTTAGCGTGACAGTTAGAGAATACATCTGTACTTGTGCCAAATTTCACATCTATGGAATATACCATTACTTTTATGAGAGTATCACAATGGTTAAACGCACCGCCATCGATGCTTTTTACACTATTAGGGATAGTTATGCTTGAAAGGGCAGTACATGACTGAAACGTAGCAACGCCAATGCTTTTTACTCCATCAGGAATGGTTACACTCTTAATATTAGTAGCTCCATCAAATGCAAATCTATTAATACTGATTACACCATTAGGAATCATATACATTTTTCTTGTATTACCTATGGGGTACCGTATAAGTGTAGTTTTATCTTTGTTAAACAGTACACCGTATTCGTCACTTGAGTATATTTTATTGTTTATATCTACGGTAATTTTTGTAAGGTTGTCGCAGTGAGAAAATGCCCCCTCACCAATGCTTATTATACTGTTTGGGATAATTATGCTAGCAAGATCTCTACAGTAGGAAAATGCTACCTCACCAATGCTTGTTATGCTATCTGGAATCATTACGTTTGTAAGAGCATAACAAAACGAAAATGCACCGTCGCCAATGCTAGTTACACTATTGGGTATGGAAATGCTCACAAGACTGCAATCGTAGAATGCATAGTTGCCAATATTTGTGACACCGTCCTCAATTATAACAGATTTTATGCTGTCGCAGTAAATATTCCACGGTGCAGTAGAATAAAATGTGATAGAATCATAATAATAATCAGCCATCGCACCATTACCAGAGATAGTCAACGTCCCGTTTTCAGTGAATTTCCATGTCAGATTACTTCCATCGCCCTCGCCACCACAATAACCGCTTGCAACAATATCAGCGGCAGATGCAGATAATGGCAGCAATGACATCACCATGCAACAAATCAAAATGAAACTAATAATTTTTTTCATAAATTAACCTCCAAAATAAATGTTTATAACTCAACAATTTACAATTGCAATTTAACCCGCTTCAATTATTCTTTTATGCCTTTATCGGCATCAATGCGTTCACAAATACACTTGGTATGCTTGCAAACGCCCTGGGGACACCGATGCGGACAATACAATTTTTTAAGTATCGTAGTTGTTTCTTTTTTCTTTTCTGATTCTTTCGATTTAACAACAACGCCTGAACGTGGGCACATACCGCCTTCGCGTATCATATGCCTTATGTACATTTGCGAAAGTTCGCTTTCAAGTAATGACTTGTATCCATTGAGAACATTTTTCTTGAACAGCTCCTTGTAGGCTTTTTCGTTTACCGGAGCACCATTTTCTCTTAATTTTCTGCCATATGTAGTAATGGTTAACATAGCTTTCACCAAAACCTTTTCCGGTACGTCATTCTTAACATTGATAGACAATCCAACGACCGAGCCTGTACGCCCATATTCCTGATCCTTTCCGGAAGGGATGTAGTACCTCCCTTCTTTAAGTTTATCATTGAAGAATATATAGTTGTTTTGGTCAAGCAAGAAATAGAAGGACTCTCTGCTAGTCAAGAAGTCATGCACTTTGTAATTCATGGAAGAACCATCTCGACTAGTGATAAGTCTCCACTTTTCTACTTCCTTTTTATCTGTGGGCAAATTTCCGTCAAAATCTTCATCCGGATAGCAATACACTAAATCAACGGTCACCTCATCGTCATCTAATCCCGGCGTTGTAGCAAGTATTGCTTCTTTCAGCTCTAACAAAATAGTACGTATTTGCTCATGGACATCGTATACAAGCACATTTTCATAGTAGTCCAACGGATGCCATATAGGAATGCTTCCATATGTGATCTGCAAGACATGCCGTGTTTTATATGCATTTGCACGCTGTTCTACTTTCAGCATAGCAGACGAAAGTTTCTCGGACAGTTCAATTCTTTTATACTTTCGGTAAGTAACACGAGAACAACAAAATAATATTATTTTTAGTACTAACGAAACAACCCAAATATAACCCATAATAGTTAAAAATCTATTACGGTTAATTATTGGCCATCCGAAAAAATCATTCGTCGCTAAAAAAGCTGATGAAATAACAAATGCTAATTCAACAACAAAAGATATCGTCGGATATAAAACTTTCATTTTGCATTTAATCCATTTTTCGAAATGCTCTTTCATTTTATACACTCCTTTTCCAATTAGATAAGCATAGCAGTGTGGTAGCATACCAATGGAATTAAAGGTAGACCTTTAATTCCATAAAAAGATTGACAAAGCTATGCGTTAGTGATAAAATATTATATGTATAATTATAACAAATTCACGTTGTTGTGGTGGTCATGGATTAACTGTTTACAGGTGAAATTAAAGGTCTACCTTTATGCATTTTTGTCCAATTGAACAAATCAAACATTTTCACGAAGCGTTTTCTTTATCATTTGCTATCCATTTGCGAAACAATGTGTGTGAAACGCCAAGTTCAATGGCCGCTTGTCTACCTGTGAGAACACCTTTTTGCCACGCGCTCTTAACAGCATCATAATTATCTGGTCGTTCTGCGGCCTTTCTGCCGAGATGCACACCGTTTGCTCGTGCATTTTCAATCCCCTCACGCTGACGCTGTTTGATGAATTCACGTTCAGTCTGTGCCACATAACTGAGAAGCTGAAGAACAATATCGGCAATCAATGTTCCTGTCAAATCACGCCCACTGCGTGTATCGAGCAACGGCATATCAAGTACCACAATGTCTGCCCGCTTTTCTTTAGTTATAATACGCCACTGTTCCAGTATTTCATTGTAATCACGTCCAAGTCGGTCAATGCTCTTGATAACGAGAGTATCGCCTGGCTTTATTTTTTTGATGAGCCGTTTATATCCTGGACGTTCAAAATCCTTGCCGGACTGTTTATCGCATATCATGCTGGCTGGCGGAACACCGAATTCCTCCATTGCTCGCACTTGCCGTTCCTCGTTCTGATCACGGGATGATACCCGGATATATCCATATATTTTTGTCATTCCGATTCCTCCATTACAGTATTTTCTGCTGCCTTTCTAAAGCAACTACATATATTATTTTACCTGTATATTGAAAAGAATCCGTGACCACCACAAAAATCATAACAATACATCACAATATAGTGATGCATCACTATATTGTATCACAAAATCATTACATAGTGATGAATCACTAACATTCTTTTTGTCTATGATGTATCATATATATAGTGATAAATCATTAACAACGATTAAGGATGTGGATATACATTGAATACTCAGCAAGCAGTTGCGAACCGAATACGTGAGCTGTGCAAGGAGCGTGGAATAACGCCTAACGGTATCAGTTTAATATCCGGCGTTCCGCAAGCTACAGTAAAGAGCATTTTGAATGGCGAAAGCAAAAATCCGGGCATTGTGAACATAAAGAAACTTTGTGATGGATTCGAGATTACACTCGGTGAGTTTTTCAGCACGCCCGAATTCGATGGATTAGAGCAAGAATTGCAGTAATGAAAAAACATCCATTTGTGGTAGGGCGACATCGCCAAGCCTAACACAAATGGATGTATCACTTTTTAAGCACAAATATTAATGTATAATATGCTGTGTAAAGAACATTAAAATAAAGGAAGATTATATGGATATTTTCACAACGCGTGAAATCGCGATTTTTATGTATGGCATACTTTTGCTTACATATATTCTCGTTCGCAATAAAGGCAAAAAGATTTTTATGCCAGTTATTAAAGCTGCTTGCCACAAGAAACTTATCATTCCATTTTGCTTTCTTTTATTGTTAGCTATAGGTTTTGTTTGGGTGTGTACATATTCCTCTATTTGGGATTGGATATATGTAAAGGATATTGCTTTTTGGACTCTGTTTGTAGGTGTACCAGTGTGCTTTAATGCAACAAGCAGGCAATTAGAAGAACATTATTTTAAAAACATTTTAGTTGACAATCTTAAATTTACCGCTTTAGTAGAATTCATTACAGGTACATTTACCCTCTCCTTTATAGGGGAATTGATATTACAACCGATCTTGGTTGTATTAATGATTATGCAATCCTCGCTGGTAAAGAAAACAGAAGCCACTAAAAAGGTGGTTGATTGTATTGTTGGAATCGCAGGACTCATAATAATTGGTCTTACCGTAAAATCGATAGTAGATTCCATCGGCGAGGTTTATTTTGTAGACATTTTGGTTGGTTTGCTTTTGCCAATAATATTATCGATTATATATTTACCTGTTGCTTATCTTTTTGCAATATATGCTAAGTACGAAATTCTATTTATGCGTATGGGATTTAAAGAGCCCGATGATAAAAAATTAAGACATAAACACCAACTTCAAGTATTTCTATGCTGCAAACTCTCTTATAAAAAAGTATGTAAATTTCTCAACGAGTACGTGCAAAAAATGTATATTAGAATGAGTACAACTGAATTCGAAACTATAATTGATGAATTTAGGGGTACTACCCAGCATACATATTATGCGGTCATTCGGCACAATAGGAAGTACTATATAAGCAGAGATTTCAGCGAAGAAAGTTTTAAGTTTAACGAATACATTATACACAAAGGCGGATTATTTAGTTCACGAAATAAATCTCTTAGAAGAGAAATCGCTTTACAAATACAAGAAAAAACACCTTTTAAAAATACAGAATTTAATGACTCTAATATCCATTGTCCCGTTTCATTACGCAAGATGTTTTTATTCAAAAAAGGCGAGTTTTTTAAGCGTACAAATGTAGCACTATTTATAAGCAATTCATTCGAAAGAAGAAAAGAATCTGTTGATATACCTTTCGTCAAAGATGTTAAGGATCAATGTGACAAGAATGCAATAGCTTTAATGCGTGCAATGAAGAGAAGTGACTATTTCCCATCTTTTATTCCGACTCTATTCGGGTTTGCTGTATTCTTACTTTTATCACTTATCCAAACAGGTATTAATACCAATTTGGACCTTGCTGCACTTATTTTCACAATTCTTTGTCAATTGGGAGTCTTTTTTAATAATCAAGATCCGCTACTTAGGATAAGAATAAAACAACGAACAATATACTTATACAAAGATATTGTGTTTAAAGGCATACAGGAAGTACTTATGATTTATATTTCCTTGTTAATTAGCTATAGTCTCAGGTCTCTAAACATTAGTAGCGAATGGTTATCCAAATTTAGTATTGCAATTCTTTTTCTGTGCATGATAATAGACATCTGGGAAAAAGATCAATAGACAAAAATACCGGTCATCAATGATGATGGCCGGTATTTTTGTTGTTTAAGCTATCCTATTCGGTTTGTGTGACTTCTCCGATAAGGATATCACGCTTTTCGGTGAGGAGTCTTTTATCATTCTGCAGCAATATTTTCTGTATATCGTAAAATAATCGTTGCAACCTGCGCTCTGGTACAATCATCCTTCGGGGACAGAGTGGTATCACTTGTACCCTTTATAAGTCCCTTTGCATATGCCCACTGCACTGCAGGCTTCGCATAATCGCTAACGTCTGCGGCGTCTGTATATGCGTCAAGTGCCGTACCGTCTGACGGCGTCAAGCCCTTGTACTTTAGATAGCGGTACAGTATAGTCACCATATCCTGGCGGCTAATACTGTCGTTTGTACCAAAAGTGTCCGCGGTATAGCCGTTGACGATTCCGTTTTCACTCGCCCATGCAATTGCATCGGTGTACCACGTATCAGCCGCAACATCATTGAATGTCACGCCTACACTTGCAGCAGGCTTACCGTCAAGTCTGTGAAGAACCGTTACGAGCATCGCTCGTGTCATCGGCATATCGGGTGAAAACTCCGTAGCACTTGTTCCTGCGAAAAGTCCCATTTCGGTAATCTTTTCAACCGCATCAAAATACCAGCTACCGCGAGCAACGTCGGTAAAGCGTGGTGCTTTAGGCTTTTGTCTAAAGAAAAACTCAATATGAGTTTTCGAAATTACGCTTGCGATAGTAACCGTCGTATCATCGGGATACGCCACTCCGTTTACTACTACCTTTTCAACCTCATATCCTTCATCAGGAGCTGCAAGCACTGTGACGGAAGTGCCGTAACGAACAAGCTGTTTTTCATAGCCCTCGACGATCTTACCGTTCTCTCCTGCGTTTGCAGTGACCTCAATCAGATTCTTTTCGCCTGCAATAAGTCCACCGATGACTCCGGAAATGTCACTTTGCTTTTTACCGTAGAACTTGGCATCCTCGTATGCGTACAGGGCTGAATTAAGCGCCTTTTCAGCCTCTAAAAATTCATCGGGAAGCACAGCCTGCGAAAGCGCCTTTTCAGCCGCCTTTATAGCCGCGTCAAGAGCATCGTAAGCCGTCTGCGATACGGTAAATGCAGGATATATCAGCTCAGACGTAGGATTCATCACAGCCGCATCGAGCTGTGCCTTGGCTTTTTCTACACTTCCGGCAAGCGTTTCTTCATTCGAAGTTGTCTCTCCTGTGCCTATGCTAATCTCAAGTGCCGAGGGCGCCGATACGATAGGTCTTGCATTGGCAGCCTTATCCGTCAACACCATATCCGAGAGTGACAAAGTCGATACTCCGTTATTGAGCGTTTTAAATGTGAATTTCGCCAAAACAAAATCCGTGCCAACATTGACTCCGACCAGCTCCGAGCCCGAAGTCCCGCAAAGATAGCTGAACGTTACTCTACCGGCTGATGCATTGTCGCTAAAGCTCGTAGAAGCAAACTTCTCCGAAGCCTCAACATTTGTCAACTGTAAGAGGAATGAATTGTAGTGCAGTATGCCGTTGAATGCATATACCGGCGCTGACACCTCACTATTCGCATTTCCCATCGCATCCCTTGTGGAAACGGCAACAGTTACTGTTACCGTCTCCCCAACAGCGTACGTTTCGCCTTTTTTCGGTGCCGTAGCCTCAAGGTTCAAAGCATAGCTTACATTACTGTCCTCGGATGCTGACGTCTGCAAAGCAAGCACCGAAGAGAGCATAAAAATGCAAAGCATTAAGCTAACTATTTTTTTCATACCGTCTCCTTATTTATTGATTCTGTAAATAAGCATGAGCTGTGCATCAATGACGTTGATAATACCGTCGCCGTTCACATCACCGCGGATGAATGCGTCATCGCCAAGACCATACTTGTTATCTCCGTGGAATGTGTCAACGGCAAGATTCATATCGGTCACATTAACGTATCCGTTGCCGTCATAGTCACCTTTTAAAAGAGCTGTAGCCTTATCGTTTTCATCGACACTCTGTATGATCGTAAGACCGCCGAGAACGTCTTCCACATCAACATCGGATGCAAAGGATGCAACGTAGGTGTTATCTCCTACATAGTAGAACTTTGTTTCTTTTCCGCCTACGTTGGTAGTCACCGATGAGATATCGTCCTTGTCGATGATAAGCGCGATCTTCGAGTAGCTTGCAAAGTCCGTTCTGACGGCTTCAACGCTTACCTCTACACCGTCATCGCCCGAGCCCACGCTAACCTTGCGCTCCGTAACCTCGATAACGATGACGTCGGTCAGAGTGCTCTTGACAACCTTACCGTCAACCTCAAAGGATGCAATCTCATAAATAACGCTTATCGCGGTTTCTCCGGGAACAAGTGCAGTCAGAACGCCCTCGTTGAAGCTGATAATATTCTGCTCGTAAAGAATCTTCCACGAAACATCATCACCCTCAAGCGCAACACGGTTTGAATTGTATATGCCGAACGCGCTGAGATTTACTGTTGTTCCGACGGGAATTGTTATCTTCTTCACATCGTTAACAATTGCAGTATCCTTGTCTGCTGTAAGCTCAACCGAACCGAAATCGGAAAGCGAAGGAGTAACAAGATGTATGAGAAGTGTGGTCTTGTTTCCTGCTTTATCTGCAGCAACCAGATTAAGCTCACTCTTACTTCTGTCTGCTGTCACCTTACGGCTGACAGTGAACGAGCCGTCCTTGTTTAAGGTAATACCGTCAGTTGTTCCGTCAAGTGTCAGAACAGTGTCGGGATCGGTAACACCGCTGAAGCTTATGATACCGTCATCGCCAACGACAACATTCTGCATGCTTATTGCGGTATATTCGTCCTCCTTCTCGATATTCACCGAAACATCCTGACCCACCTTCAAGAGAGGAGCTGTGGTATCCACAACAAATGCGAACGCAGCTTCCTCGTGAATACGGCTGTCGGTGGTATCATACTCGGGAGTTACAGCATAGAAGTCGATTACATGGTCGCCCTCGATAAGCGGAACGCTTACTGTATGTACCTTCTTGCATTCAGTTGAGTAAGACTTTGTGAGTGTATCTGCCACGATGAAGAAGTATACATCTCTGTCGAAGGTATATGTTGCCTCAAATGTGTCAACACACTGTGCAGACTTGGAGTCATCGATGTTGCTTTCGACGCTGAGAAGCACAGGAGTCTGCTTTTCGGGCATTACAAGTGCATTGGAATATACAGATTCGTTGCTGTAATACATCTTGTCACCGTCGTATTTTACGGTGTCCACCGCAACATAGTAGGTGTTGCCGACAACAAGTCCTTGGTTCTCACCGAAGTAGTAAACATCGTTCTCATATTCGCCGGTCTGTGTGTTATAGAACTTCTCTCCAACCTCCTGCTCGAATATGCCGTTTTCTATAACGTTCATGTTTTCGTCGAGAATGCGTATGAGATATGCGTTGTATTCCACGTCGTTTTCACGCTCGATTTCAATACGGAGATCGCCGTCGCCGCCGTAGGATATGGTCACATCGTCAACATTCTCGGGAAGCTTATCGTTTTCGAAGGTGAACGCGGTATCATTCATCGCAAGTGACATACCGCCGACATCCTGTGAAAGCATGCATACAACGTAGTAATCTCCGTTGAGAAGTGTGTCGGGAATATCCGCCACAACGCTTCCGTCACGCATATTTTCAAGCTCAAAGCGTCCGAGTGAGATAAGACCGGTATTCGGGTCAGCTACACTCTGACGGAGACTCGAAAGTGCATTGGGGTTTTCTGTGATGTAAACATCAAGTGCACCGGGAACATCACTTTCACCGTCAACATCGTAGTTTATGGTAAGCTGATACGGATTGGATGCATCATAGCTGTATGTTACACCTGCAAGATCGGGAAGATCGTCAACGCCGTTTACCGCGAAATCGGAAACAGTTACGCCGTCAGTAGCAATGGAGAGTGTCCATTCACCCTCTTCGAGAAGTTCCTTATCGGTTACAGTGATGTAAATATACTTCTGTGCGCCCTCACCGCGGTCATTGATAAGGAAGTTACCTCCACCCTGTCCGTCATCGGGAATCATCTCAATCTGTTTTCCGGAAGGAGTGAGCAGAATGATTTCCTCAGCCGTGGGGAACTTAACTCCGTCAAAAGGCACCTCAAGAAGGAGTGCATCCTCTGCGGTGGGATCGAATACCTTCTTTATAAGTATATCCCCTGCTCTGCCGCTGTCAACCTTTGTTGAAGTAAGACGGCGTAAGTTTGTACCGTAAAGCGCTGTACACTGAACATATTTGCCGTTTTCATCGTAGTAAGAGGTGTCAAATGCCTTTATAGCATCTCCTCTGCCGCTAAGATCGATTCCCTGTCCTATTTCCCAGTCTCCGCCCCAATAATAGATGAAACCGAACTTGATTCCGATAATCTTAAGGTTAGCACCGATAAAGTCGGTCGAGCCTGCAGCTTCAACGCCGCCAAGCTCCATGCCACCTATCAGCGGCACAGATTCGGGAATACCGAGTGTTGCATAATAGTATACGTAGAAGTAATCCTTACGGATAGTTACGGTCATACCGCCCTTCATAAGTCCCTGAAGCAGTGTACCGTTTCCGTAAATATTGATGTTGAAGTCGGGCTTCCAGCGTATATTCGCGCCTGCCTCCAGCTTCAGTATTTTTCCGTCATCATCGTTGTTGAGGGTTACCTCACCGGTAAGTGAAACGTGCTCAAGGTTAAATTCAACCTCAAAGACACCGTTAAGGATCTCCACAAAGCTCAGGTCAATACGTCCGTAGATCGTCGGGAAATAGAGTCCTTCATCCTCGTCCTTGTCTTTAAGCGTTTCGGCAAGGTCGGAAATACCGAATCCGCCGCCTGTGATAAATACACCGGGGATGCCAAAGAACGGAACCTTTACGGCCTCAACACTGAGATATGCCTTAACTTCATCGGGGTAGTATCTTTCTACACCCTTTCTTGTAATCTGCTTGAGCATGAGAGTTACCTCGCACTCAAAAAGATTCTTCACCTCAACTCCGAAATCAAAACCGAATTCCTTGTCTAAGGTATTGATGTAAACTGTAGCCTCAACGCCAAACTTATTCTTGAATACGCCTCCAAGAACATCCGCTGGGAGTTTTACCTCAAGTGAGGTATTGATTCCGACGAAACCGGTTTCGTATTCTCCGGTTTCCTCGTTATAGGATTTGTGACCGAAAATTATGTCTTCGATCTCTGCGGTTATTTCGCCGTCATCGGGTTCATCTTCAATCTTACCAAGGCTGTTTACATACTGTCCAAGCTTGGAGTCGGAAGTAGTAACTGTAAGCTGGGGGGGATTATCTCCTGAAGGAAGTGTGAGTCCGACTTTGTTTCCACTGCCGGAGGTGTTACCACCGGAAGTGTTTCCGCTGCCGGAAGTGTTTCCGCTGCCGGAGGTGTTTCCACTGCCGGAGGTGTTTCCACCGGAGGTGTTACCACCGGATGTGTTTCCACCGGATGTGTTTCCGCCGGAAGTGTTTCCGCTGCCGGATGTGTTACCACCGGATGTGTTACCACCGGATGTGTTACCACCGGATGTGTTACCACCGGATGTGTTGCCGCCGGAAGTGTTGCCACCGGAGGTGTTACCACCGGAGGTGTTACCACCGGAGGTGTTACCACCGGATGTGTTGCCGCCGGAAGTGTTGCCACCGGATGTGTTACCACTATCGGGTTTGGTCGAGTCACCGGGTTTGGTCGAGTCACCGGGCTTGCTTGCATCAGCCTGCTTTTTAGCCTTTATCGGAAGAGTAGCCTTACCGCCGAAGCTGATGCCGTAGAGATCTTCATCTCTTGTAAGCTGACCGTATTTAAGGTCGATAAGAATTCCGCCGATATACTGAATTATCGAACCACCGATACCGAGTTGAAGTATAAATGCCTCGTCTTCATCTTCTGCCTCAAGAGTAGACATCACGCCGTCCTTACCCTCAAGACTCCAGCCGTTATGCCAAACGGTTATCGAACCTATAACTTTGATTCTGCCGTTACCTGCGATAGTAGCAATATTATCGTTCTGGGTACTCCACCAGTCGCCCTCGATTGACATAGTAAGCGGCTCGGCACCGTCATATACAAGAAGGTTATTGATAGTTACATCGCCATCAGTGGTATTAGCCTGATAGAATAGCTTGCCGTTTTCATTCATATAGCGGATCTTACCTCTAACGACAGCCATTATTTCGCTTGTTTCAGGGTCAAAAGTAATAAAGTCATGTTTAAGACCGCGTCCGGTGAATTCGCCTTCCTCAAACTGCTTTAGCTGTTCCTCGCTGATAAATGAAACAAAATCGTAAGCCGGATAGTTATCTTTCTCAAAACGAACCATTGCCACAAGGCCGTAGCTCTGTGCACGGTAGCGCTCATCATCAGACACCGAGAGAACCTCTGCCGCAATAACCTTGCTTGTAAGCTCATCCTTTAACTGCTTATCAGTTAAGTGCAGTTCGATCTTGTAATCACCCACCGAGAGTGACTCATCGGTGGAGAAGGTCATCGTCTTATAGGTTTCGTTCGGGAATGCTATGGTGCTCTTGTCAATTCTCACCTTGTGGAAGCCCTTGATGAGATAGAGTTCCCATCCGGTAGAAGCTTTGAGAGCTTTGAGAGCCTCCATATCGCCGGAAACGGTAATATTCTTTTCGCCATCGGTATATACCTTTTGGGGCGAAACAGACGTCATCTTAACGTCGGGAAGCACGCCGTCAACACCGGGGACAAGTACATTCTTCTGCGACGAATATGTTGCCTGCGTCCATTCGATTTCAGACGTGTATTCAGTAGCAGATACGTTTACTGTAATATTTTTTGACGTAAGGTTTGCCTCGGGTGAAACCACAACGGTTCTCTTTATGGTTTTAACAGTTCCCTTCGGTATACCCATATTAAGGATTTCCACGCCGACATATTCTCCGTAAGTTAACTTCTCCTCGGATAAGCCGGAATCCTTGAATGTAAGTCCCTCTTCAAGGAAAATGTCAACCTGTGCGGTAATAATATCGACAGCTCCGTCAACGCTGTTGTCAAGCGTTATGATAAGCTCGATCTCGCCGCCGTTCTGATAACCGTCGCCCTTACTGTTAAGCTTTACAGAAGGAACGTTAACGCTCATGCCGAGATGCTCTTTACTGAGGTCAGCGGTAAAGTTACCGATGCCGTAGAGCATTTCCATTGTTCTCGATCCGCCTGCCGCCACCTCTTCTTCAGACCAGTAGATCGCGGTTGCCGTGTCGGGAACTCTATGTGCATTTGAGTAGTTGGAGAAATCGCAGCTCGCATCGGGAGTGTAGTCATATCTCGTGTTTGCGAGATTTGCCCAGTGACCCACGATGACCTTATCGGGAGTGGTGTCACTCTCACCGCTCCAGCCCTTGAGCATTGCATACGCCATCTTCTTGGTGTTTGCAAGAGAATCCACATATGTAAGCTGCTGGGGCATATTTCCTGCCATATCGGAATATTCGGTTTCCACAATGGTAGGCGAGAAAATCTCGCTGTTGATAACGTAAGGCGCATCAACCTTGGAGTCGAGGGCGTTATCAAGCAAAAGGCGGATACCGACGTTGCCGGGAGTATCGTTCATGTTTACAACTGTGTAACCGATGCCTATATTTCCGGCAAGATCACTGTCTTCTATCTCGGAGATGATAACATTCTGCGTAATGAGATAACCCTTAACGCCCCACGAAACGCTCATCAGTCTGCCGCCATTTGAAATAACGGGGGTATAAAGATCGGTTTCGATGCCGAAATAGCTGTAATCCTGTCCGAATATGTAATCCTTGCCGTCAATACGTACCGTTGTATAGGACGTACCGTTGCTTCTTGCCGCCGCCTCGTTATAAAGAAGCGGAATATTGTTGTCAAATGTCTTCTGCGGATGACCCTCTTTGGTTTCCACAGAGAACGCTCCAGTGTCCGCATCGTATGCGAAGCGGACATAATCGTTTGCGATCTTATATACGCTTCCGCTTATCAGCGACTCGATACCGAGAGCCGCCGCACTTTCGGCGAGAGTCGGTACCATCATAAAGATGACAAGCAGAATTGATATAATTCTTTTAGAAAGCTTCATTTGTTACTCCTTTCACTCAGCCGTGTCAACGAATACCGTAATGGTAAAGTAGTCGCGCTTATCGGTCTGAACAAATACGGTATACCAACCGTCCTCAAGGTCACGCGCAACAAATCTGCCGTTGTATGCGGTAAGGGGTGTACCGAGAGTCTTCATCTGACCCATTGTGTATATTCCCTTAGCAAACTTAGCGTAAGCAACGCCGCCAAAATTCTTCAGGCTTATTTCGATATCGTCGCTGTCAACGGTAATCGCGTTTGCGCTGTTGGGCATTTTACCGTTAATAAGAGCGATTGTATCGTAGAAGCCTATGAGTCTTACGGTTCTGCGAAGCTGTGTCTTGTTGCCGGCATCGTCGTATATGGTATAGGTTATTGTATACGGCTTTGTTCTGTCGAACACATTCGCACTGATATCATCGGGATTGAAATCACCGAAGTCGATCTCAACCTTATCGGTAAGGTCTGTGCGTATATTCTGGAATATATCATACGCCACGAAATCGTAGAACTTCGACTTGTCGTACGCAAACTCGGGATCGCGTCCGCTCGTCATCCCCTCGATGAAGATAAGCTCGTTATTTCCTTCAAAGGTGAGTGTCGGAGCCTCCTTATCGATGATCTCGATATCAACACCGTAGGAGGAAACTGTGCCGTTTACAGCCGCAAGGTTGAATGTAAACAGACCGTTTTCAGCATAAATAAGGCTGTTTGCCTTACCCTTGATATCGTTGCTTCCGAGAATGGATGTGTCCTTATCGGTAACAACCGTAACAGTTACATCTCTGTTTGTGGTCTTATAGACGTCGGAAGCTACCGTGTAACCTGCTTCGGTTCCGCTTGTATCCTTACCGATTTCCAGAGTCTTCTCAAATGTCTTCTTTTCCCATACGCCGCCGTCATTTCTTTCAAGATACTCATAGCTCCAGGAAACACTCTGTATTACAGGAGCACGGTCATCTATACCCGAAACTGTCAGCTTAATAGTCTGGGAAATACCGGATTCATCAAAAATAGTGAAGGTATAGTCACCGTTCTGCTTAACGGTAAAGGTCTTGTCTGTGGTATAGGTGATACCGTCGTAAACCACTGAAAGCTCGGAAAGCTTACGGTATATATCGATCGGCATTCCGTTTTCGTCAAGCTTCTGTGCAAAGGAAATCTCGACGCTGAGCTCATCCTCTGCGAGAGTTGCAATCGCCTCGAGAGACGGAGGCTCAGCATAGATATTGTTAACGCTGATAACGCTCGCACCTTCATTGCCGTAATCGTCAATATAGAATACGCTTACATATCCGCTCTTCTTGAATCTTATCTCTGTTGCACCGGGAGTATAAACGATATCATACTGACCAAGGTTGTCGGAACGCTCAATTCCCGTTACAGTAACATTGGACTTCGAGAATTCCTCAATTTTCACAAGCACGCTTCTCGCAGTAACAGTTGTGGGAGGAGTGCTGTAGGAAAGCCTTACAATTTCGGGCTTTACCTTGTCGATATTGGAAACTGTAATCTGCGCCGCGAACTCATTTCCGGCTGCATCGTATGCAGTTACGGTGTAGTTGCCGGAAAGCGGGATCACAACGCTGTATTCGTTTCCGAGCACCTCGTCGTTCCATTCCATAAGCTCACCGGATGAGTTGCGAATCTCTGAGTAAACTATCTCATTTACGTTATCCTTGTCTGCGATAGTAACAAACGCGGTAATATCCTTGTTGGTCTTGTTATAGTTTGAAAGTGTCCATTCGATAGTTCCGCCGTCGTTATCGTAAAGCTCATAGGAAACCGTCTTCGTGGCTGTATTTCCTGCGCTGTCGGCAAGCTCAAAGGTAAACGAGGTCTTTCCGCTTGTAAGGATCGTTTCGGTCTGCGTTCCGTTGTTCGATACGCTCATATCCTTATCGGAAGTCGGGAAGGTTATGACCGCCTTTACCGTGCGGTAGTATTTGCCTTCGGTGATGGGCTTCCACTTACCGAGATAATTCTCATAGTAGTAAGAAACCGTGTAATGCTCACCCTCTGTGATAGGAGTCTTGTCGATATTGGTAACGGTGTATGTTTCTTCATATGTCATACCGGCTTTGTTGGTAACGATATAGGTAACGCTGCCGTTTTCCGCAAACTCAACGCTGTCGGTTGTCTTCGCACCAAGCGCCTCGCTCTTTCCATCGACAATTCTCACAACGGATGCGATACCGCTTTCACTGTCGCCAAATGTCGCGTTTACGGTAACATTCTGATTTGTGGGAGTGCCGTTGGCAATGTCAGCCTTGAAGGAAACTGTCGGAACAGTTTCATCGAATACAGAGGTATAGATTACCTCATCCTGATAGCGTTCAGCCTCAATGCCCTCTGCTGTGTATGAAACAAAACCTACGTTCTTCTCAACAGAGCCGTCGTGAAGCGCAGTGAACACGAGCTTCGTGTAAGCGGTCTGCTCGGACTCTGTTTCATATACTTCGGATTTTTCCGCATCAAAAACATATCCGTTAAGAACCGCATCTGAAAGATCAAACGTCTGAAGCTCATATTCGGGATTACCCTCTATGACAAGCTCTATAACGTCGTCCTCGGTGAACGATATAAACGAACCGTTTTCAATTATCTCACCGTTCTTATAGAGATCATATACGAGCTTGAAGCCTTCAATAAACGTGGAATCCGACGCAAACGTGAAGGTGTAGGTGCGATTTGCCTCGTCAACCGCGTAGATCTTCTGCTCGGAGTTGTCGCTCGCCGTTCTGGTAATTGTTGTTACGTAGCTTCTGTCGGTTTGATTTGCCGCAATCTGCTCATTTTCATCATCACTGTCGCCCGTGACTAGAGAGGGATTAAGAACTGCAAGCGGCACGTTAAAGTCAATCGTTACTGTAGCAACAGACTTGGTTATTTCGGGAGTACTTACAGTCGAAGTTACCTCAGCCTGCGCGTCCACCATACTAAATATGTTGGATTCGGGACGGAGCACGTAAGAGTTTCCGAGAATATCGGTGCTCATTACAGCAAGTCCCCAGTTTCCGTCAAGCCCACGCAGCACCATATCGTACTCTATGACACCGTCCGCGGTAGATTTTTCAACAGTAAACTTCGACTTGTGCTCGTTATAGAGGTTGAATGCTTCCTCGTCAATAACACTTTCAGCACTCGGATCTTTTACAAGTGCGAAATTAGTTATAACGGAGTTTGCATCCGTAACTTTAACTGTCATATTGACATCAGTACGTGCGCCGCTCTCAAAAGCTTCGCTTGCTGCACTGATTACCGGAGCATCCTTGTCAATGCACTTTACAGAGATCGGTACACGAACCTCGTTGCCTACTGCATCCGAAAGGGTTGCGAAGGTGTCAACGTTTCTCTTTACTGTCAGGATATACTTAAGATCGCTTTCCTTTACGAAGGATACAAGAGAGTTGGAAAGTGCAAGATTTGTAATACCGTTCGCATCGCTTGCGCTTACGGTTACGGTTACATCGTCCTTGGTGGGATTTGATGTGCTGTATTCAATATCAAAGCTCGGAGCGGTCGTGTCGTAAATGATCTCGTAAGCATAAACGTCGCTCACAAGCGATATTGCGGGATCTGCGGTATTGCCCTTCTCTGCACACGCAACCTTGAAGTAAAGAGTGTTCTTGCCCTCTGTCAGTACCACGGGAGATACTATCACAGAGTTTTGTGTAAGGTAATTTCCAAACACTTCCATAGGTTCTGCAAGAGTCATCCACGGACCAAAGTTAATGCCGTCGGTGGACACCTGATATTTTACGAACTGCTCAGATGTAAGATCCTCTGCACAGATCATGTTATCAAGCACCTGGAGATATACGGTATAGTCCTGTGTGGGTGTTACGGAAATACCGTCAAGCTTCACCGCGATGTCGTCGCCTGCAGAAGCAATGGTCGGCTTCTTTGCACGAATCGAGAAGCTGTCGGGAACAGCATATGTAGCAGCGTCACCGTTTACGTCAGTTGCGGTTATCACAAGATAGTAAACGCCGTTTTCGTCAGGCTGAAGCTTGATGCTCTCGCGAACACCGATCTTGCCGTCGCCGTAAACAGTAGGTGTAAATGTTCCCTCTCCTGCGAGCACGCCGCCATTTGTATAAATCTGATAAGCGGCTTCCTTAACGCCGGAAACGTCCTCGATTACAACGGTCGCCTGCTGGAGTCGCTGTGGCTGTAAATATATGCTCTCCCACGAAACATCTATAACCGGGGCGAGATTATCGAAGATATAATTCTTCTCAAAGGTCACATTGTTGCCCGATCTGATTTCGGTTACCTTATACTGCAGCTTATATGTGCCGTCGAGAGTAACCGGTACTCCGTCATCGCCAATCTGCACACCTGCGCCCACATCCTGTCCGTTATACAAAATGTAGCTCTGCGTGAGCGGGTTTGCATTTGCGGAAACGGGAATCCAGCGGTACTCGGTCTTATAAATACCGTCAATACCGTCAACTGTTTCTCTAAAGGAGATATCAAAGCTCTTCTTGGGAACAAGATTCGAGCTTGTTTCGATTGTATCGATTGTCTCATAGTTGTAGATCGCAAGATCAGAGGCAAACTTTATAACCTCTGTTTCGTTGCCTACGCTGTCCTTTGTGAGGATGTAGAGATCACCCTCGAAGCTTTCTTTAAGCTTTGTGGAAATAACGATAGTCGGAAGATTTCCGTTTTCATCAGCCTCAACGAAATTCCACTTGCCTACGGTAGTATCAATTTCACCGGTTATTGCTTCTGCATCAAATTCAGGAAGACTCTCACCACTCGGAACAAATACATAGTAAAGTCTTGCCCACGAAGCAAGCGTATCTCTGTAGGAATTACAGAAATCCGTAAGGGTGAAATTATACTCGGTATGCTTTACCTTCTGCGCATCCTGATACCAGCCGCTTTGAGTGAGCTCATATCTCGGAGCAACCGAGTCGATAAGCACGTTTTCAACTCTGCTGTTAGATATTGGGTTACCTGCATCGTCATAACCGTCGAAAACAAGCGTGTATACGCCCTCGGATGCAGTTGCCGTCTTGAGCGTTATCGGGAAATCCGCAAGAGTTGCGGTTGATACCGGAACGGTTACATTAAGGTAAGAGCCGGTGCTGCCGGTATAGTTGTTTACCGGCACCTTGGTTGTGCCGTCGAGAAGCGAATAGTTAACATAAGCCTCATCGTCTGCAGGGTGCGGAGCGGTGTTCGACTTATAAAGCTGTTCACTTGCACTTACGTGGAAGGTGTGCGAGGGCGCGATATTGTTTGTAATATCGAGCGCTACGCCGTCCTTGTCGGTAATGCTTACAGTGGGCTTCAGGGTATCCACCTTAAGAGTGGAAATATAGTAATCCCATGTGGTGCTGCCGCTGTTGAGCTTGTAGGTTACATTATTATATTTGGTAGAAACGTTTGTAAGGTGGAGATTCACACCTTCACCGTTGCCGTTAAAGTCTGCCGGAACAGTTCCGGTGAATACGATCTTCTTGCCGTCGCTCGAGGGCGCGTAGTTAAGATCGGCAAGCTTAACGCTTGTGCCGTTGCCGCTGTAAAGAGCCGCGTTGCAGCTAAAATTACTTACCAACGTCTTAATGTCCGCATCGCTGATAGAGGATACACAGTGGAGCGATGTGGGAGAAACTGTAATGGTAACGTTCTTCTTTGCGCTGTTTACGTAATCGTAATCCTGACGTGCTGTGAACACGGGAGTTTCCGAGTAGCTTACCTTACCGATATCGAAGCACTTACGGTAGATTGTAACTGTTTCGACATGTACGAGGTTACTGCCACTCGTTGTAAAAAGCGAGCCTGCGTTTGACGAGCGTGCGGGGATCGAAAGCGTAAAGTTAAGCGTA
This sequence comes from Candidatus Flemingiibacterium sp., assembly GCA_045644145.1. Taxonomy (GTDB): domain Bacteria; phylum Bacillota; class Clostridia; order Oscillospirales; family CAG-272; genus Flemingiibacterium. Next base: position 25,481 of record JAZRGK010000058.1, read on the forward strand.
GCCTTACCGATCCCCTTCGCCTTCATCTCGTTGTAGATCTGAGCATATGTAAGGCTCATACCGCCGGAAGCATCAGAGGTCGGCGCCTTGAAGGCGTTTGTAAACAGGGTTGTTGTACCTGCATTGAAGCTGTTGGAAATGGTAAGTGTCGGCGCATCGTCGCATCCAAACGGGTTGTATGTGCCGTACTGGTCAGTTGTCTGACCGTTCCATGAAAGAGAAAGCGAGCCGCCTTCATCTCCACCGATGTAAATGGTTTTTCCCCAGTTGTCAAACGAACCGATAGAAGTAAAATTACGCTTGGTATACGAGGTTATATCCTTTTCCCAATAGTCGCCGCCGTCCCATGTTCCACCTATATAATAGGCAGTGCCGTTGGTAAGGTCGGGAGTGTTGGGGTTCCAATAGGTCGGAAGCCAGAACTCAATGTTTCCGGGTTTCCAGTCTGATGCAACACCTTTATTATCACCCTGGTGAACGTGAAGGGACTTTATCATCCAAGGATAGGTATAAAGGTCAATATAGTAGTTATGCTTTGAACCCTTCTCGAAGTCATCGTAGTCGGGATCGTCGAGATGAACGCGGCGAAGACCGTCGTTATGGGTTTGGAATCCTGCATAAATGGATGCATTTGTACCTGCATTGGATTCATCACGCGTAGAAATTCTGAATCTATATCTGAACGTGGATGCCGGCAAAGCGCTGACGAACTGTGTCATCGCAGGCAGCATCATTGCAAGTACGAGAACAAATGCCATTAATCTATTTTTCATGTTATCCTCCGTTTGTTTCATTTATTTTATCAAGTGCGGATATCGCCCCTTCGGGATATCCGACCTCGAATAAATCGTTTCTCACATCAGGGTAATCGCTATGCCGTATAAGCGGCAGGTAAATCGCAAGACCGCTGTATTTACCCTCTATGGCACTTCGCTTATAGTAAATCGCACTCTCAAGTGCAACCGCTATATCGCTTGTGTTCATGTCGAGTGTGTCAAACACAGCAAACAGATCGTATTGATCCTTGCCTCCGTTATCGCCGTACGGAACAAGTCCTGCAGATGCAAGCTTCGCGGAAAGTCCGCCGCTGTTTAACTTTTCAAGCATCCGCGTGACTTCATCTGTCAGCGCCGTAACCTTGTCAAGCCGTATCACCGACATCATCACGTCTTCCCTGTTCTGGGGCGCATGAACTACGAACGAATCGACTATAAGTCTTGCAAGCTCATGTGTCGTGAGCTTTGGATCAGCCGAAAGTGAATTCAGCCATGTTGTGTAGTAAATTCCGTCTGTCGGAGTGATATCCTCCGAGGCGATCATATATTCGCCAACATCCTTCAGAGCGTACGCCGTTTCAAGCGTTCCCATTAGGCAGGCATCGAACACAATAAGGTCGAATTTCTCACCGAACGCCCCCATAGCGGACTTCATATCCGCAAGAGAGAGTGAGGCGTCGCCGTTTAGCTCATCTCGTCCGAATCCGCCGAGCGTTCCCTCTCCGTGGTCCCACATGACAAGCACGTATCTGTCGGCAACCACGTTTTCTTTAGCGTAAACGAGGAAATCCTCGAGTGTCTGCCGCTCACACATATTCACATCCTCAAGCACCGTAATATCGGTCAGTGAATTATCCGTTATGCGAAGCCGCTGTGTTGCTCCGTCATGAAGCTGTGTGTTGCGGTAATTCTTGGTTCCGCCGGTCTGCATCAGTATCTCGATATTAGTAGTTGGTGCATCGAGAATTTCGTTTATGTCCATTGAGAGCATGCCAAGCTTGCTTTCAAGATCGGATGCCACCGCGTATATCAGCACCGCGGTCTTTTGCTCACTTCCCGGTATCCTTGCTTTTGCCGCCGCGAACTGACTCTGTGTAAACACCTTGTTTGACATCAGCTCTTTTGCGAGCGTTTTGCTTGAACCCAGCATCGGTGTATTCAGCGCGGCGTAGGTCAGCCTTGCAAGCTCACCGCGAGTGAATGTGTCCGGACCTTTTTTTGTAGCAAACTTATGAAGCGCAAATTCATAAGCTTCCGAATACCTGAACTGTCCGCCAACGTCATCGGAGTATCCGAGTGCACGAAGTAAAAGCGTCGAATACTGCCTGTGATCTATCGGCATATTTGAGCCGAATTCGGTTTGTGATATGCCCTTTGAGATATTGTTTTCGTATGCGTAGCCGATATAGGCGTCTGCCCATCCGGCATCTGTGAACGGATGCTCGAAGTCGCCCGTGAGCGCCTCATCCTCCTTGCCGAGCACACGTATGAGAAGCGTTATCGCCTCGGCTCTTGTTGTGGTACGCTCAAGCTCGTATCCGTTTCCGGTTCCCCTAAAAAGTCCGATTTGTGCAAGCGCATCGGCATACGGCTCGTTTGCCTCCGCCGCACTTATAGGCAAAGCCATAAGCAGTACAAGTATTACTGTCAAAAATATGATAATTCTAATTTTTATATTGATCACCTCTTTCACGGACAATCTAATTCGTCTGTCTTATGGGGTATTTGCATACCCCAACCTCGGGTACGCCTGACCTTTGTTCCTTGAAGTATGCGTATTTGCAAAACCAACAGTTGGTTATCGGCTTGCCGAGGCATTTTCGATTTGAAAAATGCTCACACGCAGTAGAACGCGTTATTTTCACATTCGCTTCGGAACATGCCAATACCATATGTTCAATGTTCATGTACTCCTCCAAAAAGCATTCGAATATGTGCATATTTGTCTAAATTATACCATATATATGGGGCTTAATATAGGTTTTGGAACGAAATGCATTCCTTGTGGAACGAAATGCAACGCAAATTGTTGAAAAAGATTGTCTTTTCTGATATAATTATATCAACACATAATAATTGTTATAGACAAGGAGGTAGTTACTTGCTGCGAATTGCAATCTGCGACGATATGCCGGATTTTCTCGCACGTGCAGGCTCTTTGGTATCCTCATGGAAAGAAGATATCGAGGACGTTATCGTTGAGCTTTTTTCTGACGGGGACTCACTTATCGACGCTCACGTTAAGAATCCGTTTGATATTATCTTACTCGACATAGTAATGCCCCTTACGAATGGAATATACACAGCGACGCAAATACGAAAAAACGATAAATCGGTAAAGCTCGTATTTCTCACATCATCCCCCGAATTTGCAATCGAATCATATTCGGTGCACGCAAACGGCTATCTTTTAAAGCCCATTGACAAAGAAAGACTTTACGCGTGTCTTGACGATCTGTATGAAGATATCTCCGAGGTAACAAAGTACATCCTCATCAAGGATGCGCCATCTGTACACCGTATTGAGCTTCGCAGCATCGAATACGCAGAGGCACAAGGCAAGCACGTAGTTTTCACCTTATCAAGTGGAAAGCAGATCAAATCAAGTGAGCCGTTTTACGCTTACAACGATAAGCTCACGCCGCAGGACGGTTTCTTAAAGTGTCACCGAAGCTACATAGTAAATATTTTTCGCATAAGCAAATACACCCCAAAGGAAATAACAATGCGTTCAGGATATCGTATACCGATCTCCAGAACCGCGCACAAGGATTTTGAAGCGGCATACTTTGAATTAACCTTCGGAAAGGTAGGAGATATATAATGACAGAGCAAATCATGGTACTACTTCACGGCTTTATAGTCCTGCTGTTCGGCGTATTTTTGTCCGCCTCATTTGCAAACATCCCGCTGAATAAAAAGAATACTCTTATAATGCTGCTTTTTTCCGTCTTAACGGGTGCACTTCAATGGGTCATTCAAATTTTCGTCAGCGAGTCTTTTTTGTGGAAGGCGTATCCACTCATCACGCATCTGCCGCTCATACTCTTTATTGTATTTTTCTTTGGCAAGCGTCCAATCTCCGCGATCGTTTCGACATTTACTGCATACCTGCTGTGCCAGCCCGCGAAGTGGTTCGGTGTGCTCACCTATTCGCTGTCCGATAATAAAATCGCAGAATTCTGTGCAAGAATTGCAGTCCTGCTCACCGTTTTTGTTGTAACGCTTATATTTTTATCACGCTCATTTTCGGAAATATTCGAAAAGGATACGAAAAGCGTTTGTATATTCGCGATAGTCCCGACGGTATATTATGTGTTCGACTATTCAACCGTTGTTTACACAAGCATATGGACTGACAACAACCGCATCGCCGCAGAGTTTTTACCGTTTTTTCTGTGCATTATGTTTACGGTATTCTGCGTTGTATACTACAAAGAGCACGAGAAAAAGTCCGATGCCGAGCGAAACGAGCAGATAATACGCATCACCGTCGAGGAGCAGGCAAAGGAGCTCGAAGCATTCAAACGGAGCGAGCGTGAAATTAAAATGCTCCGACACGATCTGCGTCTGTTTTTGGCTACACTTTCCGTGTGTGTTGATACAGACGATAAGGCGACTGCAAGGGATTTGATAAATTCCTACACGGAACAGGTCGACAGATCAAAGCCGAAGCGTTTTTGCGCGAATGATACCGTAAATTACGTTCTCTCGGATTTTGACGCAAAATGTGAAGCGCATGAAGTCAAGTTTGTCCATTCAGTCGGCGTTGAAAACATATCCGTAAATGAGATCATGTTTTCTTCCATACTCTCAAATGCACTTGACAATGCCCTCAACGCAGTAATAGAGCTTCCGCTTGAGCAGCGTACCGTTTCTCTTATGCTTAAAGCAGCAAACGGCAAGATTCTTCTCTCTGTGAAAAATCCCATAAGCAAAAAGCCCGTCTTTTCAGACGGACTTCCGGTAGCGAGCCAAAAGGGTCACGGATACGGCACAAAAAGCATCCGTTATATGACAGAAAAGCTCTGCGGCAATTGTCAATTCACCGCAGACGATGAGCTTTTCATGACAAGAGTTATAATATGACACATCAGCGATATTTGTACTATCAAGCCGCGTTACACATCGTACGAGCATCACGTTTTCTTTGTCTTATGCGCCTCAAATATTGCTTCATAAGTTTGACCACAGAGTTGACCACTTTCACGCATGGACTACATGTACACAACGCACACGAAAGCGTCAAACGAAAAAACTTCCGCTCTGTATGTGGTCAAAAAGCGCTAAAAAAGCCCGTCACCACGGGCTTTTACGGCTTTGGGAGCATGCAGTCGTTTTCGGCTGTGATTTTCAAAAAAGCGAGCAAACGGGCGAAAAACGGCGGAAACGCGAGGAAATCGTGATCGAGCGGTGGCGGAAAATGCGGCTTGACCACAGGTTTGACCATAGTTGAGAAAAAATTGAATATTTTCGGGGTGTTGCCTAATGGTAAGGCGCTTGGTTTGGGAGCAGGATGTCGCAGGTTCAAATCCTGTCATTCCGACCAAAAATGGCAGATGTCCCGTAATGGGACATCTGACGTTTTTCTTTGAAAATGTGAGGATGCTGAAACCGAAAAATCCTACATATTATATGGAAGCATAGCTCAGCTGGTTAGAGTACTTGCTTGACATGCAAGGGGTCACTGGTTCGATTCCAGTTGTTTCCACCATGAAAACCATCGCGAAAGCGGTGGTTTTTTCGTAGGTGGGATGTGCGCAGACCACAGAATTGACCACTTATAAAATATAAAAAACCCCTTATGATTAAAAATAAATAATAGATATAACGAGGCTGTTTTATGAATGAAATGAAAGAAATAAATGAAGATGAATCTATACTACTTCAACATTTAGCTATTCCATCCTTTTTGGCAGAACTTTTTAATGCCGATTTTTTAAATAGCGAATATTTCAAAAACTTACATTATGAAAATGAAATACACAAAGATATTTTACGTCGATCTGGGCTTGGCAATCCCGCATGCATGCAAATCATGCTATATTCTCTATTAGTAGTTCCGCAAGAACTACTGTCCAAGCCACAATTTAAATCCTTTGAGAATTATCAACTAAAGCATTTAAATCCTAAAATACCCACTTACATCGAAGACGGAACTTACTCTACCTATGAAAATGAAGATACTTGTGAAAAAATCAATTATGTTAGACACATCCGAAATTCTATAGCACATGCTAATATGCATTATTTTGAACGAAACGGAATACCACATGTAAAATTTATTGACAGTTCATTAGATAAGAAATCTAAGTGTGAGATTGTTATGCAGTGCAGATATGTCGGATCAATTTTAATGGATTTGCAAAAGAACACTATGAATCTTCTCGATTCTATGCTATTTTCTAAATAAACATAAGAATATTTCCGCACAATAGTGCATCTACGGTCAATACCTTTTCATAAAATTTCTGAAAAATTTATTTTCCGTTTTCTTTGTTTACCCCGACGCAAATTTTAAAGGGCGACCGCCTTGGTCGCCCTTCTCTCTATCACGCATTCGCCGCCTTTTTCATCTCCGCAATCTCCGCTTTCATCTCGCGTATCATTTCTGCCAGCTTCTCCTCGCATTCTTCTCTCGTGTTGGCGTACACATTCCTCGCCATCCGCTTGCCGCCCACTTTCGGCGAATAGCGCCCCTCGTATAGATGCTCGTTTATCATCGATATACATCCCGTGCCGGGCTTGCGAATCTTGCCTGTGTACGGCTCAAATTTCGCCTCTGTGGCGTTTTCTTGCAGTTTGTCGGTACTTGCCGCCTTGCTTTCGCTCATATCCGCCATCTCCGCGTTTGTGCCGCCTATCTCGCGATCGATCTTCGCCGCCGCTTGCTGCTGCATAGTGTCTGTAATATGGCTGTAGATATCAAGCGTAGTTTCCGCGCTGACGTGACCGATCATAGCAGATAGCGTCTTTACATCCATCCCGTTCTCGATCGCCATCGTGGCAAAGGTGTGGCGCAGATCGTGAAACCGCACCTTCTTGCATTTAGCACGCTCGAGTATCAGCTGAAACCGACGGTACACCGCCGACGGATCTCTCGGTGCATCTTCTTTCACTGGTGACGGGAACATCCACTCGCTTTTTGCTGTTTGTTTCATCTCCGTGAGTAGTTGCACCATTTCCTTCGCTAACCGTATCGTGCGTATTGAAGATTTCGTCTTGAGCGTAGATACTGTAGTTTTGCCTTCAACCTTCACCACTTGTCGTGAGATATTGAGGTCGCCCGTCTGCGTTAGCACCTGCATTTCTTTTGATTTCTTCGGTGGCAGTTTGCATCAGATTGCGGGATTTGTTGTGATCAGTCCCTCGGCAACCGCCTTTTCGAGTGCCGCTCTGCATGTGGTGTGACATGAGCGCACCATGCGGGCGGACAATCCCTCGCCGTATTTTTCGGTTAGGTGCTTTCGCCCCGATTTTTCAGCTTTGCGTAAAACTGCTGCAGGTCGTTCTGCGTGAGCTTATTGAGCGGTATTTTGCCTATCATTGGAATGATGTGCGTATATATTCTGTTTTCATAACACGCTTGTGTTTTAGGTTTTACCGTCAGCTTGCAGAAGTTTTGATACCAGAAATCAAGCCAGTCGCCAAACGGCATGTCTGCCTTTAATTTCTCATTTGACCGACCGCACTCCTCTTTTAGTGCTTTGAGCTTTTGCGCACACTCCGTCTTGGTATCCGCCAAGACGTTTTTGGTTTTGGGATAACCGTTATCGTTGTATCCGACAACTACACGGCCTTCCCAACGTCCGTCCTTACGAAGGAATATACTACCCTCGCCGTTCTTTTTGCCATGATATATTCCCACTTTTTACATTATCATAATATTTTTCATCATATTACTAACCACTTCCGAGGCATTCTTCTCCATATCGGCGGTTACATGCGTGTAAGTATCAAGCGTAAAGCTTGCATTGGTGTGGCCGAGTATGCCTGAGAGCGTTTTTGCATCCACTCCGCCTTGCATTGCGTGGGTGGCGAAGGTATGACGCAGGTCGTGGAAGCGTACCATTGGCAGCTCAGCACGTTTCAGAAGCGCTTTCAGCTTACGGTATGCCGCGGCAAGATTAACCGGATACTCGGGATGAAACAAATTCGGGAATATCCATTCACTTACCGCTGTTTTCTGTCGTGTGCGAAGCATCTCGATCACGCTTTGCGGTAGCGTGATACTGCGCACACCTTTGTCTGTCTTGGTTTCGCCGATATTTACTCCCCCTCCTTTCTTTACCGACACTGATCTCTGTATGCGAAGTTTGCCGGTATCCATGTTGAAGTCGCTCCACTTGAGTCCACATATCTTTCCGCAACTGCGAGGCCTTGGCATGAACTCTATGGCATATACCTACGGCATTGCCGATCTCACCGAAGCAACATCATATTTCGCACATCCGGTTTTGTCAGCTCGGCTTATCGGGATGTGCGAGGTGTTGCTTACGCATAAAAACAATAATGCTGAATATATTTTCGGCTATACCGATGCGATGAAACTACGATCCTCTATGACTCTGTTCGCTTTGGTCAGCGAAAACGGCTCTGTGTTTCATAGAGTATTAGAGCAGTTTTATTCAGGCAAAATGGATAATAGGACTTTAGAGATTTTACAACGTCAACAGTGATACGTAAAACGCCGATGAGGAATCGAAACCTCATCGGCTGTTTTCTTTGTCTAATGCGGCGCAAATATTGCACTCCACTCCCCTTGACCAATTCACGAATTTATGGTACAACATACCCACACCAATCTCACTACACACGAGGGCACACCATGGAAAACATCACCATCCGTTTAGAAACCAAAAAAGACTACCGCGCAGTCGAGGAACTCACACGCGAGGCGTTTTGGAACGTCTACAAGCCCGGCGCGGACGAGCATTACTATGTACACATGATGCGTTCTCATCCCGATTTCATCCCCGAGCTTGCGTTCATACTTGAAAAGGACGGTGAAATCGTGGGCAACATCATGTACACGAAGGCGTGGCTTGAGGACGAGAACGGCAATCGCAAAGAGATACTCTCCTTCGGACCGCTTTGCGTTGCTCCCAAGTATCAGCGTCAGAAGCTCGGAAAGATTCTCATCGAGCACTCCTTCAATGTGGCACGCAAGATGGGATATGACGTGAACATCAATTTCGGCAATCCCGGCAACTATGTCAGCCGCGGATTTGTCAGTTGCAAAAAGAAAAACGTCAGCTTTGTCGTGGACGGCAACTTCCCGACGGCACTTCTCGTAGCCGAGCTTGTTCCGGGCGTGCTTGACGGCAAAAAGTGGATGTACATTCCCTCAACTGCCGCCGACTGCTGTGTGGACACCGCTGCTGTGGAGGCGTTCGATGCGACTTTCCCTGTGAAGGAAAAGAAGTGGATGCCGAGCCAGGAGGAGTTCTATATTTACAGCCATTCTTCGGTTGTGAGATAAACGTAGAATGCCGATGTGATTTCTATTCCTCATCGGCGTATTTTTTTGTCTAATGCGGCGCAAATATTTGATGCTTGCCCCAGACGCGAGCATCGGGGAAGTAGAATATGAATATAAAAGTAAGCGTTTTCTGTCAAGACAAATTCATAACTATATGCTATAATGGTATCACAAACATACAGCTGAACGTTTGAATCAAAGATTAGGAGGGCTATTCATGGAAAATAGCGATCTTATTACAAAAGCGTTGAACTATATAAGATCCGAGAATAAGAAAAGCGATATTACCATTGATGACATAGCAACCCATGCAGGCTTTTCTACGGATTACTTCAACCGTTTTTTCTTTGCACACACCGGGTTTAATATTATGGAATATGTTCGGTTCAGCAGAATGAAAAAAGCTGCACGGCTTTTACGCGTAACGAATAACGATATTCTTGACATTGCTTTGGATTGCGGATATGAAGCACACGAAAGTTTTTCAAGAGCATTCAAAAATCAATACGGCATATCGCCGAGCGAATACAGAAAAAAGTATGAAAAAGTAGAAGCATATTACGGCGATTTTTATAATGACACAATCGGAGCAAGACTTTTGCATGAGTTCAAAAACTTCAAGATTGCTGACAGCGATGAAGTAATCGATTACCTTCTCGAAACGGATGCGCTCCGCTTCGGATATATCGCCGTTTGCTTCCGTGTCAACGGCGGTGTCGCTCTATATAATGGTGAAGACTTCAAAGAAGGTTTTGTTTGGTTTACCGAATGGGATAACCGAATTGAAGGAGAGATCATTTGTGATGATTGGGATAAAATTGCTGAATATAAAAGTATTTTCTCGGATGAACGCTTTGATATAATTCTGTATACTATGGAATCCGATCAAGTTATTAAAAATGAATTATTTAAGCGTGGAGTAACTATAGGCACTGTCAAACGCCGTCAATACAATATCTACACCGGGGAACCGTACACACTGTCATCCATAGAAGATATTTCTATGAGACTTATCAAATACGATGATATCGATCTTGTTGAGAAATTCTTTTATGAAAGAGATCCGAGCCGGGGAAGTAATTCTCCGAGGCTAAAGCAGTTGAAGCATGAACTGTATCAAAGAGATGTGCTTGGTAATACCGAGCATTCTGTATTTATGTACGGCATATTTAGAGGCGTACGCTTAATCGGAGTAAGCGACGGAGGGTTACAGAGCGCACACGGATTTGTCATAAACAATTGCGTAGTAACTACTGCTTTACCGGAATATGAAACCGAAGAGCTGTATCAGTATGCTTTCAAATTTGTAACCAATGCCGCCCTTGAAAAAGGCGCATTACCGATTGACGATACACAAACGCCAAATACACCTGATGAAAACAAAAGTGGCGTTTTCAATTCTACCGACCTCGGCTATAAAACGGTTACGAACGTCTGTATTTTGAAGTAATCACCTGCCCCGCCTTGCGCGGGGCTTTTCTTTGTCTACGGTGCCGCATTATTTGGTGGTCGACACTGCGCGCTATGCTTGCCCAGACGCAAGCGTCGGGGAAAGTGGAAAATACATTTATGTCAATGAACACTTGATGTTCTTAACAACGAATTGATAATTGTTTTTTTGCAAATATATGCTATAATATAATCACACCGGTGATAAACATTTTGGAGGTACGATATGAACATTAAAATAGGTGCGATTATCAAAAAACTTCGCGCAGAAAATAACATCACACAAGAAACGCTTGCCACTGCCATAGGGGTGACACCCCAAGCGATATCTCGTTGGGAAGTCGAAGGCGGTTATCCCGACATCGAACTACTGCCTGCACTGGCTGATTTCTTCTCCGTCAGCACTGATGAACTTCTCGGGTATAAATTGTCTGAAAGAGAACAGGAACTCGCTGACATGAAAAAGGAGATAGAACGCCTTGCAGAGGTTGGTTCTGTTGAAGAACGAGTAGCATATGCAAGAAATGCGTATGCTCATTATCCGAACGATTATGAGATTCGTTATAATCTTGCGGTTTGCCTGTATCATGTATGGGACGAAACCCATGATGAGGCACTTTTTGCAGAGATTGAATCTCTGCTCAACTCGGTAGCCAATGAATGTAACGATGAGAATATTCGATACGACGCCATCAATACACTTATCATACTGTATGGAGAAGTCAAACAACCTGAAAAAGCAAAAGAGTGGGCGAACCGCCTGAGCCCTATGAAATACTGCCGCGAAACGGCGCTTTCGGCGGAATTGGTGATGGGAAAACCAAATTCTATATTCAAGATGAAATTGATAAGTTGACTGATGGCCTCGGACTTACTATTCGTAATCTTGTACTAAACGATGATCTTCCTAACGATTCGTCCACGTGGGAGAGTAAAATTGAAATGCTCCGTATTTCTAATCAACTGTATTTTATGATTTACGGCAACGATCTGCTTTACCATCATAACAGGCTTTCCAAGAATCACTGGCTTATCTCTACCTATCAGATAGCTCTGGGCAAAGCGGATGAGGCACTCAAATCCCTTGAAAAAATGTGCGATCATGCCGTAAGTTATGACATTTCCTATCAGAATGATCACGGCAAGTATTTCACATCCTTCTTGGTTGATACTCAGTTCTATCCCGAAAAAAGCAAAGATTTCCACGAACTCACCGGACATACAGATTGCTATCATATGCTGGATCGTTTACAGCATGGTCGATATGACAGTATCCGTCAGGATCCTCGTTTCGTTGCCATTGTTGAAAGATTGAATCAATACGCAATATGATTTCTCTTGCCCCGCCTCGCGCGGGGCATTTTTTTGCCTGATACGGCGCAAATATTGTACGCTGATCTCTTGACTTTCATCTCAATCCATGCTATAATAATAAAAACGAAAACGTCACCGGAGGCAGAACGCCGTAGTGTTCAATTGCCGGATTAGGTGTCCGAGTGAGCTCGGGTTATTGTGTGTGCAATAGCCGGAGTTTTATTTTTTGGAGGCATATTATGAAAAACACAACCGTAACCCTCGTACCGCTCACAGAAGACGACCGCGAACAGTTCATTCTCGATAACCAATGGTCGTTCAAATACGGCGCAATGCAGGAATTCGGCGAGCGCGATGACCACATCGACGGCGACGGCGAGATCATCTCCCGCAAAACCATCGAGCGCTGCATCGACGATCCGCAGAACGAAACCTACCGCATCATTGTTGACGGCAGAAAGGTCGGCGGCGTGATTTTGAAGATCGACCGCGAGACTAACCACAATCACCTCGAGATTCTGTTTACCGCGCCCGAGGAGCACAGCAAAGGCATCGGATACGGCGCGTGGCTGGCAGTAGAAGCACTCCATCCCGAAACGAAGGTATGGGAAACCTGCACGCCCTATTTCGAGAAGCGCAACATCCATTTTTACGTCAACAAGTGCGGCTTCAAAATCGACCAGTTCTGGTGCGAATATTTCCAGCCGAGTGAGCTGATGATCGACGATGAGGAGCACGATCCCGACGAAGGTCCGGATGAAATGTTCCGATTTGTGAAGGTGATGAAGCCGTAAGTACATTCATCTGCCGTGGTGCAAATATTGCCGCCCACACCGCATAAATCCCCCGTTTTGCCGCAAACTAAAAAGAAACGGGAGAGTGGCAAAATGGATATTATTAAGGTCATACTAACAGCACTTCTATCGGTGGGAGCGCTGTTCATCATCACAAAGATCATGGGACACAAGCAGGTGGCACAGCTTGACTTTTTCGATTACGTTGGCGGTATCACCATCGGCTCTATTGGCGCGGAGCTTGCGACAGAGCTTGAAGAACCGTGGAAGCCGCTTATCGCGCTCGCGGTCTACGGTCTTGCATCGGTCGTGCTTACCTTAGCCGCACACAAAATGCCTCGCACACGCAAATATATCAACGGCACACCCACGATTTTGATGAACAATGGCAAGCTTTACCGTGCAAACCTCAAAAAAGCGAAGCTCGACCTATCCGAGTTTTTGCTTCTCTGCCGCGAACAGGGATATTTCGACCTCGACGAGATACAGACGGCGGTGTTTGAGCATAACGGAAAGCTGTCCATACTGCCGAAATCCGCAAACCGCCCTGCAACTCCCGAGGATTTGGGTATTACGGTAAAATCCGCAGAGATCGGCGTGGAGGTTATTATGGACGGGCGTATAATGGGCGAAAATCTTTCCCGTATGGGACGAAACGAAAGATGGCTCGAAAAACAGCTCAAATCACAAAGGCACAAAAACGCGAAAGACATCTTTCTCGGCATTTACCGTGCAGATGATGACACCCTTACACTTTATCAAAGCGAATAAGCCGCGCATATACTGATACTGTACCTGATAAGGAGGTATCAATATGCGAAATCACAACTGCGGCAGGCATCCCGAAGTGCGCGACTACGGTGCCGAGCCGTTTGTATTCAATATTAGTCACGCAACTAACATGAACCGCAATTTCCGCACCACGCTCTGGACGGGATGTCATATGCAGTTAACGCTCATGTGTATCCCCGTCGGCGGCGAAATCGGCGTTGAAATGCACGAAGACGTTGACCAGTTTATCCGCATCGAGAGCGGTCACGCCAAGGTTTATATGGGAAGCTGCCGTCATTCGCTCTGCGAAAAAGCGTGCGTGGACGGGAATTATGCAGTTATCATTCCTGCCGGTACGTGGCACAACATCGTCAACGTCGGAAACCGACCGCTGAAGCTGTATTCGCTATACGCGCCGCCCCAGCATCCATACGGAACGGTGCATCAGACGAAAGCCGACGCCGAGCACGAGGGGCACTGAAATAATAATCGCCGATGAGGAATGCAAAACCTCATCGGCGTATTTCTTTGTCTGCGGCATAAACATTTATCCGCGAAACCTCTCGGCAAGATCAGCGCGGTGCAAGCCTATACTTCCGATCGGCTTGCCGTCCTCTTTCAGACAAACTGCGTAGGTTTCAGTAGCGCTGAGCACCGTGCGGATGATCTCACGGCTGTTCTCAACACTCGTGTGCGGCTGCCAGCCGGCAGGCGGACCTACCTCGGGATCGCAGGCATATTTATATAGACCCTGGGCATCATCCTCGCGCCATGGACGGAGAATGAGGCGGCTTGTTTCAAGTGTCATTTCACACCTCCACACAGTTTTATTTCATCATTCCGTAGCCGCCGGCATATTTGCTGACCTCGGACGCAACGACGAAAACATTATTTTGGCAGAGCTTTCGTATTTCTTTGAGCACCGAAAGCGAATCACGGCGAGGCAGGATTATAAGGATCATGTTCATCTTATCTGTGGAGCCGTGCCCCTCGAAAACAGTGTATCCGCGGGAGTTCTCGCGGAGATATTCGATTATCTTCCCCGTATTCTCGTCATTTGCAATAAGCTGAAGATTCGACGTTCCAAGCGCAATTTTGCCCTCAAGCGTTGAGCCAAGGAACAGACCCGTGGCATACCCCAGACAATAAAACGCAAGAAGAAACAAATTGTCGCCGAGTGTTCCTATAATGGTTGAGATGACAAGTCCCCATATCGTGCACTCAATAAAACCAAGCCCTGCCGCTTTCAGCCGTTGTCCCTTTACCATCATGCAGGTTTTAAGTGACTGAATCGTTATCTCGATTATTTTCGCGGCGCATACGATGAAGCACACCGCTGCGGGGTGAATTGATGCCAAAAATTCTGACATGATCGATTCTCCTTTTAAAATCACAGCACTGCTGCTTAATTTATAAATATCTATAGGTACAATTATACCATATCTTTTGCCAAATAGCAATAACATGCGAACGCAAATTAGGTTATCGCGAATTTTTTGCATACGGTATAAATCTCCATCTGCCTGCATACACTGCATTATAAATCCATTTCGCAGGTGAATACATGAACCGATCAATAAACCTTGCCCAACTTCTCGGCTTCGCCGTAACCTCGCTGGGCGGCACGATACTTCATTTCTTATATGACTGGCTCGGCAAGGCGGCAATCGCCGCACCGTTCTCCGGCGTGAACGAATCTACATGGGAGCACATGAAGCTGCTATTTTGGCCTATGTTCATCTTCGCCATCGTGCAGAGCTTTTTCTTTAAGGATCGCAAGGAATTTTGGTGCGTCAAGCTGAAAGGCATCACGCTCGGTCTTGGCTTGATTCCCGTAATCTTTTACACCTACAACGGTGTGATCGGCAAATCGCCGGACTGGATCAACATTGCGATTTTCTTTATCGCGGCTGCGGCTGCGTATATCTATGAAACGCGGCAGTTTAACAATGAAACGACAAGATGTAAGTCGCAGAAATTGGCGTTTGCAGTACTCTGCGTGATTGCCGTTATGTTTATCATTTTCACCTTTGCAACCCCCGAAATTGGTATCTTCAAGGATCCGCTGACGGGAACTTATGGAATATGAGAAACACCGATGAGGTTACCTGTAACCCTCATCGGTGTTTCTATATAACCGCGCGTATATCTCACTCCGCTTTGCTGCACAGCATATCACCCAACTATGACGTATGGGTGAACAAACAAACTGCTATTTGTTAACGTAGCTTTGCGAAGCACATATTCCCGAAACGATTACGCCAAATTTTTCCTTATTATAACATTTGTACATAGAAATGGATTGACAGCGAGAATCCCGCAAAAACTGCATACAATTTCACATGTCGGAATATACGGGAAACTTCGGATCGTATAAATCTGAACACAAAAAAATCCCCATGATTTCAGGAAATCACGCTTCATTCCGGTAATACCGCTATGCACTAAATACCATTGACAAGCTATATATTTCATGGTATAATACCTAAAGATGCGTTTGTGTATTTTATAACAATGATTATATGATCCCAAGGCTAAAAAATGCCGGAAAGGAATGATAAAAGCAATGTCGTTTTCTTTAAAAGGTATTCGCGTTCCTCACAGAAAAAATACCGCAAATACTGCGGCAGAACGTATGCCTGCCCCAACATCCGTCACCATCTCTATGTCTATGCACATCGGTGCGCCTGCCGTACCCGTTGTAAAGGTAGGAGATTCAGTTAAAGTCGGAACAAAAATAGCTGAATCCGGCGGAAATATCTCCACCCCCATCTTTGCCAGCGTTTCTGGCAAAGTAACAAAAATCGCGGACATGCGTTGTTTCCACGGAAATGTGCCTGCCATAACTATCGAGTCAGACGGCGAAATGGCGGCGGACGAAAATCTCTCAGTTCCCGTAATAAACTCAGCAGAGGACCTTATTCTGGCTGTGCACGACAGCGGTGTAGTGGGACTTGGCGGCGCAGGCTTCCCTTCTCATTTCAAGCTTAACGTAGATTCAAGGCGTATAGAGCACCTCATTATCAACTGCGCCGAATGCGAACCTTATATCACAAGCGACACCCATACCATGATCACCAGAGGTGACGATATGGCGTATGCCCTTGAAGCCATGAAAAAGCATCTTGGCATAAAGAGCGTAATAATCGGAATCGAATTAGGCAATCCGAAATCCGTAGAATCCATGAAAAAGCTTGCCGCTTCCGTAAGCGATGCAGGATGCGCGGCTAAAGTAAAGGTGCTTCCCTCGGTATACCCTCAGGGCGGCGAAAAAGTACTCATTTACCATACCACAGGAAAGGTAGTTCCCGTGGGCAAGCTCCCAATTGACGTTGGATGTGTTGTACTCAACTGCACCACCCTCGCCGTTATCGGAAACTATTTAAAAACCGGTATGCCCCTTGTAGAGAAGTGCGTTACCGTTGACGGCGGCGCCGTTAAAATGCGAAAAAACGTAATCGTACCCATCGGTACCGCTATCTCTGACGTATTCGACTTCTGCGGGGGACTTACGGATGATCCCGAAAAGGTGATCTACGGAGGTCCCATGATGGGTATCACAGTACCGGATGTGAGCGCACCTGTTCTCAAGACCACAAACGCGATTCTTGCGCTTACAAAAAAGGAAGCAAAGCTTCCGAAAACCACCGCCTGCATCAGATGCGGTGCATGCACCAACAACTGTCCTTTTGGACTTGCTCCGGCCGGTATACTCAGAGCATTTGACCGAAAGGATGTGGAAACGCTTGAAAAACTCAGCGTGAACGCTTGTATGGAGTGCGGCTGCTGCAGCTTCGTCTGCCCTGCTAACCGTCCTCTCACACAGACAAACAAGTTAGCAAAGGTGCTTTTAAAAGAAGCAAAAGCAAAGGAGGCAAACAAGTCATGAACAAATTAAAGATCTCTGTTTCTCCTCATATTCACAGCGGAAACTCAACACAAGCCATCATGCGTGATGTGATCATCGCGCTCCTGCCGGCGGCTGTGGCAGGTACGGTAATTTTCGGATTACGGGCATTACTTGTAATTGCGGTGTGCACCGCATCCTGCGTCCTATTTGAGGCTTTATTCAACATTATAACAAAAAAATCACAGACTGTGGGTGACCTGAGCGCCGCCCTCACCGGCTTACTTTTAGCGCTTAACCTGCCGGCAGGGATTCCGCTCTGGCAGTGTGTTATAGGTTCCGTATTCGCTATCATCATCGTAAAATGTCTTTTCGGCGGAATCGGTGCAAATCCCGTAAACCCCGCCATTACGGCAAGAGTGTTTATGCTTATATCCTTCGGCGCGGTAGCCGTTCCGTCCTTCCCCACACTTGTAGATACAGCTTCCGGTGCAACGCCTCTTTCGGTGGCACCGAGCGAGAATCTGCCGCAGGTACGAGATCTTTTCCTCGGACTCCACGGCGGCGCTATCGGCGAAACCTGTGCGGCGGCGCTTCTCCTTGGTTTCGCTTATCTTCTCATACGCCGCGTGATCTCCTGGCATATTCCCGTTTCATTTGTGAGCACGGTGTTTGTGTTCTCGCTTTGCATGGAGGGCTTTGATCCTATGACAGCGCTTTCCATGATACTTTCAGGAAGCCTTCTTATCGGCGCAATCTTTATGGCAACGGATTACGTTACCTCGCCTGCAACTCCATGGGGCAAGATAATCTGCGGACTTGGCGCAGGACTCATTACCGCTCTTATCAGATACTTCGGAACATATCCCGAGGGCGTATCCTTTGCCATACTGTTTATGAATATCCTCACACCTTATATCGAATCTTTGACCAAGCATAAAGTGTTCGGTGTGGGCAGAAAGGAACGTGCATAACGATGAAGAAACTACTTAAAGATATAATCGTGCCTGTATGTATCTGCGCAGTATTTGCGCTGATCCTTGCACTCACAAACGAAATAACAGCACCTATTATAGAAAAAAATCAGAATTCCGCAAAGGATGCGGCATTTCTTGAAGTCATGCCAAACGGCGAAGGCTTTGAGCTTCTTGATGTTTCTCCATACGAGCTTCCGAAAACCGTTACGGAAGCATACCGTGAATCAGACGGCGGATATGTGTTTAAGCTTGAAACCACGGGCTTTGCTCCCGGTCTTGTAATAATGTGCGGCGTAAACCCCGACGGTACAATAAGCGGAGCTGTATGCCTTGCTTCAAACGAAACCTGGGGCAAGGAAAAGACCTTCGGCGCACTTGCTGCAGGTAAGAACTCCGAAACTCTTGCGGATGTTGAAGCCGGCGCAACCAGCCTTACGGTAAACGCTTACCGCGGCGCACTGGGTGATGCCCTTAATGCGGCGCTTATACTTGACGGCGGCTCTGTGGATCTGCGCACCGAGGAAGAGATCCTCGCGGATAACCTTAGTGCGGCGCTTCCTGTATCTGAGGGTAAATTCACCAAGCTCTTTATCGTAGAAGAAATCGAGGGCATTGATGCCGTATACACCGCAGACAACGGCGAAGGCATGGTATTTATTATCGGCGAAGAATTTATAGCCGTTGATAAAGCCGGAAACGTGATTACCGAAACCACAGAGGAATTTACTCTTGCGGTGACTGATGCGGCAGTTGTGATAAGCGGAAGTTCCACCGAAGATGTTGATATCTCTGCTTACGAGGGCTTGCCGAAACAGCTTATATCTGCTAAAAAGACCGCAAGCGGCAACTTTATCATTGAGATAAAGGGCGTTGGCTACGGTATCAAGGGCGGCGACGACTACCACCCTGCATCCGGCGAATATATCGTTATCCGTATCGCCATTACGGCAGACGGAAAAGTGCTTGACTGCGTGACCCTCTCCCACGGTGAAACCGCTAACATCGGCGGCGTTATTGTAGAGGATGCGGACTACTACAGTCAGTTTGTAGGAAAGACCGAGGCTGAATGCGGCGAGGTTGACATTATCGCAGGTGCGACCTACACCACCGCAGGCTACAGAGAAGCTGTTCTCCGCGCCTTTGAATCGGTAAAAGTCTTTATGGGAGGAACAGCATGAAAAACGTAACATTTTTCATGCCAATAAGTTTTGCGCCTTTTGCGCCGCCGGCGCAAATTTCCTTGCGGAAAACGTCACAAAACTTTACAACTTTTTGAAAGGAATGGTCAAGCTTGAAAAATAAAAATATATCTCTCGTTACGAGAGGAATCCTAAAAGAGAACCCTGTATTCGTGCTGATTCTCGGCACATGCCCTACCCTTGCCACCACTACTAATGTTGTAGGCGCTCTGTGCATGGGAATTGCGGCTTTGGCGGTGCTTGTATGCTCCAACATCCTTGTTTCTCTGCTTCGTAGGATAATCCCTGACAATATGCGTATCCCCTGCTATATTATCATCATCGCCGGCTTTGTTACGGTGGTTCAGATGATAATTCAGGCGTTTTTCCCGACTCTCTATGATATGCTGGGCGTATATCTTGCCCTTATCACCGTAAACTGCATAATTCTCGGCAGAGCGGAAATGTTCGCAAGCAAGAATTCTCCCCTAATATCCGCACTCGACGGTCTTGGCATGGGAATTGGCTTTACAGTGGCACTCACCGCCATGGCTGTTATCCGTGAGGTACTCGGAAACGCGAGCTTCGCCGGAATATCTATACCGCTTCTTGAAAACTACAAAATAGAATTTCTTGCAAAAGCACCCGGCGGCATGCTGGTTTACGGTTTACTCATCGCCCTTGTATATGTGATCACTAAGGGCAAAGCTCCCGTAAAGAAAAGCTTTGCCTGCGAGGGCTGTCCCTCAAAATCCACCTGCGAAACAGGTATGTGTAAGGAAAGGGGAGAATAAATAATGGATACCTTAAAAACTCTTATCGTAATTCTCCTTTCATCAGTTCTTATCAACAACTATGTTCTTACACGCTTCCTCGGAATATGCCCGTTCCTCGGCGTATCAAAGAAGCTTGATCAATCAGTGGGTATGGGCGTTTCCGTAACCCTCGTTATGATTCTGGCATCAGCGGTTACTTGGCCTATTCAGTGTGTACTTGATGCCGCAGGTCTTGGATACATGCAGACTATTGTGTTTATCCTTGTTATCGCCTCTCTTGTACAGCTTCTTGACCTTGCTACAAAAAAGCTTCTGCCTGCGCTCCACAGAGGGCTTGGCGTATATTTACCCCTTATCACCACCAACTGCGCGGTGCTTGGTGTTGCTATCAACAATATTACCGACGGCTATAGCTTCCTTGAATCTATGGTAAGCTCCCTCGGATGCGGTCTTGGCTTTATGCTTGCCATGATCCTCTTTTCCGGCATGCGCAGTCGAATCGACGAAACCCGTGTACCCGAACCTTTCCGCGATCTTGCTATTACTCTTATTGCGGCGTCCTTTATTTCCCTTGCCTTTATGGGATTCTCGGGTATTGTTGACTCACTCTTTTCTTAAGGAGGAACATTATGACCAATATCTTAATCGCAGTAGGACTGGTAGCTGCTATCGGTCTTGTGTCTGCACTTTTGCTCACTGCCGCCGCACACTTTTTCGATGTTCCATACGATGAAAAAAGAAAAGCCATCCGTGCCTTCTTACCGGGAATAAACTGCGGTGCCTGCGGCTGTAAGGGCTGTGATGACTACGCAGAGGCTGTTGCCGCGGGCAAAGCCGCGCCCAATAAGTGCATCCCCGGCGGTGCACCTGTGGCGGAAGAAATAGGAAGCATTCTCGGCGTAGAAATTCCACCCCCAAAGGATGTGGTAGCTTTCGTTCACTGCAACGGCAACTGCACGGCGACATCGGTAAAAAACGTATACATCGGCATTGGATCATGCAGAGCATCCTCTGCCATTTACAGCGGCCCAAATTCCTGCACCTACGGATGCCTCGGCTTCGGTGACTGTGCCGCTGCCTGCCCCGTGGGCGCTATATGCATGAAGGATGGCATTGCACATATAGATTCATCTCTGTGTATCGGATGCACTCTTTGCGAAACCACCTGCCCTAAGCATATTATCTCCATGATTCCGAGAAAAAATCACACGGCTGTCATGTGCAGTAATACCGAT
The DNA here is from genome assembly GCA_045644145.1 of Candidatus Flemingiibacterium sp. Taxonomy (GTDB): domain Bacteria; phylum Bacillota; class Clostridia; order Oscillospirales; family CAG-272; genus Flemingiibacterium. The sequence goes on from JAZRGK010000058.1 coordinate 47,080, forward strand.
AAGGGCGCGGATGCCAGAAAAGTATGCAAAAACGCCTGCATCGGCTGTAAAAAGTGCGAGAAGTCCTGCGCTTTCGGCGCGATTGCAGTTTTGAATAATTTGGCGGTAATTGACCATGCTAAATGTACCGGATGCGGTGCTTGCATCGATGCATGTCTCACCGGCTGTTTAAAGCCATGCACGTTTTCAGATTCCACCGTACCTTGTGAGGCTTGAATCTATGAACAAAAATCAACCGGAGTTGCCGGATAAGAAAAAACGTAAGCGGATTTTAAGAAACGACCTATTGTTTGTTTTTGGACTTTTGGCGGTTATTTCTATTGCCTGCGCGGTGCTTTTTCTAACGTCAGGCGAGGGCGATACCGTTACCGTGAGTATTGACGGCAAGGTTTACGAAAGCTATTCCCTTTCCGAAAATGTCACTGTGGATATCCGCAGTGGGGAGAACGCTGACGGACTTAATGTGCTGGTTATCGAAAACGGCGAAGCGTATGTGTCACATGCAAGCTGTCCCGACGGCATATGCTCAGCCCACAAGCCTATAAAAAGAAACGGGGAAAGCATAATCTGCCTTCCCAACAGGGTTGTTATCTCCGTAAATTCGGAAAAATCCAACGCTCCCGATATTATTTCATGAGTAGGTTGCTATAATGATAAACAACAGTAGGAAAATACGAAGGCTCACATTTTTTGGGCTTGTGGCTGCTGTGGCGATTCTCCTTTCCTATGTGGAAGTGTTAATTCCGCCCATATTCGCCGCAGTTCCCGGTATAAAGTTAGGGCTTCCCAACATTGCCGTTATCTACATGCTGTATACCTGCGGTATACGCGAAGCCGCCGCGGTTTCTTTTGTGAGAATCGCGGTTGTTTCCATGCTTTTCGGCAACGCCATGATATTTTTGTACAGTATTGCCGGCGCATGCCTCAGTCTTGCGGTTATGGCACTTCTTAAGCAGTTTGCACCTCTTTCCATGGCGGCTGTCAGCATCGCAGGTGCAATAAGTCACAACATAGGTCAGATAATTGTTGCGATTCTGGTTCTTAAAACCGTGGAAATTGCTTACTATACCATTATACTTACCCTAACCGGTACGGTTTCCGGACTCTTTGTGGGCCTTGCGGGGATATTTATGGTAAAACGCCTTCCGCCAAAAAGATTCTATCGTTAATGCCTTCAGAGAATATAAGATTTCCTAAGTTACATGTTGACATACAAGTACTTGTATGGTATAATGTATGCGGTCAATTTTATAATATAAAACATAACCAGGAGAAACAATTATGAAAAAATTTTCAGCACTTTTAATGGCAGTTCTTATGCTTGCTTCTGCTACTCTTTTCGCCGCATGCGGCGAAAAGAAGGAAGCCGCTCTTAAGCTCGGTCTTGGCGTTGACGTTGCAGTTAAGGCTGAGGACGCTACCGATGAAAAGGACGGCTACGGTCAGGCAACTGTTACCGTTGCGGCTGTTCTTCTTGACGCTGAGGGCAAAATCGTTAAATGCGTTATCGACTGCGCTGACAACAAGGCAACCTTTACCGCTGACGGCAAGGCGATTGCAAGCGATTCCTTCGCAACCAAATATGAGCAGGGCGATGGCTACGGCATGAAGGCTTACGGCGGCGCGGCTAAGGAATGGTACGAGCAGGTTGACGCTTTCTGCGCTCTCGCCGCAGGCAAGACCGCAGACGAAGTAAAGGCACTCCTCGCTTCCGACAACAAGGGGACAGAGGATGTTATCAACGCAGGATGCACCATTCTTATTGATTCCTTCGTAAAGGCTATCGACGAGGCTATTGCTAACGCAGCTGAGTCCGCGGCAACTGCTTCCGATAAGCTTACGATCGGCGTTCATACCGCTCAGTCCACCGGTGATGCTACCGATGAGAAAGACGGTCAGAATCAGCTTGAAACCACCGTATTCGCGGCGGCTGTTGACGCTGAGGGCAAGATCACTGCCGCAAGCAGTGACTGTGCTCAGGTTAAGTTCACCTTTGACATGACAGGTGTTTCCACCCTCGACACCTCAAAGGAAGTTCTCACCAAGAAAGAGCTTGGCGACAACTACAACATGAAGGCATACGGCGGCGCGGCTAAGGAATGGTACGAGCAGGCAGCGGCATTTGATGCAGCTTGCATTGGCAAGACTGCTTCCGATGTTTCCGCTCTCATGGGCGAGGACAGCTATGGAAGTGCCGACCTTAAGGCGGCAGGATGCACCGTTCTCGTTGACGGCTTCGTAAAAGCGGCTGGAAAGATCGGCTGATCTTAAATACGACAAATATACAAAACGGGAGGCGTGCCTCCCGTTTTGATATAGGTATACTAAGTTATTACTTTTGTGAGGGGGAAATATCAAACCGTGAAAAAAATTCTCTGTTTTCTGATTACAGCCGCCTTGGCTTTGCACACTGTTACCCTCTCCTCATGCGAGAAAACGAGGCAAAAATTCACCGAATATTCTTTTGAATATTTCGATACCGTAACTACCATTGTGGGGTACGCTGACAGCAAAGAGGAATTTGATGGCGTAGCAGGCGATGTCCTTAACGAGCTTGCGGAGTATCACAGGCTGTTCACCATTTATCACAGATTCGAGGGGCTTAACAACCTCTGTACGGTAAATGAGCTGACGAATGGGGTACATCCTGCCGTCACCGTTGACGAAAAAATAATCGACATGCTTCTTTACGCGAAGGAAATGTATGCGCTCACCGACGGCAAAGTGAATATCGCCATGGGAAGCGTGCTTTCCATATGGCACGACTATAGAAGCGAGGGCATGAATGATCCCGCTGCCGCAAAACTTCCCGATACGGAATCACTGAAAGAAGCGGCAGAACACACGGATATAAATGATCTTATAATAGATACCGAAAACAACACCGTCACACTTTCAGATTCCGAGATGAAGCTTGACGTGGGAGCTATAGCCAAGGGATACGCCGTAGAAATGACGGCACGTTCCCTTGAAGAGCGCGGAATTTCCGGATACGTTATAAACGTAGGCGGAAACGTGCGTGCAGTCGGTTCAAAGCCTGACGGTAAAAGCTGGACGGCAGGAATCGAGAATCCGGAAGATACAACAGCCGATTATATTGCATATCTTGGTCTGACAAATGAAGCCCTTGTAACCAGCGGCTCATATCAGAGATACTATGTGGTTGACGGCGAAAGATACCATCACATTATTGACCCCGAAACGCTGATGCCTGCAGATGGATATTTATCCGTATCGGTGGTATGCGGCGACTCAGGGCTTGGCGATGCGCTTTCCACCGCGTTATTCTGCATGCCCCTTTCCGAGGGAATGGAGCTTGTGGAATCCCTTACAGATGTTGAAGCAATGTGGGTGATTGGCGACGGAAGCAAGCACTTTTCCGCCGGTTTCGAGAAGTATATTACAAATTGATGCATCCGCCGAACCGTTTTTTCGGCGTACAGCGGTATTTAAAAATACAGGAGGCTTTATGGCACAGTTTATTGAAAGCTACGAATACATTCTGCATCATCTTGCGGAAATCGTAGTTTATACATTGGAGCTTATCGGTATACTTATTATTGTAATAGGCACGTTTCACGCCCTTTCGCTTTTTCTTGTAAGAATAAAGAGAAAAGAACCTATAAACGTGGTTCTGGCGCTTGGCAGATCACTTGCTTTGGCGCTTGAATTCAAGATGGGCGCTGAGATCGTCAACACGGTAATCGTAAGGGAGCTGAGCGAGCTTGCGGTTTTGACGGTGGTTATTCTTATCCGCGCCCTTCTTGCTTTCATCATCCACTGGGAAATGCGCATGGAAAACAATCACGCGCCCACAGATAAAAAACACAAGGATGAAAAGAAATGACATCACCCAAATAATTGCCGACGGTAGGCAGACTGCACATGGATGAATGCACAAAAAGCGGCGAATAGTCTTATTTCCCCGATTTATCACACAAAATTACACAAAAAAACACAAAATCCCTTGACATCGCCGCCTCGATGTGCTAAAATATATAAAATTAAAGGCTGTGACGAAGAATGGGCGGGGATATACGCACTGCAGAGAGCCGATGGATGCTGTGAATCGGTGTGCCAAACCTTTGCTTCTCTCACTTCTGAGCCGGGAGTCCCAAAGGTGAACCTCACTCAGTAGATACTCCCCGCGTAAACATGCTGCGTCAGTGCATAGTAAGTGGCGGATCAAATTCCGCAATTTGAGTGGTACCGCGAGTGTAAATTTTAAATTTATGCCCGTCTCAAAGCTTAGTGTAGCTTTGGGGCGTTTTTTCTTTATCTGAAAGACGCCCACGTTTAAAAAGAAAGGCAGAATAAATATGTATAAAAAAGTTGAAACTTCATCGGCTCCTGCCGCAATCGGTCCTTATTCTCAGGCAATAATCGCCGACAGCCTTGTTTTCACATCGGGGCAGATCCCCCTTGATCCCGAAACCGGCGAAATGGTATGCGGCGGTATAACAGAGCAGGCACACAGGGTGTGCATGAATCTAAAAGCAGTTCTTGAATCGTCGGGAGCATCCCTAAAAACCGTGATTAAAACCGTGTGCTATTTAAACGATATGGTAGATTTCGCTGCTTTCAACGCCGTATACGCCGAATATTTCACGGAAAAGCCGGCACGCTCCTGCGTAGCTGTAAAGGCACTTCCCAAGGGTGCATTACTTGAAATAGAGGCGGTTGCCGTTCTGGAGAACAAGGCATGATGGATCCATCAAAATACTGTGTGGGATATTTCCCGGTATCCGAAAAATACAGCGGTTGGGTGAAAAAGGATCATATCGAAAAGCCGCCAACTTGGTGCTCCGTGGACATGCGTGACGGAAACCAAAGCCTTGTCATCCCCATGAATTTAAACGAAAAGCTGGAATTTTACAAGCTTTTACTCCATGTGGGCTTCAAAGAGATCGAAGTGGGCTTCCCTGCAGCAAGCGATACCGAATACGAATTTTTACGCACCCTGATAGGCAGAAAAATGATTCCCGAGGATGTTACGGTTCAGGTTCTTACCCAGTGTCGGGAGCATATTATCAGAAAGACTTTTGAAGCCTGCAAGGGCGCGCCCAACGCCATAATACACTTCTACAATTCCATCAGCGCGGCTCAAAGAGATCAGGTCTTTAAAATGACCAAAGATGAAATCAAAAAGATAGCCGTAGACGGTGCAGCGCTTGTAAAGAAGCTGTCAAAGGAATACGATGGAAATTTCCGCTTTGAGTATTCGCCGGAATCTTTTACAGGTACTGAGCCGGAATTCGCCCTTGAGGTATGCAATGCAGTGCTTGACGTGCTTGAGCCGGATGAAAACAACAACGTGATCATCAATCTTCCGGCAACAGTGGAAATGAGTTTACCCCACATTTACGCCTCTCAAGTTGCATATATGAGCGAAAATCTCAAATACCGCGAATTTGTGACTCTTTCGCTTCATCCCCACAATGACCGCGGTACAGGTGTAGCGGATACAGAGCTTGCTCTGCTTGCAGGCGCCGACCGTGTTGAGGGAACGCTTTTTGGTAACGGTGAGCGCACCGGCAACGTGGATATTATAACCCTTGCTATGAATATGTACACCCACGGAGTCGATCCGAAGCTGGATTTTTCGGATATACCGTATTTGGTTGAAAAATACGAGGCCTGCACCGGTATGCAGGTTCCGCCGCGTACTCCGTATTCAGGTGCACTTGTATTTGCGGCGTTCTCAGGCGGTCATCAGGATGCTATCGCTAAGGGAATGAAGTACAGAGAAACCAATAATCTCCACAAATGGAGCGTTCCTTATATCCCCGTAGATCCGGTAGATATTGGACGAACATACGATGCTGACGTTATTCGCGTGAACTCCCAATCCGGCAAGAGCGGCATTGCATATCTGCTTGAGCATAGCTTCGGATATAACATGCCCGGAAAAATGCGCGAACACTTCGGAAATCTTTGCAAGGGCATATCCGACAGAGAGGAACGAGAGCTTAAGGTCGAGGAGATATTCCATATATTTAGTGAGAACTACCTTGACGTTCCATGTGAGATCACCGTAAGCGCATTAAACTTTACCCGTGAAAAGGAAACGGTAAAAATCCGCATCACCTTTTCTGAAAACGGGAAGGAAACCACCATTGAAGCGGAAGGCAACGGTTCGCTCAACGCCTTCAGCAACGCCCTCAAGGCTTACACGGGGACACAGTACACCCTCGAGGTCTTCTCACAGCACAGCATGCAGGGTAAAGGCTCAGAGAGTATGGCAGCATCCTACATCGGGCTTGAACGTGCCGACGGCAAAATGTTCTGGGGTGTTGGAACCCACACGGACGTTATCAAGGCAAGCAACAACGCGCTTCTGTCGGCGTTCCACAATATGGCAAAAGATACCCCTCAAAAATAGTATTAAGGAGCTGTTGCATTTAGGTGCAACAGCTCCTTATCTTCTTCCTAACAAAAACCGGCAACAGCCAAGCTGTCGCCGGAAAAATTATGCAATTTGTGCGTCAATCGCTTTTACGACCTTCACGGATTCACCGTTTACCGTAACAGTTGAGGTGTATTCACATACAACCTTCTGCAGTTCTTTAACGGAGTTGATGTAGTAAGACAACACCACGTCGGTGCAGTCCGTAGTCATATCATCCTCGGTAATATCAAACTTGTTGGCATACTGTGAGTTCATAGTAAGCGAATAAAGCTGTATGCCCTTTTCGAGCCATACCACCTCAACAGACTTTATATCCTTTACGTCATACTCAAGACGGAAAAGCTCAAATATATCCGGAAGCACCGCATCCTCGATAAAAGCCCCCTCACCGTTGGTAAGCTCAAGTACGTTCTCTCCGTCCTTTATAAGCTCATAGGTGTCTGCTTGGCCGGCATCAACCGCTGTTATTGTAGCGCTGAGATTAAAATCCGGATCCTCCGTACCTGTAAAGCGGATGTATGTTTCGGATGATTTATTAAGGGCATATCCCTCAAAATCTTTATCCGCCGTATTCATTTCGTAAATCAGTATTTCACCGCTTTCGATGCTCAGTGCCTTATCGGTGCTCTCTTTAATAATTGTATAAGCTTCTGCAGTCTGACCGTTATCCCCACAGGCAAAAGCCGCGGAAGCCGCAAGCAGAAGTGATATACCGAGCGCAGCGATTCTTACGTTTTTCTTCATTGTTTTTTCTCCGTTTTCTGGATTTTTAAACTACACACAAAAGCTTAAAAACCCACATTATGCCGCAAATCCCCGATTTGCGGCATAATGCAGATAAGCACTTAATGTATTATTTAGAGGTATTTCTTGATTGTATCGGTTGCCGCCTCAGCCGCAAGGGATACAGTCATCACGCACTTAACCTCGCACTTCTTAAGAAGCTCGTTAACCTCGTCGCAGAGCTTATCGAAGCTTGCAAGATCGTTTTCACAGATCTTAAGCGCGGAATCAATATATATGTCGGTAACGTCATGGTTGCTGGCAATGATACCTGCAACAAAACCGAACAGCGACTGACCATCGCATATGCCGTACTGAACAGTATCAATAAGACGGGCGGTATGCTTGATATCGTAGGTCAGCTTTGTACCCTTTTCGATGCAGACCACGGAACCCTTGGACTGCTCGGAAGCGGTATTAACCATTTCGATAAGCTGCTTTGTCTTGCCTGTACCTTTGACGCCGATAATTAACTTTAACATAGTGTGTTTCCTCCTTGAATTTGTGATGTCAATACCAAGTTTGTTTGTATCTGTTTATATTTTACACTAAAACTCAGAAAATTTCAAGAGGATTTCATGAGAAAATATATAATTTAGCAAAGTTTTTACAAGTTGTACAAAACCACTTTATATACTTGTGCTAACTGACGATTTTTTGTGCAGTATGCACTTTTACATTCTGGCTTCAAGCTCAGCCTTCTGCGACTCGTATCCGGGCTTTCCCAGAAGCGCATACATATTCTTCTTGTACGCTTCAACACCCGGCTGATTGAAGGGATTAACTCCAAGGGTGTAGCCGGAAATCGCGCATGCAAGCTCAAAGAAGTATACAAGCCATCCGAAGGAATACTCGCTTCTGTCCGCAAGCTCCAGAACGATATTAGGAACGCCGCCGTCCACATGTGCAAGTAAAGTTGCACTCATAGCCGCCTTGTTTACCTTGTGAAGCTCCTCTCCCGAGAGGAAGTTAAGACCGTCCACATTCGCGGGATCGTTAGGTATAATAACGGTATCGTTTGACTTTTCTATGGACACAACAGTTTCAAAGAGATTGCGTCTGCCCTCTTGGATGTACTGACCGAGGGAATGGAGATCCGTTGAGAATATTACGGACGCAGGGAAAATTCCCGTGTTGTCTTTACCCTCAGACTCGCCGTAAAGCTGCTTCCACCACTCGTTCATCATAAGCATGGATGTTTCATAGGAAACAAGTATTTCGGTGGTCTTGCCCTTTCTGAACATAAGGTTGCGAAGCGCCGCATATTTTGCCGCGTCGTTGTTTTGGGTGTCCTCGGATGCATAGGCTTCGCGCGCATCAGCCGCGCCCTTCATCATGGCATCAATGTCACAGCCTGCCGCCGCGATAGGAAGAAGCCCCACAGCGGTAAGAACTGAGTAACGGCCGCCTACATCATCCGGCACAACGAAGGTTTCATAGCCCTTTTCATCGGAAAACGCCTTAAGAGTGCCGCGCGCCTTATCAGTGGTAACGAAGATGCGCTCTCTTGCGCCTTCCTCGCCGTATTTTTTTACAAGAAGCTCACGGAAGATACGGAATGCAACCGCAGGCTCGGTAGTTGTACCGGACTTGGAGATAACATTGACGCAAATATCCTTGCCCTCGCAAAGCTCGACGATCTCAGCAAGAGCGGAGGAGCAGATGTTGTTGCCTGCGAAGTATATGGAGGGGGTGTCCTTCTTCTTTTCATTGTACATAGGGGATTTTACGAACTCAATAGCGGCACGTGCTCCGAGATAAGAGCCGCCGATACCGATAACCACGAGAATATCGCAGGTCTTCTTGATTTTTTCCGCCGCCGCCTTGATTCGTGCAAATTCCTCGCGGTCATAGTTTACGGGAAGATCTGCCCAGCCGAGAAAATCGTTTCCAAGTCCGTTCTTCTCTTTTACTTGCCTGATCGCGCATTTTACCGCAGGCTCAATACCGCACATATCCTCTGCGGCAAGAAAATTGCTGATGTATTTATCATTAAGCTTGAGTGTCATAATAACTGACCCCTTTCATTTATAAGATACACAAAATGTTTCGTAACAGTATTATACTACTGTACAGTATCATATTACTACATTTTCGCAGATTTTGCAAGTAGTATTATCAAAGTTCTTACAAATGTAACAAAAAACATTTTCTCACACAGGGTCATATTTTTGTAATCTTTCAACAAAAGCCGAGCAAAATACCGCCCTGTGTGCTGCAAAACTTGAAAAAAGAGAAAATTTTCAAAAAACTTTTCAAAAGGCTATTGCAATTTAGAAAAATATATGATATAATAGCTGTTGTTAGTTATGAATCAGCATCGCCATGCTATGAAACATGGCGGCTTAAATACGGAGGTAAATATCATGGCAAAGTGCAGCATCTGCGGAAAAGCAGTACAGTTCGGACTTGCAGTATCCCATTCCAACCGCAAGACCAACAGAACCTGGAAGCCCAATATCAGACGAGTTAAGGCTATCGTAAACGGCACCCCTAAGACCGTTAACGTTTGCTCTCGCTGCCTGCGTTCCGGTAAAGTTACCAGAGCGGTTTAATTTAATGTAATTGAAGAAGCCTGTGCTGTGCACGGGCTTTTTCTGTATTTATGCTTCCCAAGGAAGGAGAATTTCATGCCATATATTTTATCCTGTGAACCGTGCCTTAATATATATGCAGACGAGCTTGCAAAGTATGACTTCACGCCCATTCCGCTTCCTGCCGACGAATGGATATCGCCGCCCGTTAACACCCACGCGGATACACTCATATACAGCGATGGTATAAACCATATAATAAACCGTCTATACTCTGAAAAACTTCCGTCCGAGATTCTTGCACACTTTATCGTAGTCCCGGATTCCCCTGCCGGCAGATATCCCACCGACACCGCGTTCAATACTCTTCGCATAGGAAAGTATCTTTTTGCACGCACAAAAAGTCTGTCAGACGCAGTACGCAAAAACGCCGAGGAAAACGGGTTGGCGCTTGTAAATGTAAATCAGGGCTACGCTAAATGCTCTACCCTTGCGCTGTCATCGGCAAATGCCGCCGTAACCGCAGACGAGGGAATGGCGCGCGCTATGGAAGCCTGCAAAGTCAACGTACTCCGCATCACGCCCGGTCATATCGCCCTTGAGGGGTGCGAATACGGCTTTATCGGCGGCGCATCCTTTGTATATAGGGACACGGTTTATTTTTTCGGTACACTTGGCGACCACCCCGACAGCGAACGCATTTCGCGGTTCCTTTCAGACTACGGCTACCGCCAAATAGAGCTTGGCGGCACACTCACAGATTTTGGCGGCGCGGTAATTATTTGATGTTAATACCACTTCGGCAAGCGCTTTCCGTTGTGAGATTTTATTGTTTTCGGGTGGGGGGGGGGTTTACTCCCGCCGTTTTGTGCGATTTTGAACGATCATGGCGGCGGGAGCAAGCCCCCCGCCCTACAGTGCATGTCTTTTCTTGATGCGGAAGCATAAATGTAATTGAGATAATGCCGCATCACAGTCCAAGAAGCTTCCTTATAACGAAGCCGCCGATAATAAGCCCTGCCGCAGAGGGCACAAATGAAATTGAGCCGGGGATGTGACGCGACGTTGCCCCATCAAGCTCGCTCGGCGCGGTGTTTTTAACCGGAAGCTCATCGGAAAACAGCACATCGCAGTGGGCGATGCCCATTTCACGAAGCTTAAGGCGCATAACCTTTGCAAGCGGGCAGGTATGCGTCTTTGTTATATCAACTATTTTAAAGCGCGTGGGGTCAAGCTTTGAGCCTGTGCCCATAGACGATATTACGGGAATCCCACGTTCCTTTGCTTCCTTTATTATGGCAAGTTTGGCTGTAACCGTATCTATGGCATCGATTATGAAGTCAGGATTTGTTTCATCTATTATACCCGGTATATTGGACGGTTCGGCAAAAGTATCGTATCTCCGGACAAAAATGACGGGATTTATTTTTTTTGCCCTCTCCTCGGCAACCTCGGTTTTAAGCCTCCCTACTGTGGTGGTATCGGCAATAAGCTGCCGGTTGATGTTTGTTACCGACACAGTATCGTTGTCCACAAGTGTAGCAGCCCCTACGCCTGCGCGTACCACGGCTTCAAGGGCATAGCTTCCAACTCCGCCGATACCGAATATCAGCACATTTTTATTCTGTAAGCTATCCACAGCATCATCACCAAGCATCATGCGCTCACGGTGCAGCCAATCGTTCATTTCGCACACCTCCGAAAGGTTTTAGTAATTGCTCGAATTATATTTTGCAACATCAATTATATACTATTCCGATCATATTGTCAACGAAAAAATATTTTTCCGCAAAAGCGTTTCCACAAAATTTCGAAACATTTTCGTTCTTAGATTTATTGACTTCCACATATGAATAATGATATACTGTTATTGTAGAAATACAAAATAATATTTTGCGAAAGGAATATGAAAAATGGCAAAGGCAGCATTTATAGGCTTTGGAGAAGTAAATACACCAAAGGACATAATAATAAAGAAATGTGCAAACGCGGCAAAGGCACTGGAAGCCGAAGGTGAGGAGCTTATTAAAGTATACCCCGTTACCGACGATTACGAGGAAAATGATATTAAAAATGCAATATCAGAGCTTCGCGGCAAGGAATTCGACTATCTCGTTATCTGCATTGCAGGTTGGATTCCGACTCATGCTGTTGTTAAGATCACCGAGCATTACAGAAATATTCCCATGGTGCTTTGGGGACTCTGCGGTTGGATAGAAGACGGAAGAATCGTTACAACCGCCGATCAGGCAGGCACCACGGCTATCCGCAAGACCTTCTTTGACCTCGGCTATACCTTCAAGTACATATACGATATCATAGGTCTTCCCACAAACTCAAAAAAGGTTGCCGATTACGGTCGTGCGGCAGCGGCGGCTAAAAAGCTTCGCCACGCTCGTGCCGGCATGGCGGGCTACCGCGATATGAACCTTTACGGCACACAGTGTGACGGTCCATCTCTCAAGCGCACTATCGGTCCGGAAATCGAAACCTTTGAAATGCTCGAAATCGAGCAGAGATACAACAAGATCACCCCAGAAGAAAAGCAGGCTGTGATTGATGGCTGTATGTCTAAATGGAAATTCTTAAAGCCGGCTAAACGAGAGGGACTCGAAAAGGCGGCAGGATACTATCTCGCAGTAAAATCCATATGCGAGGAACGCGGATATGAAGCTATATCTCTTAAGGATGTAGACGGCATGAAAAAGCTCCTTGGCTTCCCCCCTGCACCTATCTTTATGCTTCTTTCCGACGAAATGGATCTCTGCACAATACCCGAGAATGACTGCCTTGGCAATATCACCCAGCTTATGGTTAAAGCCGTAACCGGACAGGCGGCTCCCTATCTTGAATTTTATGAGTTCTTTGAAAACAGCGTTATTGCAGGTGTACCGGACTACGTTCCTGCGGCGGTGGTTGACGGCGATGTGACAGTTATGCCTGCCGCATTCGGTGAGCTTTCCGAGGGAATTCTCAATGTCAGCAAGGTTAAGACCGGACTTCTTACCATGTGCCGTCTTACCACTATTGACGGCAAATATTATATGCACATGGTAACCGGCAACGGTAAGACTCCGAACAAATGGGAAGAAGCCGGTTGGACTCAGCCTGCGCCTCAGCTTCCCGGTCTTGAAGTAGAGCTTGCGGACGTGCCTGCATTTGCGGAAAATGTAATGTGTCAGCATTACATCATCTCTTACGGTGACAACACCGGTGTTATTACTGACCTTTGCAAGATTTTAGGTATCGAAATAATCAGATAATCTTTTGAAGTTATCATAGAAGATCATAGTTCCTTATTTTTAGTAATATATAGGAGATATCATCATGAGCAAAATCAAAATCGGTTGGGCTGAAGAAGAATTCAAGTTTGACAAGCCCATTTCTCTTATCGGTCAGTTTGCCGAGCGAATTTCCGAATACACGGAAAAACCTATTACTGCAACCGCATTTGCTGTTGATTCCGGCGACGATCAGATGGTAATTTGCAGTACCGATCTTGCCTATATCGGATCTTTGCTTCTTGAAACTGTTCGAGATAAGTTAGCAAACAACAATGTTGGGCTTGATGTAAACAAGATCGTCATAGGCGCAACACATATTCACACCGGTCCCGCACAGTTAGTTGCACATGATCCCTTCCCTGTTTTACGCAAAATGCTTGAAGCGGAGCTGATGCCGGGTCAGAAGTATGTTGAAAGTGCGAATATCTCGGACAATAAGGACATCATGCAGGTCGAAGACCTGCATGAAATACTGACAAATGCCATCGCAAAAGCCATTCTTGACGCTTGGAATAACCGCAGTGACGGTCATTTTTCAAACGCATTCGGACGTGCGGCTGTTGGAATGTGCAGACGCGCTTCCTACAGCGACGGCACTGCACAGATGTGGGGCGATGCAAACCGTGCGGTATTTACCGAGCTTGAAGGCGGAAACGACTCGGGAATGGAGCTTCTGTACGTTTTTGACGGTAACAAGAAGCTTACGGGTATAGTTGCGAACATCGCCTGCCCCGCCCAGTGCGTACAGCACAGACTGTTTATATCTCCCGACTTCTGGGGTGAAGCAAAGATGCTGTTAAGACAGCACTTCGGAGAGGATATATTCTTACTGCCCCTTTGCAGCGCGGCGGGAGATCAGTGCCCCGTTGACCTCGTTCGCTGGGTAGAGCCCGAAAGCGATGTCAATGACCCTAATCTTAAGAGAAGCAATCCGCCGAAGCGTAAGGCTGATCCCTCTATGTTTGACCTTTCGGGTATGAGAAAAGCCGGCAAGCGCGTTGCAAATGAGATTATTGAGGTTTACAACGAAGGCTTTGATAACGAGCAATCCGATATAGCATTTGAGCACAGAGTTTGCAATATGAAGCTCCCTCTCCGACGCGCGACCCTTGCAGACGAAATCGCGGCAAAAAAGGGAATCACAGAATATTTACAGCGCAAACAAGGCGATGTTGACTTTAACGATCTTGCAAATCTTCAGATTCATCTCGGTATTTTAGAGCGCATGGAGCTTCAGGATAGACAGGATGTCCTTGAAACCGAGATCCATATAATTCGCTTTGGCAGTGTTGCTATCGCAACCAATCCCTTTGAGCTTTTCCTCGATTACGGCAACCAAATAAGAGCGAGAAGCGATGCAGAGCAGACCTTCCTTATTCAGCTTGCCAACGGTTCGGATGGATATCTGCCTACCGAAAAAGCGGAAAAGGCAGGCCACTACAGTGCATTTATTTCCAGCGGAACAGTGGGTCATGCAGGCGGCGAACAGCTTGTACGCGAAACCCTTTCGGAAATCCGCGATATGTTTAAGGAATAATCAAGGCATACCGATATAACCATAAAAAGCATCTGCTGCAGTTAATTTATCGCAGCAGATGCTTTTACAGTTAAAATTGTATTTTTAAGCATTTTCACACAGCTTTGCACTTGAATCTCTTATGATGAGTTCGCACTTTAATTTGATCTGCTTTGAAATATGCTCCCTCGGGTTCTTAATATTATTAAGGAGTAATTCTACGGCGGTTTTAGTTACCTCGTAGCTGTAGGTTTTTATAGTCGTAAGCGGTATAGGTGCAGTTGATGCGCTGGGTATATCATTGATTCCGATAATAGATATATCACCCGGAATGTTTATTCCAAACTTACCGAACGTGCGAATCGCTCCCAGTGCAATCTCGTCATATGCGGCAATAATTGCGGTAGGCGGAGAAGAAAGATTAGCGTAATATTCAGCCGCCTCGCAGCCCACATCATCAAACCGTTTCTTACTGACGAAAATATTTTTCAGTTTTAATGCAACTCCCGCGTTGTTTGCGGCAGATTTGAAGTATTCGAGTTTCCTTGAAGTACCTTTTTCACTTATAAATCCGATATCCCTATGCCCAAGCGATACAAGATAATCAACCGCATCCTGTATTCCGCTTTCCATATCGCAGTAAACTGCATCGAATCTGTCCTGCTTGTCGCAATAGCTCGGGGCTACCATGGGTATTTCGTAATTAAGCGGATATATATCACGGGCGAATGTGATAATTCCATCTGCAATTTGCTCATCTGATATACGTCTTAAAAGATCAAAGTATCTCTCACGGGTGAAACCGCAGGTGTAAACAAAAGCTTCAATTTCATTTAACCTAAGCTCCTCGATAATCGCGCTTGCCATTTCTGAATAGTAATAGCTGACGATTTCGGGCACTATGATGGCAATTCTGAGGGTGGAGCGCGATTTATGATATTGAGGCGGCTCTACATTGTTTTCCTTGGCAATACGCAAAACCAGCTCAGCGGTTTCACGGCTGATTTCAGAGCTTCCGGACATAACCTTGGATACAGTAGACGCAGATACGTTTGCAAGCTTTGCAATCATGTTGTATTTCACTTTGTTTATCCTCTCCTCTATTGCAATCTCCCTTGAAATTATAGCACAATTTAGCATTATAGTCAATCGCTTAGCAGAAATTATGCCGAATTCCACAATGAAAAAATATTTTTCAAAAAACTATTGACATTTCCGAAAATGTGTGATATAATATCAAAGTTGAATCCAAAGACCGCAGGTTACAGCAGACGGACCTCGTCCTTACTGCCGTGTAAAAGGGCAACCTTCCTGCCGAGGAAACACTTTATAAATAAAGATATAATTCTGCATTTGTGAAGTCCCTCGTTGCGTCATTGGTTCGCACGAAGGATTTTTTATTTTTACCCGGGAGGTGAAAATCATGGCAAGTGAGAAGATTTTAAATGCAAAAAAGCAGATGGTCGCTGACCTGACTGAAAAGATCAAGGCTGCTCCCGCAGGCGTTATCGTTAACTACTCCGGTATCACCGTTGCAGACGACACCGCACTCCGCGCAGCTCTCCGTAAGGCAGGCGTAAATTACAGCGTTTACAAGAATTCCATTACCGGAAGAGCTTGTGAAGAGGCTGGTTACAGCGATCTCAAGAAGGTTCTCGAAGGTATGACTGCAATCGCAGTTGCTACCGAAGATCCTGTTGCTCCTGCAAAGATCCTCAAGGAGTATGCCGACAAGATCGAGTCTTTCGAGCTTAAGGGCGGCTTCGTTGAAGGCAACGTGCTGGATGTTAAGGGTGTAGAAGAGCTTGCAGCAATTCCGCCGAAGCCCATGCTTGTTGGCAAGATGCTCGGTTCTCTTCAGAAATCCCTCTACGGTCTTGCTTATGTACTTCAGGCAAAGATCGACAAGGAAAACGGCGGAGCAGAGGCTCCCGCAGAGGCGTAAGCTTTATAAAAGCATCGCCGCGGCGTAATATGATACGCCAAACACAAATTTTATTATAATTGGAGGTTACTTAAAATGGCTACCGAAAAGATCACAAACATTCTTGAAGAAATCAAAACTCTCACCATTCTCGAACTCGCAGACCTCGTTAAGGCTCTTGAGGAAGAATTCGGCGTTTCCGCTGCTCCCGTAGCAGTTGCAGGCGCTGCTGCTGCTCCCGCTGCTGCTGCAGCTGAGGAGAAGACCGACTTCGACGTTGTACTTGCTTCCGCAGGTGCTAACAAGCTCGCAGTTATCAAGGTTGTTCGCGAGCTCACCGGTCTTGGTCTTAAGGACGCTAAGGACATGGTGGAGGGCGCTCCCAAGACCATCAAGGAAGGCGCAACCAAGGAAGAGGCTGAGGACATCAAGGCTAAGCTTACCGAGGCTGGCGCAACTGTTGAGCTTAAGTAATTTAAGCCTGACATCGTCTATATTCAAAGACACCAAAATGGGGCTGTTGCAAATACAGAAGAAGTATTTGCAACAACCCCATTTTTTATCATTCGTCCATATAACGGTCACTTGTCAGTGCGCGTGATGGTGGCATCCGCCGATTCTACACGCCTTGGCTTGGCATATTTTATGGTGACACTCATCATATTCACCTTCCAATTCAATGGTCACATGGCTTATTCCGTGCTTGCACAGCTCCTCACGGATCTGCTCTTTGATTCTGTGTGCATCTCCGGATGCAACGACGTGCATGGTGGCACAGTGGTTTTGACCGTCCATACTCCAGATATGAACATGATGAATACCTAAAACTCCGTCTATGCGCATAAGGCGGCAAATCATCTTATCCGTATCAACGCCGTCGGGGGCTTTTTCAAGAAGTACAGAAAGCCCCTGCTTTAATCCTTTTACTGCATTTATCATGATGAATACCGCAAGGCATACAGACATAATCGGGTCGATAAGCCCAAATCCCGTAAATTTCATTATAACAGCACCAATAAGTACAACCGCCCAGCCAAGCACATCCTCTAACATATGCAGATTTACTGCCTTTTGGTTCAGCGAACCGCCGCCTCTGGTAAAAAGCGCCGCACACAGGTTGATAACTACTCCGAATACTGCAAAAATTATCATCCCGTCACAACTTATTTCCATCGGAGATATTATCCTGCCCACCGCCTTGTAAATCACCGCGATTGAACCCATTAAAAGAATCAACATGGTAATTATGCTTCCCATGACGGAATACCGTAAATATCCGTAAGTGTATTTTTCATCCGGCTGCCTTTGGCTCTTTTTTTCCAGGAAGAAAGAAATGCCGATGCTTGCCGCATCTCCGATGTCATGCACTGCATCGGAGATAATAGCAACACTTCCGGTATAAAGTCCGCCTATAAACTCAAAAAGCGAAAATGATAAATTCAGAACAAATGCGACTAAAATGCTTTTCTCGGTTTTCATATGCTTCTCCTGTTGACTTATTCGTGCTTTTGTAGTACAATATATCAGATACAGAACACACTGTTCTGTATTATTCTATCAAAAGTTTATGCGCGAAGCAACATGTAATTTACTTTAAGTATTCGATACCGAACAAATATGCAAAAATGTATGGAGGAATACTATGGACAGACGTCAGAGAAAAACGAGAGAGGCTATATTCGGAGCTTTTATAGAGCTGCTGTCAAAAAAAGATTTTGAGCGTATTACGGTAGGCGAGATTATTGATTCCGCCGATATCGGCAGGGCGACCTTCTACTCTCATTTTGAAACAAAGGACTTTTTACTGAAGGAATTATGCGAGGAGCTGTTTTGTCACATTTTCGACGCAATGAACGATGACAACTCCCACAGTCACATCTTTGAGTGCGAAGCCCCGGATTCGGTATTTCTCCATCTATTTCTGCATTTACAAAGTAACGACAACAACATTTTAGAGTTGCTTTCCTCAAGAAACAACGAGCTATTCCTTAAATATTTTAAAAAATGCCTTACAAAGCTGGTTGAAAACCAGTTGCTCTTGTTTAAGCACAAAAAAAGTGAAAAGCTTCCCGACAGTTTTTTGATAAATCATATCACCGCAGTCTTTGTGGAAACACTCAGATGGTGGATCGATAACGGCAAAAAGGAATCTCCCCAAACTATAACGGAATATTTCTTTTTGGCTGTATAAAATATCTGTCTGCCCAACACCTTGACATTGCTCCCTTGTATATGGTATAATAAAAGCAGTAAATGCCTGCGCTTTGCTTCGGCAAGACTAAGGAAGCTTTTATTTTATCATAGATTTTCAACAAATGGAGAAGTTTAAGGAAAATTTATGATATAATGTTTCCAGTCGGCTGCAAAGCATATTATGCGCCGCAATTCCTAAAATCGGAGGCTATGACAGTGACAGACGAAAAAAACGGACTGATATCAGATGAGATGTCGCAAAAAATAATAGACACCGCCGCTGTCATGCTGACAGAACAGGGTGCCGCTGATATCACGGTACGAAAAATCCTTCAGAAAATGAATATTACCAACCGTGTATTCTACAACCGTTTCCATAACATCGACGAGGTGCTTGAAATAGTATACGGGAATACGATTCTGAAAATCCGTGAGTGCCTGAGAAAGTTTGATCCCCAAAAGGACTTTTTCGAACAGGCGGCAGATATAGTGGCTGATACGCTTATCATGTCCTATGAAAATAAAATGCGATTCGCGGATTATGTATTCAGAAGCGACTCTATTTCCGAGGAGAATTTTGCCTGGTGGAAATCCGAGATAAAAAAGCTTCTTGTGTACGCCAAGGATAACGGGCTTATACGGGACGTGGATTCGGATATTTTAAGCTATTCCATATGGTGCTTCTGCCGCGGATACAACGCCGACGCAGTTGGAAGAAAGCTTCCAAAGGATGAGGCTGTGGCAAACTTCAAATACAGCTTCGGCATCTTCCTTGACGGACTGCGCCTTGGAGCGGATAGGAATTCATAGGCATATTTTGTGCCCGATGCCGAATTTAATATGTCAGCACAACTGAATATCTGTGGGCAGTCCGCCGATGCGGACTGCCCACTTTCATTTTTGTTCGCCCCCAAAGCTTAAATCTGCAATTTTTATAAAATTTCTTGCATCATCCCTACTGTTTCTATCAATCAAATGTGCTGTTTTAAAGGATATTTTTGCATTTTCTCTAAAAAGCGCATATTTTTTGAATTTTTTTAAAAAACATCTTGCAATTTTTTAATAAATGTTGTATAATATACACATAGCAATATTTTACTTGGTTACTAAAATAAATCATTTACAATTTGGAGGTTTACTATGAAGAAAATTCTTGCAGCAGTCCTCGCGCTTATGCTTGTCCTCGGACTCACTTCCTGCGGCGGCACAAAACTTACTATGGGTACCGGCGGTACCGGCGGCACTTACTATCAGTTCGGCGCAATTCTCGGTCAGTATGTAGAAAAGAACGCAGGCGTTGGCTGTGTTGCGGTTTCCACCGACGGCTCCAAAGCTAACATTCAGGGCATCGCTGCCGGCGACTATCAGCTCGGTACCGTTCAGTCCGACGTTATGGCATATGCTTGGAACGGCACAAACACCTTCGCTGACGAAGGTAAGGTTGAATCCTTCCGCGTTATCGGCGGTCTTTACGCTGAGGCTGTTCAGCTCATCACCATGGATGAGAACATCAAGAGCGTAGCTGACCTTGCAGGCAAGGCAGTTTCCATCGGCGCTCCCGCTTCCGGCGTTTACTTCAATGCTATCGACGTTCTCGGCGCGGCAGGTCTTTCCGAAAACGATATTAAGGCTCAGTACCAGAGCTTCAACGACTCCGTTGAAAGCCTCAAGGACGGCAAGATCGATGCGGCATTCATCGTTGCAGGCGCTCCTACTCCCGCAGTTGTTGAGCTTATGACCACCTCCGATGCATACCTTGTTCCGATCGACGGTGAGGTTGCTGAGGATATCATGGCAAGCTGCCCCTACTACACCGTATACACCATTCCCGCAGGTACATATGAAGGTCAGGACGAGGATGTTGATACCATCACCGTTAAGGCAACCCTTATCATCTCCGCAGACGTTGACGAAGAAACCGCATATCAGGTTACAAAGGCAATTTTCGACAACACCGAGGCTATTTCCGCTGAGCATGCAAAGGGTGCTGAGCTTAGCATCGAAAACGCAACAAGCGGCATGACCGCTCCCTTCCATGCAGGTGCGGCTCGCTACTATGCTGAAAAGGGCGTAACCGTTGAATAAAGGTAATCCGGAGTTCGCGTAATATCAGAAAGTACGTTCCGCTGCCGGCTTTGTCGGCAGCGGAAATTCTTATTCCAGTGAAAGGATAACAGTATGTCTAAAGAAACTCCTGTAAACACAAGCACGGAAGCTATGCAGGAAAACGTGGAGCTTACACAAGAGGAAATGGCGGCAAATGTGGATGCGGTAATGAAGAAATTCGACCGTGAATCCAATGTCCGCATTTGGGAAGGTGCTCCCAAGTGGGTGGTTACCTCAATTCTTGCTCTGTTCTCACTTTTCTGCATCTACGTTACACTGTTCGCTACATTTCTTGAAGAAGTAAGACTTACCTCGTTTGTGGCGCTTATTGTCCTTATGGGCTACATCGTGTTCCCTGCCAAAAAAGGCATGCAGAAGGTCAACAGTATGCCATGGTACGACATTGTGCTTATGTTACTCGGTACCGGCTCATTCCTGTATTTCACATTCAATGCGAAATCTATAATCTCGCAGGGTTCTATGATAACCACCGTTCAGATAATCATAGGCATCATAGGAATATTAGCTATAGCCGAGCTTTGCCGCAGATGCGTGGGACTCCCCATACTTATAGTCGCAGGCGCATTTGTAATATACGCCCTTTTCTGGGGACTGTCAAATCCCGATTTCGGAAGAAGGCTCAGCAAGCTGGTGAGCACCATCTTCTACTCCAAAGAAGGTATACTTTCCACACCTATTAACGCCTGCTCCAAATTCATCGTTGTATTCATCATCTTCGGTTCGTTCCTTGAGCGTACCGGCATTGCCGACTTCTTTATTAAAGCGGCGAATGTAGTGGTTGGCGGCTTTTCCGGCGGTCCCGCAAAGGTTGCGGTAGTTGCAAGCGCACTTGAAGGTATGGTATCCGGCTCATCCGTTGCAAACACCGTGGGAAGCGGCTCTATCACCATTCCCCTTATGAAAAAGACCGGTTACAAGCCCGAATTTGCGGCAGCAGCAGAAGCCGCGGCTTCAACAGGCGGTCAGATCATGCCCCCTATCATGGGTGCCGCCGCATTCCTTATGGCGGAAAACCTTGCGGTAGGCTACAGCAGTATTATAGTGAAGGCTATACTTCCGGCGATACTTTATTTTGCCGGCATATTCATCGCAGTCCATCTCGAAGCAAAGAAGCACGGACTCCGCGGTTTAAGCAAATCTGAGATTCCGGATTGGAAGCCGCTTATTAAGAAGATATACCTTCTTATTCCGCTGGGCTTACTTATATATCTCGTAGGCACAAGCACCCGTACCATTCAGACCTCTGCGGCAATTGCCATAATCGCGGCGATAGTCGTAAGCATGTTTGATAAAGAAACACGCATAACGCCAAAACGTATGCTTGAGGCTCTTGCCGCAGGTGCACAGGGTACAATATCCGTTGCCGCCGCATGCGGTATCGCGGGTATAATCGCAGGTACGATCACCGCAACCGGTCTTGCAAATACACTTATCAACGGCATCGTAGCGCTGGCAGGCAATCAGGTAATAATCGCGCTGTTCCTTACCATGATCTGCTGTATCGTTCTCGGTATGGGCGTGCCCACCACCGCTAACTACTGCATCATGGCGGCAACCTGCGCACCGATTCTCGTAAGAATGGGCGTTCCTGCCATAGCGGCACACTTCTTCGTATTCTACTTCGGTATCGTGGCAGACCTTACTCCCCCAGTTGCCCTTGCCGCATACGCAGGCTCCGCTATCGCTCAGTCCAACCCCATAAAGACCGCCGTTACATCTACGAAATTGGCTATCGCGGCGTTCATCGTTCCTTACGCATTTGCACTCAATCCGGTGATGCTGTTTATTGACGTTGAAGGCCCACTTCAGGTAATACTGATAATCGCCACATCCCTTATCGGTATCTTCGGAGTTTCCGCAGGTCTTGAGGGCTACATATTCACCCATATGAATCCCATCCAGCGCATAATGTCAGCCGCAGGCGGTTTACTTCTCATAGATCCAAACGGCATTACCGATATTATCGGTATCTCGCTTGTTGCGCTTGTGGTGGTTTGGCAGTTTATGGGAAGAAAGCATTACACTAAAAAGTCCACAGTTTAACATAAGCACAAGCGTACAAAAGGCAAGCCCGAAAACGGGCTTGCCTTTATATTTTTAGGCTCTATGTCAATAGTTGGGGTAAAGAAAAACTAAAAAAATAAAGTAATCTAAAAATGGTGCATCGAAGCGTAGCG
>JAZRGK010000059.1:0-23169 GCA_045644145.1 Candidatus Flemingiibacterium sp.
ACCCGTGGATCAAAGCGGATTATGACGAAGACGGTTGTCTTGTCATGACTAATCTCGCATTTGAAAAAGCGTAAATCGCAACCTGGGGAACTCCGGTTCCCCTCTTCTCAAAGTGCTTCACATCGGTGGAGTATTTTGAGATGAGATAATTATTAGCGAGGAAAATTATGAAAATCATTTTGCTGATCATTGGCATTATAGTCTTGATTATTGGCATCTTATCCTTGTCATGGGCAATAACGAACTTCATGACCTACCATCACGTGGTGGATGCTTCATCGGATCAATACAGGAGATGGAAACAACAAAGCAAATATTATTTCATTATTGGAATCGTGACCTCTTGCTTGGCATTTGTATGCTTTTTGGGGCAAGCCTATTCGAATAAAAATTCTTGAGACCTTGGTATCAATATCTGAAACACAGATCAGGAGGATAAATACATGGACTTTATGAAACTTGACAACTCGTTTGAAGAAAATCAGCTTAAAGGCATCTTCTCGCGGGTTGTTTACGCAGAAACAAACGGCAATACTCTGTCCACACCCGCAAAGGAAATGGCATACGGATCAAGCAGCGAACAAAATACGTCTGATCTTCCTTGGAATGCGTACACACTCATCCGTATCGCAAAAGGTCAGAGCGCTGTGTTTGTGAGCGGTGACAAGGTTATATCTTCCCGCGCAAAGCCCGGAGATTATGCTGTGCAGGGGGAAGAGGATCTCTCTTCGGCTAAAGTATATTTTGTCGGAACAGATGAGAAGTCCGGCAAAATGTTTGAAACGCACACGCCTCTTGTTTATCACGCAACAGATGCCGCTACCTCTGTAACCGGCGAGATTCGGATGAACTGCGCCTACTACTTTATTTATCGCATCAAGAACCCAAAGGTATTTATGAAATATGTACTTGTCTGCAAGGGGAAAACTGTAAACCGTCAGAATCTTGAAACGGAAATGAACAGCGTGTTCTCGGTTTGTCTTCCCGAGCTTTTCGCGCAGCTCTCTGCTGATGGCGTTCCGTATACCGACATCTCCGGATGTGGCGACCGCGTTACAGAGTTTATGAAAGAAAAGCTTGCACTCGCATGGAAAAGCTCACGCGGAATTGAGCTTAAGGAATTCAAATTTATTGTAACCGAGCCTAATCGCGACGACGTAAAGGTTTTCGAAGAAAAGTGCGCCCTTGCAGGAGAAAAGACTGCAGGATCCTCTTTTGATTCCGAGCAGTTTTCTGAAGAATTCAGCGCGGTTATGAAAGAACTCGGAAAAGTCGCGGGAGATGCGATGGCTACGTTTGGAAAAGAAATGGTGTCTCTTTTCGACGAGCTTGCCGAACAGCTTGACAAA
Organism: Candidatus Flemingiibacterium sp.; assembly: GCA_045644145.1. Lineage (GTDB taxonomy): Bacteria > Bacillota > Clostridia > Oscillospirales > CAG-272 > Flemingiibacterium. The sequence goes on from JAZRGK010000059.1 coordinate 1,350, forward strand.
GAAATCAATTCTTCCGAGGCTGAATCGGACGAAGAATCATCTGACGATTTTGACATCGACAGTATTCTTGAAGGCTGCAGTACTGATGTTATGGGAACATGGGAATGTCCCGAACTTGGCCAAACCATCCGGTTTGAACTTCTGTACGCCGTGATCGAAACGAACGGACAGCAGGTTTGGATGGGTGACTGGGAGGAAAAAGAGGGGGACGATGGCTTTGACATTGTTGTCTGCCCCACTGCAGATTCTCTCGGTTGTTACAAGTATTTTGAATATCATAACGGTGATGACGACGAATATCTCGCAGGAATCATCCTTGATACAGGTGATGAAAAACAGTATGTGCGCTTCGTTCGAAATGCAGAATGATGTCGCTTTCCGAATCTTGCGGAGGAAAATATGGAAAAAACAAAGATATTTGCACTTATAACGGTATGTGTTTGTCTGCTTGCACTTGCAGGCTGCCAAAACACATCTGATACAACGCTCCCTGTTGACACGACGGTTCCTCCTGACACGACAACACAGCCCACCGACACAGAAATCCCCACTGATCCATACAACGAGCTTTTACTTACCATGGAAGGAACATCTCAGCGGATGGCGGTTGCCTACTTCGGATATTTCAGCCATATGGATGTGGAAGAATTCGATGAAAATGCAGAATATGCCTTCAGCCATGTAGATCCGTTCCCGTATATGAAAAGCAAAGCGCCCGAGCTTTGCGAGAAGATGCCGTTTTTGCTCAGTATTCCCGATGAAAATATCATTGGTGACCGAACAGGCGAGCTTTACTGCATCATTCCGGCGGATAAAAACGCCTCTGTTACCGTGACTTACGCAGGACTGAATGAAGCCGGTGAGGACGTGTCCGAAACCCTTTATCAAAGTGCAGAGGGTGAACCGATCATGGTGTTCTGCAACACCGGTTGGACGCCCGAAATGCAGATAAAAATCGAAGAAGCAAACGGTGATTCCTTCGTGTGGATTCCTGCGCTCGACAATACATATTACGTCAGTACGATGATGGATAACAAATGGGAAGAAATGATACTCGATATCTCCCCCTACGCGGAATGCCTTGCCGCCGATTACCGTATCATGCGCGAAAGCTCGTATATCCCGCCGAGCGGTGAACAGCTTCGTGGTACAACGTGGAGTGCCGATGAGAATTTTCCGTACAATCAGTATTACCGCATTGCCTTTCACGAAAACAAAGCGGATATTTATTGGAAAACGGATGACGGCGAAGAACATGAATATCTGAACGCGACCTACTCCTTGGAAGTTGTCGGCGGTGTATCAATATTAACGCTTGATCTCGGTGAGTTTGCCGGAGTGCATCGATACAATCTGCTTATGGATTCAGACGGTTCTATGTTATACATCGCAGTTGACAATACAAAGGGGACGATCACCCATACCGACGAAAAGCAGTATCGCTTTCTGTATCAAGATGTAAGCAGCAATCAGTGAGGATGCTCTGATACTGTTTGCATTTACAATGAATTCAATACGCAAATCATACTTTAGCAGGATGTAATTGTCTTCGGTTTTTGATAAAATAGATTCGGTTGATTGAATCGGACTTTTTTGAAAAATACTTATAAGGAGAGTTTTATGAAAAAGCGCTTAGGCATTCTCGTCAGTATACTGTTTATTTGTCTTATGACACTGCCAACATTTGCTGCGGATGCCCCTCCCGAAATTGTCTGTCAGCCGCAAAATCCTACCTACAATCCGTATGCCGTTGCGCTGTACTCTGTGACAGCTAAAGGAAATGATCTTGTCTGCACGTGGCATCTCGTGTTTGATGGCGTTGATTACAACATCTCAAAAACAGATGAAGTATTCGACCCGTGGGAAGGATATGCTGGCGAACAGTACGGCTGTTATGCGGAAGAATCTGCCGGACAAACTGCATTCTACTACTATTTCCAGGGGATCGGAGAAGAACTTTCCGGTGCTGCTATTTATGCCGTGATTGACAACGGCAGTCAATCGATTGTAAGTGACATGGCGTACATTTATGTGGTGGACGATGCAAAGACGCCCCCCACAACGGTTGTACCGGCCTCTGTAGAGCTGTATCAAGGCGAGGCGTATACCCTCCACTGTGAAGCATCGGTTCCCGACGGTTCCACCCTCAGCTACCTGTGGTACAGTACTTCCACCGGTAAGATTCAAAACATCATGGCGGTCAACCGCGGCGGTGAGGACAAAGCGGATCTGACCGTGGATACAAGCACGGTTGGCACACAATATTACTGCTGTATGGTAACCTCTGCCTCCGGTGGCAGCACTTATTCGAGTTTGATTAAGGTAACGGTAACAGATCCGCCCCAGATGCAAATGACAGATAGCGCGACCATACCGAGCGGTACTGTGGGGCAAAAGTACAGCTTCGATCTGAAGCAGCTCAGCGAAGCTACAAATTATAAGATTTACGAAAGCAGCACATACCCGAACGAATTTGAAAAAACAGGACTAATTATTGGCAAGAACGATATACTTTCGGGTACGCCTACCGCTGCAGGAGAATATAAGTTTGCTGTAGTGGGAGAAAAGAGCTCCGGCACGGGCAGCTATATCTGCGAAATTGCATTTATTGTAGAGGCACCCGAGACAACTGAGGCACCTGAAACTACAAAGACTCCCGAAACAAAGGAACCAGAGACAGAAAAGACAACGGAGACAACGAAAACTCCCGAAATAGATTCACCGGAAACGAAGAAACCCGAAACTGATCCACCCTATAGAGACAACGAGCCGGATCGGCAAATGAGCGGAGTAGTGGTTGCTCTTATCGCAGTTTCTGCCGGATTGGCAGGTGCTCTTATCGTTCTGCTATTCACAAAAAACAAAAAGTAACTGTTCCCGGAGGGGAAATCATGAAGAAAATTGTTGTTAGTGTAAAAAACAATCTGCTTGCAGAATCCATCACTAAGATTCTGGCAGACAGCGGTGTTTTTAATCCGTTTCGAGTGCCTGTACACCGAAAAAACAAGGATACAGCAAAACAATGTGAAGCACTGCAGACGGAATTGGTGTTGGCAGAGGTTTCTTACTCTCCCGGTACTACCGTGGATACCCGATTGGAAGAAGCTGCGGAGCTTCGCCGTATATTGCCGGGGTGTCTGATCGTTTTTCTGTGTGATGAAAATTCAGCACCGGATATTGCCAAAGATGTGATGCTTGCCAAAAAGGACGGAAAGATCGATGCATTTTTCTATACGTCCGTAACACAAAATTACCTGCTTGCAGCGCTGGAAGCCCTGTAAAGCAGTACAAAAACCAAACAAAGTATAACCTGGAGGATCAATCAAATGAAAAAGAAGACATTGGCCATTATTGTTATCGCCGTCGCATTGGTAATCACATTGAGTGCGGCAGCAATTATTTACTTCTCAGATGGTAAAACACCGAGTCCGGTTTCCGGCGATGTTGAATCAGACTATAATAACATACTGGATAATCTCCATGGTGCGCTTTTATCTCCCGATGACGCAGACGTTCTTTTTGATGGAGTGGCCAGCATTCAAGACGCTGTACAGGCGCTTGGGGATGAGGCACTTGATAAGCTCGAATATACCGTTACGGATATAAACAATGACGGAACGAAGGAGCTTCTGATCGGTTGTTTTGAAGCAGATGATTCTGCCTCTACAAAAAATGAGATTTATGCCGCTTATTCGCACGACGGGAATACTGCCACACTTCTTTTTGAGAAACAGGCGCAAAATACCTTTGCACTGACCGATACAAATACATATTATTTCTATGGCTCGGACGGCGAAAATTACCATATCATTGCAGAATATGAAATTGGAGAAAACGGCAAGCTGGTTTGCAAAAACTTCTATTTCACATATCCACAATCAGGGAACTCGGGTGAATTGGGCTATTTCCATAACACAAGCGGAGAATGGACCTCCGAAGGATCCGAGCAGCTGGATATAACGGCAGAGGAATTTGAGGCAATTCGTGCAGAACTTGCCGCAAAAACAGTAGAGCTTTCCGGCGAGAAATTTGCAGCTCTCGCAAACGGCAGCAAGTAAAATAAAGAAATTCCCGATACTACAATATAAGTTTGAATCAAAAAACACATTCAAATACTATAAAAAGGAGATTTATGATGGGAAAATTCGTAATCCGAAACACAGCAACAGGCATTAAGTTCGATCTGAAAGCCGGTAACGGTGAAGTAATCGCAACAAGCGAGGTTTACACAACGGAAGCCGCTTGTTTGAACGGAATCAACAGCGTGAAGACAAATTGCGTTGGTGAAATTGAGGATCAGACCATTGAAGGATTTGAAAAGGTAAAGCACCCCAAGTTCGAGGTTTACACCGACAAGGCAGGTGAATACAGATTCAATCTCAAGGCAAGAAACGGTGAGATTATCGCTTCCAGTGAAGGATACAAATCCAAGGCAAGTTGCCTTAACGGTATAGAAAGCGTAAAGAAGAACGCACCCGATGCTGAAATCGTGAAGGCATAATCGTGCTATTAGGGCTAAATAAAACTATTTTCGTAAATGTATTATGCCGAAAATAACAAAAGAGCCGAACGTGTATAATCACGTTCGGCTTTCTTGCTATCGTTGTCTTTGGCTCTCAATCGGGCGTTTAGATAACATCCTTATTCGGGTGTGCACTTTCGGTACCCTTTTTTGATTGCGCTTTATTTTTTCATTGTCTTGTCATTTTTATTGAACGCTAAGTTAGTATTGGCTGCACCTGCGGCAGAAGTGCCGTCGGAAAACAGAGTAAGAAGCTGAGCCACGGTGATTTCGGTACGCGGTGCAAAAGCACTACCGTTCATGTAGTTCACAAGGTTTGCCATCCACCACTTTGATGCGGCGTTGCCCTTACTAAGGTTAAATGTAGATACAAGCAGACGTCCCTTGCCCACCTTGAATTCTGCAAGTGCGGCTTGTTTTCTTATCCATTTGTAGCTGCTGACAACCTCAATTATGGGATCGAAAGGAACTTCAGTGCTTGGTGAATAGTAGAGGCAGGATGCACCATTCATCATGTCATAGAACTGCCAATCGCAGAAGCCCTCGTGCTCAAAGGCATCGGTAAGGGGATGGTTTTCGATAACCGTAGCGAGATTTCCCTCAGTACGTCCGGCAAGAGAAATACGGAAATACATGGGATTGGCTTGGAGAGGCCCTGCTCCGATGAGCAGTACATCTGCGCCGTTTTCAAGCTTGCCGATAATATTGTCATCAAGCGTATCGGTGCAAATAATGTTGTCTGTTATTGCATCAGTCACCTTAGGATATACATGAATATCCCACTGATTTTCAAGCTCATAACATCCATGGGATATGCGCGCACATACTCTGATAATAGAAGGCTTTTTAACCTGCGGAGCCACGGTTTCAAGAAGCGCAATTTCAGAGAGCTTGCCGTTTTCAGCGTTTACATTAAAGGTGAAGCGCGAAAGAACAGTTCTGTCCAAAGACTCAAGGCGCACATTGAGTGTGGCATTTTCAAGTGCTTCACCACCGTAGAGAGAAGCGAGGAATCCGATTTTTAAGGTATCACCCTCAAAATAGCAACGATCAGTGGTAAGATCACAAAGGATCACACTCTCGCCATTGTACCTGCGCACATTCTCAACAGTTTCAGTTGGCTTCATTTCATAGAATTCGTTCATCATACCCACATGGTAACCGAAGGTATGCCAATGGTGGTCGATGTCACCGAGGAAATCGTAGCCTGCAAAGGTTTCCGAAAGACGTACATTTTCAAAGCACTGCTTTCTGAGAAGCTTTTGCCATTTACAGGAATTAACATAATATAATGGAGCACGTTTAATAAGTCCCGCTTCGGTAAGGATCTTTCTGACGGAAGAGAACAGTGCGGTTTCGCCAATGCGTGTACCGTCATATCTGCATTCAAGACCTAAGTCCACATAAGTACCGTGAATACAAATCTCATGAGAAAGTCTGGGCAGCTTATAAACCTCGGCAAGGCTGTCAACCAGTTTTATATCACAGGTGTCAGAGCAGTAGCTGTGATGAGCCAAGGCATAGCTTGAAAATACATCGCAAAAGCTCTGAAGCTTTTTAAATCTGACGGGATTGTGCTTGAAAGGTTCCATGGCTATATTATTGCCGCAGGTTTTTTCGTTGATGATGTATTCAACCGAGCGAAGGGCGCTCATGGGGGAGAAAAGCAATCCGGGAGCAAGCGTGTGTGTATGGTTCGCGCATTTTTCCAGGTGCTCCATCATTGTATCGTCTATGAAAAGTTCGTTTCCACAGCAGCAAATAACCACGCTTGGATGGCGGCGTACAAAACGCATGATATCCACCCATTCCGCTTCGGTAGTGTTATTGGGGCTTTCTATGTGAAGCAGTATGCCAAGCTTATCTGCCGCGCACATATATTCCTCAGTAGGTATCCATGTGTGGAATCGGATGAAGTTGAAATCAAGCTGTTTTAATGTGCGAATGATGTTTATGTAGTAGTTTATATCGGGATCAGGATGTACGGTTTTTGCAAAATAACCGTGCTCACAGATTCCGCGCATATATATTGGCTCACCGTTCAGCTTTATACTGTAACCGTCGGTAATGATCTGTCTTATGCCGATATTCTGCTCGTATTTATCGGCGATTTTGCCATCGGCACACAATGTAAGCTTTAATTTGTAAAGCTTTGGATTCTTGGGACTCCAAAGCTCGAGCTTACCGCGCGGAATGGGAAATTCCGCATCGTTGCTTTCGCCGGTACAGAGGAGAGTTTCTCCGTCTGTGATTTCCCAAACAATGGAGTGAGCTGCAGTTCCGCATAATTCTGTGTATACGGTAAATGTGTCGCTCTCGGGATTGTATGGAGAAATGTACATATCGGATATAGCATCGGGGTTTCTAAGTTCAACGGAAATATCGCCCATAACACCGCCGGTATACTGATTAGCCGCACGGGAGGTACATCCGCTGATAAGATCGCCGTTTTCATTCAGTGCCTCGTGGTTAGATACGGCGAAAATGAATTCATTCACTTCTCCGAATTTAATAAATTCGGTTATGTCAAAAGAGAAATCGGTGCAGTATCCGAAGTGCTCGCCGGCAAAGCTGCCGTTTACCCATAAAACTCCGTGGTTTTGAACACCGCCACACTTAAAAAATACGGACTTAGGGGTGTCACAGGCTTCAATAAGCACATTGCGGCGATACCAGAAGCAGCCAACTATTGTGTCAAGCACCATATCCGGAACATTACCTGTCATGGGATATGAGAGGGGACGAAATTCTGGGTTGAATTTCACCTGATCCCAATAAGGTGCCATTTGCAGGGACGGAATCATATCTTCCCAATATCCGGGAACAGCATCTATTATATATGGTTTACTAAAATCAGGAAGCGTGGAATCGGCAGAGGGGAAGTCTTCGGAATAAACAAGCTCCCACTTGCCGCAAAGGTCAAGAGTGTATCTCATGATAACGATCCTCCGTAAATTTACTTGATTTTTATGTCACATGACATTTTTCTTCCTACCACAAATTATATCATGCTATTTGCATAATGTCAATGCGATTTTCGACCTTTTGATGTTTTTAATAGTTATAATTTATATATGAGTTCTGGAAAAAATATGGGCCATGAGGAAAAACGTCATGTTTCGACACCCAAATGTAAAATATATCCAAAAAAATCTGCCAATCTTTGGAAGAAACGTGAGCAGAAAAGTATTGCATTTTATGGAATTATATGGTAAAATATAATAGCAATGGAAAATACCGCCGAACAAAGCGGAATAATATATTTTTAAGGAGTAAAGCATGATTACGGAAAAACAAAGCAGACTTTTGGTGTGTGGCACAGATATCGAAAGAAGAAGGGAAATGTCATCACTGCTTGAAAGAATAGGTTTTACGTCGGTAGATGAATCAAGGGACGCCAAGGAAACGGAGCGGATGCTTTCCGAGCGTCAGTATTCGCTGGTAGTCTGTGACAGCTCTATTGCTGGAGCGGAAGCGCTCCAGCTTGCCTATAACGAGGGGAGAAACGGCGGCGGATCGGTATTCCTCTTTATCGGAGAGCACAACTATGAGGACGTGCTTCGCGAGGTCTGCCGTATGACCGAATCATGCTATCTCATAAGACCGTTTTCACTGTCGGAGTTTTGTGAGGCGGTGTTCGGAGCACTGTCGGGGCGCAGAGCTGTTATGCTACACAGTCGCGGGGGTACGCCTGAACCTATGATTAACGGCAGCCCTGATATCAGGGAGGAAGATTCTATGGAGGCTCAGATTACATCCATACTTCACAATTTGGGAATTCCTGCACATATAAAAGGATTTGCCTATCTGCGTTGTGCAATCGGAATGACTGTCAGCGATCCGGATATGATAAATTACGTTACAAAGGCGCTGTATCCCGGTGTTGCCAAGGTGTACGGCACTACCACATCCCGTGTTGAGCGTGCCATCCGACATGCAATCGAGGTGGCATGGGACAGAGGCGAGCTTGATACGCTTAACCGCTATTTCGGATATACAATCAGCCGTCAGAGGGGAAAACCAACAAATTCTGAATTCATCGCCATGATTTCAGATAAGTTAAGACTTGGCGTGGGGATATAAAGTAGCTGTTGCACTTGGGTGCAACAGCTACCATGAAATACAGTTTGTCACCTATTAAGGGTTCCATTTTGTGTGCTGGGCACACAAAACCACTGTATTTAAAACGGTCTGTTGCACTCTGGTGCAACAGCTACCAGTCTGTCGAAAAGTGTGTATTCATAAAATCATGTTGGCAAAATGAACAAACACGCGGTAGCCGGGCTTGCTCCTCCCTCTTTACAAGTAACCTGTAACCCAAGAACGGGAGGACCAAGGCCCTCCCCTACCCGTATTTTTTTGCTCGTTTGTATATATTCACAAAATTACTTTTCAATCTGTTATTTTTCCACACTGGGAGCTGTTGCACTTAGGAGCAACAGCCCCTTTTCTCTTAACTTAAAATCTCCTTCACCGCCTGCGGAATCGCACGTACCGTATCGCCGGATGTCATTGACACCATGGGGATATCTTCAGCGGCGATCTCACCCGAAAGTCCGGCAAGATATGCGCCTGCGGCAACTCCGAGCAGCAGGTCATCTGATTTTACATATCCGCATATTCCGGCAAGGATTCCGCTTAAAACATCACCGCTTCCTGCTGTTGCCATACCGGCGCATCCACGGTTCGCAAGATATACCGTGTCACCGTCGGTTATGATGGTGGTAGGCCCTTTGAGGAGTAGAATTGTACCCGTTTCGGCGGCATAGCTTTTGGCGTAGCTTATGGGATCATGTAGTACGTCGCCTATGGGAACTTGGGAAATTCGCTCAAATTCCTTGGGATGCGGTGTGAGGATAACCTTGCACGAGGCATTTTTTAGCTTAGCTTTGTCCATTTTGGAAAGCACATTAAGCCCATCGGCATCAATTATGAGCCTGCCGTGATATTTGGACAGAAGGGCGTTAAGGAGTTTTTCCACTTCGCCCGATCTGCCCATACTCATGCCTACCGCTATAGCCGAAGTGCCTGCGGTAAGCTCGGTGAGCTTATTTTCATCGAAGCGGTACTCGCCGTTTTCGCTGTCGAGAGGGAAAAGGGTGGTTTCGAGTACATAGGGAAGCACACCGTCAAGGATACAGTCGGGCACTGCTAACTTTGCAACCCCTGCTCCCGAGCGAAGCGCGGAAAGTGCAAGATTGGAGAGCTTTGCGGCACCGCTGTATTTAAGCGAGCCGCCTATGAGCGCAACATAGCCGTAGTTACCCTTGTTTGAATCGTTTTTGCGGTGGCAGAAAAGGTGGCGTATGTCCTCTTTGCCTATAAGAAGATATGGAGAATCAAGAAGGTCTATACCGATGGGGCAATTAACCATATTTTTTATATGATCCTTGGCAGAATTTAAAAACAGTCCGCTTTTGAATGTGCCGATAGACACGGTGAGGTCAGAATCAACGCATATATCCTCGCAAATACCGCTGTTTCCGTCAAGACCGGAATTTATGTCCGCGGAAACCACATGTGCGCAGCTTTGATTGATGCGCTGTATAGCCGTGCGGTACGGCTTCCTCGGCGAGCCTTTGAATCCCGTTCCGAAAATGCAGTCCAGCACGGAATTGTACCCGTCAAGGCAAAGCGCATCTATGCCGTGTCTTATGTGGATGCCGAGCTTAACACATTCGTTGTAAAAATATTCGGATGTTTCCGAGGTCTTTTCCGAGAGCATGAAAACCGTGCAGGGGACGCCAGATTTTGCCATGAGCAACGCCGCGGCAAATCCGTCGCCTGCATTGTTGCCAACACCGCACACGATGGCAACCGGCGGACGCCATTCTGCGGCTTCGAAAATCGCTTTCCCCGCCCTTGCCATAAGCTCACGGAACGGAATGGCGTTTTTGCCTGTATATTCATCGCTTTTCCGCATATTTTCGAGCGAAACTACTTCTGTCATTGCACGGACTCTCCTTATAGTAAAATAACAGTCACTGTAAGACAATTATACTACATTACCGCACAAAATGCAACATGAATTTTCGAGGGATCAATCCTTTAAGCCGTGCTGTGCCGGCGTATCTAACAGTGTACCGTTTTCGTCAAATCTGGAGCCGTGGCAGGGGCAGTCCCAACTGCGCTCCGCAGGATTCCACTTGAGCGCGCATCCGAGATGAGGGCATCTGTGGGAAGATGGCGAGAGCAAATTCGAAGCGGAGATGCCAATGTTTTTGAAAAGTGCGGCATTAAACATATTTCGCGAGGGGGCGAATACTTCCAAAGCAGGATTGGGACGGTTAAATATAAGATCTCGTAATGACATAGCGGCGATCATAGAGCCGATGAAGCCGTAGCCGCCGAAGCCTGTCGCTACAAGATGCCTGTCACTTGTGCGCATTAGCCTGCCGATATAAGGAAGCCCGTCGAGGCTGACTGTATCCTGCGTTGCAAAGGCGGTGTAGATTTTTGAGCGTCGGAAAAGGTTAGACATATTGTCATTACGGTATTTGAATACCGCATCAAATCCGCCGCCATTTGTGCCTGTTCGGTGATCGCCGCCCCCAAGGAGCAAATAATTTTTGTACATCCGCATGTACATGCCGTCGTCTGCTATATCTTCATAAGCCCCACCGATATCGTGGACGCCTTCAAGCGCTAAAACATAGGAGCGCTGTTGGTATAATTTCAGCGAATAAAGTCCTCTGAGCTTTGGGAGAGGGAAGTGTGTGGCAACGATCACATGTCTTGCTCGGATTCTATATCTGTCGGTTTCCGCGCCATCATGTGTGAGCTTCGCGATGCGTGTATTTTCTCTAATTGGAATGGAACGGGCAAGCCTTGCACAAAAATCAATGGGATCAAGTGTAAGCTGTCCCGGAAATTTTATGGCGGCGGATATTTTTATGTCGATGGGCATGCTTTTTAGAAGCTTTGACTGTACGCCGAAGCGGCGCATCAGCTCATACTCCTTTTGCATTGCGGATGGATTATCGGTTGAGTATAAATAAAAGTCGCGCACGTCGCATATACAGCCAAGCTCCCTACAAAGAGTGCGGTATTCACTTAGGGCGGAAAGCCTTGCGCGCATGACCGTTTGTGCGGCATCTGCGCCAAACTTTTTATAAATATCACGGCAAAGGATATCCTGCCCCACCGAAACCACCGCTGTTGAGCGCGCCGTTACCCCATCGACGATGCGGTTCGCTTCGCATACAAGCACGCTCAGCCCGGCATTTTGGAGATACGCGGCGCACAAAAGCCCACAAAGTCCGCCGCCGATTACAAGCACGTCACATTCAGCATCACCGTTTAGTGTGGGAAATGAAGGAAGCTTGCTTCCGTCGTAAATAAGCTCACTTGACATAAATATAACCATTCCTTTCTAATGATTACGGAAGTTTTGTGGCGGTTTCCGTAAGGAAATTCGCATCGGCGATGCGAAAGCCACAAAACTTCAAGTTTGAAAAATGACCCATTTTTCAAACATTCAACCTCTTTTTTGCGTATTTACTATAATATTTAACACCAGCCGCTAAAATAAACGCAAAAAGGCTAAATTCACTGTAAAAAAACACGCTCCACATCACCGATAATCGGTTGCGGAACGTGATCAAGGCTAAATCGGGGAACTCGCTTTGCTAAAAAGCCTTTTCCCAGGTTAAAGTTTTTTGAAAGGGGTGCGGGGGAAACTTTTTTACAAAAAAGTTTCCCCCACATATATTCAGATAAACAATTTCTTAATGCGCTCTGCGGCTTCCTTGGTGCGGTCGCGGTCGCCGAAAGCGGTAAGGCGGAAGAAGCCCTCGCCCATTGCGCCGAATCCTGCGCCGGGAGTACCTACCACGTTTGCCTTGGTAAGAAGCAGATCAAAGAACTCCCAAGAGCCCATACCGTTCGGGCACTTAAGCCAGATGTAGGGGGAGTTTACGCCGCCGGTGTACCAGATGCCAAGCTCGTCGAGAGCCTCGGTGATGATCTTCGCGTTTTCTCTGTAGTAGCCAAGATTTTCAGCGATCTGCGCACGTCCCTCGGGGGTGAATACAGCCGCCGCGGCAAGCTGAACGGGGTAAGAAACGCCGTTGAACTTTGTGGTCTGACGGCGGAGCCACATTTTGTTAAGGCTCATACCATCGGCTTCAAGCTCCATAGGAACAACGGTCCAGCCGCAACGCGTGCCGGTAAATCCTGCGGTCTTGGAGAAGGAGCAGAATTCGATAGCACAGTTACGAGCGCCCTCGATCTCATAGATAGAGCGAACGAGATCCTTGGAGATAACGAAGGATTCGTAAGCCGCATCAAAGAGGATGATTGCGCCCTTCTTGGTTGCGTAATCAACCCACTCCTTAAGCTGAGCGTGGTTGTACGCCGCGCCGGTGGGGTTGTTGGGGGAGCAGAGGTATATTATATCAGCATCCACCGCATCATTGGGCATGGGAAGAAAGTTGTTTTCTGCGGTGCCGTTCATGTAGACGATGTTTCTGCCGTCCATGATGTTGGTGTCAACGTATACGGGGTATACGGGGTCGGGCACGAGAACGGTATTGTCTTTAGCGAAAATATCAAGGATGTTGCCGAGATCGCTCTTTGCGCCGTCGGAGATAAAGATTTCGTCTGCGTCAAGTGTTACGCCGTCCTCGGACTTGTAGTAATCCTTTATGGCATCTTTAAGGAAGCCGTAGCCCTGCTCAGGACCGTAGCCCTTGAAGGAATCCTTCTTACCCATTTCGTCAGCCGCCTTATGGAAAGCATCCACAACAGCAGTGCAGAGAGGCAGTGTAACGTCGCCGATGCCCAGGCGGATAATATCGGCATCCGGATTCTGCTCCTTGTACGCCGCTGTTTTTTTAGCGATATCCGAGAAAAGGTAGCTTGCTTTCAGATTTTTATAATTTGCATTGATTTTCATAAAAATGTTCTCCCTTTTGGAAAAATTCAATAATCGGATATATTATAGCATACTAAAGCGGTAAATTCAATGTATATTTTATTAACAAGTGGGAATTTTTGAAGTTTGGAGCAAGCGACGGGAATACGAGGTACACTATGAGCGGATGAATGCTATTTTTTTCATAAGGGTTGACATTTTTTGCATATTCGTGTATAATCGTTATATCAGTAATAATTATTCTATGGAGGAACTACATAATGAACTGTTATAACCATCCGGAAAAAGAAGCTACATGTGCGTGTGTTGGATGCGGCAAATTTTTCTGCGCCGAGTGCACCACAGAAATTCATGGTAAATCGTACTGCAAAAAATGCATCGAAGAAATAATGGATAAAAAAGATGCTAAATTAGAAAAAGCTGAGGAAAGACCTACACAGGTGTTTATGAATGCCGGTGGTGCTGCAGCATCAAGCAGTAGTTCTTCGAGTAGCAGCTCGTCTGGCGGAGGAAATCGGGTACCGCCATACCCCAAAAGCAGTTGTTTGCTTCACGTCGTATTGTTTTTATGTACGGGCGGAATCGGAAATATCGTCTATTGGCTTATCACTCGTAGTAGACGAAAAGAGTGGAACTCACAGTACAGAAGATGAAATTATTATGAATATTTCAGCGCGCCTCAAGAAACGAGGTGCGCTGATTTTCTTTGCTCAAAAAATCCACAGTGTAATCAGGCTGATATGGATGAAAGAGACGTGAATCGCGAACCCTACGAGCAATCGCTGCGCGGTATCGCGTGTGCGTATGCTCAACCACATCGCGTACTGGAAACAAAAACGGCGAGTGACAAGCCCTCGTTGTTGTCGTTTGGAGCAAGCGACGGGAATCGGGTAACCCACGCGATACCGCGCAGCGGTTTCGCGGGCAAGAACGCTTCGCCTTCTTGCCGGTGTGTGCCCTCAACCGCATCTCTTACTGGAATAAAACGAAACGAGGGACAAGCCCTCGTTTCATTTTATTGGAGCAAGCGACGGGAATCGAACCCGCACAGTCAGCTTGGGAAGCTGAGGTTCTACCACTAAACTACGCCTGCATGCGCAATAAATATTATATACCAACCTTCCTCGTTTGTCAAGTAGGAAGCGGCTTTTTTTTCGTATATCTCCTTTTAGTCACAAGAAGCGGAATCGGCGGCTCTCACACGGCTTCGCGCTTTGTAATAAAATGGAATTGGGGTGAGGGCAAATATTATATGCTGCTGTGTTTAAAACTCCCACTCCGGGTAAAAAATAATGGTGTAAAATAAAAAAGCATGGAGAGTGAATTTTGCATGACTGTCAAACGCGGAGATATTTATTATGCTGACCTCAGTCCCGTTGTCGGATCTGAGCAAGGTGGACTGCGTCCGGTACTCATTGTTCAGAATGATGTCGGCAACAAATACAGTCCCACGGTCATTGCCGCCGCCATAACCTCGCAGATCGGGAAAAACCGCATGCCCACTCATATTGAGGTTTTAGCGGATAATTTCGGTCTTGCCAAGGATTCTGTTATTCTTCTCGAACAGATACGCACTATAGACAAACAGCGGCTGAAAGAGAAGATGGGACATCTTGATGACAGTATTATGAAAAAGGTCAACGATGCCATAGGTGTCAGTTTTGGGCTTGAAACAACCGTAATGTGACACCTACATACCCGATTTTTAGTGTACGGGTATATATCGTTCCTTTTATAATTCTGAGTTTATAAGTTTACTTTCAGTATTGACTTGCCACAGCCGGGGCTTCTTCTGTGAGCCTCGGCTAATTGTTTTGTGAATATTTGGCGAAGTGTCTTGCAATGTTCACAGCTTGGGTGGTATAATATAGATATAATACATCTTACGGGGGGATTATCATGTACAGTATACTTACCGTTGACGATGAAGAAATGATACGCAAGCTTATACGAAAATACGCCGAGTTTGAAGGACATACAGTAACCGAGGCTAAGGACGGCATGGAAGCTGTCAAGCTTTGCCGCGAAAATGATTACGATATGATCATCATGGACATCATGATGCCGGAGCTTGACGGATTTTCTGCCTGCCGTGAAATACGGCGCACAAAAAATACGCCCATAATAATGTTATCCGCAAGAGGCGAGGAATATGACAAGATCAACGGTTTCGAGCTTGGGATCGACGATTATGTGGTAAAGCCGTTCTCGCCCAAGGAGCTTATGCTTCGCGTTGATGCAATTCTTAAGCGTAGCCGCACAGCATCGGCGAATGCCAACGAAATCATTGAGATCGGCGGACTTAGGGCTGATATTACCGCAAGGATAGTATACGTTGACGGTAGTAGAGTCGATATGTCACCCAAGGAGTACGATCTGTTCTTCTATATGCTAAAAAACCGAAATATCGCCCTCTCCAGAGAAAAGCTTATAACCGAGGTTTGGGGGTACGACTTCTATGGGGACGACCGAACGCTTGATACACATATAAAGCTGCTCAGAAAGAGCCTTGGAGATTATGCCAGACTTATTGTAACACTCAGAGGGGTAGGTTACCGTTTTGAATCTGACTAAAAAAATTAAAATGGGCGAGATCGGCATCAGATGGAAGCTTTTTGGTTATATGATGCTGTTCCTTGTGCTTTTACTTGGGCTTCTCTGGCTGTTTCAGGTGGTTTTCTTCGGTGAGATATACAAAGGTGTGCGTATAGCGGAGATAAAATCCGCCGCTGAAGAAATCTGCAGTGATACTAACTTATCTGATACGGAGCTTAAGACCGCCGCAATGCGCATTGCCAGAGAAAAGCAGGTATGTGTGCTGATTTTTGACGAGCGCGGAAATGTTATCGCCTCTGAGGAAAGCCTTTCAGACTGTATTGTACACACAATGTCTGCGCGCAATATTTATACGCTGTATACGCTTGCTAAGCGTGACGGGGGTGAAAAGCTTTCCCGTTTTCATCTTGATGCGTTCAGAAATATACGTCCTGACAGCTTTTTTGATGTAAGCGGCGCAAAGCAGCCGAATTCTGACGAAAACTCCGCTGAAAGCATCATATATACAAAGCTTGTACACTCAGATGCAAAGGGCAGGGACATTGTTGTTATGCTTAATACCACGATCTCACCCGTGTCATCAACGGTGCGCACGCTTCAGCGTGAGCTTATTATAATAAGCCTTGCCATGATAATGCTTGCGGTGCTTCTGTCGTATTTGCTTGCTAAAAGGGTTTCAAAGCCTATTGTCAGCATCAGTAAAAGCGCCGCTGAGCTTGCAAAGCAAAACTATGATGCAGATTTCTCCGCAGGTGGATACCGTGAGATCGCGGAGCTGTCGCAGACGCTTTCATACGCCGCATCTGAGCTGTCCAAGACCGGCAAGCTTCAGAGGGAGCTTATAGCCAATATATCCCACGATCTGCGCACACCGCTTACCATGATTACGGGCTATGCAGAAATGATGCGTGATATACCGGGAGAAAATACGCCTGAAAATGTGCAGGTGATTATAGATGAGGCGAATAGACTCACAACACTTGTCAGCGATGTTCTTGATATATCAAGGCTTGGCTCGGGTACGGCGGAGCTTAATATTACGGAATTCAATCTCACCGAAACCGTCAGACAGGTAATAGACCGCTTTTCAAGGCTTACCGAGCAAAGCGGAGTCACCGTTGAATTTTTAAGTGACTGCGAAACCGTTGTACGCGCGGACCGCACACGAATTTTGCAGGTAGTATACAATTTTATCGGCAACGCAATTGCACACGGTGGGGCGGACAAAACCGTAACCGTTACGCAGAGGATCATTACATCATCCGATAAAAAGGTAAAAGCCCGTATTGAGGTGGCTGACAGGGGCGAGGGAATTTCGCCTGAGGAGCTTCCGTATATATGGGATCGCTATTACAAAGCAGGCAAGCATCACAAACGCGCCTCGGATGGCTCAGGACTTGGCTTATCCATTGCAAAGCAGATACTTGAACTCCATAATGCCGCTTACGGTGTGGAAAGCCGTGAGGGGGAAGGTTCGGTTTTCTGGTTTGAACTTTAATAAGACATTCTTTACAGTAATTTTTGACGGTGCGGGGAGTGTTGCACTTATGTGCAGCACTCCCTTTTGATATGGACAGGTTTATGGTTTGGGGATCCTTTCATATCTTTGAGGATGTAATTCCCCAAAATTCGGTTTTTCTTTAGAAAAACCCGCAGAAATGTGTAAAATTTTATAAAATTTCAGAATATGCTTGACCTTGAACGAAAAATATTGTATAATAACATTATATAAGTATAACTATGCCTGAAAAGGGGACAGATAAATGAATAAACCAACGAAAAGTATGCTTACTCTTGTGGCTGTTATAGCGGCAATCTTTATTCCTACATATATCGCCATCGGCAGCTATATCGGTGCGCAGTTCGCTCCCGTGGATGAAAAAACCATCACCAAGCTGGAAATTACGGATATCGACGGCAATAAATTCTCACTCATGTCCGATAATGCGCTCCAGGCTAAGGACATCCAGGGCTTTGTGAAGATCAATGACCGTGCTATTGAGCAGCCTTCGCTTCCCGAACCGCTTCTTGACGAGGACTATTTTGAGTTTAAGTATTATAGCTATGACCGTACTCAGATATATAAGTATTATTTTAACGAGAACGCAGGCGAGGCGTATTACGTTGATGCAAACAACACCGCTTATCATATAAACGAGTCTGATGCATCGGCATTCCTCTCAACGAGATACGCACGTTCGCTTTACGATACAACAACCTTCCCGACGATGACCGTGTCAGACAGAGTTATTGCTCCCACAGAAGGTGACTGGGCATATCAGACCTATGGCGGTGACTATGTAGCTCTTGATGATATTGTGATCGAGGAGCCTACCGAGGTCGTATATCAGATGAAGGGCGCGTTTGCGCTGGCATTCGATAACCGTCCCGACTTCTGCAATGTCACTCTTAGTGAAGACGGTAATATTATTTACAGCGACAGCTACGATAATATTGCCAATGCATCCCTTGAGGGAATGACTATCGACGTGCTTGTTGAGGCAAAGTGGTACGAAAGTGATACTGAGGCTTGCTACGGTACAGCTACTTATAAGTTCAAGGCTAAGATCCTTCTTCCTGCTGTATTCTATCTTGGTGAAACTGCCATAGAGCCCGGCGAATTCGTTGTGATTTCCGCAAAGAACGTAGATGATCCTGCTGCTATTACGTTTACAAGCGAGCCGGATATCGGATTCACTCCCACATTCTTCAAGGACGGTAAGTTTACCCGTGCCCTTGTTCCCGTCCCCGTTGAATATAACGGTACAGATGTTAAGTTCACCTGCTCCTACGGCGAAGTTACACAGGAAATGACTCTTGACATAACTCCCAAGAAGTTCGGCAACTCCTTCCTTGATATAAGCGCTGTTGTAGCAAATCAGACCAGAACCGAAACCACAATGAAGGCCTTCAACGATACTATGGCACCCATTGTAGCTGTCACCGAGCCAACACCTCTTTGGGAGGGTACATTCCATGAGGGTACGGCAGACGGACAGGTTAAGATAGGATTCGGACGTTACTGCACAGTTTCCGGTACCGGCGAAACCTTCCGCCATTACGGCTGTGACTACATCGTAAAGATGAACGAGAACATCATGGCTATGAACAACGGTAAGGTCGTGTATGCAGGATACCTTGATTATCCCGGATACATGGTAGTTATCGATCACGGACTTGGTCTTAAGAGCTGGTACTGCCACCTCAATTCCACTGCGGTAAAGGTTGGTGACACCGTAAACAAGGGCGATGTTATCGGATATGCAGGTATGACCGGTTTTGCCGCAAATACAAGCTGCCATATCGCGGTTTCTGTATTTGATAAGCCGGTATGTCAGTACAGCCTTTGGGACGAAGGCGTTGTAATGACTAAATAGAGCAATATGAAAATGAAGTCGACTGTCACAAGACAGTCGACGGCATTTTTGCTTTGCGGATGTATACACGGCAATTCAGCGAACACCTTCGCCGTTGAAGCTTGGGATGAAGCTTTCTGTCGCCGATGCGCCTTCTTGGATAAAGCCGTTCCTTATGCCAAGGCCGGCGGCATGATCGATGAGCTTCTGATACTCATAAGTAGTCACACGCCGGCAAAGTTCAGGATAACGCGCTGAATCAAGGGTAGATAGAGGGGTATATTGGCTCATGAGGCTGTAGTAAATTCCGTTGCCGTACTCGGAAAAGAGGTAGTCAAGAATACGGATCGACTCCTTAATCTGTCCCGGCAGAAGAAGATGCCTTACGATAACACCGCGCTTCATCATGCCGTCCCTCGAAAATTCAACTTCGCCGATTCGCTTAACCATCATGTCAAGGGAAGCCTTGGCGTGGGTGGGATAATCGGAAGCTCCCGAATACTTCGCCGAAAGCTCGGGGGAAAGATATTTGAAATCGGGCAGGTAAATGTCGATATTACCAGCTATTACGGACAGCGCATCGCAAAGCTCATATCCGCTTGTGTTATAGACAATGGGGAGAGTAAGCCCTATTTTTTTTGCGGAGTCTATGGCTTCGGATATTTGTGTAACAAACATAGTGGGCGTTACAAGATTTATATTGTGTACGCCGCTTTTTTGAAGCCTTATAAAAATCCCGGCAAGCTCATCCGCGGTTAACTCTACGCCTTTTTCGGAACCTGCGGAACGTGAAATCTCTGTATTCTGGCAGTATACGCATTTTAGGGTGCAGCCGCAGAAAAACACGGTTCCGGAGCCGTTTTTGCCGGATAGGCAAGGCTCTTCCCACATGTGTGGGGCGGCGCGTGCCACGCGGACGGAATCAGATTGTGCACAGTAGCCCAGTCGGTCGGCTCGGTTTACACCGCACTGCCTTGGGCAAAGCATACATGCTCTCATTGTGCTGCACCAATAGGCGAATCGGTTTCGCCTCTTAAAAAGACGTTGATTGCCTCGATTTCCGCCTCATTTTCGATTATTCCCGGCTTATACAGCTCCGTATAGACGTAGCAGGGGATTATCTCCTCGGAAATGTCGCATATCTCACCTTCCAGAACCTTCAGCGTGGTTCGGTATACGATGGTGCGGTTTTCTTCGCTTCGTGAGCCGCCGAAAACAAAGTTTCCGAGCGAGTGGACGATAGTTTTACCCTTGTAAACTTCCACCGGCTGAAGCACATGAGGGTGACCGCCGATTACAAGGTCTATACCGTTATCTATCATACGTCGTGCGCCTGCGGCTTTCCAAGAATCCGGCTCATGGACACGTTCAGTTCCGCCGTGGAAGTACACGATCTTGTAATCCGCGTCCACAGCCGCCATTTTGTCGGCGATTATGCGGTCATAGCCGGTGTAATAGAAGGTGGTACAGTAAAGGGCTATGGTAAACCCCTCTTTCTCTAAAAGAAGAATGTTATCGTTGTCGCCCCATATTATATTTGCGGCTTCCAGCGCCTCACGGGTGTCATCGTAGCCGATTTTGCCGTAATCCTCAGAATGATTGTTGGCAAGGGAAACGATTTCAATGCTTCCTGCGTTCAAAATCGCAGTGTTAGCGGTAGTGGACTTGTACCAATATGCAGGAGTATAGCCCTTGTTCCTGATTTTCGCCTCGGGATTATCTGTAAACACGTTTTCGAGGTTTGCCACAGTCCAATCGTCGGCTTCAAACAGATGAATGAAGTTCTCGAAGAAGTAGGACGGCTCAACCTGCTTTGCAAGCAGATTGAATGAGCCTTGATATTCGCCGCCTCTGTCGGTGGCGAGCATACAGTCGCCAACAAAGGATAGGGTGATATATACGGGTTCAGGCGGCGGCTCGGTTTCGGCGACCTCGTTCTCCGCCGCATTATTTTTCGCGGCGGTGTTCATCTGCCCCGACACAGTTAAGTCAGGTGTAACGGGCAGGTCGCTTGTATAGATGTAAGCGCATACTGCGGCGAGTATCAGCATCAGCGATACACATACCGTCGATGCGGCGATTATTGCTTTTTTCATGACTTTTCTCCAAACGGTGTTAAATAATTACATATATTATATCACGGGGAAAATATTTTTTCAATGGCTTGTTTGTAAATTAAGGGGAACGAAAAAAGGGGCTGTTGCATCTAAATGCAACAGCTCCCTTGATGTAAGTATCTTAAACTTATCTCTTCTGCTGGAGATCGTAGTGGATATCGTAAGCCTTTTCCTCATCGGTGAACTTGCGGAGAGTGTTGATAACCTCGCCGTTGTTCCACTTGCGGTCTCCAACGTCCTCGGTCGTACCCATAACGGTTACGTTGAGCTGACGGTGACGAGCTCTTACGTGGTCCCAGTCGATGAAGTAGATGTGAGCGAACTCACCGCCGTCAAGAACGCCGTCCTTGATGGTCATGGTCTCGCTTCTGCCGAAGAATACGGAACGGAGGTG
>JAZRGK010000060.1:0-15841 GCA_045644145.1 Candidatus Flemingiibacterium sp.
AAGGGTATCACCTCTATTCAGATGGACCTTAAGATCGACGGTCTTACTCCCGAGATCATCGCCGAGGCATTTGCTGTTACCCACAAGGGACGCGATTACATCATCGACGAGGTTATCTTAAAGGCTATCGACAAGCCCAGATGCGAGGTTTCCAAATACGCTCCCAAGATGCTCTCCATGAAGATCAATCCCGATAAGATTCGCGAGGTTATCGGTTCCGGCGGAAAGGTTATCCAGAAGATCACCGCTGACACCGGCGCTAAGATCGACATCGAGGATACCGGCGATATCTTCATCTCCGCCATCAATCCCGACTCTGCAAATGCTGCAAAGGCAATAATCGAGGCTATCGTGTTCGAGCCTGTTCCCGGCGAGATCTACGAGGGTAAGGTAACAAGAATAATCCCCATCGGTGCGTTCGTTGAAATCGCTCCCGGCAAGGAAGGTCTTGTTCACATCTCCAAGCTTGATAAGGTAAGAACCGAAAAGGTTGAGGATGTGTGCGCTGAGGGCGACACTATGCGTGTCAAGTTCCTCGGTACAGACGAAAAGGGCAGATGGAATCTTTCCAGACGCGACGCGCTTTAATATAAAAATTACGGGGCTGTAAATCTTACAGCCCCGTGTTTAAAATACGGACAGCCGTTTTAAGGCGGCTGAAAGGCAGGTTTTTATGAACAATAACTACAATAATAACCGGCAAAGAAACAACGGCGGACAACGTCAGAGCTATAACTCCGGCAGACCGTCGCAGTATCTGCAGAACGGTCGCGGTAATTATCAGCCGAATCCATACGGCAGCTATCAGACAGCGAACTATCCGCCGGTGCGCCACCGCTCACGCAGGCAGGCAAGACGTGCCGCCGCAGTAACGGTGCTTTTTGCTGTGATTTTGGTGATGCTCCTTATTTCAGTGATAATTTTCGCAGCAAGGTGTGCGTCCGGATTCGGTGCTCCTGAAGATACCACGGATTCCGCCGCATACGGTACAGATACGGCAGGGGGAGTAATAGGCACGCCTGATTCCGGAGCCGTTACCGATCCCATCGAAACCGAGCCGCCTGAAACCAAGCTTGATGCGGCATACGAGTATGTGGAAAAGACCGAGGCTGACGTGCACCGGGGATATCAGATACTTGTAAACTATCAGAATGCTTATAATTTTGATGGCGGATTCACCTTCGGTACTCTGTTCTCGGCGAAGAACGGGTGCTACAAGGTAAGCAACACCACGGATTCCCTCGATACGACAGCTCTTGCCGCATTCCTTGCCATTACCGCGGATATGGCGAACAATAATGCTGTAATTGCCGAGGAAACCGTGAAGATGAACGACATCATCGTAACAAGTGCTGACCGTACATACGAGTTGCAGGAGCAGATCTACGGTGCGAGGGTTGACCAGTACGGCGAGGAATATGCCGGACTTTATGTGGCGATGCCCGGTCACAGCGAGCATCATACGGGACTTGCGATGGACCTTGCCATATACACCGATGCCGGTCATGCCTACACCTTTGACAATGTTTCGGAGTACCCCACATGGCTTAAGGCAAACGCCCACAGATACGGATTCATCGAGCGCTATCAGGCGGATAAGACAGCTATAACCAAGATAGCCTACGAAAACTGGCACTACCGCTATGTGGGCAAGCCTCACGCTTTCTACATGAACACAAATTCGCTGTGCCTTGAAGAATATATCGACTTACTGCGCACCTTTACCTTTGAGGGCAAACGTCTTGCGATTACCGACGATGAAGGGACAGCATGGGAGATATATTTTGTGCCGGCAAACGGTCTTGAAAATGTAAAAATCCCAGTGCCGAAGCACAATGAATGGGAAATTTCCGGAAACAACGTTGACGGATTCATTGTGACAGTTAAAAAGTCATAGCTTATACATAAAAAGTAAGATATAGCGTAAATTTTAGCAGAGGTTTATTGTAAAGTAATAAAAAACAACCAAATTGTACTTTATTTTCATAATTTGTATTGACAATTGCATATATTTCATGATATACTGTACACAGTACATAAGTTTTATGTATGAGCGATGAAGTAATTTAATTATAACCCCAAAAAACTTATTTTGAAAGGATATGACCACTATGAAAAGATTTATTGCAATTGCAGCCGCTGCTGCACTGACTCTCGGACTCGCTGTAGGCGTTTCTGCGGAAGAGGAGCTGGTTATCAAGAGAGGTACCGCAGTTATCGACGGTATCGTGGATGAAGCTTATCAGTATTCCTTTGCTCTTAAGGGACTTGGCAAAGAGATTCCCGGCACATGCGTTAACGATGCATGGGACTACTCTGCAAGTGCTGATATTTACTTCATGTACGATGACAAGAACCTCTACTACTGCGCCCAGGTTTACGATGATGACGTGCTCTCCAAGGGTAAAGTGTATGCAATGGGTTTAAACCCTCACGCGAACGATGCAATTGAAGTAAAACTCTCTCTTGACGGAACTGATAATGTTTGGAAGCTTGGAGCTGACGCTTACGGCTACGCTGTTTTCGGTACAATGGCAGACCATAATAGAATTGACTATTCCCAGTTCAACCATGCGGCAACACGTACCGAAACCGGATATATCGTAGAGGTTGAGATTCCCTGCACAAAGGGCGACATCGACCTTATTAAAGCCGGAAAGCTCGGCTTACTTTGGAACATCAACGACCTTGACGGCGACGGTAACGACCTGGAATGCGGCAACACATACGGTGCGTACCCCGCAACTGTAGACAATGCTTCCAAGCCTGTATTCTACATGCTCTCCGATGAGGAAGCGAAGGCTCCCGAAACTACTGAGGATACCACTGCGGCTCCCGTAGAGACCACAGCTGCTCCCGAGACCACAGCAGCTCCCGAGGAAACCACTGCAGCTCCCGAGGAAACCACTGCAGCTCCCGAGGAAACCACTGCAGCTCCTGAGGAAACCACAGCAGCTCCCGAGGAAACCACAGCAGCTCCCGAGGAAACCACTGCAGCTCCTGAGGAAACCACTGCAGCTCCTGAGACCACCGCGGCTCCCGAGACCACAGCAGCTCCTGCACCTGCAGCACCCACCGCTCCCGCAACATTTGACGCATCCGTTATCGCCATTGCTCTTACTGCGGCTTCCGGTGCGGCATTCGTTCTCGCTTCCAAGAAGCGCTGATTAAATTCTGAATAATTTCCACAAAAGCAGGGGGCATTCGCCTCCTGCTTTTTGCGTGTAGAAAAAGTCGATACAGAATTCGGGGGATGTTATTTTGTTCAAAGCCAAGCTTTATAAAGCATCCCTCTGGGAGAGAACCTTGGATTGCTGTAGCTTTTTATATTATGCTTTCCACAATAACTTTTTCGACAGTCTGTTTGCGCTGTTACGCATTTCTCTCTGTCTGCCACATTACCTAAGCCTTCTTCTTCCGGTCTATGGTGGAAATATTCACAAATTTATGGTACAATATTTACAGATAAGCTTGTTTTGACGTGAGAACTCAGGGGGAAACAGCAATGAAAAAAGTTATAATTTTCTTCATCCTTACCGCAGTTTTGCTTTCATCATGTACCAGAGATGTATCCGTAGACGAGATGCTTCTTGAAAAAGCGGATGAGGTGTACCAAACAGCAACCGTAATGCAATTTGACGAATATGTGGGGGACTATGCTCCCGAAACCGAGTATTCTCTCGGAGATATCAGCAATATAAACGGTATTCGGTATTATTACGGATATTATAATGCACTAAAGGATGGCAAATACTATTTTGATGTTAATTCATTCCAAACCCGTACCAATGAAGATGGTACTCAAAATCAAGGAACAGCAACAATTACTCAAAGTATGAATCTTGAAACGGGCGAATCATTCTATCTTTGCCCTGATCCGCTGTGCATGCATCCTTACCGCGTCTGCGAGTATACAAATTTGAACTGCGTCGGCTATTATAACGGGGAACTGTATTATCGCAGGCAGGTTGTTGATTTTAATAGCAGAACTACAACTCACACTATCGAACGGCTTGATACAACTACCGGAAGCTTTACGGTGGTTTTTAGTCAAACAGAGAAGTCGGATGACGCTAAACGGGAGTATTTATCTTATGCAAAGATTGTCGGTGACAGACTGTTCTATAATATAACCGTTTCAGATATGGATCCCGAAGCAAAGACAGAAACCCAAAGTACCGTGCGGTATGTCTTGGATCTTGCTGACGGTGTAACCGAAACACTGCCGGATCAGGATATGCTTATACTATATGTATCTGAAGACCGCGTTTATGGGTATTCCGACGAATACGGCTCTATCGTTCGCATGGATTCTGAATATCTTAGTCCCGTCACGATTTCATCACCTGAAGGTTTTCCTGATTTCGGAGATATGCAGGCGGATGAAAATACCGGTGAAATTTTTGTACTTATGATGGAGCCGGACAGAAAATACGGCGTTCTGTGCAAAATCGTGGGCGATGTGATGGAAATACAGTCAATGCCTCATGATAAAATTACCAAATTTCAGCTTACTCGGGATGAGTTCTACTACTCCGCTTATGATCCGGTAGAAATCGGGAAGGGTGCCAGAAGTGGCGAAACGGTAACCTTGGACGACGGCGGAAAGATCTATGTCACAGACCGTGTAACACGCGAAAATGCAGCGCTGATCTTCTCTGACGGTGTTGATTTCAATATGCGGGATTGGTTTGTTCTCGGGGATAATCTGTACCTTGACAGTGTTCTAAGGGTGAATGAGGGGGGGAGTGTATATTTTGCACCGTCCCGTTCACTGAAGCATGTGCGAATCAACCTTGCAAATAAAACTGTTCGTTATTTTCGATTTGACTAAAGGGGGACACTATGCTTAAATGGGAGCTAAAAAAACTGTGTACCCGCTTTACAGTTGTTTCCATTATCATTCTTCTTATACTGAATCTGGCGTCAGTCCTGATTTTGTATGGCGGAGAAGGAACAGATACCGGGAAACAGATCCGCGAAGCACGGGCTGAACTGCTTGACATTTATCATAATGACCATGCTTCCTATGATGCTTTGTATGAGGATTACGAAATGCGGAACGCCGAGTATGAGCATTGGCTCAAGTTTGGTGAGGGCGACTATATCTGGGTAAACAAACTGATTGACCTTGACGGATACGGTGACCGACAGTTGTGGAGCGATGTCCGTTCAGAAATAATCCGCGCGGAAAATTACAGCACCGATATAGAAAAGGTTCTCCGCGAAGCTTATGCGCGTCTGAAGGAGCTTGGGGAACGCCGAGGGGAGTATACATACGAATATCAGGTAAACCTGATTCTGCGTTATGAAAAGCTGGCTGACATGCAGATAGCAGCGCAGGATGTTCTCGGATGGAATGAATATTTTTCGCTGGTTTCTCCTATTATTTTTCTTAGCATATCTGTGATTCTTATTGGGGTACAGCTCTTCCTAAACGAAAAGCAAGCTCGGTTTACCGCTATTCTTCATGTGTGCAGGTACGGTGAAGCTCGTACAAGGCTTGCGAAGATCGGTGCACTTTTCTTTGCGACTGCCGTTCTGACGGCATTATTCACATTACTGCCTTTTGTTATACTGCATTTTACCACAGGCTTGTCCGATTCGGGGCAAATGATTCAGGCGCTTGGGAATTTTGAGTATTGTCACCTTGAATTAACGATATTGCAGTATCTTTTGCTCAGCTTTGCCGCAAGAGTTATTGTGTTTTTTGCTCTTGCTCTTGTTAGCGCTGTTCTCGGACAAATTTCCGGCAGTTTTGTTATCACTGTGGGCAGTATGCTGGTATTTCTTGCCGTTAATGCGGTTCTCCCTGCAGGATTCTTTACCGCCGCATTTGTGAACTGCTTATTTGAGAGATACCGTGCGGTCAATTTCTTTGGAATCCATGTGCCGGCTATAATGTTCTGTGCGCTGATTGTTGCATTTACCGTAATAACGGCATTTACGGCGGCAATGTTATTAAAAATTAATTTGAGGGAATATCTTCCGGTTGAAAAAATTAAAAAGATTTTATCACATACCAAAAACAGCGCTGTGCCGCAAAAAGCCGCGGCAGTGTCCACGCACCATCACACTCTTTTAATGTGGGAGCTAAAAAAAACGGTGCTGAATCCGTGGAGTATCTTACTGCTTTTGGTTCTGTTTTTTGTGCGCTTCCTGATTCAGGATTCTTATTTTACGCCTGCGCTGTCCGATGATACGGTTGTTTATAACAACTATGTGGCTGATATAACCGAGCTTGGCGGTACCACAGAGGATGCCGCTCCCTATATTGCGGAGGAAGCAGAGTATATTGCAAAGGTGGCTTCCGAATATAATGAAGCCCTTGTGTTGTACCGCGAAAACAGGCTTTCAACTGAGGAATACAATGAAATCAGCAGTCGCTACCATTATGCCAACCGCGTCAGCGAAGGATTCGGAAAGCTTTTGGAGCGGCAGGGTTATTTACAGCACATGTCAAAGCAGTACGAAAACATCGGGTATGTGGACGAAGACGGTGTTAATAAGCTTTTGTCCCCTGATTTTGATGTAATATTTGTCTTTGTTATTCTGCTTCTTATTTCGAATCTGTTCACATCCGAATATCAGAGCGGATTTGCGGCAATCCAGCGCCTTACCCGTTTCGGCAGAAGGGAAACCCACCGTTCCAAATATTTAGCGGCGATCCTGACGGTATCGGCTGTGTGGCTTATTTTTACTGCTGTAGATTTATGTATGCTGTTCTGCCGTTTTCCTATGAACGGAATGAGCTTTGGAATTCTCAGCATGCAGGACATGAACGGTGTGGGCCTTAATATACCTGTTTGGGTGTACGTTTTGTTGTGCAAAATTTGCGGTTTTATAGGCAGTATATTGCTGACCGTTCTTTCAGCAGGCATTTCTGCTATAACCGGACAAAATCTAAAAAGTGCAATGATTCTGTTTGTAATCTTTCTTGCACCATACCTGCTGTCTGTATTCGGCATGACGCTATTCGACACGGTAAATATAAACCATTTGCTGTACCCACGGTTGTCCGGCGGTTTGTCACGTTTAATTGTATATCTGCTTGCCGGCGTTATATTGTATACGGTGGGATCACGAAGGTGGAACGGTACACGGAATGGAGGAGTTTATGAAATTACATATTGATAATATATCGAAATCCTACGGCTCCAATCTGGCGCTGGATCGGTTTACCGCCACGCTTGAACCCGGGATATATGCACTGCTTGGTCCAAACGGATCAGGAAAATCCACGCTCATGAACATTCTCACGGATAACCTAAAGGCGGATTTTGGCGAGATCACCTACACTGACGATGACGGAAACACCGAAAATGTCCTTCGCATGGGTGTTCGCTTCCGCGAAAAGGTGGGATTCATGCCGCAGTATCCGGGGCTGTACCCGAATTTCACGGTAGAAAAGTTCATGTGGTACATGGCGGCGCTTAAAGGCATGGAAAAATCAGAAGCACAGAGGCAGATTCCCGAAATCCTTGCCGCCGTGGAGTTAGATGACGTTCCCAAACGAAAAATCGGCGCACTGTCCGGAGGAATGAAGCAACGGTTAACACTGGCGCAGGCTGTTCTTGGTGATCCTAAGATACTCATTCTTGATGAACCTACCGCCGGACTTGATCCCAAACAGCGTATTTCCATCCGCAACTATATATCGAAGATTGCGTTTAATAAAATCGTGCTGATCGCTACTCACGTTGTGTCGGACATTGAGTTTATTGCAAAGAGGATCATTATGCTGAAAAAGGGCGTGATTATTGATAATGCCGCACCGATTGAGCTTATAAATAAGATAAACGGTCAGGTGTGGCTTGTGCCATGCTCTGAATCTGAGGTGCAGGCTATGCAGGAGCGTTTCCGCGTGACAAACATTGCAAGAGATAAACAGACCGGCGAGGTACTGCTGCGCGTGATATCTTGCGATATGCCGACAGAACGGTCAACAACCGCTTTGCCGATGCTGGAGGATTATTATCTGCATGTCTTTGGCAATACCACTGGTGCGTAATCAAAATCCGTTTCACGCGAAAGCGCCCAAATACGCCGTTTTTTGTGTACACACAATAAATGGAATCCTTGATAGGTGACAAGGTGTATTTTATGGGAGCAGTTGCACCGAAGTGCAACTGCTCCTTGACAGGTGAGGCTAAATATGGTATAATTATAGCAATAAAAGCGGCGGAAACGCCGTATTACGAAAGGATCAAATATTATGAAAAAAGTAGCTGTAATAATGGGCAGTGATTCCGATCTGCCGGTAGTAAAGAAATGCATCGATCAGCTTGCCGCTTTCGGTATCCCCTATGAAGCGCATGTTATCAGCGCGCACAGAACTCCCCGTCAGGCTGAAAAGTTCGCTTCCGGTGCAAAGGATAACGGATTCGGCGTTATTATCGCCGCGGCAGGCAAGGCGGCACATCTGGGCGGCGTTATCGCGGCTTACACCACGCTTCCCGTTATCGGTATTCCCATAAAATCCTCTACAATGGACGGACTTGACTCCCTTCTTTCCATGGTACAGATGCCCGGCGGCATTCCCGTTGCAACCGTTGCCATTGACGGCGCACAGAATGCTGCTATTCTTGCGGCACAGATGCTTGCGCTTTCCGATGAATCACTTGCCGCAAAGCTTGAATCCTTCAAGCTTGAAATGGAAGCAGGCGTTGTGGCAAAGGATGCAAAGCTTCAGGCTGAGCTTAACTGACGCTTGACAGAATCTCGGAAAGGCAGAAATTTTATGAAAAAAATCGCTGTACTTGTTTCCGGCGGCGGAACAAATCTACAGGCAATTCTCGATGCATGCGATTCGGGAATAATCAAAAACGGTAAGGTAGAGGTTGTGGTGTCCTCGAAGGAGGGCGCGTATGCCTTGGAACGGGCTAAAAATCACGGTGTTACGGGAATCGTTATCCCGAAGAAGGATTACCCCGACAGAGCCGAATATACGAATAAGCTGATAGATGAGCTTCTTTCTCGCGGAATCGATCTTGTGGTGCTTGCCGGATTTATGATAATCCTTGACGAGTGCTTTACGCGCACCTTTGAAAACCGTGTGATGAACGTGCATCCGGCGCTTATCCCCAGCTTCTGCGGCGAGGGCTTCTATGGGCTGCATGTACATGAGGCGGCGCTTGCAAAGGGCGTGAAGCTGTCCGGCGCTACGGTGCATTTCGTGAACGAGGTCTGCGACGGCGGCCCTATAATCGCACAGAAAGCCGTTCCCGTTATGGAGGGCGACACCCCCGAAACGCTCCAAAGACGCATCATGGAGGAGGCGGAATGGAAGCTTCTCCCTGAAGCTATCGAGCTGTTCTGCGCCGACAGACTGAGCGTTGAAGGTAATATCGTGCATGTGAAGTAATATAAAAAGGAGCTGTTGCACCTAAGTGCAACAGCTCTTTGACTTTTTTATTCCTCACCGTGCGGCTGACTTCTTCCGAGGCGCACCAAGATGAACCGATAGCTCATGAATCGCCGCGGCAAATGTCACCGCACATACGGCGATACATACTGCCGTAAAAATCGAGCTTGAAACAAAATAAGGTACAACGAACAATACAAGCCCCGACAGCTTATTAAGAGGCGTGTGAAGCGAGGCGAATTTTTTCTGCTTCATTGCCGCAACGGAGTAACTGATCAGCCGCAGAATGAATATGACGGCAACCGCTATCCAGATCGGCTTTGGAAGCACTTCCCAAAGCTTTGGCGAAAGCTTAAACAGCATCACGGCATAAAAAAGCAGGTCTGCGGCGCTGTCAAGCTTCTTTCCAAGCTCCGAAGATGCACTTAGCTTTCTTGCGGCAAATCCGTCAAGGGCATCGGTAAGACCAGAGACGGTGTAGACCGCAAAAAATGCGGTATCAAGCGGTTTCAAGAATATAAGAGCGATTCCGCCTATTATACGAAGAAGTGTCAGGATATTCGGTATCATTTTTGCCATGGATTACCTCCGAAAATTTTCCTTATCTTAAATTATAACACAGTTTCAGGGGTTTTTCAACAGTTTTTCCTAAAATATCAGCTTTGGGAGCCGTCCTGATGATTGCACTGATGATTTTTAAATAATGTTCAAATTTCTATTGACGGATTGCGGCGATTTGTGGTATAATATTCCCATAAGAATGCTTTTATATGGAGAAAGGAATAATGATTCCTTTCTAAGGGAGATTTACTATGAAAACAGATATCCAAATCGCACAGGAAGCTAAGATGCTTCACATCGGCAAGATTGCCGAAAAGCTCGGTGTTACCGAGGACGAGCTTGAGTACTACGGCAAGTACAAGGCTAAGATAAACGACGAGTTTATAAAGCGTACCGCCGACAAGCCTTACGGCAAGCTCATTCTTGTTACCGCCATCAACCCCACCCCCGCAGGTGAGGGTAAGACCACCACTTCCGTTGGTCTTGGCATGGCTATGGAGAAGATCGGCAAGAAGACCGTTATCGCGCTACGCGAGCCTTCTCTCGGCCCGGTGTTCGGCGTTAAGGGCGGCGCGGCAGGCGGCGGATACGCTCAGGTAGTTCCCATGGAAGATATCAACCTTCACTTTACCGGCGACTTCCACGCTATCACTGCGGCAAACAATCTGCTTTGCGCAATTTTAGACAACCATCTCCAGCAGGGCAACGAGCTTGGCATCGATCCTCGCCGCGTAGTGGTTATCCGCTGTACCGACACCAACGACCGTGCGCTCCGCAACTGCGTTATCGGTATGGGCGGCAAGCTTTCGGGCGTTGTTCGCGAGGATCACTTCCAGATCACCGTTGCTTCCGAGGTTATGGCTATTCTTTGCCTTGCAGAGTCGGTTTCCGACCTTAAGAAGCGCCTTGGCAACATCCTCGTTGCTTACAAGTACGACGGCACTCCCGTTTACGCACGCGACATCAAGGCTGAGGGCTCTATGACCGCGCTCCTTAAGGACGCTATCAAGCCGAACCTTGTTCAGACTCTCGAAAATACTCCCGCAATCATCCACGGCGGCCCTTTCGCAAATATCGCTCACGGATGCAACTCCATCCGCGCAACAAAGCTTGCTCTTAAGCTTGGCGATTACTGCGTCACAGAGGCAGGCTTTGGCGCTGACCTTGGTGCGGAGAAGTTCCTCGACATCAAGTGCCGCAAGGCTGGTCTTGCTCCCGCCGCTATCGTTCTTGTGGCGACCGTTCGTGCGCTTAAATACAATGGCGGCGTGCCCAAGACCGAGCTTAAGAATGAAAATATCGCGGCTCTCGAAAAGGGTATTGTAAACCTCGAGGCGCACATCGAAAATCTCCAGAAGTACGGCGTGCCGGTAGTTGTTGCACTCAACCGCTTCGATACAGACACCGATGCTGAGCTTGAATTTATCCGCAAGGCATGCGAGGCACGCGGCGCAGAGCTTGCGCTTTCCGAGGTATTCGCCAAAGGCGGAGAGGGCGGTATCGAGCTTGCTGAGAAGGTGGTTGCGGCTTGCGAAAAGCCCTCAAGCTTCAAGGTGCTCTATCCCGACGAAATGTCCATCAAGGATAAGATTGCCACAGTTGCAAAGGAAATATACGGCGCTGATGGTGTAGTTTACGAGGCAGGCGCAGAAAAGCAGCTTTCCGAGATACTTGCGCTTGACGAGAAGTATTCTAAGTTCCCCGTATGCATGGCGAAGACTCAGTATTCGCTTTCCGACGATCCCGCAAAGCTGGGGCGTCCGAAGGGCTTCACCCTTACCGTTCGAGAGGTAAGACTTTCCGCAGGGGCGGAGTTTATCGTGGCTCTTACCGGTACTATTCTCACCATGCCCGGTCTTCCCAAGACTCCCGCGGCGTACAATATTGATGTTGACGACGACGGTAAGATCACCGGTCTGTTCTGATGAGAGTTTTAGAGAAAATAACCGCCTGCGCCGACGAAACAGAACTCGTCGGCGCAGAGCTTGCGGAATACGTCCTTAAGAATAACATCGAATTTACGGCGCTTTTCGGCGATCTCGGCGCAGGCAAGACCGCGTTTACAAGGGGCTTTGCATCGGTGATCGTGCCCGGAGAAGCTGTGTGCAGTCCCACCTACACCATCGTTAACGAATACGAGGGCGAGCGTTCGCTTTTTCACTTTGATATGTATCGCATTGAAAGCGAGGATGCCCTTGATTCCATCGGCTTCTACGATTATTTCGGGCGCGGGATCATTATCACCGAATGGAGTGAGAATATCGAATACGCTTTGCCGGAGAAGTATCTCAGAGTGAATATCGAAAAGTTTGGTGATGACGAAAGACGTATCACCGCCGATATTGTGGGTTAAGGATGTAACTCATTGTTTGTGAGGAATAATTATGCTTACACTTGCTATTGATACCACAGCAAATACCGCTTCCGCCGCCCTTTGCCGCGACGGACGGATGCTTTCGCTTTATACGGTGAACGGGCTTCTTACCCACAGCGAAACCATGCTTCCCATGATAGAAAATATGCTTGAAAAATGCGCTGTTTCAATGGATGACATCGACCTTTTCGCGGTTTGCGAGGGTCCCGGCTCATTTACGGGCGTGCGCATCGGTGTTTCGCTTATCAAGGGGCTGGCGTTTAATAAAAACAAGCCTTGCGTGAGCGTTTCTACCCTTGAAGCTCTTACAAAAAATCTTGAGGGCTTTACGGGATACGTTGTCCCGGTAATGGATGCGCGCCGAAATCAGGTGTACACCGCCATTTTTAAGGATGGCGAGCGTACTACCGAGGATATGCTCATACCTCTTGATGAGCTTTACGCAAAGCTTTCCGAAATTGGGGCAGGGAGCATATATCTCTGCGGCGACGGCTGCGATGTGGCAAAGAAATACTTCGATGGCAAAGATATTTCCGTAACGGCAGTGCCTGCGCTTCTTATACCGCAGAACGCCCTTTCGGTGGCACTTGTAGCTGAGGAGTTATACAAAAACGGTGAAATTAAGACCGACAGTACGCTGTCTGCTCACTATCTCCGTGCCCCACAAGCTGAGCGCGAACGTGCGGAGAAGCTTAAAGCAGAAAACCAATCAAAAGGAGTAAAATAATTATGGAAAAGATTCTTGCAATCGCCTGCGATCACGGCGGATACGAGCTTAAAAAGGAGATAATCGCACATTTAGAAAAGCGAGGCATTAAGTACGCTGACCTTGGATGCTATTCCACCGCAAGTGTAAACTATCCCGACTACGCACGCGCTCTCTGCGAAAAGATACAGTCCGGCGAGTGCTATCGCGGTATCCTCGTTTGCGGAACTGGCATAGGCATGTCTATTGCGGCTAACAAGCACCGCGGCATCCGTGCGGCTTGCGCATCCGACACATTCAGCGTAAAATATACAAGGCTCCACAACGATTCAAACGTGTTATGTCTTGGCGGACGTGTTGTGGGTGCAGGTCTTGCGCTTGAAATGTGCGACCTCTTTATTGACACCGAGTTTGAGGGCGGACGCCACCAGACAAGAGTTGACATGATAAGCGCCATCGAGCGTGAGCAGATGGAGAAATAACATAAAGTGCACCGCAGACATAAAGTTTGCGGTGCACTTCGTTTTATATAGTCTTTGTAGGAGCGAGCATTGCTCGTCCGCCAAACCAAGGCAAGACCTCGTAGGGCAGTGGCTTGCTCCTGCCAAGCAATTCTGCCTTCACAGCCGGCTTACGCGCCGTACTGCTTCGGCATCACTGCTTAGTTTAACAACAGTCTTACTTGACACAAGCATTTTTGTGAGCCTTGGAAGCCTTTCGTAAAGCTCCGTCATATCAGCGCCGTCGGCAAGGGAGATTATAAGCTCGCGAAGCAGATCGATCTGTCCGCGACGGGCAAATATTACCGCTGAAATAAGTATGACGGCGGCACAAAGTATGAGGTCAAGATTCGAGAGAAGAAGCTCCATGTTCTGTTTTCTCCTTTCCTTGTTTATTCCTTGATTCTGCGGTCTTTATAAGCGCGCTGAGCATGCTTTCCACGCCGGCAACTCCGAATGTGCATCCGATAAGGGCGGTGGGTTCGCTTCCTGTTACGGTGAAGATCACAAGGGAAGCGGCGATGAACAGCGCAAGGTAAATATATACGCACAAAAGCAGTTTTTTTAAGAATCTCATTCTGTTTCTCCGTATTTTTCCATCATCCGTGAAGCATTGCGGAGTAAAGCTTGTAGAATAGATCCCTGTTCCATTTGTAGTTGTTAAGATAAACGGCTTCTTCAGGTGTAAGACCACTGTGGCTTCTTACGTTTGAAACAAGCTTTTCGTGGGTGGGGGTTCTTATGGGATTTAGGTCTTTTTTTACAATACTTTCGGCAAGCTTCATTAAAATCTGATCGCCGGTGGGGGATTTTTCCATAAAGTCAAGGGTAACGTCCATGATTGATGTCATTTTGCTGATTATTAGCCTTGCAAGGGGGGCATAGCCGAAGTTAAGGTCGTATTTCCCGATAACCCCGGGAAGTGCGCCCGTGTTCGTGTACTGATGAATGGCAAGATTCGCACCTGCATCGGTGGGACGCTTTACAAAGCCGTCTTTGATGTAATGCGCCTGCCACACGGGATAGGCGATTTTTGAAATGTCGATAAATCTTGAAATGTGGTCGGTGTTGGTATAGTGGCACGCCCTGAAGCCTGCCCCTTCCACACGGGTACAGAAAGCATTCACGAGGCTTGAAAGCTGAGCTTTTGAAAGCCCTGTGAGGTATTTGTTGTTATAATTTTCCGCATCGCATGCGAGATAAAGGGAGATTTTGTCTTTGTAGGGCAGTACGGTTTCGATGAAGAAATCCGCCTCTTTGTAGGTTTCTTCAAGAGTCCTTGCGGTGAAGAAGTGGTATGCGCCAACGGGTATTCCTACCTTATGAAATCCTTCCACATGTCGCGTGAACAGTGAATCGGCGAAAAGATAAGCATTTCCGTTCATCTCGTGACCTTGGGTTGCCTTTACCATGGCAAAGGTGATGCCGGCGATTTTTGCGGCTGTATAATTTAATGCGGTTTGATATTTTGAAACATCCATACCGTGAAGCGGCATAGTAATTCTCCTTTCGTGTAATGTACCGTTGCGAATACACGGGATATTCACAGTAGGGCAGGGGCTTGCTCCCGCCGTTTCATGTAATTATTGCACCTGTATCGGCATGTATTCTGCAGGTAATAATGAAGGTGCTTGTGAATATTTATTTTGAACGAAGTCTGTCTGCATGAAGATATACGGCGGACTTTTCTCTTGTGAAGTGCTCTAATTTGTCTGCGGCGTGTCTGTAATCCGAAAGCTCGCTTTTGCAGACATCTTCCGAGGTTATGACTCTTAAAGCCACAGTATTGGCTTCCGCAAGCCTGCCTGTGCAGTGGATCACCTCGCCTCTTGCAAGATTTTCCTCAACCCGATCCTTTTCACGTTCCTCAAGACCCCGCTCCAATTTATCAATGCGCCTTAAAATCAGTCCGCTGATTATGGAAGATGTTCCGATAACCCCGAGAAACGAAGTTATAAGCGTATAAATGCCGGTTTCCATAACAGTAATGCCCCCTTTCATGTGACGTTTTTTATATTATAGCGTGACCTATGTGCCGCCGCTTGCCGTAATGTCCCCGAATCATCCGTCGTTTTGTAGGAAAATAAAAGAAGTAGGTACTGCACTTGTGTGCAGTACCTACTGAGAGTGTAGGAAAGCTGTTTGCAAAAAGCAATTTTTTTAATATATACAAACGAGGAAAGGAATATGGGTAGGGGAGGGGCCTTGTGAAGTGAACCCAAAAGTTTAGACAAAAATTAAATATTAACATGTATGCGAATGAGCTCGGTACTCCACTGGGCTCATTCCTTTTAGTTTTAATGAAATTCCATCGTTGTTGTAGTAATGTATGTATT
>JAZRGK010000061.1:0-4131 GCA_045644145.1 Candidatus Flemingiibacterium sp.
AATACATACATTACTACAACAACGATGGAATTTCATTAAAACTAAAAGGAATGAGCCCAGTGGAGTACCGAGCTCATTCGCATACATGTTAATATTTAATTTTTGTCTAAACTTTTGGGTTCACTTCACAAGGCCCCTCCCTTATTTGAACAACTTTATTCTTAAAATAACGATCATTGCAACGATACTTGCAAGTACCGATGCACCAACGATCACGGGAAATCCCCACGGACTGCCTGCAAAGGGCATACTCACGGTGGAAAGATTCATTCCGTAAGCGGAAAATATCATGGTGGGAATCGCCATAACGACGGTGATTATAGCAAGCACCTTCATCGCCACGTTAAGGTTGTTTGAAATAACCGAGGCAAAAGTACTTGACATGCTTTCAAGAATATCCGTGTTTATCTTCGCCATCTCTATCGCCTGCTTGTTTTCGACTATGGCATCCTCAAGAAGCTCGGCATCTTCCTCGTATTTCTTCAAAAAATCCGTGCGCACCAGCTTTTCAAGCACCGCCTCGTTGGAGCGAAGCCCAACAGTGAAGTAAACGAGGGATTTTTCAAGCTTCATAAGCTCAAGAAGCTCCTTGTTCTTCTGAAGTCTGCCGAATTTAAGCTCCGCCTCATCCGATTTCTTCTCAACCATACGAAGATACAGAAGAAAACGCCTTGCGGTGGCATAGAGTATCTGAAAAACGAATCTTGACTGCTTGCCCGGATGGAAATTCCGCTCCGCTCCCGAAGCAAATCCGCGCAATATATGCGTATCCTTTGAGCATACCGTAATAACGCTTTCATCCGTCAGAATTATGCCGAGAGGTATGGTGGTATAAAGCTCGTTCTCGTTATCCGCTTCTCTCGTCGGAACGTTGAGGATTATCATCCTATAATTGTCGTCCTGCTCCACACGGGAACGCTCGTCAAGGTCCAGCGACGCTTTTACGGCTTCAGAGGGAAGCTCATATCTCGCCGAAACCTCCCTGATCTCCGCATCGGTGGGATCTACCATAGCCACCCAACAGTGCGGCTCGGGATGCACCGCCTGCTCAATACCATGATCCTTTTCAACATAGTAGTTAATCATATACTTCCCCTCCCGATAAACAGAATAATACATATTGATTATACAACAAATTTATGGAAATGTCTACCCCACAGAAAAAATGTTTACAATTCCGGTTCATGAGCTGTAAACAGAGGATCCGGGACACGCGCTTTCAAGCACATCGCTGCAGGCGATGTAACAAAAAAGCTCTGCAAAAAACTTTAATCAGGGTAAAAGTCAGAGATACATTGACAATATATCAAATATATGATACAATAAACTTAGCGTGTGCACTTGTTTGCACAGTTTATTAAAGGAAATGCGAGGAAACGAAAATGAAGATTTTAAAGACTATCGTATCTCTTCTTATGTGCACGGTTCTTGCCGTGTCGGTAATACCTCTCTCCGCTTCGGAAGCAGACACAGCTACTCCCACAATTGTGGTTGCAACCTCAGGCGAGGCAAAGCCCGGTGAAAACGTAACTGTGGAGATATCTCTCAAAAACAACCCCGGCATAACCACCATGCGCCTTTACTGCGATTACGACGGTAATATATTTACACTTACGGATGTTAAAGACGCGGGATTACTGGGTTCTTCCGTTCACAAGAACAAGCTTGAGCCCAGCTACACGCTGTTCTGGTTTAACCCCCTTGCAACCTCCAACTACGATACCGAAGAGGTTTTGGTAACGCTCACCTTCAAGGTTTCAGACAAAGCTCTTGCAGGCGACCACAAGCTTGAAATATCCTACGATGCAGCCAAGAAAGATATTCTTGATGCGGATATGAATTTCATATCCTTCGATATTGACAACGAATCCATCACTGTAGCCGATGTAGGTCAGGGCAAGCTCCCCGAGGATACCGCCAAGCCGGAACCCACCCCCTCAGGAAATACTCTCGATGACGTAAAATTCGCTGACAAAACCTATACTTACGACGGCAAAAAGAAAACAATTACCGTAACCGGACTCCCAGAAGGAGCAAAGGTTACATACACTAAGAATTCCGCAACAGATGCAGGCATATACGAGGCTAAAGCCAAGGTAACTCTCGGCGACAAGTCCGTTACCCTTTACGCGGAGCTTGTTATCGAGCCTAAGATTATCACCATCACAGGCCTAACCGCAAAGGATAAGGTATACGACGGTAATACAGCGGCGGTACTCTCCGGCGGTAAGCTTTCCGGCGTTGTTTCCGGCGACATTGTAAGTGCTTCAATGCCCACAGCCGGCAGATTTGAGAACGCCGAGATCGGGAACAACAAAAAGGTTACCTTTACCGCTCCCGTTCTGAAAGGCTCCGATGCGGACAACTACGAGCTTAAGCTTCCAATCCTCAGAGCAAGCATAACAAAAGAAGATGGCAGCACTCCCGAAACCACTCCCCCAATTGACCAAGAAACAACTCTCCCAACTGACACCGAAACCATAGATCCTACCGTAACTCCCACCGAATGGGCGAACCCCTTCACTGACGTTTCCGTTAACGATTGGTTCTTCGGCGCAGTCAAGTATGCGTCCGAAAACGGAATCATGAACGGCATTTCCGAGGATAAATTCGATCCTGCCGGAAGCATTACTCGCGCCATGTTCGTAACCGTGCTCCATCGCATTGAAGGAAAGCCCGAAGCAAAAGAAGCAGCCTTCACAGATGTTGCTGACGGTTCATGGTATGAGGCGGCTGTAAACTGGGCAAGTGAAAAGGGTATCGTAAACGGCACATCCGCCACTACCTTTGCTCCGGATGCCGTAATCACCCGTGAGCAGATGGCGACCATCATTTACCGCTATGCAAAGGTAAAGGAATACGACCTCAGGACAGCCGAAACACACATTTTCGCTGACAGTGATAAAATTGCAGACTATGCCAAGGAAGCAATGAACTGGACAGCGGATAAGGGGCTTATTACCGGTGTTGGCGGCAACATGGTTGCACCTACCGCATCCGCGTCCCGCGCAGAAGCGGCAACCATACTCCAGAGAATGGTTGAGAAATTCGCAAAATAATCAAAAATAACGCAGAATGAGGACGGCTTTACGCCGTCCTCGTTTTAGGCTGAAGACAAAGTGGCATTAATAAAATCATGTTATCATAATAAACAATTAGGCGGTAGTCGGGCTTACTCTTCCCGTTTTTGGGTTATCGGTTACCTTTAAATCGAGAGAAGCAATCCCCTGCCCTACCCATATTACTTTACTTGTTTTTATATTTTCCATGCCCAACAGTGATGTCTATTCCCAAAGACTTCCCGACTCTAAGATAAATGAAACCGCAAATTCGCACCCTTTAAAAAACGCCTTTTTCACAAAGAGGGCTTCAAGGCACACAATGCATCAATGTATTCATCTACTGCCCCCTCCTGCTCCTTGTTAAGTAAAGTGTTTGCTTTTTCATGCAGCTCTACAGTC
Organism: Candidatus Flemingiibacterium sp.; assembly: GCA_045644145.1. Classification (GTDB taxonomy): domain Bacteria; phylum Bacillota; class Clostridia; order Oscillospirales; family CAG-272; genus Flemingiibacterium. The sequence goes on from JAZRGK010000061.1 coordinate 3,462, forward strand.
TTTTTCGTAAGATTTCGTTCCTCATCCGTATCAATAGCGGCACATTCAGCCGAAAGATATTCATTCCATAGCTTTTCAAGTGTTTCTTTCATTTTTCTGCCTTTCTTAATAGTTCAAAAGTGAACTACCTACATTATAGTTCAAATGCAGACTAAAGTCAACCCCTTTTAGTCCATTTGTGTTATAATTTTTAAAAAAGGACAAGGTGGTAAAAAATGAGCGTATATCAAAGACTAAAGGATCTTAGAGAAGATGCTGATAAAAGTCAAGAAGAAATTGCAAAAGTCATAGGTACAAGTCAATCCTATTACGCTCAGTATGAAAACGGCAAAAGATCCATCCCTTTTGAACGTATGGTTGCCTTGGCAAAATACTACAATGTTTCTCTTGACTACCTGGCAGGACTTATCGACACACCTAAAAAGCTAAAATAAAATATAATAGGCAGGTTGTTTAGCGTTGTACTCTAAATCCCAATTCTGCAAAGTGTTCCAACTGTAAATGTAATAGCAAATTCACCTATCGACGCAATAAACATCCACCCGCCAAGCGGGTGGTTTTTCACATGCGGGCATAGCCCTATTATCCTCGCGATGCGTAGAACGCACTTGTACGGTCTGCCAGCTGCGCGGAGACTGTTACTTGCTACCCGTAAACGGGCCTACATCGC
>JAZRGK010000062.1:0-3375 GCA_045644145.1 Candidatus Flemingiibacterium sp.
CCGAAGTCACTGACAACAGATTTACAGTCTGCCCCCTTTGGCCGCTCGGGAACGCTCCCATATATGGAGCTGGTGAACGGAGTCGAACCATCAACCTGCTGATTACAAATCAGCTGCTCTGCCATTGAGCCACACCAGCACATTTATTCAACGCATAATATTATATCATAAATTTTCCTTGAACTTTTCTGTTATTGAAAATTTATGATCAAATAAAAGCTTCCTTAGCCTTGCCGAAGCAACGCGCAGGCATTCATTGCTTTTATTATATCATCTTTTGATTCATTTGTCAAGGGGTTTTTAAAATTATTTTTACGGATTTAAACACCAATATTTTTAGCCGCAATTATACCATGCGGCGGCTTAGCCGCCGCAGACTCAATTACCGTCTAACCGATGTCACGCTTCCCCTTTTATCTCATCGTTGATTCGGCTGCCATCAGCGAGAAGCTCACGAAGTCTGGCTATATCGTCCGATTTCATGGCATCGGCATATTCAAGCAGGTTCTCTGCAAGCCGCTCTATCTCGGGTACAAGGAAATCCCTGTTGTCCATGAACAGCTCACTCCACATATTGGGATTAAGATGCGCCACACGTGTAAGATCACGAAAGCTTCCTGCGGAATAGCCCTCGTGACGGCGTGCCGTGGGGCTTTTTATATAGGCATTTGACAAAACATGGGCAAGCTGTGATGTGTAAGCAATAATTTCATCATGCTCCGCCGCCGTAGTCACGCTGACCTTGGAAAAGCCCACCGCCTTGAAAAATTTCACCGTGAAATCAAGCTCGGCAACATCCGTTTCGGCAGGCGGAACAAGTATTACCGATGCATTTTTGAAAAGATTCTCTCTGGATGCGGTAAATCCCGAAAACTGCGTGCCTGCCATAGGGTGCGCGCCTATAAAGGTAAAGCCATTATCCTTCGCTGCCGCAAAGCCTTCCTCGCATACGGTACGCTTTACACCGCCAAGGTCAAAAACGTATGCTCCATGCCTTATTTTATCCGAATTTGCCGCTATAAACTCACAGCTTGCTCTGGGATATGCCGCAAGTACGATAACATCAAACTCCGCAAGCTCCGGAAGGCTGTCGCTTCCCTCATCCACAGCACCTACAAGCACCGCTTTTCTAACGGAATTTATGTCTGGGTCATAGCCGTACACATAATAATCCGTGTAATATTTTAACGCTTTTGCAAGCGAACCGCCTATAAGTCCAAGTCCGCAAATAAGAATCTTCATTTCTGTGTCCTCTATTATTTAATCTTCGCAAGTTTTGCCGCCGCGGCGACCATTATCTCCTCGCGCTCGTCATAGTGGAGATATTCCCCGTTCACTATCTGATAATCCTCGTGCCCCTTGCCGGCAAAGAGGATGCAGTCGCCGTCCCTTGCGTTCTCGATGGCATATCGAACCGCATCTCTGCGGTCGGTGAACGTAACATATCCCAAGGAGCCTGCCGCCACCGTTTTTTCGATGTCCGCGATTATTTCTTCCGGCGGCTCAAAGTCCGGGTTGTCGCTGGTTATGATGCAGAAATCCGCAAGAGATGCCGCCACCTTACCAAGCTCTGCACGCCGAAGTTTCGTCCGTCCGCCAACCGAGCCGAACAGCACCACAAGGCGTGTTGGCTGATATCTTCTCACGGTTTCAAGCGCCGCACGCATGGAAGCCTCGTTGTGCGCATAGTCAACGATGCACACCACGCTTGGTAGCGCATCCACGATCTCAAAGCGTCCCCTGACCGTTGCCCTCTCAAGGGCAGATGCGATAATATTCGCCGGTATCTGCATGCGCTGTGCCACGGATATGGCGGCAAGGGCATTATATACGTTGAAATCCCCCGGCATGCGAAGCTCGTACTCCGACGAGCCGAGGATTGTATGGCATGTAAACGACGTTCCTAAAATATTGCCGCGCTTAAGTATTTTTATATTGTCAGCACTAACATCGTGTGGGATATCTCTGTCAATACCGTAGGTCGTATTGATGGAACGGGCAAATTTCACCATTTCGGGATAATGAGTGTCGTCGGAATTGAAAATACCGTATCTGCAGTTTTCGAACATTTTCGCCTTACATTCCATGTAGTGCTCAAATGTTGGATGCTCGGCTCCCCCTATATGGTCGGGAGAAAGATTGGTAAACACGCCAATGTGGAAGTGTATGCCAACAACACGGCGCATGTACACCGCTTGGCTGGATACTTCCATAACCACCGCGGAAACTCCGCTCTCTACCATTTTTCGGAACGCCTTATGAAGCTCGTAGCTTTCGGGGGTGGTGTTTTTCGTTGGGGTGCGCACACCGTTTATGACGATGCCCGTTGTGCCGATATATGCGGTATTGATCCCGCCGGCGTTAAGTATGTCGGCGGTTATTGATGCTGTGGTGGTCTTACCCTTGGTGCCCGTAATGCCGATGACCATCAGCGAACGCGCCGGATACTCAAAAAACGCCGCCGATGCAAGGGCAAGCGCGGCTCTGGTATCGGAAACAATAATCTGCAAGGCATCGGGCGAAAGCGGAAGCTCTCTTTCCACCATAAACAGACGGCATCCGCCATCATACGCGGCTTTGGCATAAACGTGTCCGTCAGACACCGCCCCAACAAGGCAAACAAACATATGCCCCATGGCGGCACGGCGTGAATCGTACACGATATCGGAAACCGAAACATCCGAAATATCTGCCCCCTTAGGGTAAAGGGTGTATTCTATATCAGCAAGAATCTTTGAAAGCAGCATTAAAACGCTTCTCCTTATTTACTTCTTACATTAGTCGTATATGCTTTTCTTATTGCAGGCTCTGATAGTTGAAAGCGCAAGACATTCAAGGGAATCCACATAGAAATCCCCCAGCTTTTCATTTTTCCGTATAAGCGAAAGCTCCGTGCAGCCGAGAACAAGCCTCTCGCATCCCATAGAGCGCATGCTGTGGGCTATCTCGTAAAAGCTCTCCATATTCGCCGCCTTGCCGCACTTTATCTGCTCATATATAAGCGACATTACGCGCGCTTGACGTTCCGCGTCCGGCACGATGCACTCGATATCGTGAATCTCGCAGAATCTCTGGTATGTATGTGACCCCACCGTACCGTCAGTGGCAAGCAGTCCAAAGCGCTTTACTCCATCCTGCTTCAGCACCTTAACGGTTTCCTCAATAATGTTAAGTATGGGCACATTCACGGAAACGGCAAGCTTATCATAGAAATAATGAGCCGTATTGCAAGGGATAGCAATAATATCCGCCCCGAATGTAACAAGACGCTTCGCATCGGGGATCATGGCATCAAGGGGATTCTCCTCGGATGCGCCCGTAATAAATGCGGTTCTGTCGGGAGTGGAAGCGCGGCTGGAAATTACGATGTCGATA
>JAZRGK010000063.1:0-108885 GCA_045644145.1 Candidatus Flemingiibacterium sp.
AAAATGTTATCATCGCCTACGAGCCTGTATGGGCAATTGGCACAGGTCTTACTGCTACCCCCGAGCAGGCTGATGAAACCTGTGGCGTTATCAGAAACTGCATCGCCGAGCTCTACGGCAATGAGGCTGCTGAGGAAATCACCATCCAATACGGTGGCTCTATGAATGACGCCAACGCAGAGGAGCTTCTTAAAAAGGTTAACGTTGACGGTGGTCTTATCGGCGGCGCATCGCTGAAAACCGATAAGTTCACTGCTATTGTTGATGCGGCTCAGTAATAATACAGTATATATGAAACCATGCAAAAACGCGGGTAACCCCGCGTTTTTTATTATGGTCGGATACAGATAACTTCACAATTTGTCGATGCTATGAAACGACCCCTGTTATCCAGTAAACTCATACATAATATCGCTGAAACTTCCGCCGGAATAAAGGATAATCACAATATCCGGTGCGCTTTCAATCAAATGCTCTGTGACAGAGCCTTCGAACTCGCGCAGGTCTATCATGTCGATCTCCGAAACGGCAGTGGACATAAACGCCGTAAACGGAAGTGCAAAGGAATCTTTAACAATGGCAATTCTTACGCCGTTTTCTGCAAGCCGGTTTTTAATTATAAGATGTCCGAAATCATACTGAAAATACGAAGCATATCGGTTGGAGTTTACATCTTCGCTGTATAGCACATCATCCCTTACAAAAGCGGCACGGAAATCCCCTGCCCAGTTTGGATATATATCCGACACTTTGGGGTAGTACACTTCAAACGAGGTTTTAAATTTCGGCTCAATGAACGTATAATCGTCAAGTCCTGCCGCCTCCGCACCGATTCGCCTGCCTATTGAACCAAGAAAACTTTCAGGTTGTGCTTCCGACTGCCAATTCGCCGTATTGCACACCGACACGTCAAGTGGAAGTCCGTAATTTTCCGCAATATAAGGTACGATATACGAGAAAGTCGTAAACGCCGATTCCGTGGTCCAGTGGTGGTCTGTTCTGTAGAACATTCCTGCAGGGTCAGCTCCGATTTCCGCAAAAAACGCGGAAAGATCCACTGTATCAACTCCGAGCTTTAAAAGCTCCTCTGTCATATCTGCCGCATTTTCTACCGTGGCGTAGCTTATGCCGAGGGGATACTTAGTGTACCCGTCTATCTCTTTTGTGGGAGCTTGGATGTAAAGAAGCGGTATTCCATTCGACGAAAGAGCATCCCTCATCCCCGCGACCGACTCGGCATAGGGGGCGGCATCGGCACGGACGGTATGAAAGTGCAAATTGTCCTCGCTGTCCTTTATTACATAAGTATATCCGGCATCATCGTACACAGAAACTCCAAGCAGGCGCTGTACGGTGCTGTATATGGATTTGAAGTAATCAAATCCCGCGATTTCGTCTTCAAATGCTATTGAAATTCGCTCTTTTCCCGAAAGTTCGCTGTCAGAAGAGAAAAGCAGACCGCCAAAATGCTTTGACAGCGTAAGTCCGCCCACAGCCGCTATAAATGCAAGCAGAATTACCGTAACAGAAACGGTAGAAAGAGTTTTAGATAATTTAGAAAGCTTTATCATATCATTCGCCTCCTAAAACTGAAAATATATAAATGGGTTGTATGTGCTCATGAGAAGATATGAGCTGCATACCATAAACATCGCACACAGTGCAAGGGCATATACTACATCTGCCGCAATGCTTATAACCGCACCGTACGGCTTATCTCTAAGCATATCCAGATTTTTCCTGACAATAGGAGCAATCGGTGCAGAAAAGATTATTGCCACGGCAAAATAAAGCCATTTCTGTCCTATAAACATAAGTGCGATACTGTTATCTCCTGTTGAAGCGCCACCGCCAAACATTGCGAGGACATAGTTCGCCACAAGAGCGAGATTTTCGGCTCGGAAAAGCACCCAACCGAAAAGTACCGCTATCATTGCATAGAGCCAACCGGCAATTTTCTTATAAAAAGGAAGCAAGTACGCCGCTTTAAGCTGTTTTCCAAAAAATAGCTTTTCTATGGTAAGGAGTATAAAGAACCATACTCCCCAAAAGAGGAAATTCCACTGTGCCCCGTGCCATATGCCCGTAAGTATCCACACTACCGCAAGATTTAATATAAGTCTGCCTTTTGATAACACACGGGAGCCTCCAAGGGGAATATAGACATAATCGCGGAACCATGTTCCAAGGGATATGTGCCACCTGCGCCAGAACTCAGTCACGCTTGCTGATATATAGGGATAATTGAAGTTTTCCTCAAACTCAAAGCCGAACATTTTGCCAAGTCCGATAGCCATGTCGGAGTATCCGGAGAAATCATAGTATATCTGAAAAGCATACGCTACAGCTCCGAGCCACGCCATTGGCGTATCAAGTCCGCCCGACACATTAAGCCCGAATGCCTTGTCCGCCACAAGTCCCATTTGATTTGAGATAAACACCTTTTTAAAAAGTCCTACGAGGAATCTGCAGAATCCGGTATGGAACATCTGCCAGCTCTCTTTGCGGTAACGTATCTGCTCTGCCACTGTTTCATATCGCACTATAGGGCCTGCAATAAGCTGTGGGAACAGTGCTACATACAGCGCAAGGTATACGGGATTCTTCTGCACCGATGCCCTGTCACGGTAAACGTCTATAACATAGGACATGGACTGGAAGGTGAAAAATGAAATACCGATAGGCAGAACTATCTGCGGCACGGAAAATCCCAGTGGGAACAGCGCATTAATGTTGGTAAGGGTAAATGTGAGATACTTGAAAACGAATAACAAGCCAAGATTACCTGCCACGCTGAGGGCAAGCCACAGCTTTGCAAGCGCGTTTAAGGAATGTTTTTTCGCACTTCCTATAAGCAGTCCCGCTATGTAATTGAACAGTATTGAACCCAGCATAACATAGACAAACTGTTTTTCGCCCCACGCATAAAAATACAGTGATGCCGCGAGGAGGACCGCATTTTTAAGCGGCACGGAAAAAGATGCCGCATAGTAAAAAATTAAAACAGCCGGCAAAAAGAAGTAAAGAAACGCGCTTGATGAAAAAAGCATATTGCCTCCGATTGATAAATCATTGTATATATACTGATTATAGTATAGCATTACGTTTTTATGGGCGTTCGACATTCCTGAAAATTTTCTGTAAATATTGAATAAAAGCTGAAAAGATTGCATACCGCATGTCAGACCGAACCTTGCTTTTAACTTAGACTGCGGTTATTTTTTATTTTCATGTAATTTTTTCTAAAATAGCGTGCATAATAGATGTTGCAGTTTAAATTTGTGAAAGGAAATATATTATGAAATCAAAAATTTTCGGAGTTTTACAGCGTGTGGGACGCTCATTTATGCTCCCTATCGCTTTGCTTCCGGTAGCAGGTCTGCTGCTCGGCATCGGAAGCTCCTTTACAAACCCCACCACCCTTGAAACCTATAATCTCACCGGTATTATCTATGAGGGCGGTATTTTTTACACCATTCTTGACGTTATGAGTAAAGCGGGAAGCGCGGTTTTCGACAACCTCGCTCTCCTGTTTGCCATAGGTGTTGCTATAGGTATGGCGAAAAAGGAAAAGGAAGTGGCAGCCCTCTCAGGCGCAATCGCCTACCTTATAATGAACACCACCATAAGTGCGCTTATCAATGCCAAAGGCGGCATTGAGGCTATGGCAGAAAACTCCACCACAACAACCCTTGGTATAACCACACTGCAAATGGGCGTGTTCGGCGGTATTATCGTAGGTCTTGGAGTTGCCGCACTTCACAACCGATTCTACAAGATAGAGCTCCCAAAGGTACTCTCATTCTTCGGCGGCACAAGATTTGTACCCATTATATCAAGCCTTGTATTCCTTATAGTGGGAATTATCATGTTTTTTGTATGGCCCATCGTTCAGGGATGGATAGCAAGCCTTGGAAATCTGGTGCTCCGTTCGGGATATGCAGGAACATGGATTTACGGCATCATTGAGCGTGCACTCATTCCATTCGGACTTCACCATGTATTCTATATGCCCTTCTGGCAAACAGAGGTTGGCGGAGCAATGCTTATTGACGGCACTCTTGTACAGGGTGCGCAGAATATCTTCTTTGCGGAGCTTGCTTCAAAGAGCACAACCAAGTTCTCTGTATCCGCCACACGCTTTATGTCCGGCAAGTTCCCCTTCATGATATTCGGTCTGCCTGCCGCCGCTTACGCTATGTACAGAACGGCGCGTCCCGAAAAGCGCAAGCTTGTGGGCGGTTTACTTCTCTCCGCGGCTCTTACTGCCATGCTTACGGGTATAACCGAGCCCATTGAGTTTACGTTCCTCTTTGTTTCACCCATACTGTATGTCATCCACTGTATACTTGCCGGTCTTTCCTATATGCTTACCCACATCTTCGGTGTAGGCGTAGGTATGACCTTCTCCGGCGGTCTTATTGACCTTACACTGTTCGGTATACTCCAAGGAAACGCCAAGACGAATTGGCTGTGGATAGTTGCAATAGGTATAGTCTATGCGGTTATCTACTATTTCCTGTTCAGCATTATGATAAGAAAGCTTAATCTCAAAACTCCCGGTCGGGAAGCTGACGACGAGGAAACAAAGCTGTACACGAGAAAAGACGTTGATGCAAGAAAAAACGCAAAACATCAAAAGGATATAACCAGTGCGCTTATTCTCCATGGCCTTGGCGGCAAGGATAATATTGCGGACATCGACTGCTGTGCCACCAGACTTCGTGTTACCGTAAAAAATCCTGCTCATGTAAGTGAATCACACCTTAAAAAGAGCGGCGCATCCGGAGTAATACGCAAGGGCGAGGGCGTGCAGATAATATACGGTCCGCAGGTTTCCGTGGTAAAATCAAACCTTGAAGATTTCATGGATTCACCGGATTCCGAGCATCCGGAGCGCATAATATCAGAGCATACGGGAGAAATCACCGAAAACACAGCAAAAAAAGCAGTTGGCGCAGGTGCAATGACACTTATATCGCCAATGGCAGGTAAGATCATTCCGCTTGAATCTGTAGAGGACGATGTATTTTCAAAGCGCATGCTGGGCGACGGAATCGCGATAGTGCCGTCCGAGGGCAAGCTGTACGCTCCCTGTAACGGAATCGTTGAAAGCGTGTTTGATACACGCCACGCCGTAAATCTGAAAGGCGACGACGGAAGCGAAATTCTTCTGCATATCGGAATTGACACCGTGAAGCTTAAGGGCAAATACTTTACCGCTCATGTTTCAAACGGTCAAAGCGTGGAGCAGGGCGAGCTTCTTCTCTCATTCGACATTGACGGCATCCGAAACGAGGGGTACAAGCTAAGCTCACCCATGGTAATCTGCAACAGCGAAGATTACGCTGAAATCAAGATTTTGGCAGATGGTGACGTGCGAAAAGGCCGTGACATCATGCGCCTTATCGGAAAGGGGGAAAAAGCTTGAAGACTTTCAGTTATCAAATCCGTGACGAGGTGGGCATCCATGCCCGTCCGGCAGGCATGCTTGTAAATAAAGCAAAGGAATTTGAGTCTGCCGTGACATTAAAAAAAGGCGACAGAACCGCCGATGCCAAAAAGCTTTTCTCCGTAATGGGGCTTGGTGTAAAATGCGGTGACACGGTGGAAATAATGGCAGACGGTACAGACGAAGACACCGCTATAAAGTCACTTGAAGAATTTTTTGAAACTAACCTTTAAGGAGGTACGCTATGCGAAGCTTCAGCGGCAAAGGCGTTTGCGGCGGTATTGCCATTGGTAAGATATCCGTTTTAAAGCACAGCGAGGCAAAAGTAACGAGAGTCAAAATATCCGATACCGCCTCTGAGCTTGAACGCTTTGAAGCGGCAAGGGAAAAAGCGATCCGCGAGCTTTTGGAGCTTTATGAAAAAGCACTTCCCGAGGTGGGAGAAGCAGGCGCGCAGATCTTTGACATCCACCGCATGATGCTTGAAGATGACGACTACAATGAATCGGTGCGCAGCATGATAGAAAGGCAAGAGATAAACGCCGAATACGCCACCGCGCTGACCGCGGACAATTTTGAAGCAATGTTCAGCGCAATGGATGACAGCTATATGCAGGCGCGTGCAGCAGACGTAAGGGATATTTCAAACAGACTTATCAGAGTGCTTTCCGGAAAATCCGAGGAAACATTTTCTTCGGATGAAAAGCTCATAATCTGCGCCGATGATCTTGCACCAAGCGAAACAGTTTCACTTGACAAAAGCCGTGTGCTTGCATTTGTAACGGCTCACGGTTCAGCCAATTCTCATACGGCGATTTTGGCGCGAAGCATGAATATTCCTGCGGTAATAGGTCTTGGGGAAGCATTTCTTGCTTCGGCGTCGGACGGTGAAACTGCCATTGTCAACGGTCAAACGGGGGAAGTAATTCTATCCCCCGATGACACCGCCCTGAAAGAAGCCGAAAAGAAGCTGTCTGACGACATGTCGGCACGCAAGCTTCTTGAAGAACTGCGCGGCAAAAAGAATATCACCCGTGACGGCACACAGATACAGATATACGCCAACATCGGCGGTGTTGACAACATTGGTGCGGTGCTTTTGAATGATGCAGGCGGCATCGGGCTGTTCCGAAGCGAATTCATATATCTTGAAAATGACGATTTCCCCTCAGAAGAGGAGCAGTTCGGCATATATAGGCGTGTGCTTGAAAGCATGGCGGACAAAAAGGTGATAATCCGCACCCTTGATATCGGCGCAGACAAGCAGGCAGGATATTTCGGGCTGAAAAAAGAAGAAAATCCCGCGCTGGGACTCCGTGCCATACGGATATGCCTGACACGCCCCGAAATTTTCATAACACAGCTCCGAGCCCTGTACCGCGCTTCGGCATACGGCAATCTGGGCATAATGTTCCCGATGATAACAAGCGTTACCGAGGTGGCACAGATTCTCGAATACTGCCGCGAAGTAAGGGAATCCCTGATAAGCGAGGGGGTAACCATATCGGACAAGGTAGAGCTTGGCATAATGATAGAAACTCCTGCGGCGGCTGTAATAAGCGACAAGCTGGCGCCTCTTGTGGATTTTTTCAGCGTAGGCACAAACGACCTTATACAGTACACCCTTGCCTGCGACCGTCAGAATCAGGCTTTGGAAGAATTTTGCGACACTCATCACGAGGCGGTACTGCGGCTTATTGAATACGCCGCAAAAAATGCCCATGCAAACGGCAAATGGATAGGCATATGCGGCGAGCTTGCGGCTGATCTTACTTTGACCAAAGCATTTCTTAAAATGGGCATAGATGAGCTTTCGGTATCTCCGCACTATGTTTTGAAGCTACGCGATGCGGTAAGAGGAATTGATCTTAGGGAGTAGCAGGGGGAATATTGCGATAAAGGCGGTACTAAACGGCTTCACGGCGTTTAATATCGCCTTTTTAGCCATATCAGCAAGCTTCTGCTGATATTCGCTATCCTTGGCAGTCAGATCATTCTGAAGCTTGGTGATTTCGCCCTTAAGCGCATTTACATCGACACCCTCGAACTCCTTAAGCTTACCGCTTACTTCGTTGAGCTGTGTCTTATATGTATCGCGTGCAGTGCGGAGCTTATCGGCTTCGGCAACGGTCTTGTAATTTTCGTTTACAGCCGCGTCAAATTCCGCCTTTTTGTCCGCAGGGATCTCAATTCCAAGCTCTTTCAAAATATCGTGAATGTTTTTCATGGTCTTATCCTTTCTGCGTGGCTTATATACCGCCTCGCCTGCGGTAGAAATTTAGCCGGATACCGTCCGGCAACGGATATAAAAACAGCACCCCACGGCGTAATCGTCGTGTTGGTGCTGTAATTATTAAGTTGAAATGGGATGAGAAAACCGCCTCGAGTTGAGACGGTTTTAAGTATTAAAAAATGGTTTTAAATCAACATCTGATTCCACATACACGGCACCAATATTTTCGCTGCTGTGTACTGAAACACGCTTATTATAAAGCGAATACAGTTGTGTCAACGATCCATCAACGTCTTCAAGAGTATTCTCTTTTATAAGATCGGGAATATTCTTTTCGAGCGCCAAACACTGTTTGCGAAATATATTTTCATCCGCTTGATTGCATATTGTGTATTCAAACATTTTAGCTTATTCCTCCAATCCCAATTCTTTATTCACAGATGCTCTTGTCTTTGTAGCAGTTTTCAAAATATCTGCAATAGCCTCTTCTCGAGACATATTCTTTTTATTCATTTTCCGTTCTATTAACTGCTCAAAAGTCAAATTAGGATCCTCGATATCAAGTTTACGTCTCGCTTCTTGGTCAGCCATAAGCTCTCTTGCCTGAGTTCTAAATTTATTGCGCAATTCACATGCTTGGCGCGCTTGTTCTTCGAGAGACAAGGCACTATCCACAAGATTCGGAATCATTTTATCGTGGGCTAAATACCATTTGCGAACAGCCACATTTGACATTTTTCCTCGCATATATATTATATCACGATAGTCTTTATTTGTCAAGTCTGCTGTCCACTTCCCCGTACCAACATTGCCAAGCCCGTCTATCATAACGCGCTCGCGCTGTTCACTCAGCCCCATGGCTTTCGAGAAGCGTGTGTATTCCTGCGACAGAGCGCGATACGATGCACGTTCAAGGATTATATCATCCTCATCCGCTCCGCCGTCTGTGAGTGCCTTTATGCTCGTTTATTGACATATAGCACGTTTATTGACATATGGGGCGCGGTGTGGTATAATATGTGGTAGAATAACTGTATGAAATACCTTACAATAAGGACGGTAACTCACAAATGAAAACCATAACACTTGGCTCCACCGGCATCACAACACCGCAGAACGCTTTCGGAGCACTACCGATACAGAGAGATGACACAGACACCGCGGTAAAATTAGTCCGCGAAGCTTATGAGGGCGGCATGACCTTCTTTGATACGGCACGCGCTTATTCCGACAGCGAAATCAAGTGTGGCATTGCGCTGGAAGATGTGCGAAGCAAGGTTGTAATAGCAACAAAAACCGGCGCAAAAACTCCCGACGAAATAAAGAGTCAAATCGAAATTTCTTTAAAAAATCTGCGCACAGACTATGTTGATATCTATCAGTTCCACTGCTCCGACACCTGCTATGCCCCCGGCGACGGAAGCGGAATGTATGAGTGTATGGAAGATTTGAAGCGTCAGGGCATGATAAAACACATCGGTATCACATGCCATAAAATAGGCGTCGCCGAGGAATGTGTGAAGTCCGGACTTTACGAAACCATGCAGTACCCTTTCTCTTATCTTTCCGGCGAGCGTGAGCTTGCGCTTGTTGATCTCTGCAAAGAGAAAAACGTGGGCTTTATCGCCATGAAAGCTATCGCGGGCGGACTTATCACCGATTTCCGTGCGGCATATGCGTACATATCGCAGTTTGATAATGTAGTACCGATCTGGGGCGTTCAGCACGAACACGAGCTTCGTGAGTGGCTGTCGCTGTTCACCGAAGAACCGGTTCTTGACGATAAAATGCGTGAGAAAATTGAGGACGATAAACGTGCTCTCGGCACAGACTTTTGCCGTGGCTGCGGATACTGTATGCCTTGTCCCCAAAATATCACCATCAATCAGTGCGCACGCATCTCGCTTATGGTGCGCCGCGCCCCGTCAAAAGATTGGTTGACGGAAAAATGGCAAAATGAAGTTAAAAAGATTGAAAACTGCATAGGATGCGGTGCGTGCATGAAAAAATGCCCCTATGAACTTAATATCCCCGCACTTCTTAAGAAAAATTACGCGGACTATATGGATATAGCAAGCGGTAAGATAGACACCACCGGCAAATGGCAGAAGTGATAACGTTTCACCATGAAAAAACTAACTATCGGGATAATCGCCCACGTTGACTCAGGAAAAACCACACTTTCCGAGGCGATTCTGTACAAAACAGGAATACTGCATAGGCTGGGAAGCGTAAACAAGGGCGATTCCCACCTTGATACAAACGATATAGAGCGTGACCGCGGTATTACCATATTTTCAAGCGGTGCATGCTTTACTCTTGGTGACATTGATTTCACGCTTCTCGACACACCGGGGCATGTTGATTTCTCCCCGGAAACCGAGCGTGTGCTACGTGTCATCGACTGCGCGGTGCTGGTTATCAGCGGCACAGACGGTGTTCAAAGTCATACGGCAACGCTGTGGAAGCTGCTGGAAAGCTACTCTATTCCTACGGTCATATTCATAAACAAAATGGATATAACCGCCCTTGCCCACCGCGAGCTTATGGAAGAACTTAAGTATAAGCTTGGCGATGGGTGCGTGGATTTCTGTGCCATGACTCTCGAAAGCTTCGCGGACGAGCTTGCCATGTGCGACGAGCCGCTTATGGAAAGCTATGTGTCCGGTGAGCAGTTCAAAAACGAGGATATACAAAACGCCGTTGCAAAACGGCGGCTTTTCCCGTGCTTTTTTGGCTCGGCGCTTAAAGGTGACGGAGTAAATCTCCTGCTTGACGGGCTTACGAGGTATGTGCGCATACCGGAATACGGAAACGATTTCGGCGCAAAGGTGTACAAGATCACCCAGGATAAAAATGATAAAGTAGCGCATATAAAGTTAACCGGCGGCACACTCAAAGTCAAGGATACCCTAAGCGGAGCTTTGCCAGACGGAACACCGTTCGCCGAAAAAATCAATCAGATACGCATATATTCGGGCGAAAAATTCAAAACCGTAAACGAAGCCACCGCAGGTACGGTGTGCGCCGTTACAGGGATTTCATCTGCATATCCGGGACAGGGCTTGGGCGTTGAAAAGGATTCAGCCGCCGCTCATCTTGAGCCGGTGCTCTCCTACCGCGTTGATCTGCCGGACGGGGTTGACCACCATACCGCGCTTATAAAGCTCCGCCAGCTTGAAGCGGAAGAACCTGCACTGCATATATACTATAATGAGCGACAGAGCGAGATATATTTCGGCATAATGGGCGAGGTACAGCTTGAAGTGCTGACAAGAATTATTTCGGAGCGTTTCGGTATGGATGTGACTTTCAGTGACGGAAGCATATCGTATAGAGAAACTGTACGCTCGGCATCGGTTGGCATCGGTCACTATGAGCCGCTCCGACACTATGCGGAAGTACAGCTTCTTATAGAGCCTCTTGACCGAGGCGAGGGCGTCAAATATACCGTTGACGGGGACTGTACGCTTGAAGGCAACTACAAGAGGCTTGTTCTGTCCCATCTTTACGAAAAAACTCACATCGGTACACTTACCGGTGCGCCAATAACCGACGTAAAAATAACGCTTATCGCCGGAAGGGCACACGCAAAGCATACGGAAGGCGGCGATTTCAGGCAAGCCACATGGCGAGCTGTAAGGCATGGTCTAAGATGTACGGAATGTGTACTGCTTGAGCCGTGGTACGACTTCAGGCTTGAGGTGCCATCCGAAAACATCGGGCGCGCCATTACCGATATGACCAGGATGAATGCAAGATTCGGTGAACCGGAAATTACGCCTGACGGAATGGCGCTTTCGGGAAGCGCACCCGTGGCAAAAATGCGCGGATACCACCGCGAGCTTATAGGCTATACAAAAGGAAGCGGCAAGCTTTTTACTTCGCTTCGCGGATACGAGGAATGTACAGATGCCGAAGCAGTTATAAGCGAGATCGGATACGATGCGGACAGAGATGTGGAAAACACCGCCGATTCGGTATTCTGCGATCACGGAGCAGGCTTTGTTGTGAAATGGGACGAGGTGCAGAACTACAAGCACACCGACAGCGGAGTGGAGTTTGAAACTCCCGATACAGAAGAAACGGAAGACAGAGTAGTCAGATATATGCGCACCGTGGCGGACAACGAGGAGCTTATACGCATTTTTGAAAAAACCTACGGGCCAATAAAAAGGCGAAATTTTAACGAACCGAGAGTAAAATCAGCAGTTCCTCAAAAGAAGCCGCCACGCACCCCACAAAGCCGTCCGCTTTACAGCGGCTCGGAGTATCTGCTTATTGACGGCTACAATATTATTTACGCGTGGGACGATTTGCGCGCGCTTTCGGAGAAAAGTCTCGATCTTGCCAGGAATGAGCTTATAGGTAGGATGTGCAATTATAAGGGACTGAAAAACTGCGATGTAATAATCGTTTTTGATGCCTACAAGGTCAAAAGGAATCCGGGCGAGGTGGAGAATCATGCAGGTGTTACGGTGGTATATACAAAAGAAGCGGAAACCGCTGACACATACATTGAACGTGTGTCCCATCAGCTTGCCAAATCTCACCGTGTTCGGGTTGCCACATCCGACGGTCAGGAGCAGCTTATTATTCTCGGCGGCGGTGCTATACGCCTCAGCGCGAACGGTCTGCTTGCCGAGGTCAGGGAAGCCGAGCGGCAGATTCGGGAATTTATAGGTGGATAAATGTGGGGCGGTATATGCTACTGTGGACTTTTATGTACGGTTTTGTTTTGGATGCATTGGCATGCTTTGCTTGGTTGGGACAATTATACTATCTGATCTTAGCGAACCGGTGATAAACAGCAGCAGAATATATATTAAAATTCCAAGTGTCGCACCGATAATGAGTGTATGCCACGCACATGGTAATTTACCTATACCTGCCATGCGCAAAACTACGGCACTGCTTGCGGCACACACAATGGGTTTTACGAGGTAGCGCACCGTACCAAGGGTAAAAGGGCATACACGATACAGCTTATACATGCTGAGCGCGGCGTTCATCAGCTCCGCCGTGTATAGTGTCACAATGTATCCGTAAATTCCTATCCGTCTGCACAGAAACCAAACCAAAAATGTGCACAGTGCGGCATCAAGAATGTTTATTTTCATGCAGTATAGCTGTTCCCCAAGCCCTTTCAGTATTGCATCTACGGCGTGATCAAGATACATTATGGGGACAAGAGGTGCGGTAATTCGTATAAACATTCCTACATCAGTATTTTTGTATATGAGCATCCCAAATTCGTTGGAAAACATACTCATTATAAAGCTACAGCCTATGGAAAATATTAGTGTAAGCCCGAGAGAGCGTGTGACAGCAGAACTTTTTTCGACGGTTTTGCCGCAGGCATCCGATTCGGCGAATTCCGGTATTAGCAGTCCCGTAAATGAATACAGCAGAGCTGTGGGGAAGAAAATTATAGGCATAACCATACCGCAGAGCACGCCGTAGGCGGCAAGGGCGGTGTCGGCAGTAAGTGGATTGCTCTTTAATCCGCGGGGGATAAGGATGTGCTCTATAGTTGTCAGCCCCGAACGTATGCATGCCGCCCCGGCAACCGGAAGCGTTATGCCGAAAAGCTCGCGGGTGAGCGCAGAGCTTCTTTTTTTTGAAACAGCCGACACTTTTTTTCCTTTTCTGTCGGCAAGATACAATATCAGCGCCATTATGAAGGAGGCGGTTTCGGCAAGCGCCCCACCCCCAACAAGTGCAATGCATGCGTATTCTATTCCGTCGGGAACAATATAGAGAAGTGCGCAAACAGTGATGAAAATTTTGAAAATCTGCTCAAACAGTTGGGTAGCCGCAGTTTTTGAAACCTTCCTTACAGCGGTAAAATAACCGTGCAGTACATTTGAAAGAGAAATAAACGGCAGGCTTAATCCGAGGAGCTTAAGTGAAGGGGTACAGCGCTTGTCAGAAAGCCATACTTCAGCTATATATTCTGCACCGAAAACAAGGAGTAAGCAGGCAATCGTTCCGCAGGTCAAAGCGTATACAAGGCACTTTTTTATTGAAGCAGCAAGGGCGGAATCATCGTTTGTTCCGATCGCCTCGGCGCACATTCTGGTGGATGCAAGGTTTACACCTGCCGCCGCCGCAGTTACCGCCAGACCGTACACACTCATAATGAGCGTAAAGAGTCCCATTCCGTCGGCACCGAGCTTTTGTGAAACAAAAGCGTTAAAACCGAGCCCAACCAGCCGTAAAAGCAAGGAAGTAGCGCTTAATATAAGTCCGTTAAGTATGAAACGCCGCAGTTTTCGCACTGTAAACCTCCGTACGGTTTCTTTTTTAGTAATATATATTTATTTTGCGGCGTAAAGATTACAAAGGATTGTGTAAATGCAATAAATTTTCATTTTTTTGTGAAAATATGCATTTTTTTTGCCGAAATATATTGCAAAAAGCAAAAAAATATAGTATAATAAAAAGTACATTTTAGCACGTTAATGCGTGTGAAAATTATAACAAAAGAGGTATGTACAATGGCACTCAAAAATTCTTATCTTGCAAGTGTATACGAGAATGTATGCAAAAGGAATCCCGGCGAAACCGAATTCCATCAGACGGTAGAGGAAGTCCTTGAATCTCTTGAGCCCGTAGCTGAAAAGCGTCCCGACCTTATTGAGGCGGGGGTATTCGAGCGTATGGTAGAGCCCGAGCGTCAGATACAGTTTAGAGTAAGCTGGGTAGACGACAACGGCAAGGTTCAGGTAAACCGCGGCTACCGCGTGCAGTTCAACTCCGCAATCGGTCCTTACAAGGGCGGTCTTCGTTTCCATCCCACCGTTAACGCTTCCATTATGAAGTTCCTTGGCTTTGAGCAGACCTTCAAGAACTCTCTTACCGGTCTTCCTATGGGCGGCGGAAAGGGTGGCTCCGACTTCGATCCCGCAGGCAAGTCCGACGGCGAGGTTATGCGTTTCTGCCAGAGCTTCATGACTGAGCTTGCTAAGCATATCGGCGCAGATACCGACGTTCCCGCAGGTGATATTGGCGTAGGTGCACGCGAAGTTGGCTATCTTTTTGGTCAGTATAAAAGACTGCGCAATGAGTTTACCGGTGTACTTACTGGTAAGGGCTTCTCCTACGGCGGTTCTCTTATCCGCCCTGAGGCTACCGGCTATGGTGCGGTTTACTACGCACAGAATATGCTTGCTTCCTTTGGCGAGGAAGTTAAGGGTAAGACCTTTGCGATTTCCGGATTTGGAAATGTTGCATGGGGTACCGTTCAGAAGGTTACCGAGCTTGGCGGTAAGGTAGTTACAATTTCCGGTCCCGATGGATACATCTATGACAAGGATGGCGTTTCTACTCCCGAGAAGATCGCATATATGCTCGAAATGCGCGCATCCTGCCGCAACAAGGTTCAGGATTATGCAGACAAGTTCGGCGTGCCTTTCTTTGCAGGCAAGAAGCCTTGGGGCGAAAAGGTTGACGTTATTATGCCTTGCGCTACACAGAACGAAGTTAACATTGACGATGCTAAGGCAATGGTAGCAAATGGGCTTAAGTATTACGTTGAGGTTGCAAATATGCCTACCACCAATGAGGCGGTTGCATATCTTAAGGCAAACGGCGTGGTAGTTGCTCCTTCCAAGGCAGTTAATGCCGGCGGGGTTGCTGTTTCCGGTCTTGAAATGAGCCAGAACTCTATGCGCTATAGTTGGACTGCGGAAGAGGTTGACGCGAAGCTTAAGCAGATCATGAAGAATATCTACGACAGCTCCGTTAAGGCGGCTAAGGAATACGGCATGGAGGGCGACCTTGTTGCAGGTGCCAACATTGCAGGCTTCCTTAAGGTGGCTGACGCTATGAAGGCTCAGGGTATCGCATACTAATACATATCTGTAAATAGAATCAGTCCGCATCGGTATCGATGCGGACTGATTTTTTAGAGATTGTCAGGGAGCCTCGTAATAAGCGTACCCATAAATGATGCATCACCTATAATTTCAGGTGTGACACTGTGTGATTTGGAATCGTAGTTTACTATGGACACCGAAGCGTTTGGAACCCAAGCAAGTGAACTCATCGCGGAGAGGGGAAGGCCGCGCCACTCACATTCAAGGGCTCGTATGGGGGTTGCATGAATTGCGACAAGAACAGTTTTGCCGTCATTTTCTTCGGCTATACGCCAAACCTCGGCGTTTATGCGCTCCGCAAGCTCTGCCACACTTTCGCCACCATCGGGGCGGCATGCGGCAAGGTCGTTACACCAGATGCTGAACCCTTCGGGGAATTTTTCTAATATTTCGTGAAATACGAGATTTTCCCATTCCCCGGCGTATATCTCTCGAAGCTTTTGGTTGGGGATGGGTGTGATGCCATGGGGCTCACATATTATTCTGCCTGTTTCAAAGGCACGGACGAGATCGCTTGCGTAGGCGGTGTCGATGCATACACTTCTTAAATGCTCAGCAGTTATTCTTGCTTGTTCTCTGCCTTTTTCCGTAAGCTCACCATCGGTATGACCGTAGAAGCGGTGAAGAAGATTTCCCGTGCTTTCACCGTGGCGGACGAATATCATTCTTGTCATAGAAATTATCCCCTTTTGATTTTATCTAAATAATATTTTAGCACAGCCCCAGGCGGAAGTCAAGAGTATCGGGTGACGGTTTGCGGAACTTTTTAGGTAAAGCTTCCGTCTAAAATGTAAGTAAACTCAAATCAATGAGAACGGAGGGAAAATGATGAATCATATATCTGAGCGAATATTTACCGCTTGTGTGTGTCTGCTTTTTTTGACAACTCTTTTGGGCGTAAGTATAAGTGCCGACATAGGACCGAAGCCGTCGGTAAGAATTTCATTTGAGGGGATTGGCGATGTTTTGTGCTACGGAACGCTTTTAAGCGAACGTGATGTAAGCGGACCGTTTTCTCTTTGGGACGGCAATGAATCCACCGCCATTCACAAGGGAAATTATCCCCACGCCGAGCTTGGTGACGATATATGGAAAGCGTTTGCGGAGTTCTCTGATGCGGACGGTTATTATTTTCTCCAAAGAGGGTGGGAGATTTCCCAAGACAAGGAGCTTGCATGGACATATTATCCGCCAAGCTCATTTAAAATACTGCTGTATTTTCCGGAATTGGAGTTGTTTTTAATAAGCGGGATATGCGAAAGATATGCATTTGACAGCTATTATAGGGTCAGCTTGCCGGAAGCTGAGATAACGGCTCGGGGGGGTGAATACGGAACCCCTGCCGTTGGAACGGAGCTTCTTGCTGTGGTGCGTTCATATGATTACTGTGAGGAAATAGCCTCTCTTATTGCCAGAATAATGCTTACTGTACTTATTGAAGTGGGGATAGCAGTGCTGTTTGGCTTCAGAGAGAAAAAACAACTTTTTCTTATTTGCGGTGTAAACGCTGTAACTCAGATCGGACTGAATGGTACTCTGAATATTATAAATTATCGAAACGGATTTCTTGCGTTCACATTTTGGTACATTATTCTTGAGTTTTTTGTGTTCATTTCCGAGGCGATTGTATACAGTGCGTGTATGCCGCGTGTGAACGAAGCAAAAAAGAGTACGCTCAGGTGTACAGTATATGCCCTTATCGCCAACACTGCTTCTTTGACTGTGGGATATGTTATCGCGCGGATTATTCCGAGGATTTTTTGATTGCTGCAGGGGTTTTATCATAAAATTATATTTTTAACTGATTTTATCTGAAAAACCGATGACAAAAGTGGAAAAATATGATACAATATTTACAATATAACTGTATGAGATAAAAAATCTGTCTTCAAAGGAGAAAAATCATGTATCAAAAAGATATTCAAAAGATATGGATAGCCACAGGAGAAAAGCGGGTTTACCTCGAACCGTCCATGGCGAACCGTCACGGTCTTATTGCAGGCGCCACAGGTACGGGCAAGACCGTCACTCTTAAGGTGCTTGCAGAATCGTTTTCGGATATGGGCGTGCCGGTGTTTGTTGCCGATATAAAAGGTGATCTTTCTGGAATGTGCACTAAAGGCGCAGAAAACAAGCATATTCTCCGCAGTATAGATACGATGGGCATCACCGATTTTAATTATACATCATATCCCGTACAGTTCTGGGATGTGTACGGTAAACAGGGACTTCCCGTGCGCACCACCGTTTCGGAGATGGGGCCGGAGCTTCTTGCAAGACTCTTAGGGCTTAACGAAGTTCAGAGCGGTATTCTGCGTATCGTGTTCCGCGTTGCCGATGATAAAAAACTGCTGCTTATAGACCTTAAGGATCTCCGTGCCATGGTTCAGTATGTGGGCGATAATGCCAAGGAATATAAGCTGACCTACGGAAATATATCCGCGCAGTCCGTGGGGGCTATACAGCGTGCGCTTCTTACCCTTGAGGATGAGGGCGGGGAAATATTCTTCGGCGAGCCGTCCCTTGATCTTTCGGATTGGATAGACTGGGCAGAGGACGGACGGGGGGTTATGAACATTCTCGAATGTTCTGAATTGTTCCGGCATCCGCTCCTTTACGGTACGTTTCTTCTTTGGATGCTTTCGGAAATCTACGAGATGCTTCCCGAGGCAGGTGACCTTGAAAAACCGAAGCTTGCGTTCTTCTTCGACGAAGCGCATCTTCTGTTTGACGATGCGCCCAAGGCACTTGTAGATAAGGTTGAGCAGGTGACAAGGCTTATACGCTCCAAGGGTGTCAGCGTGTGGTATATTACTCAGAATCCCACCGATATTCCCGACAGCGTTCTCGGGCAGATAGGAAACCGTGTACAACATGCGCTCCGTGCATATACCCCCAACGATCAAAAGGCGTTAAACGCTGCCGCCAGATCATTCCGCGCAAATCCTGCATTTGATACCGCCGAAGCTATACAGGCGCTTGGTGTAGGCGAGGCACTTGTTTCAGTGCTTGATTCCGACGGCGTTCCGACGGTGGTTGAACGGGCAGGTATTCTTCCGCCGAAAAGCAGTATGAAGGCTGTGGACGGGGTGTTGCTCCAAAGCGTTGTGCTGGCAAGCCCCCTGCGTGACAAATACGGCGCAGAAAACGACCGCGAGTCAGCCTACGAGCAGCTTGCCGATGAGCGTGAGCAAACGCTAAAGGCGGAGGCAGCGTCAAAGGAAAAAGAAGAAAAAGAAAAGACACAAAAGGATAAAGAAAAAACAAAAGCAGCAACAAAAAAGAGAACGTCCTCGGGACGCAGAAAAACCACAGTCATCGAAAGAACTATCAACAGTACAGCAAGCACCATTGGACGTGAAATCGGCAAAAAAATAGTGCGTGGGCTATTTGATACATTTTTAAAGTAGCTTCTGTGAATTTGCGAGAGTATCTTGCCACAAAGGAGATGGTCAAAAATACACATCTCGGCGGCTGATGAGAGTTTAATATTACCTTTAATGCGGGGAAACCTTTTTTATAAAAAGGTTTCCCCGTACCTTTTTCAAAAACTTTAAAACTATATTAATATTAGATAAATTTTTGTGTTATTGGGAATTCTTTTGAAAAAGGTCCTCTTTTTGTTTGGAAAGAGTCAGAGCCACTCCGCATATGCCATTGAATACAAAAAAACTAAACGCTTTTGTTGAAAGTGTGGAAAAATCTCTCCGTTTAAGACGATTATTAATAAACTGTTGACAAATTGCGCCGAATGTGGTATATTATATGTAGCAAAATTCGACATTTTACTCTCAAATTTTATTATTTTTGGAGGTAAACTCAAATGAAACTTATTTATGGAGTAAAAGACAAGCCAAAGTTTGGTCAGTTGATCGTATTTGCGATTCAGCACCTTCTTGCAATTATGGCGGCAACAATTGCTGTTCCTGCCATAGTCGGCAACGGAATGACTGCTTCCGCGGCACTTTTCGGTGCAGGTGCGGGTACTATCATTTATCAGCTTTTCACCAAATTCCGCAGTCCCGTATTCCTCGGTTCATCTTTTGCATTTATCGGTTCTATGTCCGCAGCATTCGGCGGTGCGGCTTCCATGTCCCTCGGCTATCTGGGACTTTTGATCGGTGCGCTTTTTGCAGGACTTATTTATGTTATTATTGCGATTGTTGTGAAGTTTGCGGGTACAAACTGGATCGGCAAGCTTATGCCCCCCGTTGTTATTGGCCCCACGGTTGCTCTCATCGGTCTTTCCCTTGCAGGGGCGGCTGTTAACGATGTGTTCTCTTACGGTGAGAAAATCACATTTGGTACATCAAATTACTTTGTTATGAGCACCAATATTTGGGCTTCGGTAATTTGTGCGTTAGTAACACTTATAACGGTTATTCTTTGCTCGGTTTACGGCAAGAAGATGACAAAGCTTATTCCTTTCATTATCGGTATTCTTTCGGGATATGCTGTAGGTCTTGTATTTACCGTTGTCGGTATCGTGACCGAAAATCCTTCCCTCATGATTATTGATTTTACGCCATTCACGGCACTGGTTGCAGAGGGCGTAAATCTTAATACATTCATTGCTGTTCCGCAGTTTACGTTCCTTGAAGCCATCAAGGGAACTGATTCCTTTGAATGGTCTTACGTTGCAACTGTGGCTGTTGCATATATTCCTGTAGCTTTCGTAGTATTTGCGGAGCATATTGCTGACCACAAGAACCTTTCTTCTATCATCGAGCATGATCTTCTTGAAGATCCCGGTCTTCACCGTACACTTCTCGGTGACGGTATAGGTTCTGTTGTTGGCGCGATCTTTGGCGGATGTCCCAATACTACCTACGGTGAATCGGTAGGATGCGTTGCTATTACCAGAAACGCTTCCGTTGTTACCATCACCGCAACAGCCATACTCAGCATACTCATTTCATTCATCTCCCCCTTTGTTGCATTTCTCGATTCTATTCCCGGATGTGTGATGGGCGGTGTCTGCATTACCCTTTACGGCTTTATTGCAGTATCCGGTCTTAAGATGATTCAGAAAGTAAATCTTGAAAATAATGCAAACCTGTTCACAGTTTCGGTTATACTTATTTGCGGTATTGGCGGTATGTCTATGGCAATCGGCAAGGTTACCATTACGGCAATTGCCTGTGCGCTTATTCTTGGTATTATCGTAAACCGTATTGTTTCCAAAGCAAAGGAAAGTGAAGAATAATGAAAAACGTAATAATTTTCGATCATCCGCTGATTCAGCACAAGACTACGATCATGCGTATGAAATCTACTTCAAATAAGGAATTTCGCGAGAATGTTGAAGAAATAACCATGCTCATGTGTTATGAGGTGCTCCGCGATCTTCCGCTTGAAGACGTAGAGATCGAAACCCCCATAAAAAAGACTACCCAGAAGATGATTAAAGGCAAGAAGCTTGCTGTCGTACCGATCCTGCGCGCAGGTCTTGGTATGGTCAACGGACTTTTGAACCTTGTTCCATCCGCAAAGGTAGGACATATTGGAATGTACCGTGATGAGGAAACGCTTCAGCCTCATCCTTACTACTGCAAGCTTCCCCCGGATATTGAGGAACGGCTTATTGTAGTTGTTGACCCTATGTTAGCAACGGGCGGCTCGGCTTGCGATGCAATTGAGCAGATCAAGCAAAAGGGTGGAAAGCATATCAAGTTCCTCTGCCTTATTGCCGCACCGGAGGGAATAGAAGCTCTTTCAAAGGCACATCCTGACGTTGAGATCTACTGTGCTAACGTGGATGAGTGTCTTAATGAGAACGGCTATATTGTTCCCGGACTTGGTGATGCTGGCGACAGAATCTTTGGTACGAAGTAAAATAAACAGAACAACCACACCGTGCTCATACAACGGTGTGGTTGCTTTTCGCCTTAGATGCTTATACTGCTTATTGGTTGCTGCCGTCAGGTGCGTCCCACATAATAATTGCTCCTGCGGAGAGAGTGTCAATTTTCGTGCCTGCATATACTCCGTTATATTTCCAAGCGGCATCCACAGTACAAGCTGTTTGCCCGATTCTGCTCTGGTAAACATACTTTGTAAAGGGGATATATATACGCATGCCTGTGGAATTTATAATTTCTTCAGTAGAGAAGGTGTGAGTGACACCGTCCAAGGTGAGAGCACCCAGATCAACTCTTGCACCGCAGTTTATGTCATAACATTCAAGTCCCACTTCATATTCAATGGTAACATTTCCGATTATATCAAGCTGACAGTTGTAGGTTACCACCAAGCGTATTTTTTCGCTTTGCTGTGAAACAAATCTTCCTGTAACGGTTTCGCCGGAAATAAGAGCGTCACCAAGATCAATGATTCCCGAGATTTCGTCAGGAGCGAAGGTATCCGGCGTATCATCGGTTACGGGTGTATTAGTAACTTCTGCGGGGAGCTGAATGGGATCGCTGTTTGAAATATTTTGGGTTTCGGTTTCTGAATCGGCAGTCGGCTCGGTATCAGCCACATCTGAACCCTGAGCGGGCTCGGTGTCCTGCGCTTTGCCCGCAGTGTCCGAATAAGTTGGCGCATAGATGATTTTGTCACCGGGGGGAGAATTATCGGTATCTTTACCGCATCCTGCCGCTAAAAGGCAGACAATCAGTAAGAAACCGCACAAAAAGCTTATTTTATTTATCATAAAGCACCTCTTTTCATAGCAGTACAAAATAATTGATTATTCGACCTTTTGTGCTCTAAGTATATCAAATCATTATTTTATGCATGTGAATAAAATGTAAAAAAACACTCATTAGTTGTTAAGTGGTGAATTACAGTTGAGATCAAAAGTTCGCCGAGAGTTAGCAACTCTCGGCGATAGCTGTATTACAGTACGATTCCGTCCTTGAAAATAGATATCTCACGGTAATTGTTCTTCTCATTGGTGGTTTCTTTGCCGGATGCAACTGAGAGGATATAGTCAAAAAATTCCTCAGTCAAATCATTTCCTTCAAGAACGGGGGATGCATCAAAGTCGATCCAATTTCTCTTAGTAGATGCAAGGCGTGCGTTGGTAGCGATTTTTACAGTAGGTACCGGTGCACCCACGGGAGTGCCTCTGCCGGTAGTGAACAGCACCATATGTACGCCTGCCGCAGTAAGATTTGTGATGGCTACGATATCGTTGCCTGGACCGTTGAGAAGCGACAGTCCGTTCTTTGTCAGCGTATCGCCATAATCCAACACATCTACAACCTCGGAAAGCCCGCCCTTCTGGATACAGCCGAGGGATTTTTCCTCGAGTGTAGTAATACCGCCGGCTTTATTTCCGGGAGAGGGATTTTCATAGATAACCTGGTCGTGCTTTGTGAAGTAATCCTTGAAATTGTTGATAAGTGCTACAGTCTTGTCAAACAGCTCCCTTGTGCCGCATCTCTTCATAAGAAGATGCTCCGCACCGAACATTTCAGGTACTTCTGTAAGCACACAGCTTCCGCCGTGTGCAATAAGCTTGTCGGAAAGTCTGCCTACCAAGGGATTTGCGGTGATTCCGGAGAAACCGTCGCTTCCGCCGCACTTAAGACCAAGTTTGAGCTTTGATACGGGAATCGGCTGACGTGTGAAGGTGTCAGCGTAAGCCTTAAGCTCGTCTATAAGCCGTACTCCTTCGGCAATTTCATCATCGAAGTTTTGGCAGTTAAGGAATTTCACGCGCTTTTCATTGTATTCGCCAAGAACTTTCTTGAATTCACCGATATTGTTGTTCTCACAGCCAAGACCGAGCACCAGAACGCCTGCGGCATTGGGGTGATTTACAAGACCTTTCAGAATCAGTTGTGTTTTTGCATGGTCGTCGCCAAGCTGTGAACAGCCGAAAGGATGCTCGAATGCATGCGCGCCCGTAATGGATGCAAGCTGTTTTGCTACCTTGTTGACGCATCCTACAGTTACAACGATCCAGATCTCATTGCGTATTCCAACGTCACCATTTTCGCGTACATAGCCCATAAATGTTTTGTCGGTGGGAATATATTCGTTTGGCGTAAATTCGGGGGCATATTCGTAGGTTATATTTCCCGAAAGGTTGGTTTTCATATTATGGCTGTGGACATGATCGCCTTTTTTTATGTCCTCGGTGGCGTGACCGATAGGATTACCGTATTTTATGATATTTTCACCGCACTTGATGTCACAGAGTGCATGCTTGTGACCGCTTGCGAGATCTACTTCCACATTGTCAAATTCGTGTATTCTCATTGGATTTCTCCCATAACTTAAAGATATTTTGAAACCTCGTCCGCAAGGAATGAGAGGTCTTCATCCCACAGAGCCTTGTTTGCAAGAATGGTCTTGACATCAGAGTTTTTCATAAACTCCATAACAGCCGCATCATCGTTTGGCATATCGGTCTTGTAGAATGCGATAAGCTTTGCAAAAGACATGAGAAGGTTCTGCGGCATTTCGCCTTTACGCTTGATGTATTCAAGCAGGGAGGGAAGCACGCGTACCTTGAATTTGCTTACAGAGTTCAAGGAAATGGATGCGCAGAAATGCTTTATAAAAGGATTTCTGAAGCGCTCAAACACATTGTCAGCGTAGTCGATAAGTTCGGCTTCGGGAAGGTCAAGAGTAGGGATGATTTCCTCATATACGCACTTCTTAACAAAGGCGGACATCTTTTCGTTTTCCATGCAATCACCCACGGTTTCAACGCCTTCAAGCATCGCATAGGGGATCATGGAGGTATGTGCGCCGTTTAAGATGCGCACCTTTCTTGTTCTGTAACGCTCAAGATTATCGGTAACGATAATATTGAGATTTGCTTTATCAAATGGGAATTCATTAACGATACTGTAGGGGCCTTCGATAACCCAAAGGAGAAACAGTTCGCTTGTATTAACCATGTTGTCCACGTAACCAAGCTCAATAACCTCATCCTTGGGATAGCCGGTAACGATGCGATCAACGAGAGTGTTGCAGAAGATATTTTCTTTTTCTACCCAAGCGGTGAAAGAATCGCCGAAATTCCACATAGCCGCATAGTCGAGTATGTATTTCTTAAGAGTTGCACCGTTTTTATCAATAAGCTCGCAGGGAAGGAAGATAAAACCGCCAAGTCCAAGGTCGAAGCGCTCTTTGAGGAGCAGGGTAACCTTTGCGGGGAAAGTTACAGCAGGAGCATTCTCCGGCTTGTCGTCAGCGCAGAATGTGATACCAGATTCGGTAGTGTTGGATACAACGAACCTGAAATCCGGATTTTTAGCAAGCGCAAGATAATCGGCAAAGTTGTCGTATGGCTTAACACAGCGTGTTATAACATCAATCTTCTTCTTGTCAACTACAGGCTTGCCGTCACGAAGACCGCGCATGATATGTGTATATACACAGTCCTGCTCCATAAGCCTGTCGCACATACCCTTTTCGATGGGCTGAACAACTACAACGCCTGCATTAAAGTCAGAAGCCTCGTTAGTAAGCTGTACGATCCAATCTACAAATCCGCGGAGAAAACCGCCCTCACCGAACTGAATAATTTTTTCGCATCTTGTTGGTTTAGTCATTTTATTTTACCTCGTGTTATGATTACATATATCGCGGTGCAGTACAGTAAGCGTGCCGCAGAATCCGCTTATACTTATATTATCGCATATTTTCATATTGATGTCAATATATATTCCCACAATTTATTATGATTTCTTCCCTTATTTCGGAAAAACTATATCTTGCGGCATTATGTGTACGCGTATTTGGGTAAGATAATTGTTTAATCTAACTAATAACATTGTTACATTATTGTAAAAAATGCTGTGATAATATTGAAAAATATGGTATATGGCGGTATAATAATTAGGTTATTAACGAGATTTTCTGATTTTTTATAAAGGGGTGTTTCATTTGATAAAACGGCTTGCCGGATGCATCAGAGAATACAAGCTTCCGAGTATTCTTACGCTGATATTCATAGTCTGCGAAGCAGTCATCGAAACATTTATTCCGTTTATCACCGTGGATCTTGTAAACAGTATCAAAGACGGGGTGCAGATGACGGAAATAATAAGAACGGGACTGCTTCTTGTCCTTATGGCATGTCTTTCTCTTAGTTGCGGCGGCGTGGCAGGTTTTACATGCGCTAAGGCTTCTGCAGGCTTTGCAAAAAACCTGCGCCATGATATTTTCCGCCGCATACAGACCTATTCCTTCGAAAATGTGGACAAGTTTTCGTCAACCTCGCTGGTTACACGAATGACTACCGATGTATCAAATGTACAAATGGCGTATATGATGCTTATCCGTACCGCTATCCGCAGTCCGCTTATGTTTATCTTTTCAATAATCATGGCATATGTAATGGGCGGAAGACTTGCAACCACCTTTGTGGTTGTAGTGCCTTTCCTTATCTGCGGACTTATTTTCGTCAGCCGCAAGGCTATGCCTGCTTTCAGACGTGTGTTCCGCAAATACGACCGTCTTAATGAGTCTATCGAGGAAAACGTTCGCGGAATGAGAGTTGTAAAGGGCTTTTCAAGAGAAGAATACGAAAAGGCAAAGTTTTTCGATGCCGCAGACGATATTCGCCGCGATTTCACTAAGGCTGAGCGTATTGTGGCACTCAACTCCCCCATTATGCAGATATGCCTTTACTTCAACATGATTTTCGTGCTGCTCGTTGGCTCGCAGATGATAGTTACAAGCGGCGGTACGGAAATATACGTTGGACAGATATCCGCTATGCTTACCTACGGCATGCAGATACTCATGTCGCTTATGATGCTCTCCATGATATATGTAATGCTTACGATGTCATCGGAGTCCATTAAACGCATTTGCGAGGTGCTTGCAGAGGAGCCGGCGCTTAAAAATCCGAAAAATCCGGTTACTTCTGTTAAAGACGGTTCCATCAGATTTAGGGATGTAAGCTTCAAATATTCCGCAAAAGCGGAAAAGTTCGCCCTTGCGGATATTGATCTTTCCATTGAATCCGGTATGACTGTCGGAATCCTCGGCGGTACAGGTTCAAGTAAATCCACACTTGTACAGCTCATACCGCGCCTTTATGATGTTACCGAAGGCAGTATAAGCGTTGGCGGTGTGGATGTCCGCGACTATGATCTTGATACGCTTCGCGGATCTGTTGCCATGGTGCTCCAGAAAAATCTCCTTTTCTCCGGCACTATAAAAGAAAATCTCAAGTGGGGAAATGCAGACGCAACCGACGAGGAGATTGTTGAGGCGTGCCGCCTTGCTCAGGCGGATGACTTTGTACGCTCTTTTGCAGACGGATATGATACGATGATAGAGCAGGGCGGTACTAATGTGTCCGGCGGTCACAAACAGCGTTTGTGTATTGCACGCGCACTTCTTAAGAAGCCGAAGATACTCATACTTGACGACTCTACAAGTGCCGTTGACACAAAAACCGACATGCTCATAAGAGAGGGCTTTAAGCGCTATATTCCCGAAACTACGAAAATTATTATTGCACAGCGTGTGGCATCAGTTCAGGATGCGGATATTATAATTGTAATGGATAACGGCAGAATATCCGCGGCTGGAACACACAGCGAATTGCTTCAAACAAGTGAGATATACCGTGAGGTATACACACAGCAAACAAAAGGGGGGGACGGCAATGAATAATAAAAAAGATACAGCTATGCAGCCCCCGAAGCGAAAGCTTGATATGGGCACGCTGGGGCGTGTGTTGAAGTTCCTTGTAAAGTCCTATCCGAGGCTCGTACCCGTAGCAGGCATCTGCATACTTTTTGCGGCTGTGGTTTCTTCGATTCCCTCGCTGTTTATTCAGCGTATTCTTGCCTCCATTGAAAAATGGTATGTAACACGGGATTGGGTAAGCGCGAGAGCTGAGATATTTCCTCTCATTCTGACTCTCGCATGCATATATGTGGTTTCGCTTGCCGCAGTTGCGCTTCATTCTCAGCTTATGGCATATATCACTCAGGGGTTCCTCAGCAAGATGAGAATAAAGATGTTTGAGGGAATGCAAAATCTTCCAATACGCTATTTCGACCGAAATAAGCACGGCGACATTATGAGCCATTATACAAATGATATTGATACTCTCCGTCAGCTTGTTTCACAGTCAATACCGGCGCTTCTGCAGTCGGCGGTGATCGTTACCGTGGTGTTCTGTATCATGCTTTGGTACAGCATACCTATGACGCTCCTTGTAGTGCTTGGTGTATTTGCTATGATGTTTGTTTCAAAAAAGATTGGCGGCGGCTCGGCGAAGTATTTTGTCCGTCAACAGCAGATGGTGGGTAAGACCGAGGGGTTTATCCAGGAAATGATGAACGGTCAGCGTGTCATCAAGGTGTTTTGTCATGAGGACAAGACAAACAGCGATTTCGATGAAATAAACGAAGCACTTTTTGAGGACAGCTACAGAGCAAATGCTTACGCAAACTCCCTTGGTCCCATAATAATGAACATCGGAAATGTTCTGTATGTGCTTATAGCTACTGCCGGCGCACTTTTTATCGTATCGGGGCTTCCAAATCCAAGCATATCGGGAATGGCGTTCGGAATAAGTTTGCTTGTCCCGTTTCTCAATATGACCAAGCAGTTTACCGGAAACATCAACGGTGTAACTCAGCAGTTTAACTCCATTATTATGGCTGCAGCAGGTGCAAAGCGTATATTTGATCTTATGGATGAAGAGCCTGAAACTGATGATGGATATGTTACCCTTGTGAATGCTAAGATCGATTCCGCGGGAAATATCACCGAAACCGCTGAACGCACAGGCAAATGGGCGTGGAAGCATCCCCATGGTGACGGTACACTGACCTACACCGAGCTTCGAGGCGATGTACGACTGAACGAAGTTGACTTCGGCTACGATGAGGACAAATTGGTGCTACACGATGTTTCCGTATACGCAGAGCCGGGACAAAAGGTTGCGTTTGTGGGTGCTACCGGTGCAGGTAAGACCACTATTACCAATCTTATCAACCGTTTTTACGATATTGACGATGGCAAGATTCGCTATGATGGAATCAACATCAACAAGATTAAAAAGTCCGACCTCAGACGTTCTCTTGGCATAGTTTTACAGGATACAAATCTTTTCACCGGTACGGTTATGGATAATATCCGTTACGGGCGCCTTGATGCCACCGATGAGGAGTGCATTGAGGCAGCCAAGCTTGCGGGTGCGGATGACTTTATTACACGCCTTCCAAGCGGCTATAAAACGGAGCTTACCAACAACGGTTCGAATCTGTCCCAAGGTCAAAGACAGCTTATTGCCATTGCAAGAGCTGCCGTCGCTGATCCCCCGGTAATGATACTTGACGAGGCAACATCAAGTATAGATACCAGAACGGAAGCTATAGTTCAGCGCGGCATGGATAAGCTTATGGAAGGCAGGACAGTATTTGTCATTGCCCACCGCCTTTCTACGGTTATGAACTCTGATGTTATCATGGTGCTTGACCATGGTCGTATCATCGAACGCGGAAACCATGATAAGCTTATCGCTGAAAAGGGCACATATTATCAGCTTTACACCGGTGCCTTTGAACTTGAATAATTTCATTTTAACAAAATCGGTCTGCGCTTTCGGCACGGACCGATTTTTTTGATATATGGCAAAAAATCAGAGAAATAAGTATGTTTTGGAATACATAGGCGGCATTGTGTAATAATATACGGTGAGGATATTTATTTTGTATAAGGGGGCAACTGTGGAAAAAAAAATAAAATTTCTTATTTCAGCGGTATATTATCTAACTATAGCCGCCATAATATTTCTGTTTTTGAAGTATGCGGTATTTGTGGTTATGCCGTTTGTTATCGGATTCTTTTTTGCGGCAATACTTAATCCTGCGGTGCGTTTCTTGTGCCGCAGATTCTGTATAAAACAGAAGCCTGCCGCCATATTGCTTATGGCCGTTTTTTACGCAACCGCAGGTATTCTTACAGTCACACTTGCCGTAAGAGCCACGGCGCTGGTGGGGGATTTTTCAAGCCGTCTTCCGGAGCTGTACAGAGAGGCGGCAGAGCCTGCCTTAGTTAAAATGTTTGACTATATCAATCGGATCGTGGAGCGATTTGACGGTGCGGCAGAAAGTGATATATCAAGAACTTTGTACGGACTTTTTGATTCAGCTAAAAATTCACTTGGCGAGGCGGTATCGGGTATATCCGTACGCGCTATTTCCCTTCTTTCTGGTTTTGCGGCGGCTATACCGAGGTTTATTATAGAGCTATTGTTTGCGATTATTTCAAGCTTTTTCTTTATAGCAGATTATGAAAAAATTATTGAATATATAAAATCCCGACTGCCCCGTAAGGCAATCGGGATAATGAGTGATATCCGTGACCGTTTTTTCGTTATAGTGATAAAATATATCCGTTCTTACACGCTTATTATGCTTATAACCTTTGCTGAGTTGTTCCTCGGTCTTGTTCTTATAGGCATTGAAAATTCGTGGCTTTATGCGCTTCTCATAGCTGTATTCGATGCACTGCCTGTTGTGGGAACTGGAGTTATAATGATACCTTGGGCGCTTATCGAGCTTTTACGAGGCGAGGTGAGTCTGGGCGTGGGAATCGGACTTCTTTGGCTTACTGTAACTGTTGTGCGAAATATAATTGAGCCGAAAATTGTGGGTAGACAAGTTGGGCTTCATCCCCTTCTCACGCTGGTTTCCATGTTTGTGGGAACCAAACTATTTGGAATTATTGGACTTATAGTATTGCCTGTAGGCATATCCATTGCCGTATCGGTTATAAAAGAACGGAATCAGCTTTCATCAGGAATGTAGTTTGGGTTCTTTATTCGCACTACTGTAGAATTAGCCGCATAATCATATATGTCAATGTATATGTACTCACCGTAGAAATCAGATATGTCATAAACATTCGGCTCTGTCATATCGGCGTTGGTAAGGTCACTGTCAAGCACCGAGGTGAGCATAACGCGGTGATTATCTGCGGTACAGAGTGCGAGCAGCTTTTTATCATCCGAATTTGAAAAAGTGTACGAGGTAACCGTTGGAGCTTCCGTATCAAGAAAGATGTCATACGAAAACTCGATTTTAGCTGAGGAAATGGGCTTTTCTGCCGTTACGGTTATTTTATAAAGTCCGTTCGGGTAAATATACGACACATTGTCTGCCGCACGCCCGTTCCACACGGGAATGGATGCGGATGTTATCATGCGAGTGGCATCGCTCACATATGTGCGTCCCACTGCAGGGAAATATTTTTCCGAAACAACATTTCCCATCGTATCGGTGACGGTGACGGTTACATTTTTGACACTGCGAAGGAGAGCAAAATTCAGCATAACAGTGGAATTGTTTCTGTCCACGGTGGGAGAAAAGGCAAGGGCTGTTTTGTCATATGATTCGGGTTCATTCAAATACTTTTCGGGATCGAATCCGAGAATCATCTTGTCGTCAGCGGATATATTTGGGTCGGATATGTTACGGTATAGGTATATGCTGTCGTATACCGGCACCTCTCCGCTGTAAATATTGGCATCAAGATAGGGTGCACTGCCGAAGCTGCCGGAAAAGCCAACAAACGGTACAGACGCAGTTTCTTTTCCGCATGTAAGGCGTATAAACCCCTCAATGAAAAAGCCGTTTTTGAATACACGCTTGTATTCCCTATATGACGGCTCATCGATTTCCACTACTATGTCGAATGTCTGACTTTCTCCGGGCAAAAGTGTGAATGTGTATGGGGAGTAGCTATCGGATTCGCTGTTTAACTGATAAAGCATACTGCCGATCATCATTCTTGCGTTTGAAAATTCGGAAAAACCGTTTGTAAATGATAGAATATCGGTAGGACTCGCGCCAAGCTTGGCATATAGCGGATCTGAGGGATTTTCTATATCAAGCTCGGCGTATGTATAGCTGTTATAACCGTCCGAACCTAAAATGCCATCAAGTGTGCACAGCTTCTCTTTGTCAGAGAGATTCTTGGCGGTTACACAGAACTGGATAAGCCTTGTATATCCGTCGCCAAGCTCCGCCTTGAATTTGCCGTCTACAGTTAGGAGCAGTTCAGCATTCAGCGCGGCATCAAGATCAGCATCTCCGCCGCCTTGAACGCGCGGAGATATACACTTACCGCTTGGGAACTGCGTCATGAGTTCTGCGGAGCTGACAAGTTGTGCTTTTACAAGTTCTGAAGTTTCGCGTGGGGTGAGTGAATGGTTTTTGTCAAGAGTTTTCTGCTTTAATACGGCACACATTCCTGCTACTTTTGCCGCTGAAGCCGCGGTAGAGTTCATGTAGATATATCCGCCGTCAGCGGATGCACATTCTACGTTTGTACCGATGGCAGTGATATCCGGCTTCAGCCCAAGATTCGGAGTTGTGCCGTGAGCAGAATATGATGCCGGAGAAGAGGTTGAATGAGTTTCCGTTACAAATTTTTCGGATGAGCCGAATGAAAGCCGTTTATCAGGTGCGGTTTTCAGTGATGTACCGTTTTCTGCGGATATGATAACTGCGGGGATGGCGGCTTCGGAGAGGTCCATTTTTACGCTCAGCGCTCCAAACTTGTCCGGAGTGTTGTCAATTACGATCAGTCCAACAGCTCCACACCCGGCGGCATTGTTGGCTTTTTCCATAAAGCTTATTTCTCCGCGCTTTACAACGGCTAACTTACCGGTAAGATCGCCTGCCGCCGCAAAGTTTTCGGCAGTGCCAATGCCGTCTACCATTACATATTCAAATGTTTGCTTATCAAAAAATGAACCGAATGTCATTCCGTTTGTAAGACTCTCATAAAGATAGCAGGAATCGCCGTATGGAATCTTTTTTTGGTTTGGCAGGGTGAAGAACTCCGTTTCTACTGTGTTGCTTTCGGATGCACCCACCGTAAGCACAGACGGCAGTGAGCCGGGCCATGCCACGGTTCCGATGTCCGGATAATCGGTGGGCATATAGGATGAGTCGTATTCATCGTCGAAAACCGTTCTTTTACCGTACTTATACACATCCCCTGCAGGGCATACAGTGATTACCCCTGCAGCCGCGGCTTTTTCGATAGCTGAAATAAGTTCCTCGGAATAAGGATCAAATTCCGGTCCGCACGGCTCGGCAAGAGTAATGAGTATAACATCAGCGCCTAAGGTAACGGCATCCTCAATGGCCGCTGTCATGGCTTGATGCGTTACAGCAGATTTTTCTTCGGAGTAAACCTTCATGGCAAGGATCTGGGCATCAGGCGCAATACCGTTTGCGGCAGGATTATCCGAAGCAAGTCCCGATGCATTTCCTGCGCTTATTGATATCATGGCTGTACCGTGGGCGTCATACTGCTCGTGGTGTACATCAGTATCGCCGTCGCCGTAATCATAGGCGAAAGGGATTTTTTTGTTTATGTACAGCGTTGTTGAGTCAGCCGCCACTGTATTTAAAGAATTGGATGCAAGCAGGTTTTCAATCGTTTCGGATGTTATGGAAGCTGACGAATCATCCATGTCAAAGCTTTCATGCTCAAGAAAGAACCCGTTATCAAGTATGGCTATACACATCCCTCTGCCGTCATACACGGTAGAAACGGATTGGGATTTCGGCTCTGCCGCTGTGACCGCAGAACCCATAATCAGGGATGCTGTAAGTATGGCAGAGAGATTTTTTAGTAAATTCATAAATACGCTCCTTTACGCGGCAAGTTCGGATAGGTTTAGCTTGCCAACATTAATATTGTACGCGTAGTCGATTATCTCGTAATAGATGGAGTCGCCTTTGTAGTCGCTGATGTCAAACACCGCACTTTCACCGTGCGCCAACAATGAAAAAGAATCAGCGCTGTCATTCTCGTATATATTGATGACCATAACTTTGTTATTGTCCGATGCGGTCAGTGAAAGCTTGCCGTCTGAAAGGGATGCGGAGCTGAGGGACGGATCCTCGGTGTCAATAATTACCGGATAGGTATATGTCTGCTTTGCATTTTCGGAATAGTCGAGGACATATTCGAAGGTTACGTTATATATTCCGTCGGGGAATTTGTAGCGCGAGTATATACCGTCACTTCCGTCCCATGTGAAGCGGAATACCGTGACTTCATCCATACCCTTGGTTTTGATGAAATATGGGAATTTTGATGTATATACAGTTTCGCCGTTAGAATCGGTAACAGTCATTTTTGAGCTTTTGCAGTTGCGGAGCGCGGTGGCGCCGAAATTTATAGTGTCCGCATATTCATCCCCGTTTGGCGAGAAGGATATGGCGTTTCGGTCGTATATGTGAGTGTCGGAAAAAATATCCGCACCTGCGGGGATGTATTTTCCGTTTACTTTTATATAAAACTTTGAACCGTCGAATATTTCGGTTTCTCCTGAATAAGGGCTGCCGTCGATTACAGGCGCCGCTGTCCAGTCCCCGATATAGCCGAGGTAAGGCATAGAAACCGTACTGCCGTCAGCTTCGCAGTAAATAAAGCCTTCCGCAAAGTGCCCGTTTTGGAAAATTTCCGACAGCTTTCCGTGGTATGCCTTGTCGAAAGCGATTTTAATGGATATCACACGCTCTTCACCCGGCTCGAGGGTGAAACGGAGAGGGGCGAAATCTGCGGCGTAGCGGTTCAAATTTTCGTCCGTTCCGGAAGTTATCCGTGACACGGTATCCGCTTCTGCGGTGAGCGTGCTGAAGTATTCCGTCTTATCGCCATATGAAAGCTCAGTAAAACCGTCATTTGTAAGTGTAGCGCTAAGCTTTGCATCAAGCTTGGTGTCGGTAAGATTTTTTACAGTAACGTCAAAGGTTACAGACGATGCAAGTTTGTCGTAAAGCTCTGCCTTTGCTTTGCCGTTTTTCGTAAAGCTGACGGATATTTTCTGACTTACGGCAGACTCAAGGTTCACGAGTCCCGCGCCTTGGGCACGGGGGGAGTATTCCAAGCCGTTTTTCTGCAAAAGTGGTGATGCGGTATTCATAAGCGTGTTCCTTACGGCGGAGATGATTTCCGTGCGGTCGGAAGTGCCGTTTTTTCTTTCACTTTCAATAAGCAGAGCGCAGGCACCGGAAATCTGAGGCGCCGCCATAGATGTGCCGGAGCTTGCACCGTATCCGCCGGAGATGGTGCTGAGCACACCGCCGCCCACTGCCGATATATCGGGCTTGAGGGTAAGTGACGGTGTAGTACCGTATGAGGAATAGCTTGATATCTTTCCAGCGTCGTCACCTATTTCACGGGTAGTATAATTTTCGGGGAACTTAAGGCGGTGTACAGCTTCAGCTATAAGCGCTTTGCCGTCCTTTTGGCTGATGCCGACTGCGGGGATGGAAGCACCGGTGATCTCCATGTTGAATGGATTTTCCTCGGCATTGTTATAGACTATAACGCCAATGGCACCGTGAGCCGCGGCGATCGCAACTTTTTCGGTAAAGGGTATTACTCCCCGTTCCACAAGGGCAAGCTTTCCCGAAACATTTATGCCCTCATAGTCTTTTTCTTCTCCAACGCCGGGGACAACCTCATATTCCAGCGTTTTACCGCCGAAATACTCTCCGAATGGAATATCCGTAACACCAAGTGTCATATTTGTATCTGTGTATTCAACGAACAGCTCTCGGTTTTCGGAGTGCCTGAAGTGGAGAGAATAGTATATACTGTTGTTTACGCTTGCCACGGACATTATGGAATCAACCGAGGATGGTGAACAGAGAGTTCCGTAATCTGTGTAGCCTGCAGGCGGCAGGGCGATGCCGTGATTCTCATTCAGTGCACTTCGCTCGGTGGTGACGCTTTCATTTCCTGCGGCACCTATAATAATGCATCCGCTTTCCTCGGCTTTCTTAAGGAGTGCGTCAAGCCCCACGATCTGAGTAGGATCAACAGAACCGGAATAATGGCCTATGCTTAAATTTATTATATCTGCACCAAGCTTTATAGCATCCTCGAGAGCCGCAATAAGAGCTTTATCCGATGCAGTTTTGCCATCATCGTTGAAAATTTTCATGAGAAGAAGCTGGCAACCGGGCGCTATTCCATACATTTCTCCGATGTCGGTTTTACCGGCACCTATGATGCCTGCCACATGAGTTCCGTGATTGGTAGATGCGGTATATACATCCGCATCCTTTGAGGCGTAGTCGTACATAAACGGGATTTTTGAATTGTGATAAAGAGGCGCTATATCGGTGGAATTCTGCAGTGCGCTCAGTCGTTTTACACCTATTACATATTCAAATTCTGAAAGATTCAGTGTTTCGGTGACTTCTCCGGCAAATGCGGGGTGGTCTATATCAAATCCGCTGTCAAGTACCGCAACCTTTACGCCATTTCCGGTAAGACCTGCGGCTTCGGCGGCGGAGTGATTTATAAGAGCGGCGGCGCTCATATCATTGTCGGTGATTTGGGCATCAAGCGGCTCATATTCCGCACAGTCGTAGACTTTCTTCACAAAGTCGAAACTTTTTATACGCCATACGGCGTTGCCTGAAACAATGGCGGAGAAGCCGCAGAGCAGTGTGTCGTATATGTAATCGCATTTAAGCGTGGGTATCGCCTTGCTTAAAATATCGGCACAGTTTTTGGCATATTCAGCGGTGTTTTCTGCATTTACTGGTTCAAGCTCCACTATTATATCGGTGGTATCCGCCGAAGCCCACAGGGGTGTGCCGCCGCTTAAAAATATTTGTGCCAGCACAAGCATGAGAGGGATCAGTTTTTTCATATATGTTTACCGTTCCTTGATTTTTTGCAGTATATCACTTTGAAGTATAATACAATTATACCATCACTGGGAATTAAAATCAATGGAATATTTGTGTATATCGTGAAAATATTATTTGGTTTGGATTCATAAAAAAGCTCCCGATTTGCGTTTTTTTGCAAATCGGGAACTTTCCTGTATTTATTTTTGTCTACGAAGATTCTTTTTGTATATTACAGAAAGACCTGTTAAAAGAAGCGTATCGTCAAGCTGTATATTTCGCTCACAGTATGGAAGTATCAGAGATGCATCTTTGCCGGACGCAATAATCTGTGCGGTTTCGCCCATTTCAAGTTCTATGCGGTTGATGATGC
Source organism: Candidatus Flemingiibacterium sp. (assembly GCA_045644145.1). Classification (GTDB taxonomy): domain Bacteria; phylum Bacillota; class Clostridia; order Oscillospirales; family CAG-272; genus Flemingiibacterium. Next base: position 36,545 of record JAZRGK010000063.1, read on the forward strand.
CGTCCACCATTGATGCGCTTCCGAAGACGCATCCGCTTTGCATGCTTTCGGTCGTGTTTGTGCCTATACATTTTTTCGGTACAGATTTTCCGAGCGGCGGAAGCAGGCTTGTTCCGGAGCTTAATGCGTTTGCCGCAAGAGTCACCCCGGGAGCAATTATGCATCCGATGAATGCCCCGTTTTTATCAATTACGGAAAATGTAACGGCAGTGCCGAAGTCGATAAGTATAAGCGGTGCGGTATATTTTGCAAGTGCCCCTACAGCAGAGGCAACGAGATCGCCGCCAAGCTCAGAAGGATCGTCGGTGAGGATGTTAAGCCCGGTTTTTACGCCTGCGCCCAGAATATGAGGGCGAGCACCAAGAAGCTTTTCGAGAGCAGAGCGTACCGTTTCGGTGAGCGTTGGTACTACCGATGCGCCGATAGCGCCGTCGATATTTTCTGTCATGATTCCGTGAAAATCAAAGAGCGACTTGAATATGCAGGAATATTCGTCAGCGGTGCGGCGTACATCTGTGGAAACCGATACTCTGTCGGTGAGAGTACCGTTATCTATCAGTCCAAGCAGTATTTCGTCGTTTCCGATACTGAATGTGAGAAGCATGTTATCTGACCTTTTTGTTGAAGTAATCAATGATGCGTGTGATAACTGTGCCAAGCGCCAGATTTACTATGAATTCAACCACAAAGTTGAGTCCTATTACGGTGAGGTAGAGGAATCCAAGCGGTGAAGCTGAACCGTTTGCCTCAGCGGCAGATGAAAGAAAGCCGTAGAAAATAGACATCATACCAAGGGCAAAAATACCGGTGTTTACAATCGGTGCCACAGCACTTGCCGCAAAGGTTGCCGCAAGCGGGGATTTTTTTGAGAACAGCTTATATACCAGTGCCGCAAGAGCGCCTGCCGCCGTGCCCTTGAGGAAGCAGAGGATCACCGTAGCGATAAAGCTGTACTGCAGCATCGGTATAAGCGTGCCCCCGTCAGGACCGAGTCCCATTATAAAGACAGTGGCGCTGAAAACGAATCCGAGAAACGCTCCGCATTTGGGACCGTAAATCGCGGCGCCTACGATGATGGGAGTAAGTGCAAGGGTAAAAGGAAAAGGCCCGATTCTGATAAAAGTACAGAACACCTGCAGCGCAATAACAAGAGCCGCAAGAAGTGCGTACATTGTCAGTTCTCTGACCTTAACGTGAGTGTTTGTGCGAGTATTCATGATTTCCTCCTGCTGCCGCTCACGCTTGGCGTGATACAGCGCATAATTATTTCCGGAAAATATTTATCCAGATGTGCTAATTATAGCATCCGTTTCCCCCTTATGTCAACAGCAATTTTGCACAATTTTTTGATTGCCGCCGTCATATGTGTTTGGTGTTGGGAAAATCGGGGCTGTTTTTTCAAAAAAGGTTTAATAATCAGAGCTTTTTCGGTTGACAAATCTGCAAAAATAAGATATAATTAATTATATGCCCAAAAACAGATATATCCAATATCGAAAGGAATCAGTATAACATGATACGCAGCATGACTGCGTTCGGAAGAGCCGTAAAAACAGGTACTCCGGACGGTAAAAATATCACGGTTGAACTAAAAAGCGTGAACAACAGATACCTTGACTGTACGGTTAAGATTTCTCGTGCCTACAGCTTTCTTGAGGACAGAATACGCCAATATGTGCAGGCAAATGGTATATCCAGAGGAAAGCTTGATGTATATGTAGGGGTAGAGGTGGTCGAAAATGTAGGTATGACCGTTGATATTGACCGCGCCCTTGCAAAGAGCTACATCGATGCCTTAAAGGCACTGCGCGATGAGTTCGGACTTGCAGATGATATTTCGGTTATGACCGTAGCGCAGAATCGGGATATTTTTAATATCACGAAGCCTGAGGAGGATGCGGAGCGCGATTGGCTTTCTATAAAGCCGGTGCTTGACGAAGCTGTTGCGGCGTTCCTTAAGGTGCGCGAGGCTGAGGGTGAGCGCCTTAAAGCTGATATACTCGAAAAGCTTGTGAAGATTGAGGGAATTGTTTCAGAAATCAAGAAACACTCTGAGGATGATATTACAAATTACCGTACAAAATTCGAAGCACGTCTTAAAAACCTGCTTGCGGATAACGCTGTGGAGCTTAATCCCAATATGGTGCTTACCGAATGTGCCATATTTGCCGACCGTGTGGCTATAGATGAAGAAATAGTTCGCCTCGGATGTCACTTTAATGCTATGCGTGAGATATTTACATCGGATGAGCCGGTTGGAAGAAAGCTTGATTTCCTTATGCAGGAGATGAACCGCGAAACCAATACTATCGGCTCAAAGGCAAGCAATCCCGAAATTGCCGCCATGGTTGTGGAAATCAAGAGTGAGCTTGAAAAGATCCGCGAGCAGCTCCAGAATATAGAATAGGCGGTGGATAAAATGAAATTCATTAACGTAGGTTTCGGAAACATGGTGGCTGCCGAAAGGGTGGTTGCGGTGGTAAGCCCTGACAGCGCACCAATAAAGCGTCTTATACAGGATGCAAAGGACAGCGGACGTGCAATCGATGTTACATGCGGAAAGCGTACACGCGCCGCTATCATCACCGACAGTGAACATGTTATTCTGTCGGCGTTCCAGTCGGAAACAATATCCAACCGTCTGTCTGACCGTGACGGAGGCGAGGATGAGGAGGAAACAGAAGAGCCGGACTAAGCTTTTCTGTATAAAGAACAATGAAAAAAGGTGTACTTATCGTTATTTCGGGCCCTTCCGGCAGCGGAAAGGGAACCGTTATAAAAAGACTTATGGAATTTGACCGTAGCTTTGTTTACTCCGTATCTGCGACAACACGCGCGCCGAGAGAGGGGGAGAAGCACGGTGTTAACTACTATTTTATCGACAAAGAGGACTTTAAGAGCCGCATTTCTTCCGGCATGATGCTTGAATATGCGGAATACTGCGGAAATTATTACGGAACGCCGGAAAAGGAAGTAAACGAAAATCTTCTTGCAGGGCGAAATGTAATACTTGAGATCGAAGTTGCAGGCGCTATGCAGATAAAGAAGAAATGCCCCGATGCGGTGCTTCTCATGATAACACCGCCGGATTTCGCAACTCTCGAAGCAAGACTCCGCGGCAGAGGCGATGACGTGCCCGAGGAGGTAATCGTGAAGCGCCTTACCACTGCTAAAACAGAGCTATCATACCTTGGTGAGTATGACTATGCAGTAGTAAACGGTGATAACGCTGTAGATGAAACTGCAAGAGCCATTATGGGCATTGTGGAAGCTGAAAAACACCGTGTGTCACGGCAGACCGAATACGCAGATAAGTTTTTTAACAAATAATCAACATACATAGAGTTTTAAGAAAAGAGGTACAGAAAATGATATATCCTTCCGTAGAAGAACTTAGCCAGAACGGTAAATACAACCGCTATATGCTTTGCATTGCTACCGCAAAGTGCGCAAGAATCGTAACCGATGAATACGTTCACCAGCGTGAGCAGGCGGAGAAGCTTATTGCCAACAAGGAAACTGACAAGAGCCTTGCCTCTATGATAAAGCGCGACATTCGCGATGAAAAGGCTGTTAAGAATGCAATAAACCGTATCCATCAAAGTGAATATACAATAATAATTTCCCAGAAAGAGGATGAGGCTTGCGACATTTCTGCGGCAGATTCGGATAGGGAAGAAAACTGATGTACCACGGCTCCGTAGCACGGGTTAGGATTCTCGAGCTTCCACATTCTGCGGACAGATGCTATGATTATCTAATACCTGCCGCACTTTCGGGAGCGGTACACCGAGGTTCTATTGTATCGGTTGGCTTCGGGAATACTTCCGGAGGTGGGGCGCGCAGGACTGCTATTGTGGAGGATATCTGCACATCTTCGGAATATGACAAGCTGAAACCCGTGCTGGCGGTTGCCGATGATCGATTCTCGCTTTCAGAGGAGCTACTCGGGTTATGCGATTTCCTACGGGGGCGAACATTCTGTTCTACCGGAGAAGCTGTGCAGACTATACTGCCCGGCGGTTCGCTTGGAAGCATATTTAAAAAGAAACGCGATCCGATTGAACGGTTTTACCGACTGTCGGGAGATATTCCGAAAAAGCTTGGTGCTGTGCAGTCGCGGGTGGTGGAGCTCCTCGGTGACGGTGAGATGTCTGAAACGGAGCTTCGCGAAAAAGCCGGTGCTTCCTCTGCCGTATTAAAAAATATGGCGGTAAAAGGCATGCTATCGGTGCGTGAGTGCGAGAGCCTTCGTAACCCGTACGCCGGGCGCGGACGTGTCGCCGACGAAAATGTGCTAAACGCCCAACAGCAGAAAGCGGCAGATGAACTCTCCCAACTTGCTGTTTCAAAAAAAGCTTGCGCGGCACTTCTTTGGGGTGTTACGGGAAGCGGAAAGACCAGAGTAATAAAGTCTGTTATCGACCGCGTTATAGAAAACGGACGCTCGGTTATAGTTCTTGTGCCGGAAATATCGCTTACGGGACAGACGGTTGATCTGTTCTGCGGTTTTTTTGGAGAGCGTGTGGCTGTTATACACTCGTCGCTGTCCGAGGGAGAAAAATCCGATGCATGGAAACGTATCCGCGCCGGAGAGGTAGATGTGGTCATAGGGACACGCTCCGCTGTGTTTGCGCCGCTCGATAATCTTGGCATGATAGTCATAGACGAGGAGCAGGAGCATACCTACAAATCTGACATGACACCGAGATACCATACCCGTGATATTGCAAGATTCAGGGCGGCAAAAAACAATGCGCTTATGCTTCTTGCTTCCGCAACTCCATCCCTTGAATCTTTTTACCGCGCAAAAGAGGGGATATATACCCTTGTAACGCTCAGCGAGCGGTATGGAGCATCGGTGCTTCCCGAGGTTAAAATAGCCGATTTACGTGAGGATTCAGCGAACGGCAGAATAACTCCTATCGGAAGCGTGCTTCAAGCTGAGATTGAAGAAAATCTGAAGCGGGGCGAGCAGACCATACTTTTTGTCAGCAGACGTGGATATAATAACTTTGTGAGCTGTTTAAAATGCGGCGAGGTAATAACTTGCCCAAACTGTACCGTGTCGCTTACTTACCACCGTGTATATGACGGAGATCATCTTAAATGCCATTACTGCGGATATAACGACAGTGTTCCCGAAACCTGCCCGAAGTGCGGATCAGAGCATCTTACCAGAAAAGGCTTTGGTACACAGCTTGTGGCGGAGGAGCTTCAGGCTCTGTATCCGGATGCGCATATACTTCGCCTTGATGCGGATGCTACGGGTACGAAATTCTCACACGAGGCGATAATTTCCAAATTCAGAAACCATGAGGCGGATATTCTTATCGGCACTCAGATGGTTACAAAGGGGCATAATTTCCCGGGGGTTACACTTGTGGGTGTTATAAATGCCGACAGCGCGCTGTATCTTGCCGATTTCCGTGCTACCGAGCGCACATTTGCGCTTTTAACACAGGTTATCGGTAGGGCAGGGCGTGCAGATAAGCCCGGCCGCGCTGTTATACAGACGTATAATCCGGATCACGATACTATAAATCTTGCGGCAAAGCAGGATTACGAGGGCTTTTATTCGGGAGCTATAAAGCTTCGTAGGCAACTGCAGTTTCCGCCTTTTTGTGAGTTTGTGCTTATGGGTATAAGCGGCGAGGATGAAAAAAGCGTGCTTGAGCTTACACTTGCGCTTGATAAGCGGTTACGGGAATATTTGGCGGATAAATTTTCAGATGTGCCGATGTATATTTTCGGTCCCTTTGAAGCGCCGGTTTACAAGGTAAACAACATATACAGAATGAGAATAATTCTTAAATGCCAGGTCACACGGAGAGTGCGTGAATTGATATGCTGTCTGCTTTCGGATTTTCCGAAGGCATCCCAAAAGGCGGCTGTGTCGGTGGATATCAGCCCTGCTTCCATGTGACGTATTACGGAGGTGCCAAATGGCAAAGCTTAATATAGTAAAAGAGGGAGATCCAATACTCCGAAAAAAAAGCCGTCCCGTTGAGGTGATCGACGAGCGCATAAAAACGCTTGCGGCGGATATGGTGGAAACCATGCGTGCCGCTAACGGATGCGGTCTTGCAGCAGTGCAGGTTGGAAAGCTCCGACGTATGGTGGTTGTTGAGGTTGAGGAAAATAAGCCTTACATTATGATAAACCCAGAAATTATCAAGCGTGAAGGAAATCAGCAGGATGCTGAGGGATGCCTTTCTGTCCCCGGCAAGTGGGCGATAACCGACCGTCCCATGACTGTTACCGTGCGTTATACGGGTCTTGACGGTAAAGAGCACACCATTACCGGCTCGGGGCTTATGGGAAGAGCTTTTTGTCATGAGCTTGATCATCTTGAGGGTAAGCTGTTTATTGACAACGTTGTGAGAATGCTTGATCCCGACGAGGTGGAAGCGTAGGAAACCGCGCAAAGCTTTTCGCGCGACATTGAAAGAGAGATATAACAGTGAAATCAAAAATTCTTTTTATGGGTACTCCCGATTTTGCAATGATACAGCTTGAAGCACTTGTTTCGGCAGGTGCCAATGTTATCGGTGCGGTAACCCAGCCGGATAAGCCTAAGGGGCGCAAAATGGTGCTTACTCCGCCGCCTGTAAAGGTGTATGCCGAGGAGCACGAAATTCCCGTATATCAGCCGAAGACCCTTCGCGGAGAGGAATTCGCGGCACTTCTTTCGGAAATTGATCCCGAGCTTATAGTTGTGGCGGCTTACGGAAAGATACTGCCCGAAAACGTTATTGACTACCCCAAGGTCGGCTGTATATGCGTTCACGGCTCACTGCTTCCGAAATACCGAGGTGCGGCTCCTATTCAGCGTGCTATCATTGAGGGCGAGAAGGAAAGCGGTATCACCATAATGCATATTGATCCCGGTATTGACACTGGTGACATGATATCAAAGGTGAACGTACCCATCGAAATGAATGACAATTTCGAAACCGTGCACAATAAGCTTGCCGAGGCAGGAGCGAAGCTCCTTCTTGAAACTGTGGAAATGCTCGAAAACGGAACGGCGCCCAGAGAAAAGCAGGATGATGCGTTTTCTACCTACGCGGCAAAAATTGAAAATGCCGACTGCGTTTTGGACTTTGATGCGGATGCGGTATCGGTGCATAACCGCATACGCGGACTTTCTCCGTTCCCTCTCGCTGTAGTATCCCATAATGACCGTTCGCTGAAAATCGTCAGCGCGGAGCTTCTGGATACCGAAAAGGCACACGATAAACCCGGAGAGGTATTAAGCTGTGATGCAAAGGCTAACCGTATAGAGGTTGCCTGCGCTAACGGCTCAATTGCTATAACGGCGCTGCTTCCCGAGGGGAAGGGGCGCATGGCGGCATCTGACTTCATCAACGGTAGAAAGATCTCCGTGGGTGACGTGCTCGGCAAATATACAAAATAAGTATAAAAAGAGGTCAGGATATGTATTTTTTAGGTCTTGATGCCACATATCTTTTCTTGGTACTGCCTGCTGTAATATTGGCGTTTTGGGCGCAGGCAAATGTAAAAAGCACTTTTTCAAAATATACAAAAATGGCATCAAAACGGGGAATGACCGGTTTTGATGCGGCACGCTGTATACTTGATTCAAACGGACTAAAAAATGTCCGCGTAGCTCAGGTACAGGGAGAGCTTACAGACCATTTTAATCCTAAAGATAATACGGTTTATCTTTCTGACAGCGTACACTCTGTCGCAAGCGTTGCGGCGGTTGGCGTTGCAGCACATGAGGCGGGACACGCCGTGCAGTACGCCGTTGGATATTCTCCCATGAAGTGGCGCGCGGCTATTATTCCGATCACCAATATTGGCTCAAATCTTGCTCTGCCGCTGGTGCTTATCGGAATAGTTCTAGGGTATGAACCGCTTGCTTATCTCGGCGTTGCAGCGTTCGGACTTTCCACGCTGTTTCAGCTTATAACGCTTCCCGTGGAGTTCAATGCAAGCTCACGGGCAATGGCGGCGCTTGAGGGGGCAGGGCTTGACAGAGAGGAGCTTTCCGCTTCCCGTAAAGTTCTTACCGCGGCGGCATTAACTTACGTTGCGGCACTTGCGGTATCCCTTGCAAACCTTATAAGAATACTGCTTATTGCAAAGCGTTCGAGCAGGCGAAGATAGTATGAATAAAACGAAATTTACCGCTCGCTCTGCGGCGTACCGCTCGCTTATTCTCTGTGAGCGTGATAAAAAATATTCCAATCTTGAAATAGATTCATCCATCCGCCGATTCGGGCTTGAAGGGGCTGAAAAAGGGCTATATACTACTCTCGTTTACGGTGTAACGGAGCGTTTGATCACCCTCGACTATATTATTGCAAAGCTATCATCGAAACCTGTTTCTTCCCTTGACGGGCAAGTTATAACTCTATTACGGTTAGGTCTTTATCAGATCATTTACCTTGACCGCATCCCCGACAGTGCGGCGGTCAACGAAACCGTGGAGCTTGCAAAAAAAGAGGTTCCGAGAGCTGCATCATTTGTAAATGCTGTGCTGAGAGGCTTCCTTCGCACCATGGATGCAAAGAATCTGCCATATCCGGATAAGAGCGATGTTTTGGAGTACCTTTCTGCTCGCTATTCTTTGGGTAAGGAAGTGGTTCGCATGCTTACCGACAGTTGTGCGAATACCGAGGCAATTCTTGAGGCTTTTCAAACACAGCCGTCGGTCACACTGCGCGTGAATACGCTGAAAACTACGGTGAACGAGCTTATTTCATTGCTTGCTGACAAAAACATCGAAGCAGTGCCAACAACTTATTCAAGCGTGGGGGTAAAACTTGTAAAAAAGTCAGTCCCTGCGGAAATATCGGAACTTATTTCGAAAGGATACGTCTATATACAGGACGAGGCATCTCAGATCGCCTCTCTTGCCGCTGATCCTGCACCGGGGAGCACGGTGCTTGATATTTGCGCCTGCCCCGGGGGAAAAAGCTTCGGTGCGGCGATACTTATGGAAAATAAAGGCGAGGTAAGAAGCTTTGATCTTCACAAAAACAAGCTTTCCCTTGTTTCTTCAGGCGCGGCGCGCCTTGGAATCAGCATTATATCAGTTGCCGAGAAAAACGGTGCGGTGAGGGATGAGGCGTTGATCGAAGCCGCAGACACGGTTATATGCGATGTGCCGTGCTCAGGGCTCGGTGTTATTGCAAAGAAACCGGAGATCAGATATAAATCGAGGAGCGAGATGGAAAGGCTTCCGGAGATACAGTATTCCATATTGAAAAACGCTTCAGACTATGTAAAGCACGGCGGAGTTCTGTGCTATTCCACATGTACGCTAAATAAAAAGGAAAATGAAGAAGTTGTCAGAAGATTCCTCGCACAGACCGATGAGTACACGGCTGAAGATTTTTCTGTAGGTACACTTGCTTCGGAAAACGGCATGCTTACGCTTCTTCCGAATATACACGGTACAGACGGATTTTTCATCGCAAAATTAAGACGGAAATGACTCAAATAAAAGGATAGAATATGCTTACACTTAACGGCAAAGCCGACCTGCTTTCAATGAATATTCCCGAGCTTGAGGAATTCCTCATGGCGCTTGGAGAGCCGAAATACAGAGCGAAGCAAATATTTTCTTGGATGCACCGCGGTGTTTCACTTGATGGAATGACGGATATTTCCAAAAAGCTTCGCGAGAAGCTTTCGGAAACCGCAGTGGTAGACCTTCCTACCATCGAACGCAAGCTTGTTTCAAAGCTCGACGGTACAGTAAAATATCTGTTCGGGCTTTATGACGGCAATGTTATAGAGAGCGTAATAATGCGATACAAGCACGGAAATTCTATCTGTATTTCCTGCGAGGTGGGGTGTCCCATGGGATGCAAATTTTGTGCATCCACTATAGGCGGTCTTGTAAGAAAACTCCGTCCTGCGGAGCTTATCGGTCAGGTTATTGTTGCTGAACGTGACCTCGGCGAGAGAATATCCAACATCGTAATGATGGGCATCGGAGAACCGTTTGATAATTTTGATAATACACTTAAATTCCTTGAACTTGCAGGCGATCCGTCGGGACTTAACATAGGCGGAAGGCATATATCTCTTTCCACCTGTGGGCTTGTCGATAAAATAGATGAGCTTGCAAAGCATGATCTGCAGATAACTTTGTCCATATCCCTTCATGCGGCGGATGATGAAACCAGATCGTCCATTATGCCGGTAAACAACAAGTGGAAGATAGCGGAGCTGCTTGATGCATGCAGGCGGTATTTTGCCGCAACCGGGCGCCGGATATCCTTTGAATATACGCTTATAGCCGGCAAAAATGATTCCCCCGAATACGCAAGACGACTTGCATCTACATTAAAGCACGGGCTTTATCGGGGTTCTAATTCTTTTCCTATACATGTGAATCTTATTCCGGTCAATGAGGTTGAGGAAACCGGATTTTCACGTTCAAGCAGTGATGCGGTGAAGCGTTTCTGTGATACGCTCAATTCCCTCGGTGTCAACGCTACGGTAAGACGGAAGCTTGGCGGCGATATAAACGCGTCCTGCGGTCAGTTAAGACGTGCAAAATTAAAGGAAGATGCAGAGAAAATCAGTGAAAACTGAGCTTTGTTCAATAAATTTTGATATTTAATTCTTTTTTGTGCCATATATATGTAATATAATTTATGTGACACACACGCAAGCATGGGGCGTGTGTCCCCAAAATGAGAGGAATGATTGTGCTAATGAACTTTTTCGGAAAAAGCGATATCGGCAAGATGCGCACGGCGAATCAGGACAGCTATCTGATACGTCCGCTGTGCAAAAATGCCACGCTTTGCGTTGTTTGTGACGGTATGGGCGGCGCCAAAAGCGGCAATGTTGCAAGCGAGAGCGCTATAGAAACATTTGGCGAGCGTATTGTAAAATACACTCAGTCGAAAATAAATAAGGATGGTATACTTGCGCTTACAAGTGATGAGGCATGCGTTATTTTGGATGATGCTGTACACGATGCAAACCAGACTGTGTTTAAAAAAGCGCAAAGTTCTTCCGACTATACCGGCATGGGAACAACGCTTGTTGCGGCCCTTTTCTGCGATGACACGGTATATGTTGTCAATGTAGGTGACAGCCGCTTGTATCTTGTTTCCGACAACACAATCACTCAGATAACACACGACCATTCCTACGTTCAGCACCTTATTGACAGCGGTTCTATTTCTACCGATGAAGCAAGAAATCATCCGTACCGCAACCGTATAACCAGAGCTGTGGGCATCAATCATGAGCTTGAAGTGGACATATTCTCGGTTGAACTTTCAAACCTTGACGTTTGCTACTTATTACTCTGCTCGGACGGACTTTCCGGTCAGCTCCTTTCCGAGGATATATATGCTATTATTTCATCAGACGTTGATATCGACGTTGTTACGGATATTGAATCTGAGCTTAGCGACAAAACCGAAAGACTTATAGAAGCCGCAAATAATGCAGGCGGTCCGGACAACATTACAGCGGTACTTGTCAAATATGTAAAGGAGCTTGGATGATGGATTCGTTTGAAAAGTATGTAGGTCAGGTGTTTGACAAACGCTACAGAATAATTAAAGTTATCGGAATAGGCGGCATGGCGGTGGTTTTTGAAGCTACTGATTTGCTTATGCGCCGCAGTGTAGCTGTCAAAATGCTTAAAGACGATATAAATAATGATGTGCAGGCGGTCAAGCGTTTCATCAATGAGAGCAAGGCTGTCGCCATGCTTTCCCATCCCAACATCGTAAATATTTACGATGTTTCTGTAAAGGACAACCTTAAATATATCGTTATGGAGCTTGTTGAGGGTATTACGCTTAAGAATTATATCCTCAAAAAAGGTGTACTCAGCTTCCACGAGATAATGGCTATTACCGAGCAGATACTTCTTGCACTCGATCATGCGCATAAGAAGGGAATCGTCCACCGCGATATCAAGCCGCAGAATATTATGATGCTAAAAAACGGTGTTATAAAGGTAGCGGATTTCGGTATTGCCAAGCTGCCAAATGCCGAAACGGTTACTATGACCGATAAGGCGATCGGCACGGTATTCTATATAAGCCCTGAGCAGGCAAGCGGTAAGCCCATCGACAGACGAAGCGATATTTATTCCCTTGGTGTTACAATGTATGAGATGGCTACGGGTAAGCTCCCGTTTGTTGCTGACAGCCCGGTTACAGTTGCCATAATGCAGGTGAAAAACAAACCGCGTCCGCCGCGCGAGATCAACCCACAGCTTCCTATAGGTCTTGAGCAGATAATACTTGGAGCAATGGAGAAAAGCTCTGACAATCGCTTCCAGAGTGCGGCGCAGATGCTTCGTCATGTGGCGCAGGTCAAGAACAATCCCAAAACTGTATTCAAAATGCCTAAAACGGACACCTCAGTGGATGACATTGGGGGATTGCAGCAGAAAACACCTTCTAATGTTAAAAGATTGACTCCGCCATCCCGTGCAAGCAGATCTATGTTTCCTGTTATTGCCGGAGTGGCAAGCGCATTTATGATCGTCTGCTGTGTAAGTGCTGTTGTTGTGCTTAACCAGATTTTTACTATGACTACCACGGATACTTCAAAGCAAATAACTGTGCAGGATTTCCGGGGGCATATATACAGTGAGGAATTTGAGCAATCGCTTGAGGCTACTCACTATAATGTTGAGGTCGAATACAGCTACGATGCCAAATATGACCGTAATGTGATAATTGCACAGGATCCGGAGCCTAATGCAAAGCGCAAGGTGAACCCCGAAAAAAATCAGATGTGTGATATTAAGCTGATCGTATGTTGGGGCGCTGAAACCTGTGAGCTTCCCGATCTTGCATATGATGATGCAAGAGATGCAATGATTGAGCTTCGTACAAATTACGGACTTATTCCCGTTGAAGTAAAAGAAGAGCATGAATATATCAGCGAAGGCTATGTCATAAGAACCGATCCCGAGCCGGGAACTACGCTTAAGGTTGGCGACAGTGTAACGCTGTACGTCAGCAGCGGACAGAAGGTAGAGTATGTTGAGATGCCTGATTTCTATAAGTGCGATGAAACGGCTGTTATGAAATTGCTTGAACTCAACAAGCTTGAATTAGGTAACGTTACACGCGAATATAACGACGAGGTGCCGAAGGGTTGTGTTATAAGCCAGAGCCGTGCTCACAGAGCAACTACTCCTACCGGAACCAAGATAGATTTCGTAATGAGCCTTGGTCCGATGCTTGCCGAAACTACTGCTGATACAGAAGACAGCGAAACTACAGAGGATTGGTTCGAAAACTGATTTACAGCCATCCTGATAACGGAGAAAGACTTAATGGAGCTTAAATTAGGCGCAAAAATAATAAAAGGTGTTGGCGGACTCTTCGTGGCGCGCATATCAAGAGCCGATGCCGACATGCTTCGCGGTATGGGGGTAAAGGTTGATGGCGATACCCTTCTGTGCAAGGCGCGCGGAGTGTTTCGCCATGAAAAATTAACGCTTCTTGTAGGCGACGAAGTTATACTGCGGATTGATACGGAGCTTGCTTTGGCATCTGACAGCGAATCCCAATCGGTAAACAAGCGAACCGATGAGGCTATGGCGGGCGTTATGATTGAGGAAACGCTTCCAAGGAGAAACGAGCTTATACGTCCGCCGATGTCAAACCTCGATATAATATTTGCGGTATTCGCGGCGGCAAAGCCTGCACCGGCGCTTTCTACAGTGGACAAGCTTATAACCATTGCTGAATACAAGGAGATAGAGCCGGTCGTAGTCATTACAAAAGCGGATCTTGCACCGGATGACGCGGAGCGTTATGCTGAAATTTACCGTAAGTGCGGATTCAAGGTTTTCGTGGAAGGGTTGGGCATCGACGGTGCAGAGCTTGAGGCATTTATAAGGGATAATTCCAATCTGGTCTCTGTGTTTGCAGGCGCATCGGGTGTTGGAAAATCAACTCTTATGAACCGGCTGTTCCCAAATCTTGGACTCGCTACAGGTGAAGTAAGCCGTAAAACACAGCACGGAAGACATACTACCCGTCACACGGAGCTGTATCCTCTCGACAGACAATTCGGTGAGGGTGCGTGTGGGTACATTGCAGACACTCCCGGATTTGGTATGCTTGATTTTGTGCAGTTCGACTTTTATACGAAAGCAGACCTACCCTATGTATTCAGGGAATTTGAGCCGTATATCGGCTCTTGCCGCTACACTAAATGCACTCATACCAAGGAAGATGGCTGTGCTTTGCTTGAGGCTATCAAAAGCGGGGAAGTTCCCGCTGAACGGCACAAGAGCTATCTTGAATTTTATGAGGTGCTTAAAAATAAGCACGAATGGGACAAAAAATGAAAAGGGATTTTTACATTTTCACCGGCGGCAAGGTTTACGCCGATACATTATCAGAAATTTCGCTCTCACTCAGTGAGGGCGATTTCGTCATTGCCGCTGACAGCGGTTACCTTACGGCGAAAAGATTTTCCGTAAAGCCTGATATGCTTCTTGGTGATCTTGATTCCCTTGGGGCGGAGAATCTGTCCGAGGACGAGCTTGCCTTGATGGAAAAAATACTTGTTTCTCCAATAAAAGACGATACCGATACCCAGCTTGCCGTGGATACGGCAATTTTCCGCGGGGCTGAAAACATTTACATAGTCGGCGGTCTTGGGGGGCGGCTTGATCATACGCTTTCAAGCGTCTTCTTGCTTGAATACATTGCGGAGCGCGGAATTGGCTGTCTTATGACCGATGGGCGCAACAGAGTGCGAATATTGCGCGCAGACGGTGAGAAACAGAGCGTTGCCGTAGCAAAAGGTTATAAGTATCTGTCGCTTGTTTCCTTAACTGATGTGTGCTGCGGTGTATCTGTATCGGGAGTATACTATCCTCTTGACTCGGTAGAGCTTACGAGAAAATATTCATATGCTGTCAGCAACGAGATAACTGCAGATCATGCTGAAATCTCACTTGTTGAAGGCGTAATGCTGGTTATCGAAAGCAGAGATTAACAAATTTCCTGACTACGTCATATCCTTTTAATGAGCCGTTAATTACTGCTTGAGTCGTATAGTTAAGAAGGGACACGATATGAAGGTTGTAGTTGTCAAATCCCCGAAGCTGTTTGTGCCGATTTTGCGGAAGCTTTTTGGGATAAAGAAGAAATAATACATAAATGAGCTGCTGCACCTGTGTACAGCAGCTCATTTCCGTGTAGGAGCAGCACCATGGAATTATAAAAATCTTGCAAGATTTTCGGCGGTGCTTTTTTCGAATTTAAGCACATCTTCGGCGAGAGCACGAGCTTCCTTTGAGTGTTCGCCGGAATTGAGTTGCTTTTCAATGTTGATGATACCCATAGTTGCACCGTTTATCATCATTTCCGCAAGATGGGATGTGGTGGTGTCAAGCATGGTATTAAAGGTCATTCCGATCTTGCTTCCCGCTTTCGCCATCATTCCCGGTTCTTCGGGCTTAAGCCCACGTTCCGCAAGAAGCGATGCCGCGCGCTTTGAATATTCGCGATATTTTTCAAGCTCGCGGGTCATTTCGCATCGCATGCCCGAATCCGCCGCCTTATCCATAAGGTCGATAAGGGCATCGCCGCCCATGACGGTGTTTTTATACAGCTCATTAAGCAGTATTTCGTTGTTATCCATATTCCCTCACACAAAAACATAATACCGTGGTTAAACCACGGTATTAGTATTTGCGGATAACTTAAATATATTTACGATCTCGAAAGATCTTCAAGATCATAAGGTGTATTCTGGTACACGAAATAGTTTAGCCAATTTGAGAACATAAGATTTGCATGTCCGCGCCAGAGGTTTGGCGGACGCTTTGAGGGATTGTTGTCAGGGAAATAGTTGTACGGTATTTCGATTTCAAGACCCTTGTCCACATCGCGGAAATATTCCTTAGATAACGTGTCGTAGTCGTACTCTGAATGTCCCGTTACAAAAAGCATGCGCGAATCCTTGGCGGCGATGATGTACGGACCTGCCATATCGCTTCTTGCGATAAGCTCAATACCCTCTACCTTTGATATTTCTTCTTCCGAAATACCTGTGTGGCGCGAATGAGGAGCGTAGAAATATTCGTCGAATCCGCGGACTATGGGATGATTAGGGCGGAGAGCGTAATGCTTGAATACGCCGAACATTTTCTTGCCAAGGGAGTGCTTTTTTACACCGTAGTGGTAGTAAAGCCCTGCCTGTGCCGCCCAGCAGATATGCAGGGTAGAGAACACATGGGTCTTGGACCATTCCATGATGCCGCAAAGCTCGTCCCAATATGTAACATCGTGAAAATCCAAGTTTTCAACCGGTGCACCGGTAATGATAAGTCCGTCAAATTTTTCGTTCTTTATATCGTCAAAATTCTTATAGAACGCTTCCATGTGCTCCGCAGGCGTATGCTTTGAACGGTGTGTTGCGGTCTGAAGCAGAGTAAACTCGATTTGCAGCGAACTGTTGGAAAGTAGGCGGATAAGCTGAGTTTCCGTGGTGATCTTTGTGGGCATAAGGTTCAGCACCGCGATTTTCAGCGGACGTATATCCTGGTGTTCGGCGCGGAAATCATTCATTACGAAGATATTCTCACGTTCAAGTATTTCGTGGGCAGGTAAACCTACTGGTATTTTTATTGGCACTTGGTATTCCTCCGTGGTTTGTATGTTGAGGCGGATTTGCGAATTCATACATCTTTTGCGCGAAATGCATTCCGCGACGTACAGATATAAGCATGACTAGTATCATTATACCACAAAACTTAAGATAAAACAACAGTATTGATGAAAAAATATATTTTCAATAAAAACAATTACAAAAACGCAAAAAAGTTATTAAATTTTCAAAAAAGTATATCTTTTGCGAAAAAAATATGTTATAATATATGGTATATAGGAACAGCGGTGAGTTTATGTAAAAAAACATCGTATTTCCATGTGGTTTTGAGGGGGCGATATGCGGATGAATAGGCTTAAATCGGTTGGTGCTTTGATCGGCATTTGGTTTTTTGCCGCAATGATTCTTTCGCTTCCTGTTCTCGCAGAATTTTCATACGGTGGTTCAGAGCCCGAGGAATCCATGCGTGTCATTGAATCTTTTGATGGCACGGCACAAAATTTCCGTTCGGGAAAGAACGTAAGAAGCGTACATACCGGTAACTTCACGTTTACAGAAAACGGTGCCGATGTCAATTATACTTGTCTTGAAGCCGCCGCTTCATACTGCAGTGTGAGCGAGATTCGCACGGTGCGAGCTGAATTTACTGAATCGCTTAATCTTGGCGACTATCGCTCTATTGAATATAAAATATATGTGCCGCTTTACGAATCTGATCCGGATGCATCCTATTATTCCAGACTTACGGTGTATTCTTCCGACGGAAGCAGTACGGAAACTCTTGCCGAGGTTGAAGGTGGTACATGGTCCGCTGTCAAAGCTGATATATCCGATTGGGCTGAGCGGAACGATATTGTTTCACTTGAAATAGCGTATGTTGTTGATACTGTGAAGATACGGTATGTCAATGATAATTTTTATATTGACGATGTCGCCGCCGGCGATGCTGTTGACCGCTCTGTAAGCTCTCGTTTTTTGTTTGATGAGTTTCAGCTTGACGGGGCATCCGGCGCAATGACTGCTGACAACAGCATGATACTTATAAGCGCAAACTCTTTTGACAGATTCTCTCTTTCGGCGGATGTGTTTGTTCCGGAGCTCGCGTACGATGCCGGTGCCCTCAGAATAAAGCTTGCAAACAGCTCTATGAGTGATATGCTCACATTGAGGTATACAACCTCAGACACTAAGGCAAACAGCGAAGCCAAAAGTGTGTCCGTTCCAATCGTACCAATGTCCGATGCCGCGTATTACTACGCATATGTTGGTGATGTTTCCATGCTCCGCAGTATAGAGCTGCAGTTTAATAAAGGCGGCGGAAATGTTGAGATATACTCTCTTAGTGCGGTTCCTTATACCGTGAATGAAGAATATGAAACTTTCGGAAATGTCACTGTTTGCAGACTGAGTGACGACCGTTTATCGGTGAGCTTTTACGGTGAAGTTGACCGAGAGGTGGTTTTGGCTAATCAGAACGGCAGAATAGCAATATACGCCTACGATAAGGATATGCTTCCCACTGCAGAGGAGCTCCTGTCACTTACTCCTGTTGCCTCGGGTGCTATGACTACCCGTTTTGAGTTCAGTTGGAAACTGCCGCCTGACAATCCACATGTAGGATACAGCCGTTTTATTGCTGTACTTCTTAATTCCGATGGGGACTATATGCTTATAGCGCCTCCTTTCTGTATAGACAATCCGCGTCAGGGTTTGAGCGGGGAAAATACATTTCCTACCGACAGCAAGGGGTTTGCATGTGATGATATCTCCCTTGTTGGAGAAGCAGACAGCGGAATTACTGTAATTTCGGTTGATACACGCCGTGTGTTCGATACAACATCGGAGATAGGAGTATATACATATAACGATCGTTCGTATTATATGAACAGCAAATATGTAAATGAATTATCTGAGAAAATAACCGCACTGAATAGAAGTGGGGTTGGAGTAATACTTCGCTATATAAGGCTTGACGGCACGCAAAAAGATGAACTTGTGCAGTCATATGCCTCCGACAGTCATGTGGGCTACACGAGCAGTTTCGCTGCCGCGGATGGTGAGGATTTTATTGGCGCCTTAAGTGCATATACAGCCGAAAAATGGTGCAGTAACGGTGAGGTTATCGGAATAATATTCGGAAACGGGGAGAATGTTATTCCCGAAGGTGAATTATCTGTATCAGACATGATTGCGGAGACCGCCAAAGAGCTTTGCAAGGTTTATTTTAATGTTATTTCCGCAAGCCCTATGTCTAAGATATATATTTCCGTAACTGACCTTATGGATATGGATCCGTCAACCAACGCATCGGAGCTTCCTATAAACGATTATCTCAGTGCGCTCAGGGCAAAGACTGCTGAGTACGGTATCGACGATTGGGAGATCTCGGTTGAAGTGACCGAGCGTGATCGCGATTTCCCGTATGATGTCGTAAGGGTAAATGACTGTAGTGCTCTTGCCGATTTTTTGCGTAGTGGCGGTTTTGGGGATAAACATTTTATATTTTGCGATGCGGTTTATTCTGATGGTTCTGCCAGACTCAGTACGCTGACGGAGAGGTGTGTAACCGGTTATTATTCATCCGTTTTTAATGATAATTTGGATGCATATATAGCTATTGCTGGCTCAAAGGCATCCATAGCGGAATCGGTAAAGTGTATTGACACCACCGAATCATCCGTTATCACATCCATCGCGCTTCTGACGCTTAAAGCTGACCGCCTTGAAGATATAATAGACGGATATGACAAGTCAAAGCTTTCCGAGCGGCGACTGAATTATGCGGATGCGCTTCATGGCGAACCGGATGGAATAAAGGGGACTTACAAGTATTTCGTCTTTGACAGTGCCGCTAATCTTGCGGATGTTGAACCGGGATATTACTGCTCAGACATGCATATTGTCCATGACGGCATTTCGGCGTTAGCCATTCATCTTGATTCCTCGCTGTATGGGGAACAGCTCCGCGGGGGATGGATGGGAATATCTCATCGCTTTGAATACACGGAAAGCTTAGAGCCTATATCTGTTATAGCTGTTGATATGAAGCTTGAAAACCCCGTACCTGGAAGCGTTTTTTCGGTTCCGATAAAGCTGGTGCTTCACTCCGCAGATGAACGCTTTGAGGCGGACGGTAAGATAGGCGTTGGCGAATGGACAACTGTATATTTTGACATTACCGGATTTGACGGAATAGAAGCTACAGAGTCATTTCATTTGCTCACAGGCGGTGGGATGATAGAGTCTGCAACCCTTCTTATCAAAGATATCCGGGGCTTATCTGATGAATACGCGGATGAGGCTCTTAGTCAGGTGATAGCCGAAAACCGTGTGAAGAAGCGTTCTCCCAATAAGGAAACTGCTCCTGATACATACCTGTGGATGGGCGGTGCGATAATTGTGGGAATTGCGACAGTGGCGACCACGGCATTGCTGAGCCGAAGAAAGAGTGAAGAGCGTGGATAAGGCGAAGAAAGCAGGTATTATACTTGCGGCTGCTCTGTTTGTATTTGCTATTGGTGCAAAATATGTGTCCGGCGAAGCCGCAGAAAATATAGTGCTCCCTATCCTTGCTCTTATTTGCACTGTACTGTGTGTGATACACATAGCCGTTTTAAAAAGTTACAAGGATAGAAATGTCGCGGTAACAGATCTTGTGAGAACCATTACATTCGGTGTGGTGGCACTCATTCTCTGGGCGGCGGTTACATTTAATTTCATAACATAAGGAAATGATATGCTACAACGAAACTTTTCGGACGATTCACCAATAGAAGATGTTCCAATAAGGCTTTTTGGGGTTATGAGGGAATCCATAGTTGACGGCCCAAGACTTCGGTACGTCATATTCACCCAAGGGTGTCCTCATAAATGCTTTAATTGTCACAACCCCGAATCTCACGGATATACGGGGGGGAAGCTTACGACCACGGCAAAGCTGTGGAATGATATAAAGAAGAATCCCATGATAAAGGGTATAACCTTCAGCGGCGGTGAGCCTTTTCTGTGGGGGCATGAGCTGTATGTGATTGCCAAAAAAGCCGCCGAGCGAGGGCTTGATATTATGACCTACAGCGGCTTCACATACGAGCAGCTTCTGAAAAAGGCTGAAACGGAGCCGTCGGTGCACGAGCTTCTGTCTGTGACCAACTATCTTGTTGACGGTCGGTATGTGGATTCAAAGCGTGACCTTAATCTCAGGTTCCGCGGAAGTACAAATCAGCGCATTTTGGATGTGACCTGCTACCCCAATTCAAAGGACGCATCCCAAATAGAATTATAAATTATTACTTAATCAAAAGGAGAAAATAAAAATGTCTGAAGCTTATCTCTCTCGCGGCGTATCTGCTACAAAGGATGAAGTACACAGTGCCATTTCGAAGCAGGATAAAGGTGTCTTTGCAGGTGCATTCTGCAAGATCATCCCCGATCCCTGCGGTGATCCCGAATACTGCGCGGCTATGCACGCAGACGGTGCCGGCACAAAATCCTCGCTGGCATATATAAAGTACAAGGAAACCGGCGACATTTCCGCATTCTATAACATTGCCCAGGACTCCGTTGTAATGAATCTCGACGATCTTCTTTGTATCGGTGCAACCGATGGGTTTGTGCTTTCAAATACCATCGGACGTAACGCTCACCGTGTAAACGGCGAGGCTATCAAGCAGGTTATTGACGGCTATACGGAATTTTGCGAAATGCTTGGTAAATACGGCGTTGGCATCACCATGTCCGGCGGTGAAACCGCAGACGTTGGCGACCTTGTTTCCACTCTTATCGTGGACTCCACTTTCTTTGTAAGACTTAAGAGAAGCGACGTTATCGACTGCGATAATATCAAGCCCGGGGACGTGATCGTAGGTTTTGCTTCCTACGGCAAGGCATCCTATGAGAAGGCTTACAATGCCGGTATGGGCTCAAACGGTCTTACCGCTGCGCGCCATCTTATGCTTTCCCACGATTACGCAAAGAAGTATCCGGAAACCTTCTCGAATACTATCGATGAATCCAAGGTATACTGCGGTACATACGGCGTGAACGATATTCTTCCCGGTACTGATGTTTCCGTAGTGGATGCTATTCTTTCGCCTACACGCACATATGCACCCATTATCAAGGAGATACTTGACAATAAGCGTTCTGCGGTTCACGGCATGATCCACTGCACCGGCGGCGGACAGGCTAAGTGTAAAAACTTCGGAAAGGGAATCCATTATATAAAGGATAATCTTTTCGATACTCCTCCGCTTTTCGCGGCGATCTGGAAGAACGCAGACATTGAAGACCGTGAGATGTATCAGGTGTTCAATATGGGTCATAGAATGGAGCTGTACTGCGACGCAGCAGATGCTGAATTTATGATCGACACAGCCAAGAAGTACGGTGTTGAGGCAAAGATCGTAGGTCACTGTGAGGCGAGTGCTGACGGCAAGAATAAAGTAACCATCACAGATAAGGGCAATACCTACGAGTACTAATAATAATTTTAAGGGGGATCGCTTATGAAAAAGAGGATACTGGTTGTAAGCAGTGCCAATATGGATTTTGTCATGAGAATGAACAGGATTCCCGAAGCCGGTGAAACTGTAGTGGAGAATCAGGGATATGATTGTGTCCCCGGCGGAAAAGGCGCTAATGCCGCCCTTGCACTTGCAAGACTTGGGGCAGACAGTGTTTTCTGTGCAAGGCTGGGAAACGACAGTCACGGGCAGAAACTAAAATCCCTTTACGCGGATAACGGAATTGATACCAGATTCATAATAAATGATAAAAGCGTACCTACCGGACTTGCGGCGATATTGGTGGAGAAAAAAGGACAAAACCGTATCGTTGTATATCCTGGAGCTAACAACCGTCTTTCTCCCCTTGATGTAGAGGATGCTATGACATGCCTTCCCGATGCGGTATTCCTGCAGTTTGAGATACCCACAGATGCTGTTATAGCGGCCACAGAGTTTGCGGCTAAAAAGAATATCCCCGTATTTGTGGATACCGGTGCGGCAAGCCCTGGATATCCTCTTGAAAAGCTTGGAAAGCTTGAGGTTATTTCTCCCAATGAAACTGAAACCCTTGCACTGACAGGTATTGTGCCCAACAATATGAGTAACTGTCTGCGTGCGGCAAATGAACTTATGAAAAAAGTGGATGCCAGGTATGTGGTAATAAAGCTTGGCTCCAGGGGTGCTTACATACATGACGGAATGTATTCGAAGCTTATATCCCCATACGACGTACCTGTGGTCGATACCACTGCGGCAGGGGATGCTTTTTCTGCGGCTATGACCTTAGAATATCTTAAAACCCGCGATATCGTAAGGGCTGTAAAATACGCAAATGCTGTGGGTGCTATGGTTGTTAGCAGGGAAGGCGCTTCGACTTCGCTGCCGAAAGCTTCCGAGGTTGATGAATTTATGAGTGCAAACGGTATTGTGCTTTAAGGAGAATATATGGCAGAAAGAATTTTAGGCGTGGATTTCGGCGATACCCGTACCGGACTTGCCGTAAGCGATCTTCTCGGAATGCTTGCAAACGGTATCGGTTATGTGAATTCAACGTATATGCCGAAGACTGCCGATATGGTGGCTGAAAAGGCAAAGGAGTACGGAGTTACCAAGATCGTGGTGGGGCTTCCCATAAATATGAACGGAACTCTCGGACCGAGAGCTGAGCACGCAAAAGAATTTGCAGCAATGCTTGCCGAAAAAACCGGGCTTTCCGTGGAAATGTTTGATGAACGCTGCAGTACAATGGCAGCCCATCAGATATTGAATCTTACGGATACCAGAGGCAAGAAACGCAAAGCAGCAGTGGATACGCTGTCGGCACAGATAATTTTGCAGAATTATCTTGACAGCAGGCGGTAAATGGAAAATTCCCGAGGGGACATTTGTCCTCTCGGGAAAATAATATGCTGAAACATTACTCTTCATAGAGCTCCGCTTTATTAAACATGTTTCTGGTGTTATCATAGGCATCTGTATCAACGATATGGGTGCGGTAGTAGTCCGCAATTGCCGGATACGAAGCAATCTGAAGGTGCACTCCGTCAGAAGCATGGGCAGGATCGAGAGTCCCGTCTTCCAACGCAAAGATGTCAGTTGGGTCAAGGAGAAACAGTGACATTTCAGCGGCGATCTTCCTGAGGTGCAGGTTGAATATTGCCGCCTTTTCGTTTGTGATGCCGAATTCTGTGGTTTCTGCGGCTTTTGTTGTTACCGGCATTATGAGCTGGATATAGATTGGAACGTTGGTTACTTCGCGGATTTTTACAATAAGCTCTCTATATGTGATTTCAAATTTTTCAACCGGCCACCCAAGCTCATTAAGTCCGAGGGCGATATAAACGGTTTTGTAGTTTCCGCTCTCTTTTTCCAGTGCTTCAAAGAGCGTGTATGAGTGAAACTCGTCGTTTTCATCTTTCATACGGATAAATGGCGTTACCTGGACGGTTCCTACGTTGGTTCCTACTGACGAGAAGTCATATGGGGACATTTCCGTGTACATTATAAGTCCCTTTGTGCGTGAATCTCCTATGAAAACGGTATCGTTGAAATATTCATATCCAACTGCGGCGCCTTGCGGAATCTCATCGCCAAAATCATAATAGACCGGCACATAGGGCGGGAGCGGTATATCGTCAACACTGGTGGTATCGCAGGCGGGCGCGGAAGATTCAGCGGTGATTGCCAATGGCGTATGTGCGGTAATATATGTATGCGTATATTCGGTAGAAAGTGACAAAGCAAGGAGCACTGCGGCGGATACCGCAAGGAGCGCAAGAACTGCTTCAATAATAATCACAAAACGAGGAATGCACGGCTTGTCTTCCGGCAGTTCTTCGAATGCTTTTTGCAGCTTTTCGTCATAACTGTATTTTTTAGTGGGTTTGATGGGGTATATGTTGCTTGTACGCCTGCTCATGCTGTCACCTCCTAATTCTAATGAATTTTTTGTTTCACACAACAATTATACCACATAATAAAAATTACTGCAATATTTTAGGGTGAAAATTATGAAAATAAATTATCAGCTACAGCTTGATGCTATTCTTGAAAAAATAAAGCATAGCGAAACAACAAAGCGCCTCTTGCTCCATGCATGCTGTGCTCCATGCTCAAGCTATGTGCTGGAATATCTTACCGAATACTTCGATATTACCGTATACTTCTATAATCCTAATATAACCGACCCTGCTGAATACAAAAAACGAGCCGAGGAGCTTTCGCGCCTTATTTCAATCATGCCAAATAAAAATTCTGTAGAGCTTGTAGTGTGCAAGCATACACCGGAAGCCTTTTACCGTTTGTCTGCCGGTAAGGAAGATCTTCCGGAGGGAGGAGCACGGTGTTTTGCATGCTATAATGAGCGCCTTGATGCAACTGCGCGGTATATGAAAGAAAGAATGTCAGACTTTGATTATTTTGCCACTACTCTGACCGTAAGTCCTCACAAAAATGCCGCAAAGCTAAACGAGATAGGCTTGGAGCTTGAAAAAATATACGGAACTCCATATCTCCCATCGGATTTCAAAAAGCGTGATGGGTATAAGCGTTCTATCGTGCTTTCGGGAGAATATTCACTGTACCGTCAGGATTTTTGCGGATGCGAATATTCAAAGGCATATAAGTATGGAAACAGTTAAAATTGGTGATACGGTTTGCGCGGTGAAGCGTTCCGGCAGAAAAACTGTCTGTATTCGTGTGACAGATGTCGGAGAAGCGGAGATTCTCGCGCCGTATGGGCTTTCTTCTGAGAAAATAGCCGCGATCTTTGGAAAGTACGGAGAAAAGCTTGCTGTTGAGTGTGAAAAACGCATAATTATGGCTTCACAAAGGGATGCATTTTTTCTGGATTACGGAAGCTCCGTGCGGTGGCTTGGAGAAAAGCGGATACTGGTTTCGGAAGAAACTGACGGTGCCAATGAGAAAAATATGTTTTGTATTCCTGCAAATCTTCATCCGGAAGAAATTCGCAGTGCAGTTATAGCAAAGTACAAATCAGAAGCGGTGGCTTATATATCCCAAAGAGTAAAGCATATATCACAGCAAATGGGGCTTTCCCCTATTGCTGTGAAGATAAATTCAGCCAAATCGCACTGGGCAAGCTGTTCAAGGAAAAAGTCACTCAATTTTTCCTATTTCTGTATGATGGCTGAGCCTCGTGCAGTGGATTATATCATAATCCATGAGTTGTGTCATATGTTGGAGTTTAATCATTCGTCGAAATTCTGGGCGCAGGTTGAGAAGCAATGTCCCGAATACAAGTTGCACAAGAGGTATCTCAGCGATTTATGGAAAGAGATAAGGTGCGAAATGTGGGAATGATATATGCCACTAAGAGGACACAGCTTTTTGTGTCCTCTTTGCGTGTTTTAAATTGGAATTTAGCATAAAACAAAAAAATTTGATAAAAAATACGTTTTCCTCTTTATTTAATGCAAAATATATGTTATAATGATGACATACTGAAGTGATTATACCCATTGATCTTGATTCTCTGCAGTATTGATTTCGCTGTACGACAGATTTTGGGTATACGAGATTCAAAGTGAAAGGCGGCTTTCAAACAAAGAAAGCCTGGAGCGTTATATGAATAATAACCGTCACCCAAATAACGGGCGGCAAAACCGTCCGCAGAATAACGGAGCAGGTAGGAGATCTGCAAGACCGACAGGTGCATATCAAAATCAAAGGTCTGGAAATGCGCAAAGTGCAGGCAATGGCAAATATACACGTGATGCAAGCACACAGCGCAGTCGCACGCCTCAAAGCGGCAGACCTGCGCAGGCTCAGCACTCATCTATGGGGCGTATTTCTAATCAGAATCCCACAAAACGGCGTTCTGAGCGCGACAGCGTAAGACTTACGCCAGAGCAGATCGAAATAAACAGAGTTAACCGCCAAAGAGAAAAGTATTATATCAAGAAGCGCAGATCAGCGGTTATAAGGACTTATTTTTCGAGAACAGTGCTCTTCTTTGCTGTTTTTGCGATTATGATGGGTATATGCAGTGCACTGCTGTTTCTTGATCTTACACATGTAGACGCGCCTGATTCATCTCGCTACAGCTACACGGTGGGAGATGAAAAATATTCACTTCCATATGCGAAAGCGGTGAAAAACGGCAGAGTATACATAAGTTTTACCGATATCGCTGAGATGTGCGATCTTGCCGTGACCGGTTCGGCGGACGACATGAAATATGTCATAAAAGGTGATGAAGCGGAAACTATACGCTTTGTTACCGGTACCAGGGTTGTGTATGTTAACGGTATCGAAACAAGACTGGGTACAGAATGTTATTTTGAAAACGACGAGCTTTATGTCCCGGTGGATTTTGTGAGCACCTATTTTAAGGGGCTTGATACTACCCTTGATGAGCGCACGCATAAGGTTTCTGTTTCAAGAATAATAACCAATCTCAATGAAAAAGGCAAGCTTGACAAAAACGCCGAGGCTGAATATGCGGAGCTTTCGTTCCTGCTTCAATCACCGCTGGGTCTTGATCCGCTTAATGAGGAAGAGGAAGCACTTGCCAGCATGCCGGACCTTGGTTTTATAACAAATCTCACGGTATACGAAGATTATATGAATCCGGGCAATACCACTGAATTTTTGACACTTGTTAATGTAAACAACAAGCTTGACGCAAGCTATGCTCCACAGGATTTAATGAACGTATCCGCGACACGCAACGACGGGCGTGAAATGCAGCTTCTCAGAGAAAATGCGGCAATGGCACTTGAAGCGCTCTTCAGAGAAATGAAAGCGGCAGGATACGAGGATGTCAGCGTAACAAGCGCATACAGAAGTTACAGTTATCAGGAGTATTTGTTCAACTACTATCTTGGTCTTAACGGTGGCGATTATGATAAGGTGGCATCCTTCTCAAATCCCCCCGGTTCGAGCGAGCATCAAACCGGGCTGTGCCTTGACATGCATAATCTGCCTGCGGCGGACAAGGCTTTCGGTGAAACCGATGCTTTTAAATGGCTTGAGCAAAACTGCTGGAAGTTTGGCTTTATTCTTCGCTATCCCAAAGATAAAATGGACATAACCGGTATAGACTATGAGCCGTGGCATTACCGTTATGTTGGACGCTACCATGCACAGCGCATGTATCAGTCGGGAATGTGCCTTGAGGAATACGTTGAATATATAAATGCAGGCAACTGACGGAATTTGACGTATAAATATCTATTTTAGTTTGTTAAAATGTACATTGCTGCGGCGAGTTTTTGTCTTGCGGCTGTCGACGATTACGAAATTTCATAAAAAAGCCGTATTGCACTTGACAAAATGCGGCTTTTTTCATATAATATAGTATGTATTATAATTTGAACAATAATAAATTTGTAAATAGAGGTAATTATCGTGCTGAAAGTTGTAAAATTCGGCGGAAGCTCCCTTGCTGATGCCGCACAGTTTAAAAAAGTTGCTGATATAATAAAGGCTGAGCCTGAGCGCCGTTATGTTGTTCCTTCCGCGCCCGGAAAGCGCAATAAGAACGATACCAAGGTAACCGATATGTTGTATTCCTGCTATGAGCTTGCGGCTAAGGGCGAGGATATCGGAAAGTGCTTTACGGAGATCGAGGAGCGTTATAACGGCATAATCAAGGAACTTGAACTTGACTTCTCCCTCGAAGAGGATTTCCGCCTCATCAAGAATGCATTTATTCACAAGGCAGGACGCGATTTCGCGGCAAGCCGAGGCGAATATCTTAACGGTAAGATACTGGCAAAGTATCTCGGATTCGATTTTATAGATGCTGCTGAGGTGATATTTTTCAACGATAACGGCAAATTCGATTCCGAGCGTACAAACACAGTGCTTTCTGCCGCACTCAAGCAGCATGAATATGCGGTTATTCCCGGATTCTACGGTTCTATGCCCAACGATACCATAAAGACATTTTCAAGAGGCGGTTCCGATATCACCGGTTCTATAGTTGCACGCGCGGCTGAATGTGATATCTACGAAAACTGGACCGACGTTGACGGCTTCCTTATGGCTGACCCTCGAATCGTTGATAACCCCCGCGTGATCAGTGAGATCACATATCATGAGCTTCGCGAGCTTTCCTACATGGGTGCGACCGTTCTTCATGAGGATGCTATTTTCCCTGTAAGAATTGCGGGAATTCCGATAAATATAAGAAATACCAATAACCCTGAGGCACGCGGTACGTTCATCGTTTCCCAGAGCGACAAATACGATACCGGCAATGTTATTACCGGTGTTGCAGGCAAGAAGGGCTTCTCCGTACTTAATATCGAAAAGGACATGATGAATGCCGAAGTTGGCTTTGGCAGACGTGTGCTTGAGGTTCTTGAGGCAAACGGTATCTGCTTTGAGCATCTGCCTTCCGGCATTGACAACATGGGCGTTGTGCTTAATACCCACGATATCGAGGGTAAGCGCGAGGCTATCAAGTCGGGCATCTGCCGTCAGGTAAATCCCGATGTTATTGATATTGAGGATGGACTTGCGCTTGTTGCGGTTGTAGGCCGCGCTATGGTTAAAGCTAAGGGTACAGCGGCTCGCGTATTCAAGGCTATAAGCGGTGCGGGCATCAATATCCGTATGATCGACCAGGGTTCAAGCGAAATTTCCATTATAGTAGGCGTTGAAGAGGCAGACTTCGAGGATGCACTCCGCGCTATTTATCAGGAATTTGTATATTAATTTGTATAATAAGTAGAAGAAGGCATACAGAATGTACAGTACAAGGAAGTACAAAATTTTCGATATACATACCCATACATACCCCGAGGCAATATCGGAAAGGGCTGTCACAAGTCTTAACGCATTCTACAACTTCGTCTGTGAAGGTGAGGGAACTTATGCCGACCTTGAGAGAAACAGCCTTGCGCATAACGTAAAGGGCATGCTCCTTTTTTCGGTGGCAACCAATGCCCATCAGGTGCAGAAGGTTAACGATTCCATTGCCGCGCTTGCGAAGAAATCGGGTGAGGACGGTTTTGAAACCGTAGGTTTTATGGGAATGCATCAGGATTATCCGGATTTTGCGGCAGAGGTTGACAGAGCTGAGGCAATGGGACTCCGCGGTGTCAAGATACATCCCGACATTCAGGGTGTTGACATCGATGATCCAAAAATGATGGCACTTTACGAAATAATCGAAGGTCGAATGCCGCTGTATCTGCATATTGGCGATAACCGTCCCCAGTACCGCTTCTCTCAGCCTGAGAAATTAGCCAAAGTTCTTGATCGTTTTCCGAAGCTTGAAGCTGTTGCGGCACATCTCGGCGGATATATGACATGGGACGATTCGGTGAACTATCTTGCCGGGCGTCCGAATGTGTGGTATGATACATCAAGTGCGCTGTGGGCGATGACTCCTGAAAAAGCAGGCGAGCTTATTCATAAGTTCGGTGCGGACAGAGTTATGTTCGGAACAGACTACCCTGTAAAGAACACCGAGGGTGAAATAGAACGCTTTTTGAAGATTGAACTCACGGAACAAGAGCGTGAGGATATATTCTATAATAACGCAAAGAGATTTTTAAAGATATGAAAATATGTCATTCGGTAAATGAGATTGAGGCCAGCCGCGACATGTGGCAGACGTTGAAAGAAAGCACAAAACCGATAGTGATGTACGGAATGGGAAACGGCGCGGATAAGATCCTCGCCGTTTTTTCGGAAAAAGGGATAGAGGTTTCCGGCTTTTTCGCATCTGATGGATTTGTGCGTCATCAGCAGTTTCACGGTAAAACTGTTATGAGTTATGCTGAAATATGCGAGAAATATGAGGATTTTATAGTTGTCGTATCCTTCGGATCCCGACTTCCCGAGGTGCTTAGTAATATATATCGGATTGACTCCGAGAGGGAACTGTATATCCCAGACGTACCCGTTGTAGGCGAGGAGATTTTCGATCTTGCCTTTTTTGAGAAGCATAGAGATGAGCTTTCTTCTGCATGTGAACTGCTTGCGGATGAGCTTTCACGTCAGACATTCTGTGATGTGGTAATGTACAAGCTTACGGGTAAGACCCAATACCTGCGCCGTCATACGGTAACACCGAATGACGTTATGCACGGTGTGCTTAATTCCGAAAAGTATCGCAGATGCGCTGATCTTGGCGCATACAATGGCGACAGCATACGGGAGCTTGCGGAATATGCCAAGTCACTTTCCCGTGTTACCGCCTTCGAGCCGGACACAAAGAATTACAGAAAGCTACGCACCTTCGCCGAGAGCGCACCTTATAAAATAAGCGCCTGCAACTGCGCCGCATGGGATAAAGAGGAAATGCTAACGTTCACGGCAGGTGCTAACCGAAATTCTACTTTAATCGGCAGAGTGGGGGTCAAAACCGGGGCCAAAATAAAGACCGTTGCTGCCGCAAGACTCGATAGCCTGCTTACAGGTGGATGTGATTACATTAAATACGACGTTGAAGGGGCGGAATATGAGGCTATCCTCGGCTCACGGGAAGTAATTGCAAGGGAATATCCCGATTTGCTTGTTTCTATGTACCATAAAAGCGAAGACATGTATCGTCTGCCGCTTCTTGTAAGTGAGCTTGGGTACGGGAAGCTGTATTTAAGGCGGTA
Organism: Candidatus Flemingiibacterium sp.; assembly: GCA_045644145.1. GTDB lineage: Bacteria > Bacillota > Clostridia > Oscillospirales > CAG-272 > Flemingiibacterium. The sequence continues at coordinate 67,731 of JAZRGK010000063.1, forward strand.
CGAGTATGTGCCGGCTTGGGATCTTAATTTACTTGCGGTAAAATAGTGGTTCTTACTGTGGTTGTCACCTTTTTGTAAACAATTACGGCATGAATTGATTTTTTAGGCTGTTTATGGTAAAATAATAGTAGTATATAATCGTGAGGTGATTACTGTGTATTACCGTCAGAATTTTCTTAATAAGCTTTCGCGCAAATACAGCAAATTTGCAATAAAAAATCTTATGCTGATACTTATCGGCGCAATGGGCATTGTTTTTCTTATGAATCTGATGCTAACACGAAGCATGGGCGTGTCCTTATACTATGCTTTGACGTTTGACCGCGCGGCAATACTTGCCGGAGAAGTATGGAGAATATTTACATTCCTGTTTCTTCCCCCGGCTTCAGGGGTTGCGCTTGCCGTGCTGATGTTGTATTTCTACTATTTTATCGGTTCGTCGCTTGAGGATCAGTGGGGAGCCTTCGGTTTTACCGCGTTTTATGCTTTGGGTGCGCTTGGCTCCATAATTTCCGGATTTATTACCGGATATGCGGACAATACCTATCTGAATCTTACGCTTTTCCTTGCATACGCAATACTTTATCCGAAAACCGAGTTCAGGCTGTTTTTCCTAATCCCCATAGAGGCAAAATGGATAGGAATAGCGGATGCTGCAGTTCTTTTGTGGCTGTTCATTACCAGCTCATGGTCAGGGCGGCTTGGTATAGTTGTGGCGCTCATAAACATTATCATCTTTTTTACTCCCCATCTCAAGGATTACCTGAACACGCTTTACCGCAGATGGAAGTGGAATCAGAACTTTAGGAAATAAAATGAAGCGTGAACAGTATTTACGTTCATACGGAGCTGACTCAAATGAGAATTTTTGAGTCGGCTCTATTTACATTTATAATTATTTGTGGTATACTCTATAATAGTGATAAAATCGAGATTTCGGAGGATCGCCCATGGATAGATTCAAGCTTCATTCCCCATATAAGCCCACGGGCGATCAGCCTGAAGCTATAGAAAAGCTGTCGGCAGGTATTGATGCCGGCATGAAGCATCAGACGCTTTTAGGCGTTACCGGTTCGGGTAAAACCTTCACAATGGCAAATATAATAGCAAATGTCAATCGACCCACGTTGGTTCTTGCTCATAACAAGACCTTGGCGGCACAGCTTTGTTCTGAGTTCAGAGAATTTTTTCCCGAAAATGCTGTGGAGTTTTTTGTTTCCTACTACGATTACTATCAGCCCGAGGCGTATATCCCCGGAAAGGATATATATATCGAAAAAGACAGCGCTATAAACGACGAGATAGACATGCTCCGCCACAGCGCCACAAGTGCTCTGTTCGAGCGCCGCGACGTTATTATCGTGTCCAGCGTATCCTGCATATACTCCCTCGGTGACCCCATGGAATACCAGAGCATGCTTATCGCTGTGCGCCCGGGAATGGTTATGGAGCGCGACGAGTTTACAAAGCGGCTTATAGCCATGTCATACGACCGTAACGACGTGAACTTTGTCCGCGATAAGTTCCGCGTGCGCGGCGATGTGGTTGAGGTGCTTCCGGCATCAAGCGGCGACAAGGCGATCCGCGTGGAATTTTTCGGTGACGAGATAGAGCGCGTTTCTGAAATAAACATCGTTACAGGTGAGCTTATCCGTACACTGTCATATGCGGCGATTTATCCTGCTACTCACTATGCGGTGTCCGATGACAAGCGTGAGAGGGCGCTTCAGGAAATAGAAGATGAGCTTTGCGAGAGGGTGGATTTCTTCCGCTCACAGAACAAGCTGCTTGAAGCTCAGAGGATTGAGGAGCGCACACGCTATGACCTTGAAATGCTTCGCGAAATAGGCTTTTGCTCCGGTGTTGAAAACTACTCCCGTGTCATGGCAGGCCGTGCGCCCGGTTCGACGCCATACACACTGCTTGATTATTTTCCAAAGGATTTTCTTCTCTTTGTGGACGAGTCCCATGTTACGCTTCCGCAGGTAAAGGGCATGAGCGGCGGCGACAGAGCGAGAAAAACAAATCTTGTGGAGTTCGGATTCCGTCTGCCGTCGGCACTTGACAACCGCCCATTATTTTTTGAGGAGTTTGAATCAAAGTTAAACCAGGTGGTGTACGTCAGCGCGACGCCGTCGGTTTACGAGAAGGAGCACTCCGTTCAGACCGTTGAACAGATCATACGTCCCACGGGACTTCTTGATCCGGAGATCGATGTGCGTCCGGTGGAGGGACAGATCGACGACCTTATCGGCGAGATAAACGCAAGGGTTGAGCGCGGTGAGCGAGTGCTTGTGACTACGCTTACAAAGAAGATGGCAGAGGATCTTACGGAATACCTTGAAATGAATCTTATCAAGGTGAAATATATTCATCACAAGGTGGAAACCATGGAGCGCAGTGAGATAATACGGGATCTGCGGCTTGGCGTGTTTGACGTGCTTGTGGGAATCAATCTGCTCCGTGAGGGACTTGACATCCCCGAAGTTTCCCTTGTTGCCATACTTGATGCGGACAAGGAGGGGTTCCTTCGCTCGGAAACCTCGCTTATCCAGACTATAGGCAGAGCCGCACGAAATGCGGAAGGCAAGGTAATAATGTACGCTGACGGTATTACTCCGTCCATGCGTGCCGCCATAGATGAAACTAACCGCCGAAGAGAATTACAGCAGGCATATAACGCTGCAAACGGTATTACTCCGCAAACTATTAAAAAGAGTGTTCGTGATCTTATAGAAATCGGCAAGAAAGAGGCGGAGGCTTCGCCTGAGAAGAAATACAAGGATGCCCTTCGGGATAAGAAGAAGCTGTCCGCTTCGGAGAAGCAGGCTCTTATTGATGAACTTACAGCGGAAATGAAAGAAGCGGCAAAGAAGCTTGAATTTGAGCGTGCCGCATATTTACGCGACAAGATAAAAAATCTTCAGGGGATAACCTGAACAGGAGAAAAATAAATGGCTGATTTAAAAATGACGGGGGTAAGGGTTCACAATCTTAAAGATATTGACCTTACGATTCCCCGTGATAAGCTTGTGGTGTTTACGGGGCTTTCCGGCTCAGGTAAATCCTCACTTGCATTTGATACAATCTACGCTGAGGGACACAGAAGGTTTGTGGAATCGCTGTCAAGCTATGCGAGAATGTTCTTAGGCCAGCTTGACAAGCCCGACCTTGATTCCATAGAGGGACTTTCGCCTGCCATATCCATAGATCAGAAAACCACCTCGAAAAACCCCCGTTCTACCGTGGGTACGGTAACGGAGATATACGATTACCTTAGACTTTTATATGCTCGTGTAGGCATACCGCACTGTCCCGTCTGCGGTAAGGAGATCCGTCAGCAGACCGTTGATCAGATTATCGACCGAATAATGACGCTTCCCGAGGGGACACGTTTTATGGTGCTTGCACCAATGGTACGCGGTAAAAAGGGCATGCACGAGAAAATATTTGAGGATGCTAAAAAAAGCGGATATGTGCGTGTTCGTGCGGACGGAGCACTTTATGAGCTGTCCGAGGATATAAAGCTTGACAAGAATATAAAGCACACGGTAGAGGTGGTGGTTGACCGCCTTGTGCGCCGTGAGAATATCCGTTCACGTTTGGCGGATTCGGTTGAAACCGCGCTCTCTCTTACAAATGGGAATTTGGTGATCTCTCTTGTGCTGCGCGATGGCGAGGAGTACGACGGCGAAACCGAGCTTTCATTTTCGCAGAGCTATGCCTGCGAGGAGCACGGTATATCCGTAGGTGAGCTTTCACCGAGAATGTTTTCCTTTAATAATCCCTTCGGCGCATGCGAAAAGTGTGCAGGACTTGGTGAAATGCGTACTGTTGCGGTGGACAAGGTCATCCCTAATAAATCGCTGTCACTGAGAGAAGGCGCTATCCAGGTAAACGGCTTTAAATCTCTTGACGAAGTAAGCTGGAACGGTCCGCTTTTTGAAGCGGTTGCAGAGAGATACGGCTTTACCTTGGATATGCCGCTCTGCGATTATTCTCCCAAAGCCTTAAAGGCGCTTCTTTACGGTACGGGCAGTGAGGTTTATGAGATCACACGGTACTGGGAAGGGGTGGCTAAGGTACAGCGAGTAAAATTTGACGGCGTAATAAACATGATACAGACACGCTTTGAGCAGTCACAGCACGAGTATTACGAGGAGTTTGTCGAGGATACGCCATGCCCCGAATGTCACGGCATGCGGCTTAACCCTATATCTCTTGCGGTTACGGTAGGCGGCATCAATATAGATGAGTTTTGCCGCAAATCCGTATCGAAAGCCCTTGAATTTGTAAATTCCTTGGAATTCACCGAAATGGAAGCAGCTATAGCAAGGGAAATAATCAAGGAGATAAAATCGCGCCTTGGATTCCTGGAAAGTGTGGGACTTGAATATCTCACGCTTTCCAGAAAGGCAGGCACACTTTCAGGCGGCGAGGCACAGCGTATACGTCTTGCCACCCAGATAGGCTCATCTCTTATGGGAGTTCTGTATATACTTGATGAGCCAAGCATCGGTCTGCATCAGCGCGATAATTCCAAGCTGATAGCTACCTTGAAGCGTCTGCGTGATGCCGGCAACAGCCTTATTGTGGTTGAGCACGACGAGGAAACCATGGAAGCTTCTGATTATATAGTTGATATCGGTCCCGGTGCCGGAATACACGGTGGCAATATTGTGGCGGCAGGTACGCCGGAGGAGATAAAGAAGAACAAAGATTCCATAACCGGTGCATTCCTGTCGGGACGTGAAAAAATCGAGATTCCTGCTATCAGGCGGTCGGGAAACGGAAAATATTTAAAGGTTATTGGCGCAGAGCAGAATAATCTTAAAAATATAGATGCCGAGTTCCCCCTTGGACTTTTCTGCTGTGTTACCGGTGTGTCGGGATCGGGGAAATCCTCGCTTGTCAACTCTATTCTTTACCAAGTGCTTGCACACGAGCTTAACGGAGCGCACACCTATCCCGGGAAGCATAAAAAGATTCTCGGTATGGAGAATCTTGATAAGATAATTGCCATAGACCAAAGTCCCATAGGGCGTACCCCACGTTCAAATCCTGCCACATATACAGGATTGTTTGCGGATATTCGCGAGCTTTTCGCAAAGACTACCGATGCTAAAATGCGCGGATACACAGCCGGACGCTTTTCCTTTAACGTAAAGGGCGGCAGATGCGAGGCATGCGAGGGCGACGGCGTTAAATGCATAGAGATGCACTTTTTGCCGGATGTATATGTAACCTGCGATGCTTGCAAGGGCAAGCGTTACAACAAGGATACCCTTGAGGTTAAATATAAGGGCAAGAATATTTCCGACGTGCTTGACATGACCGTAGAAGAAGGACTTAGCTTCTTCGCAAGTCTGCCAAGACTGGCAAGAAAGCTTCAGACGCTTTACGATGTGGGACTTGGCTATATTAAAATAGGTCAGTCATCCACTACACTTTCCGGTGGCGAGGCACAGCGTGTAAAGCTTGCTACAGAGCTTGCGAAGCGTTCAACCGGCAAGACTGTGTATATTCTTGATGAGCCGACCACAGGGCTTCATATGGCAGATGTGAAAAAGCTAATTGAGGTGCTGGAGAGGCTTGTGGATACCGGAAATACAGTTATCGTAATCGAGCATAATCTCGATATGATAAAGACAGCGGACTATATCGTTGACCTCGGACCCGAGGGCGGTGACGGCGGCGGTGAGATCGTGGTTGTAGGCACTCCCGAAGAGGTTGCGGAGTGCGAAAAGTCCTACACCGGACAGTATCTTAAAAAAATCTTATCTAAAAACAAATAAAATTTTCCCCTGCGGTAAAATGAATCTTGCCGCAGGGGATTTTTATGCGCACAGAGCGTCTGTCACTGCATCTTCAAGGTGGTCTGGGCACAACCCAAGCTTGGTACACAGCTTTGCAAAGGTTTCCGCTGCATCATGCTCACAGAATATATCATTTATTGCAAGAGTAGGTACAAAGGCGTCATTTGTGTAAGCGGCGATGCCATATGTGTTGTGAACGTTGCCAAGCTCGTCAATAAATGTGCTGGGGAATGTTTTATAGCTGTAATTCATTGTCATTTCCTCTTTCAAAATAATAGGAGTTTTACCATTATTTATATAATACTACAAAATAATGTAAAAGTCAACAGATAATAAAAAAACAACATTGGATTTCGCAGGCAGGATTCGACATTTGTTATAGTAGGTGAATTAAATATAGAAAAAGCATACCCGCCGTGACAGGTATGCTGAAGTATTATGCGTAAAAATCATGACATCCCACTGTTGTAAGATATGTGCGGTTGGCAGGGATCCAGAAGTTTGTGGCAAGCACCGGATTCAGAAAATATAGGGCGGAACGCGAAATATAATATGAATCAAGGCAAAGCTTTGCGGCTATGATGCTTTCCTCGGATGGCTCATTGTAAACCATGCCGTTTATTGTAGGTGTAAACTGCACCCCGTGCTCCTTATCGAAAATAACGCCATATATGGTGTTTGGAAACTCATCGCTTTCCACACGGTTTAATATTACATTGCCCACAAGAATTTTTCCCTCAAGGGGTTCGGCACCTGCTTCTGCGTGAATTATGCGCGACAGCCAATATATTTCATCCGAAGCGTAATACTGCTCGCCGCTTACGGCGAAATCGTTCTTCTTTCCGAAGAGATCCACACTTCGCGTTGCATCATGCCATTTTACATCTGCATTGTAGGCTTTAGCAAGCGAACGTATCGGCACATATAGCATACCGCTTATTACAATACTGCGGCTTCCTCCGAAATAACGTCCTTCTGCCTCTAAGTAACATTCGCCGCTTGTTGCTTTTATGGAAGCAAAGGGCGTTGCGGCGCGCATTTCATCGGCAGAGCCGCTTATTTGAGCCGTGCCGTATGAGAGCGCTTCGTTGGCAGCATCAAATGGAACGTATGTAGTCGAACCTATAAGCAGTGCGCCGATTTCGGTATCATCGCCGTTAAGGCGGATATTAACTGCTTCGTATGCGGTTGTTGTAACCGTGAGCAGCACAGCCGCAAGAAAAGATGTTAGTACAATTTTCAGTTTTTTCATTTTAAGCCTCCTTTTTGACATATAAAAAACGCATACGGCACTGATTGCCGTATGCGTATATTTTATCATAAATGAGGGAGATTTTCAACGCACAATATATGGGTTGGAAATTCTTCCGCTTTATGGAATCAATATGCCTTGCCCCAATATACCATATGCTTAGCAGGCTTGCCGCAGCATACGCATGTATCGGATATATGCGCCTGCTCAAGAGGAATACATCTTGAGCCAACACCGGTGGCTTCCTTAACCTTATCCTCACACTCGGGATCGCCGCACCACATTGCGCGTACAAAGCCGTCGCCGTTTTCAGCAAGCTTTGCGTTAATCTCGTCTATGGTCTTGCATTCGTAAGTACGTTTTTCGCGGTTTGCAAGAGCCTTTCGATACATACCGTCGCGAACTGCTTGGAGCTTTTCTGCAACAGCCGCCTCGAGATTGTCAAGGCTTACAACAGTCTTTTCGCGGTCGTGACGTGTAACGATTACGCACTGATTTGCTTCGATATCTCTGGGGCCGATCTCGATTCTTACCGGAACACCCTTCATTTCATACTCAGAATACTTCCATCCGGGAGAGTTGTCGGAATCGTCAAGCTTAACGCGGAAATCGCCCTTAAGACGGTCGTAAAGACCGGTAGCGGCTTCAACAACGCCCTCCTTATGAGCTGCAACGGGGATAATAACCACCTGAATAGGAGCAACTGCAGGGGGAAGAACAAGACCGTTGTCATCGCCGTGAGTCATGATGATTCCGCCAATCATACGTGTGGTAACACCCCATGATGTCTGGAAAGGATGTACGACTTTGTTTTCTTTATCTGTGTATGTGATACCGAACGCTTTGGCAAATCCGTCACCGAAGTAGTGGGAAGTACCTGCCTGGAGCGCCTTACCGTCATGCATAAGTGCTTCGATGGCATAGGTATCCTCTGCACCTGCGAATTTATCAGAAGGAGTCTTAGCGCCCTTGATAACCGGGATAGCAAGGTCTGTTTCGTGGAAGTCTGCATAAACGTTCAGCATCTGAACGGTTTCAGCAATCGCTTCCTCTGCGGTTGCGTGCATGGTGTGACCTTCCTGCCAGAGGAACTCACGGGAACGAAGGAAGGGACGGGTGGTCTTTTCCCATCTTACAACGGAGCACCACTGATTGTAGAGCTTGGGAAGATCGCGGTAAGAATGGATAATGTTTGCGTAATGCTCGCAGAACAGGGTTTCGGAAGTGGGACGTACGCACATACGCTCGGTCAGTCTTTCGCTGCCTCCGTGTGTAACCCATGCGACCTCGGGAGCAAAGCCTGCAACATGATCCTTTTCCTTCTGAAGAAGCGACTCGGGAATGAACATCGGCATATAGATATTTTCGTGTCCAAGTGCCTTGAAGCGTGCATCAAGATTTTTCTGGATAAGCTCCCAAATAGCGTAGCCGTAGGGGCGGATAATCATGCATCCTTTTACGCTGGAGTAGTCAATAAGATCGGCTTTTTTACAAATATCGGTGTACCATTGAGCGAAATCCACATCCATTGAGGTTATCGCTTCAACGAGTTTCTTGTCGTTTGCCATTTTTATGATATCCTTTCGCGAAATTTTTATCGAATAATACTATTATACCTTGTATTTTACCGTATGTCAATAGTTACCCGAAATTTTGGCGAGGTGTAAAAATAATGGGCTTATTTTGTCATATCGGTGAGCACTTTGCCGTCGGATCTTATTATAACCGTACCGTCAAGATCAGTTCGCAGTACAGTGGTGCAGCCTGCTTTCTCAAGACGGCTGATCACCTCTCCGCGAGGATGCCCGTATTCATTATTTTTTTCGGAAGACGATGCGGCAATATACGGAGATACTGCGGCAAGAAATTCTGCCGAAGATGCGGTGTTTGCGCCGTGATGAGCCATGCTGTAGAAATCGCAGTCGAGCACGTCCGCGCCGTAATGTTCAAGCAGGTCTTTTTCGGCTTTACTGCCTGCATCACCGGTAAAGAGGAACGAAGTTTCACCGAATGCGAGCTTGATGACAAGACTCATATCGTTTTCATCCTTGTATTCGTTAAGCGGACCAAGTACGGTAAACTCCATATCTCCGACGGTGAAGCTTTCACCTGCATAAGGTATTTTCGCGTTGACTCCACTGCGTTCGATCTCCTCAAGCAGGAGCTTGAAGCAAATGTCTTCCGACATTACATCCGTCATAAGTAGGTTTTCCACACCGTAGTTTCTGAGCAGTAAATCAGCTCCGCCGATGTGGTCGCTGTGCGGATGGGTGCAGATGAGATAGTCGAAATCTTCAATCCTGCATGCACTTAAATATGCTGAAAGCATGCTCTCCGATTCGTTGGAACCGGCATCTATAATGACGGTAGCATCATCTGTGCGTATAAGTATGCACTCCGCTTGTCCCACATCTATAATGTGAACCTCAAGCTCACCGTTCTTCACGGCATCGTATCTGTCAATAGTACCGGAAAATCTTGTGCCTGTAAAGCTTTCGAGCATCCGGATGATCGGGTTATCGGGGAATATCAGTGTGAGCACCGCCGCCGTGACAATCAGTACGGTAGTCAGTACACAGAGCTTTTTCTTTGCAGAGGGCTTTAACATTGTTAAAATTTCATGGTAAGCGCGATACGGTTTTTCTTAAGGTCAACGGATTTTATCTTGACTTCCACAACATCGCCTACGGAAAGCACCTCGCCCGGGTGCTTTATGAATCTGTCACATATTTCAGAAATATGCACAAGACCGTCGTGGTGTACTCCGATATCAACAAATGCTCCGAAGTCGATAACATTTCTTACAGTGCCGGTCACTATCATGTCGGGCTTTAAGTCTGCGATGTCGAGAATATCGTCGCGAAGTATAGTCTGGGGCAAGCTATCGCGAACATCACGCCCCGGCTTTTCAAGCTCGGTTATAATATCTGCAAGAGTTGGTTCGCCGATTTCAAGCTCAGCGCATATTTGCTTGAAGCCATGCTTTGCAACCTTATCCCGAAGCCCTGCAAGACGGTTGTTTCGTACATCTTCGGGGGAATATTCGAATTTTTTAAGAAGACTTCTTGCGGCGGCATAGCTCTCGGGGTGTACGCCGGTGCAGTCGAGTATCTCAGATGAGCCGGATACGCGTAAGAAGCCTGCGCATTGCTCAAATGCTTTATCGCCGATGCGCGGAACTTTTTTTATCTCGGCGCGGGATTTGAACTCGCCGTTTTCCTCGCGGTATTTTACTATGTTTTTAGCTGAGGTGGTGTTTATACCTGCAACATATGAGAGAAGGGAATGGGATGCGGTGTTTATATCAACCCCCACTGTGTTTACGCAGTCCTCAACGACGCCGCCAAGTGCCTCATCAAGGCGTGCAGGCTTCATGTCGTGCTGATATTGACCGACACCGATGGATTTCGGGTCGATCTTAACAAGCTCAGCCAGAGGGTCTTGCAGACGGCGTGCTATGGAAATTGCGCTTCTCTGCATTACGTCGTAATCCGGGAATTCCTCTGCCGCAAGCTTGGATGCGGAGTATACGGATGCACCGGCTTCGCTGATAACAGCATATTTTACGTCCTCGTCGATTTCCTTTAATAAGTCTGCTATAAATATTTCGCTTTCCTTGGAAGCTGTGCCGTTTCCAATAGCGATTACGCCCACATTGTGAGCGGATATAAGCCGCTTTACGATTCTCTTTGATTCTTCAGTACGCTCCTGCGGCTTCATAGGATAGATTACGGCAGTGTCAAGCACCTTTCCGGTTTTGTCCACTACCGCAAGCTTACAGCCGTTTCGGTAACCGGGATCATATCCCATAGCAGTCTTGCCTTTAAGGGGCGCCTGCATGAGAAGATTCTTTAAATTAACCTCGAAAACTTTGATTGCCGCTTCGCAGGCATCATCGAATATTGATGAGCGGATCTCGCGCTCAATGGATGGTGCTATCAGACGGTCATAGCTGTCGATAATTGCGCGCTCCACATATGCTTTTGCAGGACTTTTGCCTTTCTTTATGAGTCTTGCGAAAAGGTTGTTTACCGCTACGTCATCGGGCATGGTGACTGTAACCTTAAGAAATTCTTCTTTTTCACCGCGATTTATTGCGAGTATGCGATGACCGGGGAGCTTTTTTAGACGCTCATGGAAGTCATAATAAAGAGCATATACCGAATCCTCATCCTTTGCGGCAACGCTCTTAAGTTCGCCGAGGTCGAATGTGAGCGCGCGGATATATTTTCGCAGGTCGGCATTGTCAGAGATATTCTCGGCGATAATATCGCAGGCACCGTTAAATGCATCCTCCGCAGTTTCCACGCCAAGCTCGGGATTTACAAGGGAAGCCGCCATCTCTTCAAGGGAAGGAGTGTAGCTTGCCTCTTGGGCAAATATAGCCTCGGCAAGAGGCTCAAGCCCACGTTCTCTCGCAACGGAAGCGCGTGTTTTACGCTTGGGACGGAACGGGCGGTATATATCTTCAACCTCGGTGAGGATCTTTGCAAGCTCCAGTGCTTTTTCGATTTCAGGTGTCATTTTGCCCTGCTCGGTTATAAGCGCATGGACCTCTGCCTTGCGCGCTTCAAGTGAGCGCAAATATGTAAGACGCTCAAAAAGGTCGCGTAACATAGCATCGTCAAGCGAGCCGGTAACCTCCTTGCGGTAACGTGCAATAAAGGGGATGGTGTTTCCGTCATCGAAAAGCGCGACGGTTTTCTCTACCTGTTCTTTAGTAAGCGAAAGCTCTGAGGCGAGTTTGGAAATGATGTCCATAGGTTTGCTCCTTATTACTGCTTGTTTTGTTAAATGTAAAGGGATTACTGCATAAATGAACGGAGATGGGCTTCTTCCTCGCTTGTAAGCTCGCGCCATTCACCGCGCTCAAGGGAAGTGTCAAGGGGGATTCCGGCGAATTCCACACGTTCGAGATATGTAACCTTGTTGCATACGGCTTCAAGCATACGTTTCACCTGATGGAATTTTCCCTCGGTAATAGTAAGGTAACCTGAGATGTCGCCGTCGCAAAGCGTAAGCTTTGCTGGTTTTGTAAGTTCGCCGTCGATGGTTACACCGGATTCGAGCCGCAGCTTATCATCTTCGGTTATACGCCTTTCTGCGTGAAAGTAATAAACCTTAGACACATGATACTTTGGGGAGAGAAGTCTGTGACACAGCTCACCGTCATTGGTAAGAATGAGCAGCCCAAGCGTATTTTTATCAAGCCGTCCGCAGGGGAACAGCCCCAGTTTTCTCGTGCGATCGTCCAAAAGCTCAAGAACCGTATGCTCTTTTTTGTCATCCGTGGCACTTATATAGCCCTCGGGCTTGTTGAGCATAATGTAGGTGAAGCGTCTGTAGACCACTGCCTGTCCCATATAGGTGACAGCATTTTTCTCGGGATCAACATGAATATCGGCGGATTTTACGGTGACACCGTCTACTGTGATCTTACCGTATTTAGCGGCTTTTTTACATTCTGTGCGGCTGCAAAGCCCTACCTCGGACAGAAGCTTATCAATTCTCATATCAACATACCTATAAGCACACTGCAAATTATTATAGCCGCAATTCCGAATATGACAAGCCCAACAAAAAATCCAAGGAAAAAATCGTGAAGCTTAGAACGATCAGTTTTACACTTGCTTTTTTTCTTTTGCAAGATTGGGGACTGCTTCCCGTGTACCGCCGATTTTGGCTTTGCGGAAGCGGCAGCCACGCGAGCGCGCGCCATTTGAGGATTAAGTGGCTTTATATGTTCCACTGTGGGACGTGGCTTGACATTATTTGTTGGTCGGCGGTAAGGATTTGCCGGTGGCGTGATTTTTGCGACAGGCATACGGTTATAGGCAGTATGCACGGTATTTTTCGGATACTGCGGAACTGCGCCGTGCCTTATATTATTAGACATATCAGCCATTATTCACTTACCCCCTTACTTAAGCGGTTGCGTCACATTGTATAGTGTGTATTAATATCATTGACTTTATAAATATATTTTAACATATAACAGCCCAAATGTAAAGCAAAGTAGAGAAATTTTTTCACAGTGACGGAAAAAAAGCAGAAAAAATGAAAAATATAGGCAATTATTACCCTGAAAAATATTCAAAATCTCTTGCAATTTGTAAAATGCTGTGGTATAATATATATGTTATGCGCTTGTCCGACGGATGGGCGGTAACGGAAACAGTCCGCTGCAATGCTCTGCATGAATGTTTCCGATCACTTAATATTTTTTAAGGAGGAAGCCAAAATGGATCTTATTAAGGCTTTGACAAATGAGCAGTTAAAGGAAAACGTACCCGAACTTAACATTGGTGATACTATTCGTATTCACAACAAGATCAAAGAGGGTAACAGAGAGAGAATTCAGCTTTTCGATGGCACTATTATTGCCAAGAACGGCGGCGGAATCTCCGAAACCTTCACCGTAAGACGCGTTTCCTACGGCGTTGGTGTTGAGAAGACTTTCCCCGTACATTCTCCTAACGTAGAAAAGGTTGAAGTAATCAGACGCGGTAAGGTTAGACGCGCTAAGCTGTACTATCTCCGTGACAGAGTTGGTAAGAGCTCCAAGGTTAAGGAACAGCTTTAATCTTACAAACAACTCAGAATTTAAAAAGGATGCCGATATCGGCATCCTTTTTAAATTCTTCGCTTTTTTGCTCGTAAACTGATATAAAAGCTATAAATCTGCATGTTATCACAAAAAACACACAAAAAACAACGCTGAAATTGTAATTTTTTTAAAATATAGATTGATTTTTATGAGATAATATGGTATGATATAAGTGTAACTTATAATTCAGCGATAACATACGGGAGTATGGGAGATATAAAACTATGAGAAAATTTTTGCGTGAATCATCAAAGCTAAAGTATTTCGTTGGTACAGCTATGCTTTTTGTTGCGGCGGTGCTGATTCTTTCTGTTGGTGTTCTTGCAAGTGAAGCGAAAAATGAGATAAGTTCCGTTACGCTCAACAAATCACTGACAGACATAGTTTTGGAAATTCACCTTACGAAAGAGTATGTCAAAGAGAACAAATCGTCCACACTGTATCTTTTTGAGGTGCTCCCACATCAGTCAACTACCGAAATAAATCACTCTGAGCCTGTCAAGAGCTTTAAGACAAGCGAGAAAATCACTGTTAAGATACCATACATCAGCGGAAATGCCAACAGACTTTATTCTAAGTTTGTGGTAGCCGAGATGATAGCTGACGGCTCGTATAATATTATTACCGACGCAAAGTATATCGAAAATATCAGTGTTCTCGCAGAAAATAACGAACCGTTTCCCACCGGTAGCTCCAAAAAAGGCTTGCAGGTGCAGATGTTTTCTGATGCCCAGCAGCTTGGAGTACAGCATACGGTTGTCAATGTGGCGATAAATGAGTATATGCTGGGCGAAAATTCCCCCGCCGCACAGTCTTTCCACTACAACGGTCAGACATTTTATCTTGACAAAAACAAGATCGCGATGCTTGATCACCGTGTAAAGACTTATACCGAAGCCGGCATCAACGTGTATTTTAATATCATACTGACAGCGCCTGCGGCAGATGCTCACCCCAACATTATGAGCTTCTACTATGACGGTATTTCGCCCACTGCCTCGCTTTTTGCACTCAATACCAGAAACGAAACAGCTATGAAAGCATTCCGCGCTTTTATGGATTACATCTGTATGCGCTATACAACGCCGGAGCACACTTGTGGCATGGTGCCGGGGATAATCCTTGGGTTTGAGGTGAATTCCGGCGATGTATGGAATAATGCCGGCACAACGGATATGGCGAGCTATGTATATTCCTACTGCACAGCTTTCCGCGTGGCATATACCGCTATGCGTTCACATTACAGCGAGGGAAGAGTGTATATCTCACTTGGCAACAATTTCAGTGCCGGTAGTGCGGATATGCGTGATTACCCGGCAAAACAATTTCTATCTACCTTTAACACGGCAATAAAGAGTTCGGGTGATATAGAGTGGGGACTCTCCATAAATCCGTATCCGTCTGCGGCAGAGCTGGCTGATTTTTGGAACGATACTTTGGCTGAGGATAATTTTGAAACCCCGTATATTACTATGAAAAATATAGATACTCTTACAAGATACATGAATCAGGCGGAGTATCTTTACAATTCCGAAACGCGCAGTATTATTATCGGCGAATTCGGTATCCCCGGCGATTCTTCCGATGATGCTTCTATGACCATACAGGCTGCCGCATATGCGCTTGCTTACTATAGAGCGGTACAGAATGAAGATATTGATGCATTTATTTATCACCGCCATGTGGACCATTCCGGAGAAATGCAGAATTACGGTCTTTGGAGCGGCGCTGTGGGGAGTGTGGTAGAGCCTGCGGCAAAGAAGCCTATCTACAATGTATTTTCACTTATTGATACCGAACAGAGCGAAGCGGTCACATCCTTTGTGAGATCGACTGTGGGAAGCGGTGCGTTCGGCATGTTTGTGGATTCGGAAACTAAGTACAAGGAGTTCAATGAGCGCACAGTATTTTCCGCAGTGCGTGCCGAAGCCTCGGATTATGCCAAGGGTTACTCTTTCCGCAAGCTGTTTGATCTTACCGGCGGTACGCTTTGCAACTTTTATCCGTCTGACGGTGCGGAATACGTTGAGCTTCGCCCCTTCGAGGACGGAACAGAAACCATGCTGTATGCACGCATTACCGATATTCCCACCGAGTATAAAGGTATAAGCAATTCTATCGGTGATGACACAGTGTTTGAGGATGTTCACTATGTAAAGCTCCGCGTAATGGCGGCGGCTCCTACAGAGGTGAACTCGCTGAGCCTTTTGCTTCGTCTGGGACAGATAGGCACAAATGAAGCCGACGCGGTAGTTTATGAAGGCGAGATTCAGGTAAAACCGGGTGAGTGGAATGAGATCAGCTTTAACATAAAGGAATTTACCAAGCTTACGGAAGGCAATGTTGATTTTATAAAGCTGTTGATTCGCACATCCGATAGTCTTCCCACATCAGGTGAATACGGTATTTGGCTTGAAAACATCAGCATATACGCTAAGGGCGGAATGTCGTTTATAGGATGGGTATTTACCATACTCCTCATCCTTATCCTCATAGCGGCGGCAGGCTATGGTGCTCTTTATCTCAGAGCTTTCCTTATACGCAAAAAGCGCCGCGAAGAGGCTGCACGCCGTAAGAGGGAGCAGCTTCGTGCAATGGCCATGCAGCAGTCCCGTGGAATGTACCCACCGCCTTATTCAAGGCAGCCCCAAAACCGCTCGGACGGTAATTATACAGACAAAGATCTATAATAAAAAATGAGCTGTTGCACTGGGATGCCACAGCTCATTTTTTTAAGTCACTTTTGTTATAATGACAGCTTTATCGAAAAACGCCATTTTGATATAGGAGAGGTATTCACGAACCATACTCACATAGTGGTGTGCAAAGCTTGGGGACGGAGCGGAACACAACTCCATTTCCAAGCCGTAATGCTCCGACAGTACAGATATTCTCGGAAGATGGAATCCGGTGGATACGCCGATTATATTTTTATCCGTAAGCCCAAGCTCGGATATAAGATCTTTGGTAAGACGGATATTTTCGCTTGTGGAGTGTGAATTTGACTCTGTTATTATACGGCTTTCCGATATACCGTGATCTATAAGGTACTGACGCATTGCGGTGGCTTCGGGAACGGTTTCGTTTGAGCCCTGCCCACCGCTGACGATACATACAGCATTCGGAAGGGCTGACAGAAGTTCATAAGCCGCGTCAAGGCGCAGTCGGAGTGTAAGGCTTGGGGTGTAACCGTATGTGCGGCATCCAAACACCAGAACAGCGGTGTTTTCGCCGCTGTCTTCCATGGCGGCGTATGAATTCGCGTACTGATTTGGGGTCATAGAAGTTCCGATTCCAATATAACACCAAAATATGACTGCTGTTATAACGTATACCGAAATAAGCGATGTAAAAACTATCCACAGTGGTTTGAAGGCTCGTCTAAGAAGCCGTTGAAGCTGTTTTCTGAAAATAATAGGCAAAACAGTGCATGCCATGACAAACAGTGCGAACAGCGACATCAGCCTTGAGTCGAAGCCGAGCAGACATAACATCATATATACAAAATAGTATAAGCATATTACCGCGGCTGATGCAACAGTTATAGCTGAAAGCAGATCAATTTTGAGTTTTTTCATTTTCTTCAATTAACCCGTCAAGGTACGGTGAAACGCCAAGCTCTGCGCATATATGCTTATATTCGCTAAGCGCCGACTTGCGGCTTGACGCGGATTTGTTTTTATTGTATACGGCGCGAATCATAAGATTTTTTGGGGTGTCATCGGGGTCGATAAGCTCCAGTGTAGTAACGCTGTATCCCACAGATTCAAGACGCTTTACTCTCAGTGCGTCTGTTGCGGAATCGCAGAATTTTTGCTTCAGAATGGGGTGATTCAGAATGAAAGAAAGATTTTCTCTGAGCGCGGCGTTTTCCGCTGATACGGAGAGCTGTTTCGACATTTCATGATGACAGCACGGGGTTGAAAGAATGATGCCTGCCCCCCATTTTACGGAATTCGCCAATACAATATCGGTGGCAATGTCGCAGGCGTGGAGCGATATAACCATATCCGGCTTTTTGGGGGGAATATACTCGTTTATGTTACCACTGACAAATTTAAGGTGGTCGAAGCCCTGACGCTCTGCGGCGGCATTACAGTAGTCGATTACCTCCTTCTTTAAGTCAACACCGTACATTTTTGCCTGCTTATTTTTAAGAACGGTGAAGTAGTAGTATACGGCGAAGGTAAGATAGCTCTTTCCGCAGCAGAGATCGTATATTACCGCCGGGCGGTCATTTGGAAGCTTGTCCTCAACGCTTTGGACGATTTCAAGAAAGCGGTTTATCTGACGGAATTTCGCCTGCTTTTTATCGTGAATTCTTCCGTTTGAATCTGATATGCCAAGCTCGCGAAGAAATCCGATGTCACGGGATGCATCAAGAATATATTTTTTTGAACCGTCTGAAATTTCCGCGCAGGCGGCATCGGCGGTGAATTTGCCTGACACATGCACGGTGCCGGATTTTGACCGCTTGATTTCCGCTTCTCCGGCTGTCGTGATAATGTTAACTTGCCTATAATCCTCAAGTGCCATGCGCACAAGCTCGGAGAGCTTGTCTGCCGGGAGATTGCGGCGGAAGGTTTTATTGTCCTTTGTAAAACGCTCGGCGGCCAGATACACAGTACCGTCCGGCTTTTTTGTGAGTATGACGACTTCTTTCTGAACAGTTTTATCTTCGGCTTTGGAAAATATAGCTTTTTTTAATATTTTTCGTCCTATTGCATCCGAAAATAGTTCGACAAGCTTCTCATTCATCATTGTTTATATATGTCACAGCTTAAAAAGCCGTTTCCTTTCCAAACGGCGGCACACCGTTTTGAATTCTTATACAGTTTTCTAATTATACCATAAACATTATATAAAAGTATATCGGTTTATTGTAAATTTTCATTGTACGGAATAATTAACAAATACACGCTTTACTTTTTTTATGAAAAGGTATATAATTTCTTTGAAATGATATTTCTTTTGGCGGAGGATGTATGAGATGACGCTTAAGAAGACCGTAAGAGCAGTGCTTTCCGCGCTTTTGTATTTCGGAATATATTTTGTGTGGCAGGGAATAGTCGGGTTTTGGGTTGGGCTTGGATATGAAATGTATGCGATTTCCACATATGGGATCGAAATAATGGATGATTTACAGACTATTCAGAATTTGTCTTATGATTTTTTTATGAAATATGCAATTCATGTGACTCTAATTTCCAATGTGCTTGCGTTTATAACGTATATTGTGCTGTTCCGCATGAGGAAAATGAAATTCACTCGCGAAGTGGGACTTACAACGCTTAATTTTAAGACCTGCGCGGCTATGGTTGTATTGGGATTTGTCATGAATATATTCGTGTCAGTGCTCTTATCTGCTGTTCCGTTTCCCGATGCGTGGTGGGAACAGTACAATTCTCTTGCCTCAGCTATTCCAAGTGCTCCTGTCTGGATATCCTTGCTCAGTACGGTGATTGTCGCACCGATTGTTGAGGAAACCGTAATGCGCGGATTATTCTATAACAGACTTAAACGAGGCATGCCAATGTTTGCCGCTATGCTCATATCATCTTGGATATTCGGTCTTATACACGGTACTGTGATTTGGGTGATATATGCGTCACTGCTTGGAATGTTGCTCGTTTGGATATACGAAAAATACCGTTCGCTTACTGCTTCTATAATCTTCCATCTCAGCTTTAATCTCGGCGGTTTTTTACTCGGATATACAAATGAGCTTCCAACCATTGTAGTGGTTGCATCTATGCTCCTTAGCGTTATAATTATTATAACCGTACACAAAAGCGCACCCGGCAAGATTTTATTTATAATGCCGAAGGAAGAAGCGTTACCCACTGAAGGTGACGAAGATTAAGGAAAATTTTCGCAAATTTACAATTTTATATTGAAATTTAAGTTCGTATGCGGTATAATATTTAAGATTGATATTATATATCACAAATAATATTTTGGAGGATAATCATGCTTAATTTATTTCTCGCTGCAGATGCAGGTGCGGCAGATGCCGCAATGGCCGGAGGAGCCAATCAGGGCTTTATGACCATACTTATGTTAGTAGTTATGGTAGCTGTTTTCTATTTCTTCATGTACAGACCTCAGAAGAAGCAGGAACGCGAAACAAATGCTATGAGAAACGGTTTGCAGGTAGGTGATGAGATCACCACTATCGGTGGCATTATCGGCAAGATCATAAGCATCAAGGATGAAACCGTTATGATCGAAACCGGCCGCGATGGTACAAAGATCCGTATTTTAAAGAGTGCGGTTAAGAATGTTGACGTAAAGGCAGAGGATTGCTGACATAAATAAGACGCTCCCTGCATATAGATTACTGAGTATAATCTACATGTTTTGGAGGGGATTTGGTTGAACAGCAATAACATGCGTAATAAGTCTGCTGAGAAAAACGGATTTCTTTGGGCGGCATGCAGAGGGTCGATTATCGGTGCTTTGACCTCCTTTGTGGCTGTGCTTGTTTTATCCGGTGCGGCGCTTCTTATGGAAGATCCGAAGAAGCTTATAACCGCCTTTGCCTATGGGGCGCTCCTTGTTGGAGCTTTCGTAGGCGGATTTTCTTCGGCGAAGCTTGATAAAGACCGCAGTGCAGTGTCGGCGTTTATGGGAGGTGTGGGATATGTGCTTTTACTATGGCTCGTATCTCTTGCTTTCAGAGCTAATGCTATGTACCCGGTTACACCTATTTTTATGATATTAGCATACATTGGATGTACGGCGGTGTCGTTTATAGGCGGACTTGCGGTACGCGGCAAACGCGGCGGAGTCAAGTTTAGTAGAAAAAATCCTACAACACTTGTTCGAGGACAACTTGGACGACGTTGAAATAATGTCCCCTGCCAAATGGCGGGGGACACTTTTTGCGAAAAGAAGATAAATATGACTATCATGTGCGAAACTGCCGCAGAGGCGTAAAATTATACTTTTATAAATAAAGCGATCTCCCGTGCTTTGGCACGGGAGATTTTTTGTATGGCTGTCATTTTTTTCGTTGCTTGTCCGTATATATTAGTATATCTGAAAACGAGGATATAAAGATGACTGAGAAAAGAGTAATTTCACCGTTTATTGAAGACTGTTTGCCGATTTCGGTACGTCGTGCAATTGGAATATTGTCAGAACACGGCGAGATATCATTATTAACAGTAAATGAGATACGACTTCGTGCAGAAGCGCCGGCTTCTGTTACATGCGATGGAAAAAACATTGTGCTTTCCGTAAAGTGTACTGCAGGTGAACTCTCTGAATGTGTCACAAGGCTGTGCGGTGGCTCTGTATATGCCCACGGGGATACCATACGAATGGGATATGTACAGCCCGGCGAGGGAGTAAGGGTGGGAATATGCGGTACACTTGCTTCCGACGGGCGTGCGGTGAGGGAAATCCGTTCGGTCAATATTCGTATTCCACATATAATGAGAGGAGTATCCGATCAGCTTATGGCGGCTTGCTTTGATCCGCCGGCAATAAAATCTATGCTGATATATTCTCCGCCCGGAATCGGAAAAACCACTGCCCTTCGTGATATTGCATTCCGACTTGGAGGCGCATTTTCAAAGAGGGTTGTAATAGTTGATACCAGGGGAGAGCTTTTTATACCTGAAATGTTTGTTGATACATTATGTGATGTGCTTACGGGCTACAGCCGTGCGGAGGGGATAGAGATTGCAACGAGAACTATGTCGCCTGAGGTTATAATATGCGATGAGCTTGGGGATGTGAGCGAAAGCACAAAGATCCTTGGATGCGCAGGTGCAGGTGTGCCGCTTATCGCAAGCGCCCATGCATCAAATCTGAAGGAGCTTTTACTTCGTCCAAATATAAAGAAGCTACATGACAACGGGATCTTTGCCGGATATGCCAGACTTTCACGAGAGAAAACAAACGGCAAGCTATCCGGGTGTTTCAGTTGTGATTACACTTCCGCTGAATCTGTTTTGGGTGATACGCAGTGCTTCGCATAGTAGGTGCACTTATGATATTTTTCGCATCCACTGCTATAGGGATCACAGTGGCTGAAATATGGCGTAAGGGTACTGTGCAGCTTGAGGCTTTTCATAGGCTTGTGGTACACACAGCAAGACAAATTGAGGGATTCCTTTATCCGCTTGATAAAATATTTGCCGAGTATGAGGATAAAGTGCTTGAGCAGTGTGGATTTTTAGATGCATTGCGCCATCACGGCCCCGATAATTCAATGGAAGCTTGCAAAGGCAGACTTTATATTTCTGAGGCAGATATTTCCGTCATAAAGGCGTTTTTTTCGGAAGTCGGCAGGCACACCGCCCATGAAGAAGCACGTCTTTTGGCATATTATGAGAAAAAACTTGGTGAGCTTGCTTCAAAATCAAGGTCTGAACTACAGTCCAGAGTCAGGCTGAGCCGCGGATTCGGCATGCTGATCGGCATTATGATGGCGGTAATTTTATTATAATGGAGAAAGTTTGAAGGATAAATCTTTCAAACCAGTCATAGATTCCCACGCGATACAAAGTATCGCGTAGATAAGGAAGCTTTCGCGCGCGAAAGCCATGGTCATATATATGGATGTGAGCTTAATATTAAAGGTTGCCGGCATCGGACTTACTGTAAGTATAGCGTATCAGCTTTTGTCTAAATACGGACGGGACGAGCAGGCGGTGCTTGTGTCGCTTTCGGGTATCATAATAGTAATGCTTATGCTCGTGGATAAGCTTGGGGCGCTGTTTTCGAGTATTCGATCGGTATTTGGTATTTGATTATGATAAAATATTGCGGGGTCGCGCTGTGTGCGCTTGCGGCGATACTCATGCTGCGCGGTCAAAAAAGCGAATTTGCCGGATATGTGAGCCTTGGGACATCAGTGATACTTTTAGGGGCGGCATTAACAACATTTCTGCCAATTACCGAGTACATAAAGTCTATTGCGGCAGGAACGGAATTCGGCGGATACCTTGAAACGGTAATAAGGGCACTGGGGATAACTGTGTGTGTTCAGTTTGCCGCTGAAATTTGCAGGGATTCGGGAGAGGGAGCACTTGCTTCGAAGCTTGAACTTATAGGAAAGGCAGAGGTGCTTATTTTGTGTATGCCGGTCGTAGGCGATCTTATAGAGCTTGCGGCTAAGCTTATGAAGTTATGAAATATTTCATTAAATTATGGACAGCGGTAAGCGTTACTCTGCTTTTTGCAGTAAATGTTTTTGCGGCAGAAGCGGATGCGCAGTTTTCTTCAGAAATTTATTCGGCAGAGGAGTTTGATATTGATTCAATCATCGGGGCTATTCCCGATGAGGCGGCAGAAAAACTTCCCTCTGGTGATATGTTTGATCCTACAAAATTTTCTGAGAATTTTAGTGCGGAATATTTTTTGAGCATTATATGGGACATCTTTATATCTGCATTTTCCGGCGTAATAAAGCCTTTTTCAGCTACCTTGGGCCTTATAATCATAGCATCGGTTCTCTCCGCCATGAAGAGGGGGTTAAGTAATAGCTCGCTTTCCACACTTTTAGAGTTCGTGTCGGGGCTTTGTATTATGCTTATCCTTTACAGCACGATTTTGCCGCTTGTGGAGAATGTGAAGCAGTATCTTACAGAGCTTTTGGGTTTCATTGGGGCTATGGTACCGGTGATGATAGCAATTGGCACGGCAGGCGGCAATATAAGCGCATCGGCGGTTTCGGCGAACGCTATGATGCTTGGTGTGGCACTGGTGGAAACACTGGCAGCGGGGGGCTTGTTTCCTGTATTACAGCTTGATTTCGGGCTTTCAATTGCTTCCGGATTTGGTGGAATAAAGCTTGGAGGGATATCAAAGATTGTGAGAAATGGCTTCACATGGATAATGGGGCTTGTTTCTGCTGTAATATCGGCGGTGATGAGCTTCCAAACCTCAATTGCATCCCGTGCGGACAGCCTTTCAATGCGCGCCGTAAGATTTGCGGCTTCAAGTACAGTTCCGGTGGTTGGTTCAATGGCGAGTGATGCTGTTGGGGCGGTAGCAGGAAGTATAGGGCTTATTAAGGGAACAGTAGGTTGGGTGGGCGTGATTGTTATCATAATACTCACAGTGCCTGTAACCATGAATATAATACTCACACGGCTTTTTGTAAGCATATCATGTGCCGCGGCTGAAATCGCAGGTCTTGAACGTGAGAAGGAAATACTGTCACAAATATGTGGGCTACTGGGCTTTTTGGCGGCTGTGTGCTTCATAGCATCTCTTATGTTTGTCTATGCGCTTGCGTTATTTGCAAAGAGCAGTGCGGCACTTTTGTAGGAGGAATGTCGGTAAATTATGATAGAGATAAAGGGATTCATTATGTCGCTTGTATGTGCTGCCGCGGCATCTGCTCTTATTGAGGGATTTGTTCCTGAAGGAGGCATGAAAAAATATGTTAAATACTTAATATCACTGGTGATTCTTGCCGTGCTGGCAGCACCGCTTGGTAAGATCATAAGTGAACTGCCGAGCTTTACATATACGGATTCATTTATAGATGATAGCAAAGAAGCCTCAGCTAAGGCAAATTCCATTGTGGCAATGCACATAGAAAAGGCGGTAAGCGAAAAATTCTCCATAGGGAAAGGGGAGATTTCGGTGAAATACAACGGTGAGGGTATAACGGTGTGTGCAAAGGCGAAGCCGTGGCTTTATGCGGAGGATATCATCATATACATTGCAGGTACTTTCGGAGTTTCGGCGGAGGTAAGCTTTTATGAATGATAACGGTATGCTGAGCCGTATAAGAGTGTTAGTTTCGGAGAAGAAAGGTCTGTGGCTTATAGTGGCTGTACTTTTGCTTGGAATCGTACTTATGATTTTTGGGGATGCTGGGGACAATTCTGAAAAGCTTGGCGGTGACGGAGAGAGCCTTGGTGCGGATGAGCTTGAATATAGGGTAAAGGAGTTGTGTGAGCGAGTTAGGGGTGTTTCTGAGGTGTCGGTCATGATAACATTTGAAACTGCTGGTGAGCAGATATACGCACAGAATACAAAAAGCACGGGTGTCGGAAACGGTGGTGAGGCGCGTGTGGAATATGTGACTGTTTCGGGGGATGTTGTACCGATTGGTACTGTAATGCCCCGTATACGGGGTATTGCAGTGGTGTGCAGGGGCGGTGATGATGTGTCGGTAAAGCTTAAGCTTACAGAAATGCTTTGCACCCTTTTCTCCGTAGATTCAAATGCGGTGAGCATTATGGGGGGAAAATAGCGAGTTTTGGTATAAAGCAATAGCTGTCGGCATATTTATGTAACAGTTCAATATGTGAAAGGAGAAGTATTATGGACGAGAATATTATGCATGAAACTGATGAGAACGTGGGGACGGAGCTTGTATGTACAGAAAGCGAAACACGTTTTTCGAGAGGTATAAAAAAATTGAAGGGTGTTGCGGGGAAAATAGGCACGAGGAATATTGTTGTGGCGTGCTCCGTAATGCTAATAGGGCTTGCCGTGATACTTAATTTTGTCATGTTCTCAGGTTCTGGACCTTCACTCGGCGACGGTGATGTTCTCGGTGCGGGACTTAGCGAGGACGATGGTGAGGCACAGTCAAAAATAGAAGATGCCTACTTTGCCTCGGCACAGCTTTCGCGTAAGCAGGCGAGAGATCAGGCACTTGCGGTTCTTCAGACAGTAGTTGAAAGCACAAACGCGGATGCCACGGCAAAAGAGCAGGCGTCGGTTGATATCAGCCGCATTGCTTCCGAGATACAAATGGAGTCAAACATTGAAACCCTTATAAAATCAAAGGGGTTTGAGGACTGTGTGGCGGTGATCGGAGAGGGTAGTGCCAGCATAATTGTCCGCTCGGACGGACTGCTCCCAAATGAGCTTTCTCAGATAAAGGAGATCGTATGGGAACATGCAGGAATAGATCCTGTAGGGATAAAAATAATAGAACAGAAAACAGAGGCATGATACAAAAAGGAGCTGTTACACTTAGGTGCAACAGCTCCTTTTTCGGGATTTTTAGTTCTCGCCGATTGTCTTTGCAATATCCATGAGATCTTCAAGGACTGCTCTCTTTTCCGCACAGCGAGTCTTCATAGCATCAAGCTGTTCTGCGGTGAATTTATCAAGGTCGCCGTCCTTCAGCTTGTTCTTATACATGCGGTCAACAACCAGTGCCCATGCAATATCAGTTTCAATAAGCTTTCCGTCGCGCTCGCATACTACCAGGTCAGACTTGCCCTCAAGGATAAGGTCAACCGCGAAATAACCCATACGGGTTGCGGTAAGTCTGTCACGAAGTGTGGGAGAACCGCCGCGCACCATATGGGCAAGGCGGATAAAACGGGAGTCTATATTAGCCTCTCTTCTCATGCGCTCGGTAAGATTTTCACCAAATCCGTCCGGCATGCTTTCGGAGTGCATAATAAGGAAGCTTCTCTGACCCTTTTCGCGAAGCTCTATAAGCTTTGCAATGCATGCGTCTTCATCAAAGGGAAGTTCCTTAACCGCAACGGCATTTGCGCCGCAGGCAATACCGCATTCAATGGCGATGTAGCCGGCGTGACGCCCCATAACCTCAATAACCTCTCCGCGTGCATGAGATTCGCAGGTATCTCTAAGGCGGTCAGCCGCATGGAGAACGGTGTTCATAGCGGTGTCAAAACCGATGGAATAATCGGTGGAAGTGATGTCATTATCGATGGTACAAGGTATGCCAATGGTAGGAATACCGCGCATGGAAAGGTCTGTAGCTCCGCGGAAGGTTCCGTCGCCGCCGCAGGCGATAATACCGTCGATCTCGTTGTCCTTGCAGGTTTTGATAGCCTTAGCCATACCCGCTTCGGTGGCGAATTCATCGCAGCGGTCGGAGTAGAGAATGGTTCCGCCAAATCCTGTAATATTTGCTACATCAAGAGATGTAAGCTTGCGAAGCTCTCCGCTGATAAGACCAGTATAGCCTTTGCAGATACCCACAACTTCTACACCGCGTGCAAGAGCGGAGCGAACAACGGCACGCACTGCCGCGTTCATGCCCGGAGCATCACCGCCGGATGTTAAAACGCCTATTTTTCTGAATTTTCTCATGAGGTTTATCTTCCTTTTATTGAATATTGTGTACATAGAAAGTATCGTGGAAATTTTTCACCAAATTATATTTTAATATATTTTTTGCAAAAAATCAAGTAGATATTCGACATTTTTTGGAATTATTGGTGTAGAAAAGTGGGGGGGAAATATAAAGTTTGTTGTGTAAATTGCATTTGAAGTACAACAGGATGCAAAAAAAACAAGAAAATTGCGTTAGGATCTTGCAAAAAGCAAGAAAATAATGTATAATGATAACAATATATATTGCGAAGGAGTGGTAAATACATGAGCGATAATCCCAAACCTGCCCGACGATGCACAAATCCAAATAATATTACAGTGACACATGTTGCACCACCGTGATTCTCCGAAGATGAGAAGTATAAATAATATGTGCATATTTTCAGGAGATTATAATGGACGGCAATAGTTTAACGATGATAATAGCTATCGTGATACTTATCATGATGTCAGCAATGTTTTCGGCAACAGAAACCGCTTTCAATACATTTAACCGCGTGCGCATGAAAAATTTGGCTTCCGACGGCAATAAACGCGCCGCACTGGTTATGAAACTGTCGGAGGATTACGATTCGCTTCTTTCCACAATACTTATTGGAAATAATATGGTAAATATAGGGTTGACCGCAATTGCCACGGTTATGTTTGTGAATTGGCTGCCAACAAACGGTGCGGCGATATCAACAGCGGTGACAACGGTGCTGGTGCTTATTTTTGGTGAGATTTCTCCAAAAAGCATAGCAAAAGAGAAGCCGGATGGATTCAGCATGGCTATAGCTCCGCTTATCCGCGTGTTAATGGTTGTTTTTACGCCTCTTAACCTTTTCTTCCGAGGTTGGAAAAAGCTGCTCGCGAAAATATTCAAGGCAGGCGAAACCCAGGTGATGACCGACGATGAGATTATGACAATAGTTGATGAAGCGCAACAGGACGGCGGTATTGATGAACAGGAGGGTGAGCTTATCCGTTCTGCCATAGAATTTGTTGATGCTGAGGCGGCGGATATTATTACCCCACGTGTTGATGTGGTGGCAATAGAAAAGGATGCGTCCTTTGAGGAGATAACGGAAATATTCCATACAACCGGATTCTCGCGTTTGCCGGTGTATGAGGAAACCATAGACAACATTATCGGTATACTCCATGAGAAGGATTTCTTTTATATATGCAAAGAGGGAAATTCCGATATGTTATCGGTTCTGAAAAAGCCGTTTCTTGTTACATGCCATGTGAAGATTTCAAGGCTTCTTACGGAGTTTCAGCAGGCTAAGGCTCATATGGCAGTTGTCCTTGATGACTATGGCGGAACAATGGGTATTGTTACCCTCGAAGATGTTATCGAGGAGCTTGTAGGCGACATCTGGGATGAGCATGACGAGGTGGTTGAGCAGGTAACGGAACATTCTGACGGTACTGTAACCCTTGCGGGAGATGCCAAAACCGTTGAAATGTTTGAGATATTCGATATTCAGCCTGACTCCGATGAGGAGCTTCCTCAGACTGTAAGCGGATGGGTTACAATGCAGCTTGGCGAATTCCCTGAGCAGGGCGTGGAATTTGATTTTGGCGAGCTTCATGTGGAGATTACAAAGGTTGATGACAAGCTTGTGGAAGAAGTTAAGATTACTAAAATGCAGTCGGAAACTGCAGACGAGAAATCTGACAATGAAGAATAAGTGCGTGCCGCCGTTTGGCGGCATCACTTTTTATGAATTTTACGGAAAATATAGTGGAAATCCAAAAAGATTTACAAAAAGTTCAATCTGTTGTAAGGTGTAATATATGAGTTTGGAGTAAAATTATTAGAGTGATACCGCTTGGGGGTGGGGATGTGTTTGGTTATATCAGACCGGCTGCGGCAGAGCTTAAGGTCAAGGAATATGAGCTTTACCGTGCGGTATACTGCGGACTGTGCGAGGCACTTGGACGTAACATCACCTGCTTTTCAAGGCTTTCGTTAAACTATGATCTTGTATTCCTTGCTATAGTCCGTATGTCGCTTTCAGGAGAAAAAGGCAGGATTGAAAGGCGTCGGTGTATTGCCCATCCCATGAAAAAACGGGCGGTGCTGGCAGATGCTCCTCATCTTGATTACTGCGCAAGGTTATCCTCTGTGCTTACCTACCACAAGCTTCGGGACGATGCAATTGATTCGCGCGGATGGAAGCGTGCGGTAGCATATATGCTTATGCCATACGCTTCTTTTATACGAAGACGAGCCCAAATGGCTGCCTGTGTCGAGGAATATATAAAAGAAAAGCTTGTGCGGCAGATACAGCTTGAAAAGGACGGATGCCCATCGCTTGACAAAGCTGCTGAACCTTTCGGTGAGCTTATGGCTTATGTGTGCTCGTTCGATTTTGAAAAAGACAGCCCTGAAGCCCGTATCGCCGATGAGATCGGCAGACACATCGGCAGATTTATCTATATTATTGATGCTATCGATGACCTTGAGGATGACATAAAATCAGATTCATACAATCCTTTCCGAATGATGTACGAAGCCCCCGCTTCAGAACTGGAGCGTAATCATGATATATTAAGGAACGCGCTTACGATGGAGCTTGTAGGAATTGAGGCTGCTGTAGAGCTGATTGATTTTTCTGCTGTTCCGGAGTACGGCGAGATAATCAGAAATATAATCTATTTGGCGCTTCCGGCGCTTATTACGAAAGTACTTAACAAAAACTCCGCGGAAAGCGCGGAAGATGGAGAAGAAAAACAATGACAGATCCGTATAAGGTGCTTGGAGTTCAGCGCACCGCAAGTGATGATGAAATAAAGAAAGCATACCGTGAGTTGGCGCGTAAATATCATCCTGACAACTATGTTAACAATCCGCTTTCCGATCTCGTTGAAGAAAAAATGAAGGAGATCAACGAGGCTTATGATCAGATACAGAAAGAGCGTGCAGGCGGAAGCTCTTATTCCTCGGGCGGTTCCTCTTACTCCTCGTCGGGGGCGTTCAGTGACTATGCCCATGTGCGTGAACTTATCAATTCAAGACGTTTTGCGGATGCGGAGCTTATACTTGATGCGGTTGCACAGGCTAATCGTAATGCAGAATGGAACTTTTTGAAGGGATGTGTGCTGATCCAGC
Organism: Candidatus Flemingiibacterium sp.; assembly: GCA_045644145.1. Classification (GTDB taxonomy): domain Bacteria; phylum Bacillota; class Clostridia; order Oscillospirales; family CAG-272; genus Flemingiibacterium. The sequence continues at coordinate 97,580 of JAZRGK010000063.1, forward strand.
GCGGCTGGTACTATGATGCACAGAAATATCTTGAAACTGCATGTTATCTCGATCCTGCCAACAGCGAATACCGCGCCGCACTTGACAGAATACGTCAGAACACCCAGAGCTTTGGCGGCGGATACCGTACAGCGCGAAATGCCAACGCTTCCACATGTGATATATGCACCGGCCTTATTTGTGCAGACTGCCTTTGCGAATGCTGCGGCGGAGACCTCATCTCCTGCTGTTAAGGGAATTGTTTATGAAGAAAACCAAAAAGCTGGCCCTTGCCGCTATACTTTCGGCTTTGAGCGTAGTGATACTTCTGCTTGGCTCTGTTATTACCGTGCTTGATCTTACATCGGTGGCGCTTGCTTCTATTCTTATAATGGTAGCGGTCATAGAGATTGGTGGAGGATATCCCTTTCTTATATGGCTTGTTTCTGGAGTTCTTGCTATTATTATAGTGCCCGATAAGTTCGGAGCGTTACTGTATCTTGTTTTCGGCGGAGTTTATCCCATATTTAAGGCAATGTTTGAACGGCTTCACTACGCTGTTTCATGGGTTCTTAAGTTCAGTTGCTTCAATCTTATGATGATACTTACGGTCGTTGCGGCGAATTATATTATGCACATACCTGATACAGGGCTTGGTTTTACTGTGCCGTTATTTGCAATCTGCAATTTTACGTTTTTTATATACGATATTGCCGCAACCAATCTTATAACTTTGTATCTTGTGAAATTCAGAAAGCTTCTCGGGCTTAAAAAATTCTTCAAATAAAGCGTAGGAGCTGAAGCTCCGCGCTTTTTTGCACATATGAAACGGGGGATATACAAAAATGAAATTTCAAAGGCTTCTTAAATTCATGCGCTCTCCCATAGCGGTAATTCTGTCACTTTTCATGCTGTTTTCCGTTTTTGGATGCAGTATGGAGGATGTGGAAGCCGGACTTTCCATTGCAGGTGACATAATCGAGCTTGCGTATGACGAACACGTTACCGCCGCGGTTTGGGATATATCGGAAGATTCCGAACCGATAGACAAAGATGGATACTTCTACGATAAGGATAGCGTTTCACTATATATTCAAACTTACTGGAAGTTTCCGACAAACTATATTACGAAATCAGAAGCGGAGGCGCTCGGATGGGAAGGTGGATCGGTGGAACGATATCTTGAGGGCGCTGCTATTGGCGGTGATGTGTTCGGAAACCGAGAGGGACTGCTTCCAAAAAAGAGCGGACGGGTGTATTACGAGTGTGATATTGATACAAACGGTGCTTCATCCCGTGGAGCGGAGCGCATTGTGTACTCGAATGACGGACTGATATATTATACGCCGGATCACTACGAAAGCTTCGAGCTTCTTTACGGAGAGGAGTGAGCGTGAATGAAAATCACAGTGCTTGACGGAAGCCGTTTCAATGATAAGCAGGCGGCTCATGAATATATTGCGGCAAGTCTTGGATTCCCCTCATATTACGGAAAGAATTTGGATGCTCTTGCAGACTCCCTATCCGAGCTCCCGCCTGATGTGGGGGTAATCATCACAAACGCATCAATGGTGTGTAACCTTCCGGTGGATTACGCGGACGGCATTACCGATACCTTCGCGGAAATTCTCGGAGCGAAATTCAGGGTGTGTGTATTTCCATAAAAATTAGGTCTGCCGACTTAAAAACGGCAGACCTTTTACTATTTTTATGTGACAGTTACTGAATGCTGTTTTCGATTACAGCGATATCATTTTCGCGAAGATCTGTTCTTTTTGCGTATGCGGCAAGACGTGCCCACATAAACAGAGCAAATACTATTTCTATTGCATACAGCACGGTTGAATCTGATTTACCGAGTGAGATCTTATCAGCCATAAACAAATTGGGAATTGCGGAAACCGTGAGAAGCACGGGTGCCGCAGATGCGGTGAAAAGATACAGCTTATGCGAAATGGTAGACAGTTGAATACGGGATTCGCCGAGAAAATATACCATAGCGGACAAAAGCGCCACCTCATTTATTATTTTGTTTGGCGAGGTCATAAGAACTGTATTGTCGAAATATACCTTGATGAGAGAAACTGCGCACCAAGCGGTGGGGAAATATGATGTGAGAGTCAAAGCAAGTGTGCGGCTGCTGTTACCCCGAGTAAGCCCGAAAAAATAAAAAATAGCGGGAAGCAGGAAACATATTTCGAGGATGTCCAGAACCGATGGGGATGTCTCGGAAACCACAGTCTTATATATATTATATAATGAAAGGAAAAGATCGAACATTAGAATAAGCGCGGCAGAGAAGGAGGTAAAAAGCGAAAAATCTGATTTCGGGATATTATATTCGCCGTCGCGGGAAATACTTGTAAAACATGCTGTAACACCAAAAGCTACAATGACAATTGCCATGGCGGCGTGATAAATGTTGGGGATAACGGTTCCGTTGGTATATACGCCGTATATGGGCTCCAAATACATATTTGTGAGAATCATGCGGAATATGGCAAAGATCGCTGCACAGCCAATGCTTGCGGCGAGAAAAATAAGCGGCATTTTCTCAAAACGTTTCATTTATGATTAAATCCTTTCTTTGAGTTTAGCAATCTGTTTCAAATAGTATTATACCGCATATATGTGACAAAAATATGAAGAAAAGCAAGCTTTTGAGAAAATATCCGGAGAAAGTGAATAAAGTTGAAAAATACCGAAACAATATACAATGTGCACAAAAAACAGCAACAAAATTCTACAAACATTTATTTTTGGGGAAGTTGTGAAATTTTAAAAATCTATTGACAAATTTGAAATATTGTAGTATACTATAGGAGTTGACGTGCGTTTAATGGCGGGAGGTTGCAACAAAGCAGTAAACGAAGCCTGCTTTGTTGGGTAATTTCCGCCGGAGTATGTCCGATATTTAACCGGGCGTTGTCAATCAGGCACTTGTGCCGTATGTTTCTGTGCTTCGCATACCCGCGTTTTTCTCGTTTTGAGTGAGTGCGGTTTTTGTATGGGAAGCGAGGAAACACCCGACACAGTGTTTGAACAAAATCGCCCTCCAATTACTAAAAAGGAGGCAAAAGCAATGGCAGTCAAGGAAAAGATCAGAATTCGTCTGAAAAGCTACGATCACACTCTCGTTGATCAGGCGGCTCAGAAGATCGTAGAGACCGCAAAGAGAAACGGCGCGGCTGTTTCCGGTCCGATTCCGCTCCCTACCGAGAAGGAGATCGTTACGATCCTCCGTGCTGTTCACAAGTATAAGGACAGCCGCGAGCAGTTTGAAATGAGAACTCACAAGAGACTCATCGACGTAGTGAAGCCCTCGCAGAAGACGGTTGAAGCTCTGATGGGACTTGAATTACCCGCCGGCGTTGAGATAGAGATCAAGCTCTAATCCCATACGGCAGCTCGAAAGAGCAAACCAAAGGTCATGTTGGCGTAATCACGAAAGTGAAAATTCCAAGCGTCAACCAATAATCTTAGGAGGAAAACAAAATGAAGAAAGCCATTATGGGCAAGAAGATCGGCATGACTCAGATCTTCGACGAGATCGGAAATGTAATTCCGGTAACCGTTATTGAAGCCGGCCCCTGCACTGTTGTTCAGAAGAAGACTATTGAAAACGACGGTTATGAGGCAGTTCAGCTCGGATTCGGCGGAGTCAAGGAAAAGCATATGACCAAAGCAGAAATCGGTCATTTCAAAAAAGCGGGTGTTGATAACAAGAAGCACCTCAAGGAATTCCGTCTTGATGACGCAGCTTCCATGAATGTCGGTGACAAGATTACCGCCGATACCTTCGCCGCAGGCGAGAAGGTCGACATTACAGGTACATCCAAGGGTCACGGTTATTCCGGCGTTGTTAAGAGATGGGGTCAGCACCAGATGCGCATGACTCACGGTAACGGTCCTGTTCACCGTCACATCGGTTCCGTAGGTATGAACTCCACACCTTCGAGAATCTTCAAGAACAAGCACATGCCCGGTCAGTACGGTAACGTTAAGTCCACCGTTCTCAACCTGGAAGTTGTTAAGATTGATGCGGAAAAGAATATTATCGCAGTTAAGGGCGCTGTTCCCGGCTCCCGCGGCAACATCGTATTCATCCGCGATTCTGTAAAAGCATAAGCGGAAGGAGGAAACATCACTATGCCTAACATGAAAGTTATGAATATGGCAGGCAAGGAAGTAGGCGAGATCAGCCTTTCCGATGCTGTATTCGGTGCAGAGGTAAACAGTGCGGTTCTCCACATCGCTGTTAAGTCTTACCTCGCTAATCAGAGACAGGGTACACAGTCTACCAAGACCCGTTCCGAAGTTTCCGGCGGCGGCAAGAAGCCCTGGAAGCAGAAGGGTACCGGTCATGCAAGACAGGGTTCAACCCGTTCTCCTCAGTGGACTCACGGCGGTATTGCTCTCGGTCCCAAGCCCAGAAGCTACCGTTTTGAGATCAACAAGAAGGTTAAGAGAATCGCTCTCCAGAGCGCATTTTCCTCTAAGGTTGCAGACGGCGATATGATCGTTGTTGATTCCATCGCAACCGCAGAGTACAAGACCAAGAACATGGTTAACATGCTCAAGGCTCTCGGCAGTGAGAAGAAGGCTCTCGTAGTCCTCGCTGACAACGATGCAGTAACCATCAAGAGCATGGCTAACATCCCCGGCGTTAAGACCGCACTTGTAAACACCATTAATGTTTACGATGTCCTCAACTGCGATAAGTTCATCGTAGCTAAGGCAGCGGCAGAAAAAATGGAGGAGGTATACGCATAATGAAGACGGTTCACGATATTATTGTTAAGCCGATCATTACAGAAGCCAGCATGGATGCTGCGCAGAATAAGAAGTACACCTTCAAAGTAATGGCTGACGCTACTAAGGCTGAGATCGCAGCAGCGGTTGAAGAGCTTTTCAAGGTTGAAGTCGCAGACGTTAACACAATCAACATGAAGAAGAAGCCCAAGAGACTCGGTTACCATCAGGGTTATACCTCTGAGTGGAAAAAGGCTATCGTTACACTGAAGCCCGACTCCAAGACCATCGAGTCCTTCGACGGCATGATGTAATGAAGGAGGAGTGTTAAAATGTCTACTAAATTTAAACCCACTACTCCGTCAAGACGTCACATGAGCGATCCTTCCTTCGCTGAAATCACAAAGTTCAGCCCTGAGAAGAAGCTGACTGTAACTCTTAAGAAGAATGCAGGCCGTAACAGCTACGGTAAGATCACCGTTCGCCACAGAGGCGGCGGAAATAAGCAGAAGTACAGAATTATCGACTTCAAGAGAAACACTCTTGATGCTGCCGCTAAGGTAATCGGTATCGAGTACGATCCTAACAGAACTGCTTATATCGCTCTTGTTGAGTATGAAGACGGCACAAGAAGCTACGTTCTCGCTCCTTCCGGTCTTACGGATGGCGACGTAATCTACTCCGGTGCTAACTCCGATATTAAGGTAGGTAACACACTTCCTATCGCAAACATCCCTGTTGGTACTGTTATCCACAACATCGAGCTTTTCCCCGGTAAGGGCGCACAGCTTGATCGCTCCGCGGGCGCAGCTGCACAGCTCATGGCTAAGGAAAACGGCATGGCTCAGGTAAGACTTCCTTCCGGCGAAGTAAGAATCGTTCGCCTCGAGTGCAAGGCTACTATCGGTCAGGTCGGCAACCTCGAGCATGAGAATGTTAAGCTCGGTAAGGCAGGTAAGACCCGTCACAGAGGTATCCGTCCTCACGTTCGCGGTTCTGTAATGAACCCCTGCGATCACCCCCACGGTGGTGGTGAGGGACGTGCACCTATCGGTCGTCCTACTCCTGTAACTCCTTGGGGCAAGCCTACTAACGGTTACAAGACCAGAAATAAGAAGGCTCGCACCAATAAGTTCATCGTAAAGTCCAGAAACGGCAAGTAAGATAAGGAGGCACACTGAATATGAGCAGAAGTCTTAAAAAAGGCCCTTTCGTCGAAAAGAAGCTTTTTGACAGAATCGAAGCCATGAACGAAAAGAACGAGAAGAAAGTTCTCAAGACATGGTCCCGTGCTTCTACAATCTTCCCGGAATTCGTTGGTCACACGATCGCGGTTCATGACGGACGTAAGCATGTACCGGTATACGTTACCGAGGACATGGTAGGTCACAAGCTCGGAGAGTTCGCTCCCACCAGAACCTTTAAGGGTCATGCGGGCTCCAAGACCTCGAACAACGGCAACTGATTGAAGAATTAAAAGTCAAACTGTTTATCGCTTTTTGCGAAGGGAGGAAATAAAATGGAATCCAGAGATGCAAAAGCTTACCTGAAATATGTAAGAATTTCTCCTCGCAAGGTAAAGATCGTTCTCGATCTTATCAGAGGTAAGGATGTAGCGACTGCGATGGCTATTCTTAAGAATACCCCCAAGAGCGCATCTGAATATCTTATCAAGCTCTTAAAGAGCGCGGTAGCAAATGCTGAACACAATTTCTCTATGGACGTATCGAAGCTTTACGTTTCCGAGTGCTTCGTATGCCCCGGTCCGACTCTGAAGCGCATTATGCCGAGAGCACAGGGCAGAGCGTTCAGAATTATGAAGAGAACGAGCCACATTACGCTCGCAGTTAAGGAAAAAGAATAATCCAAGAAGGAGGTCAAATGCCAAATGGGTCAGAAAGTTAATCCTCACGGTCTCCGTGTAGGCGTTATCAAGAACTGGGATTCAAGATGGTTTGTTCGCGACGAAGCGTTCGGCGACACCCTTGTTTCCGACTATAATCTGAGAAAATATCTCAAGAATAAGCTCCAGGCTGCCGGCGTTCCGAAGATCGAAATCGAACGCGACAACCAGGAAAAGGTAAGAGTTTTCATCCACTGTGCAAAGCCCGGTGTTATCATCGGTAAGGGCGGAACTGAGATTGAAAAGCTCAGACTCGAAATAGAGTCCATTGTTAAGAAGCCGGTATCCGTTAACGTAGTTGAAGTGAAGTCTCCCGACCTCTCCGCACAGCTCGTTGCCGAGAATATCGCAAGCCAGCTTGAAAGAAGAATCGGTTTCCGCCGTGCTATGAAGCAGTGCATCGGCAGAACCATCAAGCTTGGTGCTAAGGGTATCAAGATTTCCTGCGGCGGCCGTCTTGGCGGTGCGGAAATTGCAAGAACCGAGCACTATCATGAAGGTACTATTCCGCTTCAGACACTCCGTGCCGACATCGACTACGGTTTCTATGAAGCAAACACCACCTACGGTAAGATCGGTATCAAGGTATGGATCTACAGAGGTGAGGTTCTCAACGGTGCAGCAGCAAGAGTCGCTGTCGAGCAGCCCAAGGCTCCCAGAAGCTTTGATAAGAACGACAGAGGCGAGCGTCGCGACCGTCGTGAGCGCAGAGGCGACCGCGCACCCCGCGACCGTCAGAATTCCGGCAGAAAGGAGCAGTAATCACCATGTTAATGCCAAAACGAGTTAAATACAGACGTGTTCAGCGCGGCAGACTTAAAGGTAAGGCTTCCCGCGGCAACACTATCAGCAACGGCAGCTATGGTCTTGTTGCTCTTGAGCCTGCTTGGATTACAAGCAATCAGATCGAGGCAGCCCGTATCGCTATGACACGTTACATCAAGCGTGGCGGTCAGGTATGGATCAAGATTTTCCCGGATAAGCCCATAACCGAAAAGCCTGCTGAAACCCGAATGGGTTCCGGTAAGGGTTCTCCCGAGTACTGGGTAGCGGTTGTTAAACCCGGCCGCGTAATGTTTGAGATGGACGGCGTTGATGAGGCTGTTGCAAGAGAAGCTATGCGTCTTGCAGGTCACAAGCTGCCTATCAAGACCAAGTTCGTTAAGAAAGAAACTACTGAAGGGGAGGAATAAGCCGTGAAAGCAGCAGAACTTAGAAATTTATCCTGCGACGAGCTCACCGCAAAGCTCAAGGAGCTTAAGAACGAGCTGTTCAATCTCCGCTTCCAGCACGCGATCAACCAGCTTGACAATCCTCATAAGATCCAGGACGTTAAGCATGATATCGCTCGTGTTATGACCATTCTTAATGAAAAGAATGCGTAAGTTAAGGAAGGAGAATAGTCATGAGTGAAGCAGCAGAGCGTAACTTAAGAAAAACCCGTGTCGGCATGGTTGTTTCCGATAAGATGGACAAGACTGCAGTAGTTGCAATCCTTGACAACGTAAAGCATCCTATGTACGGCAAGGTTATCAAGCGCACCGTTAAGATTCACGTTCACGATGAAAAGAACGAGTGCGGTGTTGGTGACAAGGTAGAGGTTATGGAAACAAGACCTCTTTCCAAGACCAAGAGATGGCGCCTTGTAGAGATCATCGAGAAGGCAAAATAATTATAAGAGCTTAAAATTAAGTAGGCACGTCGTAGCGTGCCGAAACTAAGGAGGATAAGCACTGTGATACAGCAACAGAGTCTTATGAAGGTTGCAGACAACACAGGTGCAAAGGAGCTTATGTGCATCCGTGTACTCGGCGGCACTGCTCGCAGATATGCCAACATCGGTGATATCGTAGTTTGCGCTGTTAAGAAAGCAACACCCGGCGGCGTTGTTAAAAAAGGCGACGTTGTCAAGGCTGTCGTTGTAAGAAGCGTTAAGGGTCTTAAGAGAGCCGACGGTTCTTACATCAAGTTCGATGAGAACGCAGCAGTCGTTATCAAGGACGACAAAACACCTAAAGGAACCCGTATTTTTGGCCCGGTAGCAAGAGAGCTTCGTGAAGGCGACTTCCTTAAGATCCTCTCCCTCGCTCCCGAAGTATTATAATAGGAGGTATCTTGAAGATGAATAAGAAGCTTCACGTTAAGAGAGACGATACCGTTATTGTAATCTCCGGCGACGACAAGGGCAAGAAGGGTAAGGTCCTTGAGGTTTCCCCTAAAGAAGGTAAGGTAATCGTTGAGGGCATCAACATCGTAACAAAGCATGCTAAGCCTCGTCGTCAGGGCGAGACCGGCGGCATCGTTAAGGTTGAGGGTGCTATGTATGCCGATAAGGTTCAGCTCTACTGCGATAAGTGCGGTAAGGGCGTTCGCGCTAAGGCGAAGATCGACGGCGATAAGAAAGTCCGCGTTTGCGCAAAATGCGGCGCAGAAATTTGAGTGGGAGGTAAAGAGTAATGGCTAGACTTAGTGATTATTACAAGAGCGATGTGGCTCCCGCTCTCATGAACAAGTTCAACTACAAGGGCCCTATGCAGATTCCGAAGCTTGACAAGATCGTTGTGAACGTTGGTACCGGCGACGCTAAGGATAACGCTAAGGTTATTGACACCGTAATCGAGGAAATCTCCATGATTACCGGTCAGAAGGCAGTTCCCACCTACGCGAAGAAGTCCGTTGCTAACTTCAAGCTCCGTCAGGGCATGAAGATCGGCGTTAAGGTAACTCTCCGCGGCGAGAGAATGTATGAGTTTATGGATAGACTCTTCAACTTCTCTCTCCCCCGTGTCCGCGACTTCAAGGGTATCAACCCCAACGCTTTTGACGGCAGAGGAAACTACTCCCTCGGTCTTAAAGAGCAGCTGATATTCCCTGAAATCGAATACGATAAGATCGACAAGATCCGCGGTATGGACATCGCGTTCGTGACCACTGCTAACACCGACGAGGAAGCAAGAGAGCTGCTCACTCTTATGGGCGCTCCTTTCGCGAAATAATTAAGGAGGAGAAGTAAAATGGCAAAGAAATCAATGGTTCTTAAGCAGCAGAAGCCTCAGAAATTCTCCACCCGCGAATACAACAGATGCAAGATCTGCGGTCGTCCCCACGCGTACCTCCGCAAATACGGTATCTGCCGTATCTGCTTCCGTGAGCTCGCATATAAGGGCGAGATTCCGGGTGTTAGAAAGGCAAGCTGGTAATCTCCCATAAAACGGGAAAGCGTTCCTGACAGCGCAAAATGTCAGATTAAGATTCGATATTGATAAATAATATATCAATATAAAAATCGCTCCAATCTTATCGGAAGGAAGCAAGGCTCGCAAAAATATAGAAGCGAGCCCGGCTTAACCACCGGTTGCAGGCCAGGACAAAGTCCCGGCAGCAAGGGTTAAAGCGTACTTGCATAAAGGAGGATAAAAAAATGCAAATTTCAGACGTAATTGCAGATATGCTCACTCGTATCCGCAACGCAAACGATGCTAAGCATGCTACCGTTGACGTTCCCGCTTCCAACATGAAGAAGGCGATCGCTGACATTCTTCTTACCGAGGGCTACATCAAGTCCTATCAGGTAATCGAGGACGGCAAGCAGGGCATCATCAGAATCACCCTCAAGTATGGTCAGGGCAAGTCCAAGATCATCAAGGGTCTTCGCAGAGTTTCCAAGCCCGGTCTTCGTATTTACGCAAGCTGTGAGGATATGCCTCGCGTAATGAACGGTCTCGGAATCGCTATTATTTCTACCTCAAAGGGCATCATGACCGACAAGGCAGCTCGTGCTAACAATGTCGGTGGTGAAGTGCTTGCCTTTGTATGGTAATGACGGGAGGATACAAAAATGTCTAGAATCGGAAGAACTCCTATCGCCGTTCCCGCCGGCGTTGAAGTAAAAGTCGCTGAAGGAAATGTTGTTACCGTTAAGGGTCCTAAGGGTACTCTTACCGAAACCTTCAATTCCAGAATGACCATCGAAGTTAATGGTGCAGAAGTGCTTGTTAAGCGTCCCACCGATGAGAAGGATGACCGCGCAGTTCACGGTCTTACCAGAACTCTCCTTAACAACATGGTAGTAGGCGTTACCAACGGTTACTCTAAGAAGCTCGAGATCACCGGTGTAGGTTACAGAGCGCAGAAGCAGGGTAAGACACTTCTTCTTAACCTTGGCTACTCTCACAATGTTACCTTTGAGGAATTCGATGACATCACCTTCGAGGTTCCTTCTCAGACCGAGATCATCGTAAGCGGTATCAACAAGCAGACTGTAGGCCAGATCGCCGCACAGATCCGCGAAAAGAGACCGCCTGAGCCGTACCTTGGTAAGGGTATTAAGTATGAAGGCGAACATATTCGCCGTAAGGCCGGCAAAACCGGTAAATAATGAAAGGAGTGGACTTGCATGGTATCGAGAAAGGATAGTAATATCCAGCGTCTTAAGAGACATAAGAGAGTCAGAGCCAAGATTTCCGGCACTGCAGCTCGTCCGCGTCTCTGCGTATATCGTTCTCTCAACAACATCCAGGCTCAGGTCATCGATGATGTTGCAGGCGTAACTCTTGCATCCGCTTCCTCCCTTGAAAAGGCTTTCGAGGGCAACGGCGGAAACAAGGAAGCAGCTAAGAAGGTCGGCATGATGATTGCTGAGCGCGCAGCTGCAAAGGGTATCACCGAAGTC
>JAZRGK010000064.1:0-1682 GCA_045644145.1 Candidatus Flemingiibacterium sp.
TATTTCTTGTGCAGTTGGCAGACCGCACTCTTATTATACAACAAAGGAGTTTTTTTGTCATCTTCAACTATATAATTCTTACCGAACCACGCGTCTAACGCGTGGTTTTGGTATACAATAATCCGAACATTCACTTGTGGAATTGTTCGGATTATTGTTTTATTGATGCATACAATTTTAATCACAAGAAATGTGCCGTAAATACAATTTCTACGCCCTGACACCGTTTTGCTCATTCGATACAAGACCGCTTACATACCGATGCATTTCATCTCTCGATCTTACCGAATGTGTTCCCTCAATTATCTCATGCTTCTTATCTTCGTCAAGCAATGCGAATTTCTCCATAGCTTCGGGATTCATCGCCAATGCCATTGCAAATCCCACGGGCATTTCACTTCGTTCCATCTTTTCACCTCCAATGTGTTATAAATAGTGTTTGCTATCTCACTAACAACACATACCTGCCAAATTCTCGCATAATTTACCTTGGCGATGCAAAATATAAAACCAGATGAAGGAGGTGCTTAATTTGAGCAATAGACTGGCAAATGAAACAAGTCCGTATCTGCTCCAGCACAAGGATAATCCCGTTGATTGGTACCCTTGGTGCAGTGAAGCGTTTGAGCGCGCGGCGAGTGAGGATAAACCAATATTTTTGAGCATCGGATACAGCGCGTGCCATTGGTGTCACGTGCTCGCACATGAGAGCTTTGAGGATGAAGAAATAGCCGAGCTACTCAATAAATATTTTATATCCATCAAAGTTGACAAGGAGGAACGCCCCGACATTGACAGCGTATATATGGCAGTATGTCAAGCCTTTACGGGAAGCGGTGGCTGGCCCACAAGTATCTTTATGACAGCGGATCAGAAGCCATTTTTCGCAGGAACCTATTTCCCCAAAACCTCGCGCGGCGGTATGGTTGGCTTTCGGGAGCTTCTGCTCGCCATACACGAGAAATGGGTATCTGACCGTGATATGTTATTGCAGCACTCAGATGCTGTCATCGCACATCTGAACACTCCGGACACTTTGCAAGACACAGCCGATATTGATTTAACTCACTTGGCAGTATCGGAGTATGAGCGTATGTATGATGAAAAATACGGTGGTTTCGGACGAGCGCCGAAGTTCCCGACACCGCACAATTTGCTGTTTTTGCTTGATTACTACGAGCGCTATAAAACCGCTTCGTGCCTTAATATTGCAGAATGTACGCTCATGCAGATGTACCGCGGCGGAATGTTCGACCACATCGGCTTTGGATTCTGTCGATATTCCACAGATAAAAAGTTTTTAGTCCCACATTTTGAAAAAATGCTGTACGACAATGCGCTCTTAATCCTCGCCTATTGCAAAACCTATACGGTTACCAAAAAGGAAGTGTATCTTGAAATTGCAGAAAAAACGGCAAAATATATCCTCGGTGAGATGACATCTCCCGAGGGCGGCTTCTACAGCTCGCAGGATGCCGACAGTGAAGGCGAGGAAGGAAAGTACTATCTGTTCACGCCAAGCGAAATCATCCAAATACTCGGTCAAGAGGACGGAACACGCTTTAATCGGCATTACGATATTACAGATGCAGGAAATTTTGAAGGAAGGAATATTCCGAATCTGTTAAAAAGCGAAGTCGGAGGCCAAGCGTCTTAGGAAGACAATGGTTCCACTCAACTCC
>JAZRGK010000065.1:0-10073 GCA_045644145.1 Candidatus Flemingiibacterium sp.
TCTTTAATTGTTTTTGTTCTCGGAACAGTTCCGTCATTTGTGTATCTGGCAATATAATATTTTTCTTCCTCGGTCAGCGTTATGGTCAATGTTTTCGCTTCCGCATGGCTGATAGCGTTTGTGAGTGCTTCGGCCGCAGCCTGAATGAAGAGCTTCTGCGCTTTCCTGTTATCAGGAAGTTTTCCTATAAACTCACAGTTCACGCCTGTAGCCGAAATCATACGGGAGAGCATTTCCATAGGAGCTTCATCCTCTTTGGCCTTGGCTTCCATACGCAGCATGGCGATATTGTCGCGCCAGATTTTCAGCGTTTCGGGATGTGATTCTTCCTCGGAAAGAAGAAACCGCCGTGATGCAAGAAGAGCCTGCCCGAGGTCTCGGTGGATTCGTGCCTTGACCTCGAGGCGTTCTTTTTCGCGTGCCAGCTCGTCCACGTTTTCGCCGTATTTTTTCAGACGCTCGTTGAGTGCGGTAAGCTGAACATTTTTCTCTTTTAATTCGTCCGTAATCTCTTGAAGCTGTGTAATATCGCTTGCAGAAAGCTGAATGATTCCGTCAAGCTCTCTTTGCGAGAAAGTCCAAACAGAGCCATCGGAAAGACGAAAGATAGGGTTAAATCCGTCCGTCAGTCGTGTTACACCATGCTTCGGCTCACCTTTGGATAGGATCTCCCAGAACAGAGCGGCGTTTTGCAGATCTCTGCCGACGATGGCGTGACAAAGCTGATCCATACGGTGATTCACAAGCACAATGCGGCCGTTTTTGTGATAAAAGCAAAGTCCGCTTGAAATCTTATCAAGGCCTTCCTTGATGGACGAGCGCGTAAGATATTTCTGGCGGTAGTTGTAGCGTCGGATCAGCACGTATATATAAAGGACAATGGTGACAATAAGCAGAAGGATCGGGACGATAAGGGGCAGAAGACAGAAGCCTTCCACAATTGCGGGGGAAGCCTTGCTTTGCTTGCCGGCACGAATCTCGGTCAGATAGAGAATTGCCATAATGCCGTTTGCAAGTGTGAAGACGGGAATAAGACTTCGGGATAAGCTGTGGCGTCTTTTAAACATTGTGGAAATCAGGTAGATGCCGCCGCACAGAGTCAGAAAGAACAGCGACGAAAACACCGCGCGCATGGTGGGGGCAAGATCATAAAAGTTGATCATTCGTTATCGCCTCCTTCCAAAACGGTCAGATCAATGACAACATCTTCGTCCATTACGTCATAGGTGAAGCTGCCGCAAGGCAGGTGAATGTCAGAGAGCACCTGCTCGGCGATCTCTTCGACACAGCCCATCTGTATGTTCATGCGGATCATGCCGCTCGTGCAGGTCAGATTGACCATCATGGCGGTAATATCGTCAAGCAAACGTTCAATCACTGTTTCGCAGAAATCGTAAACGGCAACGATATGCTCAAGGGGAAGCTTGCCGTCGCAGCTGCTTCTCAGGGAGGTGACGGCACCGTAAAGCCGGAGATTCTCCAGGGATTCGCGGATACAGTATTCAAGCTCCACTGCGTTGATCTGTCTACTTTCCTCGCCGAGCAAAAGCAGATTTCCGCGGCGCTTTATGTAAGAGCCGATTACACAGATCTGTGCAAGAAGGCTTTTGGTATTCTCGGGTTCTTTTTCGATACGGCGAAGCAACTTATCCGCTTTGATAAGCTGTGGCTCGACTTCTCTTGAAATACGGTCGTACAGACGGTTTTCTTCATCAACCTTGGCGCGTTTTTCCTTTACCTCGGCTTCTGCCCGGCGAAGAACGATCTCTTCACTAAGTTGCTCCTGTATATCAAGCAGTCTTTGCCGCAGTTCATTGATCTGACGGATATCATCCTGCCATACAACGCGGCCCGCAGATATGGGAACACTGCACAGCAGGGTGTCGCCTAAATCTACGTTTTCGACTGCACTTTGCCGCAGCTGTCTTTCGGGAATGGGCAGTGCTGTAGCGGACACGTAGTGCGGCTGATAATCCTTGTCCAGAATCTGAATTGGTATCGTAGTTTTACGGAATATTCCTCGGTGACCGGTATTGGAGGGGATCATTCCGCACTGGATGGCACTTTCGAGGAGGGAGGCAATGATAAGACAGTCGATAACCGTCAGGTCCACTTTGATAATCTTCAGAACGTACACGATCCAGAACAAAATACCGCCAAAGGCTATGATAAGCGGCAGCTTCTGCATTTTTCGGCTTCCGGGGACACGACACTTCCTGAGCAATGCAATTACGAAATATAGAGTGAACAGAATATACCATGCCATAAGGATAAAATATGGGATGCCGTAGCTGTAATCCTTGTCGTAATTTGCAAATCCGTTATCAAAGCGGAATACCCACTGGTGAAGGTCGTTAGTGAGAACCATGCCGATCAGCAGGAATGCGGGAATATATAAATAACGCATCAACTTTTTCGTTCGGTATTCTTCGGGCTTTCCCACATGGTCAACCACAAACACACCAAAAAGCGGAACAAGAAGCATTGGGATATAGAAACAGTACCAGATGTACCGTCCAAGAGGATCAATGTTTGAGGTGAGGAATTCATGTTTGATTGTTTTTGCCGCCACCCAAAACACCATTAAAATACCTGTTCCGACCAGAATCCGACGTACCTGCGAATTCATCAGCCGTCGATGCAGGGACACTGTCCACACGGCCAGTATAGAAATATGTATTACACTGCGCATAAGCATTGCAAGCGAAGTAGCAAATATATTTGTTAAAGGATTATGCCGAAGCAAATATGCTACTGTCAGCAAAACAGCAACAAACAGGACGTTGATTAGTGTGTTTTGGTTTTTGGGGTTCAAGCTGTAGTCACCTCTTTTCTTTACCACAGACAGCTGCAAGCGCTGCAATAAAAACTACCCATCTTATATTATACAAGAACAAAATTCTGATATCATCCTACTAAAGTAGGATTTAGAGAGAAAACAGAAATAATGACCGGGGAATAAGCTTTCCGTATACGATGAAATCTGATTTTTAGCCGCATTTATAAACGAGAATTACTAAACCACACGGTCATCGTTCTCCATGGCAACTTCTTCTTTTCATCCGCCAATCGCCGTCGATTCAGTAGACCCGCCGCGAGCTTGGCATACCGATGGCTGCGCATAGTATCACCATCGGCGACTTCTATAACTTCATAGTCGATTGTGTCCTTTTTCGAAGCATCCACTGCGATTACGCCGCATTCCGCTTCGCACCGTGGGAAGTATTCGTAATATAAGATATTCTTTTTTTCTCGCATCCATCCGGCGGCGAAATCTTCAAAACGCCTACCGAATCGGTATAGCGAATCGCACTCAATTCCGCGACAATTTTATAATGAAGCGCACCTTCCGCCTTATTTACGCCCGATTCATCAGCATAGCCATACTTTATAGAAAGCTCACCTTTTGACATCTGGGGCAAAATTTCAAATGTTCTCGTGTCCACTCCATTGACATCCGCAAACAACTCTCGTTCCGTCGCTGTCAGGGGCACAAACGCCGCCGTAAAGGCGTTTCGCAGCTCCGCACGCATCAGTGGGGCATCGATCGGTTCCGCGCCCGTGTCGGGCAGTGTGTCGGCGTACGCGCATCTCGGCTCATAGCCGTGATTCTGCTCGGGACTGGGTTTGTATGAGATCGTCAGAGCATCCCGCCAGCCCGGAAGCATTCGCAGAGCGTATCGGATATCACGCTTTTTGAGTTTCGGCAATTCGGTCAGCACCTTTTCTTCAAGCTGTTCAAGCGGCAGATTTTCCTCGCGGTATTTCTTTGCAATTACCGAAATGTTCCGCCAATTTGCATAGACTTTCTCATTCACCGTAAGCGCACCGATCTGCTTTGCCACCATCTTATGCCACGCACGACTGACCTTCGGCCTTATGATCTGCAAAAGCGGTATCGGATTCACGGGATCGTATTTTAGAAACTCCTCCCACAGAATACTGACAAAAGTCAGCTTCAGATCGGCAAAATAGCTTGAACTTATGGCTTAGGTCTCAATAAATCGCTCGGCACGGCTGTTGAGGATACCTTCGTAATAATGCAGAAAATGCGCGATATATACATTATTGTGCTCATGAATGGCACGCGTAAAATATTCGTTGAAATCTTTCGCTCGTTCGGGCACCGAGCGAAGTTGATACATCCAATGATATTCGCCTTCCTTGAACCATTTCTGATTCACCCAATCGGAGTCCGCGTATTTCTCGCCCTCCTTGATAAGTTCAGGATGAAATAACTTCAACCGCAGAACATCGTCGTTGATCTCCCACAGAAACAGATCATTTGCTTCGATCATCGCCTTGATTTTTTGGAGGTTTTCGCTCCTTCGCAGATCGCGGTCGGTAATACCGGCGAGCAATTTGTATGCATTTGTTTTGTATGAATCGTTGTCCAACCGCGTCCTCCCTTTTAGTGCTGCTTGAATATATGCTCCATTATCATATCCGTTTCGTATTTTTTGGCAGCATAAGCAGTATCACGCGTTGCCCGTTCATAGCAATCCTTGATATATGCCTGTGCCTTCGCACACTCATCGGCAGTTATGCTGCCACGGCTCTTTCTCTTGCGTATGGCAGCATCGCATTTTTTCCAGAGAATATGATATGGATTGTCTGCTGCAGCTTGCTTATTTGCTTTCGTCTCCTCTGTCGCCGTTCTGCGATTCTTGGCAAGCTTGTAACAGGGATACTTCGCCCCGGGCGGCGGTGTCTGACAGTAGAGCTGGCGATGCGCAGACGTCATCAAAAAATACCGTCCGCAGTATTTGCATTGCCAGAGATAGTATCCACAGGCAAGCGCATCAAAGAAGTCGGCGATAAAGAAATCCATCATCCTGCCATAGTAAATGCGTTTCTTGATTTCAACAGCATCGGGCATATTTGCATCAAATGGAATCGCCGGCACAATCGTCGCACGCGGACGCATGGTAACGCCCTCCGCGCACTCTGCCGGATTGGATTTGTCAAGAAGATCTGCAACCTCGCGGCTTGAGAAGAAAATCAATGCAAGATTAGAAAGGCTCTTGGCATTACGGCAGTTCTGCTCAAAAGCATTTTGAGTAAAATTCAATAGGAGCGTTGCAAAATTTGCCGTGTCGGTGCAGAGATACATATACACGTTCACAAAGGCAGCGAGCATCTGATACCAGCGACTGTGTTTGAAATTTGGATTTTCCTGCGATTCCTGCTCCAACATTTTCAAATGCTCGTCCGAGAATACATCCCCTATAACATCCCGTGAGCATTGCGTATCAAGATGCGAGAACGGCGGTGTGTTTTTTACAAAATCAATGACCGAAAGAATTCGCTCCTTGACTTCAATGTAATTCCCAATCTGAAAATCGCACATATCCGCATACAGAAAACTTTGGCGCAGATATCCGCCCAGCAGCAGAAGTTCGGTGATATACTCCTTGCCGAGCATACTCATTTCCCATGCAATCTGCCCATGTGGAAATGTCATACTGTTGATCGTAATTTCTTTTTGTGTGCTGTCAACACAGAAGTGATCGAAATTGCAGATGCCGAATTTCTTTGTTTCTATCAGTCGTTTATCCATCTTCCCTCAATCATAATTTTTTTCATCACATATACCGCCACGCCCATCACACGAACCTCCCGACGAACAATGTCGGGATAGTTCTTTTTGTCATCGTTCTCTGCACGGAGGACGATTTTTTTATTTTTATCATCACGGTAATAGGTCTTCAGCGTTGCCGAATCTCCATCCACCAGCGCGGCAATGATCTCACCTTCGTCGGCATAACTCTGCTTGCGGATCACAACCAGATCGCCGTCATCGATTTCTGCGTTTATCATCGAGTGTCCGCTTGCACGCAAGATAAAATGCTCTCCGCTTTTAGTAATTCCGTCCGGCAGAACGATACGCTCACCGTATTGCTGTTCTGCATAGATGGGAGCACCGCAGGCAATATCACCGCTGATCTGTGCGGTGCGGTCTTCCTGCACCTCTGCAATGCGGTGCGTGATAATATGCCGTCCGTCGAAGGATAGCTCGCCCGCATCGTTCATGCGGTGCAGATATTTATGTACCGTGGCATCGCTCATACGGATTCCTGCGGCGATCTCGGCGATGGTCGGTGTGTATCCGTTGTCGGCGTAATAGGTATCCACATAATGTACGATTCGTTCCTTGGTTTCTTCACTGAGATATCTCACGGCGGCGTTTTCTCCTATCACAAATAAATGTTCACGATAACATTGTACCACATTTTTCGGCATCTGTCAATTCTCATGCCACAAATTTCTGCAGAAGCATTTTTGACCGGTCACAGGATTTTCTCGGTTTTCGAAAATCGGTGACATTGATATGACGTACGGAAGTTTCCGTAACAAAATTTTGAAAGGAGTTTTCTAAATGAGTGAAAACGAAATGAACGTACAGACTCTCTACTCACATCCGTATTATGCCAAGGACGGGAAACTGTACATTGAGAAGCAGAGCCGCTCAGGAGCGTATCTCGAACAGCTCTGCAACTTTACGCCGCGCATTGTGTCGGAGGTCACGTTCGATGACGGACAAACGGTGCGCAAGGAATACCGCATCGGCGGTGAGGACGAATACGGCAATCCGCTTCCCGAGGTGGATGTTGCCGCAGACGAGCTTTCCAAAATGGAGTGGCTGGCAAACCACTTTCCGGCAACGCTTCGACTGTCGGTGGTGTCATCGGTGGAGAAGCATGTGCAGTGTGCTATGAAGGAAACCGCCGTGTATGCCGAGCAGAAATATGTGTTTGCGCATACCGGATGGAAGGAAATTGACGGCAAGTTTCACTATTTGCTCCCTGGCTGTGGAGAACACGAAGTTCGGCTCTGCGGCAAACAGAAAGCATACTGCGGTGCGGACAGCTGCAAGCAAGAGGAGCTTGCATACCTCGCCGGATTTCTGCAGGTCGATTTCATCCCGCATCCGGTGATGCTCCCATGCCTTGCATTGGTGTTTCTCTCACCTCTCAATGAATTTTTACGCCATGCCGGATGCGAGCCGAAATTCATCCTCTCGCTCATCGGCAGAACCGGAAGTATGAAAAGTACCGTCGCCGCGTTGATGCTATCCTTCTTCGGTCACTTTACTGCAACCGAGCCGCCGATGTCTTTTCACGATACGGCGAACAGTATTCTCTACAATGCAGGCACACTCAAAGATGTGCTCACCTGCGTGGACGACTATCATCCCAGCGCGAAAAAGGACGGTGAAGCCATGCGGCAGAATATGCAGATTCTCGTTCGTGGTTATGGTGATCGGACTGCACGTGAGAGAATGACCTCGGACATCCGTCTGCGTGAATCGCAGGTACCTCACGGCAATGTGATTGTTACAGCGGAGTACGCGCCCGACATCGGTGAGAGTGGAACGGCGCGTACGTTTATCATCGAGATGAAACCGGGAAGCATGAATCTGCCGCTGCTGACGGAGATACAGGCATTTGCCGCTGACGGTATGCTGATGCGATGTATGCATGGGTATATCGATTGGCTGAAGGAAACGTATCTGTCATCAGCAGAAACGGTGCAGGATTTTGTTTCAGAGTTGAATCAGAAGTATCTTTCACTGCGTACTGCATACCGTGAAGAATTACAGAATCGCCGTATCGTATTTCACGATCGTCTGCCGGACACACTCACTTGTCTGCACATCGGTTTTGATATGCTGCTCCGCTTCCTCATGCACAAGGATATGCTGAAGGAAGATGCGGTAAAGGAGCAGCGAGAAAAATTCCGAAGTATACTTCTCGCTCATGCCGCCAAGCAGTCAGATGCAGTTATCACGGACAAGCCTACGCATATCTTTGTCCGCAAGATGTTTGCTATGATCGAATGCGGTCAGGCTTCGCTTATGAAGAAAGATATAGCAAATGTAGTTCCGTCAAACAATCTCCTCGGATACGATGACGATGACTACTTCTACATTTTCTTCGAAGCATCCCACAAAGCAGTATCAAAATTCTGCGCCGAGCAAAACGAGGTGTTCACTATTACCACAAAAGCACTTGCAAAGCAGTTGGCGGAGGAAGAACTTATCGAAGTTTCCGACAGCGGCAAGAACACACGCTCACTTCCGTTTGGTGGAGTCAACAAGCGCGTGATGCTTCTGAAGAAAAGCGCGGTGAAAAACATTCTCGACAGTATCTGAAAAAACGCGTTATTGCGTTATGGTGTTTTCGATTATCACGATATCGCCATATCGCAAAATTTCCGATGGGTGTAAACTCATGTGCATATTGACGGGGAGGTGAGAAATATGGCGTAATATCCCCGACCGAAAAGTAAGCAGGTTAAAGGGATGGTGCCTCACACCGCCCGTTCACAGCGAACGGCAACAGCCGACCGCAGATTTTCGCTCGATTTCGCGGTTTTGGTGGCATATTTGTGTATGTTGCCGGGGGATTGCTTTGGGGCATGTCACACAATCGAATGTGTGAACGATTGCCGATTTTGGCGGTACGTCCGCCGATATTCGCGTGTGAATCGGGCAAAAAAGATGGAAGATTTCAAAAACTATATGAATTACGAAAGGAAAAACAATATGAAAACCGATAAGAAAATCAATAACGAAACCAAAGAAGGAGTCCGCAAGACGATCTATATTGATGAAACACTGGTCAAGCGCGCCGAGTTGGTGAAAGAACTTGCAGGCGCGGATTCGTTCTCAGCGTTCGTTTCCAAGGCAGTGGAGCGATATATCACTCAGCTTATAGTTGGCAGTAACAACGAACTTCTCACCGATGAGATAAAAAAAGCCATCAATGATGCGCTCGCGCCGATAGAGCGCAGGCTGTCGAAAGGTCTGTACCGCTATGCAGTGGAACTGGATATGCTCAGCCAGTTCGTGGGATTTGATAACGACTTTAGCTGGGAGCAGATCGAGTATATTCGCAAGGAAGCCGGTCGCCGCATCGCACAGATGCGCGGAAAGATTGATGTTGGCGAGATCATCGGCGAGATGAGCACCGAGAATGATGAATATTACGATGAGGATTGAGGTGGTACTATGAAGCAAAAACGAATCATTTACGAAAACGAAAACATTCCCGGCGGCTTTGATGCACAGGACATTGAGTTCCTTACGCCGGAAGATATGACCGAAGATTCCCGCTATGCTGTCCGTCAGCACGGCGGGATTTTCTTTTATCTCACAGACACACGGCTGATCCGCGAGAAGGTCCACACCATCGACGGCTCGGAATATACCGTGCGAAGTGAGTTCAACCGAAAGGCAGATCAGGACATGAGTGCCTTGATCAAGCGGCTCGTGGAAGCAGAAGCCGCGGATTGTTACAAAAAAGTTTCGTAATCCATGCGATAATCGCTGGACATTTGCGCCGATTGGGAGTATCCTGTTGGTGCGGAAATCTGTATCCGCACAAGGCTCTCAATCGGTTTGACTGATCAAAGGAGGAAAAACAAATGAAGTCAAACCAAAACACAAACAAAATCACGGCACTGTACTGCCGCCTCAGCAAGGACGATCTTCTGGGCGGCGACAGTTACAGCATACAGAATCAGCGTTCCATGCTCACGGAATATGCTGTGAAAAATGGATTTATCAACACTCGCGTGTTTATTGATGACGGTTACTCCGGCGCGAACTACGACCGCCCCGGCTTTCAGGAAATGTTCGAGCTGATGACCGAGGGAGAGATTGGCGTACTGATCACCAAAGACCTCTCCCGTCTCTGCAGAAACTACATCGAAACAGGCATGTACATCGAAAACATTTTCCCTCAGCTCGGTATCCGATATATTGCTATTGCCGACGGAGTGGACACACTGTACAACATGGGCGAAGACATTATGCCTGTCAAAAATCTGTTCAACGAGTACCATGTCAAAGAAACGAGCAAAAAAGTTCGTATGGCGTTTCAGACGATGGCACGCAGAGGGGAACGACTTGCGTCCCGCGCTCCGTTCGGTTACAAGAAGGATCCGGAAAATCCAAAGAAAATCATCATCGACGAAGCCGCGGCGGCAGTGGTCAGACACATCTTTGATCTGTGTATTGCCGGCAAAGGTCCGAGTCAAATCGCACGGCAGCTGGAAGCAGAGAAAGT
>JAZRGK010000066.1:0-4126 GCA_045644145.1 Candidatus Flemingiibacterium sp.
ATAATTTTATGGCATAATTGCTGACTTTTCAAGATATTCAACAGAGTTTTCCACACTTTTTTGCGAAAATC
The DNA here is from genome assembly GCA_045644145.1 of Candidatus Flemingiibacterium sp. Classification (GTDB taxonomy): domain Bacteria; phylum Bacillota; class Clostridia; order Oscillospirales; family CAG-272; genus Flemingiibacterium. The sequence goes on from JAZRGK010000066.1 coordinate 72, forward strand.
ATGTGACTTCTGCGCCAAAAACGCGCACTTTTCCACAGGGTGTATAAAACTTCGTGGAAAACTTTACTCACTTAAAGTATTTTCTGTCAAGACTGCGAAGCTGTATCGCCTCCGCTACATGGAGTACCCCTATGTCTTCGCATCCCCCAAGATCGGCAATAGTTCTCGCCACACGGAGAAGTCTGTCGTAGCCGCGCGCTGACAACCCAAGCTTGTCATACGCTGTGCGTAAAAGCTCGGATGCATCCTTATCAAGCTTACAAAATTCCGCGAAATGCTTTGCGGACATGTCGGCATTTTTGTAGATAACCGGTATCATCGGGTCTTTTTTTGCCGCTTCGGCACAGCGCTCCACCGCAATTCGCCTTGCCTTGTTGACTCGGCTTCTCACCTCGGCCGAGGTTTCACTTTTTGTCGGTACAGACAGCTCATCGTAAGTCAGCGAGGACACCTCTACCTGAATATCTATTCTGTCAAGTAAAGGGCCGCTTATTTTCGACATGTATTTCTTTATGTCCTCCTGCTTGCACTGACACTTTTTGGTGGGATGACCGTAATATCCGCACTTGCAGGGATTCATCGCCGCCACAAGCATAAAAGAGCTTGGATATGTAACCTTACCGTTAGTACGGGTTATGGTAACCTTTCCGTCCTCAAGGGGCTGGCGCAGTGATTCCGTCACCAACTTATTGAATTCGGGCAGTTCATCGAGGAACAACACGCCGTTATGAGCAAGAGATATTTCGCCCGGCTGGGGATTTGAGCCGCCTCCCACGAGGCTCGGTGCAGACATGGTATGATGCGGCGAGCGGAACGGGCGCTTTGTGAGAATGGACATTTCGCTCCCCAAATTACCGGCAACCGAGTGTATTTTCGAGGTTTCTATAGCTTCGTCAAAGGTTATCTCCGGAAGGATCGTGGGAAGTCTTTTGGCAAGCATGCTCTTGCCCGTACCGGGCGGGCCGATCATGAGCACGTTATGACCGCCAGCCGCCGCTATTTCCAGAGCACGCTTGACCTTTTCCTGTCCTTTGACATCCGCGAAGTCGCAGTGACCGTCGCCGAATGTGGGTGTAAAGCCGTTATGGTCAAACCTTGTGGGCGCGATCTCATCCTCATGGCGAAGATGTCTGACAAGCTGTGACAGATCTTCTACGCCGTACACATTTACGCCTTTTACAACCGCCGCCTCGCTTGCGTTTGCATTCGGCACAAAAATCTCGGTAAGCCCGGCTTCTTTTGCGGCAAGGGTCATACATAGAACGCCCTTTGCTTCCCGCAGCTTACCGGTCAGGGACAGCTCGCCGATAAAGCAGCATTTATCAAGATTTATAGATTCCGGAAGTATGAAATTGGACTGCATTATGCCTACCATCATGGCAAGGTCAAAGGTTGTTCCCTCTTTCTTGCGGTCAGCCGGCGCAAGATTCACCGTAATATAGCGTTCCGGGAACGAATACCCCACATTTTCAATCGCGGCGATTATCCGCTCCTTTGATTCCTTCATTGCCGCTCCCGGCAGACCTATTATCTCAAATTTCGGCATTTTTTCCTGCGAGTTGCACTCCACCGACACAAGAAATCCGTCGATCCCCACAAGCCCTGCCGAATACACTATTGACAGCATAATATCCGTCCTTTCAACATCTGTTTTTCATCCGAACGAATGTTCTGATTATATTTTAACACAAATGTAATAAAAATGCAATACCCAATTTGAAATTTTATCCCATAATATTTAAAAAGGGGAGAACGGGGGTACGCGGCTTTCTTGAAAGAAAGCCTGGCAAAGAACTTTATACAGGGGAAAAAGCAAAACAAGGAGAGTGCTAACCGTTCGGACGCTCTGTTCGCGCCGCCTGCATGGCGCCTAACCATTCCGGCGGCTTGTATAGCTGAAATTTCAATCAAAAGCAACTCTTGTTTCCAAACGATTTCCTCTATTTAAGCCGCTGTAATGCCGACCCATGAAAGCGACCATTTCCCTTATATCCTATTAAAGAAAGGACAGATTATTATGAAGAATCAGAAAAATGTGAGCGTGAGAATTAGTGATGAGCTGTTGGAGAAGCTTTATTATGTTGCGAACAGCGAGGGAAGAACGCTTAATAATCAGTTTCTCTTAATGGCACGCAACGCTGTTGCCTATTTTGAGAAAACCAAGGGTAAGATTGACCGAAAAAAGCTTGACTCTGTCAAAGAGGAGATGGAGAAAGAGCTTGGAAATACGGAAGAATAACGTAAATTAAAGCAAATTACAGTATTATTCCTTATTATATATAAAAACTTTCACAAATTGTCTGTAACTTTTATCGAATTACATCTTTACAAATCCCACAAAATGAGGTATAATATTATCGTGGCGTAGCTGCGCCTATGTTTTGTTGTGCCTTGGCGCGGAAAGTATAGGGAAAGTACGCAAAAAATAATGTTTTTAAAAAATTTTTATATTTTACAGGAGGAATTCCAACATGGCAAGAAAAAAGATATCCATGGACGGTAACACAGCCGCCGCTCACGCGTCGTATGCGTTTACCGAGGTTGCCGGTATCTACCCCATCACTCCTTCTTCCGTAATGGCTGACGTTACAGACACATGGTCTGCAACCGGTCTGAAGAACATCATGGGTGATACCGTTAAGGTTATCGAAATGCAGTCCGAGGCAGGCGCGGCAGGTACCGTTCACGGTTCTCTCGCAGCAGGTGCTCTCACCACTACTTACACTGCATCCCAGGGTCTTCTTTTGATCATCCCCAATATGTACAAGATCGCAGGTGAGCTTCTTCCCTGCGTAATCCACGTTTCTGCTCGTTGTGTTGCATCTCATGCACTCAACATCTTCGGCGACCACTCCGACGTGTATGCATGCCGTCAGACCGGTTTCGCTATGATGGCAGAGTCCAATCCTCAGGAAGTTATGGACCTCGGTGCTGTTGCACATCTTGCAACCATCAAGGGCCGCGTACCTGTACTTAACTTCTTCGACGGCTTCAGAACCTCTCACGAGATTCAGAAGATCGAGGCTTGGGACTACGACGATCTCGCAGAGATGGTTGACAAGGACGCAATCGCGGCATTCCGCGCACGTTCTCTCAATCCTGAGCATCCCGTACTCCGCGGTTCCGCAGAGAACGGCGATATCTTCTTCCAGCACAGAGAAGCATGCAACAAGTTCTATGATGCATTCCCTGCAATCGTTGAGGAATACATGGACAAGGTTAATGCTAAGATCGGCACCGATTACAAGCTCTTCAACTACTACGGCGCACCGGACGCTGAGCGTGTTATCATCGCTATGGGCTCAGTTTGTGACGTTGCTGTGGAAGTTATCGACTACATGATGGCAGCAGGCGAGAAGGTTGGTCTTGTTAAGGTAAGACTTTACAGACCTTTCGTAGCCGACAAGCTCGTTGAAGCTATCCCTGCTACCGCTAAGAAGATCGCAGTTCTTGACAGAACCAAGGAACCCGGCGCTCTCGGCGAGCCTCTCTACCTCGACGTTGTTACCGCTCTCGCTATGAAGGGCGTTAAGGCAACTATCGTAGGCGGCAGATACGGTCTTGGTTCCAAGGATACTCCTCCTTCCTCCATTTTCGCAGTATACGAGAATCTTGCTAAGGACGAGCCCAAGAACAACTTCACAATCGGCATCGTAGACGACGTTACCGGCCTTTCTCTCGAGGAAAAGCCTGCTCCCGACACTGCAGCTCCCGGCACCATCGCGTGCAAGTTCTGGGGTCTGGGCGGCGACGGAACCGTTGGTGCTAACAAGAACTCCATCAAGATCATCGGTGACCACACCGACAAGTATATTCAGGCGTACTTCCAGTACGACTCCAAGAAGACTTCCGGTATCACCATTTCTCACCTGAGATTCGGTGACAACCCCATCAAGTCCCCCTACTACATCAATAAGGCTGACTTCGTTGCTTGCCACAACTCCGCATACTTAAAGAAGTATGACATGATCTCCGACGTTAAGCCCGGCGGAACATTCCTTCTTGACTGTGCTTGGACAACCATCGAAGAGCTTGAAGCTAACCTCCCTGCAAAG
>JAZRGK010000067.1:0-2386 GCA_045644145.1 Candidatus Flemingiibacterium sp.
GAGCATCTCGTTTCCACTCTGTTCGTGCAGCTTGTTGCCGAGCTTGCTCGGCGGAGTTCAGAGTCCCGCCACTTCGACTGTCGAAAAGGTTGGTTACGAAAAGTCGCTTCAAGCCGCAAGTGACTTTCTCGTTTTCGCTTTCTAGGTGCAGCTTGATGCCCCCCGCAAGCGGGCGCGTTGCTCGGCGGAGTTCATCCGAGCTTTGCTCGCCGGTCCCGCCACTTCGACTGTCGAAATTGATGGGTGAGGAAAGTCGCTTCAAGCCGCTCCCCTTCCCTGCCAATAAAAAAGACACCGACGAGCGGTGTCTTTTTTATTGCGAAAGAGTAGTAAAAAGGTGCGTAAATGTAGGTAAGAACAGCGAAAAGGTGTGTGATTATGAATTGTTCCGGAAAAGCATGCTGAACTTTCAGGCATCTAAATGTCAAGGCAATTATATCAAAGTAAAGACAGAAATACCTCGTTTAGTTCGTCCCAATCGAGAGCCCCCTCTGACGACAATCCTGCGATAATGGCTTCGATTTCCTCTATATTACGATCTAAATAATCGTTCACACGTTCGAATCGCTTGCCCTCTCCAATCTCTGGCATATTCATTTTCATATCGAGCAACTTTTCAACATCCGGCTTCAGATCTTCGTCAAGATACTTGTCCATCAAGGTACGGAACAACATCGGTGGTGGTGTGCCTTCGGCAAGTATCCATTTGCACGCAAGCAATGGACGAAGCACGTAAAAATACTTTTTAAGCCTTACTGTCTCGCCCTTCAGATATTCGCGATAGTTACTCTTTGCCGTACTGAGATAGTGGTAAAGCCCGGACTTAGCCATAAAATAGCGATTGATCGTCATCGATATTTTCTGCCATTCATCCGTAGTTTTATATACTATAGGTGAGGAATTCCACTCGAATAATGTGGGGTTCGACTTGTGAAGCAAAGTCAAAGCCTTTTGAACGTCCCAACCGTTGATATCAAGCGTATCATCCAACTGCCACTCTATCACGTCGCGAGTCTTGTCAAGGCGAAGATAAAACTCCTTGGGACGAACGTATATAAAACGTACATCGTAGTCGCTGTCAGGCGATGCGAATCCCCACGCCCGACTTCCCGACTCGATGCAGTGCAAAATCTTAATATTTTCTCTTTTCTCTATCTCGTTAAGCGTTTCAAGAATAGTTTCCCTCACAGTGGATCCCCCCTTTTGTATTATTATATCATACATATGCAAATAAATCAAGGCGTAAGCCTTGCATATCATCCGCAACTTGTTGCGTTTTTTTAGTGAAATATTCGGCTCACGCCGAATGTGAAATAATTCACTCCGTGAATTGTGAAATATTGCTCCCTTCGGTCGCAATGTGAAATGAAATAAATCCCCTAACGCGCCGCAGCGCATTTCACACGCGGAGCGTATTTCACGCACGCAGTGCATTTCACAAATCCCGCAAGGGATTTATTTCGTTGAAAAAAGCACATATTTGTCTTGGTAGACAAATATGTGCTTTTTTCTGGCGGAGAGTGTGAAACGTAAAACGAACTTTTTTCAATCGGTTTAAGTTTACACTTCCCGCCAAACACCCACGTAAATATGGTTTTGTCTTTTGATGTAATCGGTGCTTGGTGACAGATAAAAGAGGTGTGTGGCTTCTGATAAAGCTTTACACCTCTTTCATTATAACATATTTACACAGAGAATGCAAGAGAGATCTCAAATTTCATGATCCTTCTTGACCTCATATTTCAGCATGGTAGCCTTCACGGATCAGAGAATATCCCCGAACACGTAGAGATAATAATCCTCCAACGACGGTACCACGGTCACGGAATCCTCGGTGGGTTGTACGTCGGACAGGATGCGCAGGATCACGCCCTGCTCGCCGTTCTGAATATTCACCACGCGGAACTTCTCCTGCATGGCTTGCACGTCCTCAGGCTTGACTACCGTCTGCCACACCTGACCCTCGATCTTTTGTGTCAGCTCATAGGGACTGCCGCTGTCGGAAATCACGCCCTTTTTGAGCATGATAGCTTCACGGGCGATAAACTCCACGTCGGGGACTACGTGAGTGGCGATGATGACGATTTTATCAAACGCGATGCGTGAGATGTAATTACGAATGCTGATGCGTTGCTTGGGATCCAATCCTGCGGTCGGTTCATCCAGAATCAGAATGGAAGGATCACCCATAACAGCCTGTGCAAGTGCCAGCCTTTGCTTCATACCGCCCGACAGACTTCCCACCAAAGAAGTCTTAACATCGGACAACTCTACCTCGGCCAGCAGGCGATTGATCTGCTCCTCGATCCGCTTTTTTCGTTCTTTCCCCTTGTACCCACGGCCGATATCCTTCAGCGTCGCCATATACCACATGAACTGCTCCACC
>JAZRGK010000068.1:0-18839 GCA_045644145.1 Candidatus Flemingiibacterium sp.
CCGTAACCGTATTTTGTTCGTTTTTTCTTAACCACCGATTCTCGCGCCAAAAATGGTGCATCTCCGCTACGCTTCGATGCACCATTTTTAGATTACTTTATTTTTTTAGTTTTTCTTTACCCCAACTATTGACATAGAGCCCATAAAAATTCGGCGGGAGCAAGCCCCCGCCCTACAGAGCAATGTTTGCAAATTCCGTAGGGCAGGGGCTTGCTCCTGCCGTATCTATAAATATTCACTTTTAAGGTTGGTCTGATTATTCAACTACGAATATGAACGGATATACATCCTGACCGCCGTCCACGGTGTAAAATTCCACATCGGGATAGGTTTCTGCAATCCAATCGGACAGCATAGCCACATCGTCTGCGGTGGCATCCTTGCCCACAAATGCGGTGATAAGATACATCTCCTCGCCGCCCATTTTTGCAAGCAGATTCTTTGCGGCATCAAGCATATCCTTTTCGGATACCATCATTTCCTTGCCAACAAAGCCTATATAATCCCCACACTCGATAACAACGCCGTTAAGCTCGGCATCGCGCACTGCCGGAGAAATATATCCGGTCGACACCATTGACATGGCTTCGATGAGGGATTCCTTGATCTTTTCGGGATCTCCCGACTGGAAGTTGAGGGACGAGATTGCGGCATAACCCTTTCCGAGATCTTTGGATTCTATTACATATACCTTGCCGCCCTCGTAAAGCTCAGCCGCTTGTTTTGCCGCCATTACAATATTGCCGTTGTTGGGAAATACGAATATATTCGAAGCGTTTACATCGTCGAAAGCTTCAAGGAAATCTTGTGCCGACGGATTCTGTGTCTGACCGCCGCGAACGATCGCGTCAACGCCAAGCTGAAGAAACAGTTTTTCGATACCGTCACCGGATGCAACCGCCACTGTGGCGAATTCCTTCGTACCGGCGGATTTTTTCTTTTTAGGAGCTTCCTCTGACAGATTGCTGTGCTGTACGCTCATGTTTTCGATCTTTACAGTAAGAAACTCGCCAAACTGGCGGCAGAAACCGAGCACTTTTTCCGGTGTCTTGGTGTGAACATGGATTTTCACAATGCTGTCAGTCTTAAAAGCTACTATGGAATCACCGATATCCTGAAGGAAATCGGTTATCACCTTTTCGTTAAAGGCTTCTATGTCGCATTTTGAGCGCTGCAGCCGCAGAAGCAACTCCGTGCAGTAACCGAAGATCATTTCACTGTCCGGAGTGAATGCGGAAAAGTCCACCGTGGGAGCCTTGGGAGCAGAAAACTCAGCGGTTGCGGTTATTTCCTCTCCAAGAAGGGTTTTGTATATACCCTGCATGATATAGAAAAGACCTGCGCCGCCGCTGTCCACAACCCCTGCCTCTTTAAGCTGGGGAAGCAGGTCGGGGGTGCGCTCCAAGGAATTGTGCATTTCCCTTAGCAAATCAGAAAAAATATCGGTTATGGTAGATTCATCTGTAAGGCGCGATGTGGCATACTCTACGGATTCTCTGGCAACAGTGAGGATAGTACCCTCAGTAGGTGTCATTACCGCCGCATACGCCTGCTTTACGCCCATTTTAAGTCCTGCCGCCACATCGGTGCAGGCAGCGCGTTCAAGTCCGTCAAAGGTCTTACCCATACCTGCAAAGAACTGGGAGAGGATAACGCCGGAATTTCCGCGTGCGCCAAGCAACATACCGTGTGACAGTGTCTTTGCCACCGCGGACAGATCATCAGTATCGACTCCTGCAAGGGCAGATACACCGCCCTCGATGGTCATGCACATATTATCGCCCGTATCTCCGTCGGGAACGGGGAATACGTTCAGATCATTTACCTCTTTGGCGTTGGCGCGAAGCTGTGCCGCGCCGCCGCGAAGCATGGCGGAATACAGCTTACCGCCCAGCAGCTTTTCCTGCTCACCGGACGTGTTAGCTCCGCCTTTGATTTCAAGGTTACTCATTGCAATACTCACCATTCCTGTGTGTAATCAGTCGTTACGCTCGTCGCCCCAGAAGAAGAGTGCCACAGTACCGGGACCGGTATGGCTTCCTATGGTGGTGCCGATGCTGTTTATAAGAACATTTCCCTTAAGATTTGGGAAAGAACTTTCGATTAAATTAGCAACAGCTTTCGCGTCTTCATTACACGCGGAATTGGATATATAGCACTTATCTGCGTATTCAAGCTTTCCGTCAGCGTACATTTTCATCATTTCTGCAATGCGGCTGATTACGCGCTTCTTCGGACGAACCTTCTCGCGGGGGATAAGTTTGCCATTTACATCAACGTTGAGAAGGGGGCATATTCCGAGAATACCGCCGATAGCACCTGCTGTTTTGGAAACGCGTCCGCCTTTTACGAAGAAAGTAAGGTCGGAGGAGAAGAACCAGTGATGCATGCGGAGTCTGTTAGCCTCAGCCCAATCAGCCAGCTCGTCAAGCTCCATGCCTTCATCTCGCAGATCTGCCAGCTTATCCATAAGCAGACCGTATCCGGAGGATGCGGCAAGGGAATCTACGATGCGTATTTTGCGCTCGGGATATTTTTCAGCGCATGCCTTAGCGGCAGTGCGTGCGGACTGGACAGAACCGGATATACCGGAGGAGAGGGAAACGTGAAGAATATCAAGTCCCTTTGCTAAGAATTTCTCAAAATATGCGGTATATTCACCGGAGCTGATTTGCGAGGTTTTCGTATCCGCGCCGTTCACCATAGCGGCATAGAATTCATCAAACGGCATAGATCTTCCAAGATCGTCCGCATATTCAACGCCGTCCATGAAGTAATGGAAGCATATATAATTTATATTTCTTGAAGCGAAATGTTCATGGGAAAGGTCTGCGGTAGAACAGCAGCTAAGGATATAATTTGACATATTCGTTTGTCCTTTCTCGTCTTGGGTATTTAATCGGCAATGCCGCAATGAAGCATCATGATCACAGATATACACATTATACCATACTTCAGTCCGCAAATCAATACCTATAAAAAAAATTTGGTGAATATTACATTGATAAATAGTTGATTTATACGATATTTATATTATTTTCAGTATATTTCGCCTCTATAAAGTGAAGCTTTTCGCCTTAAGTTCATTTTTGCAGTGGCCTTCCAGATGGTACTCGCTTATATTTTCCAGTGTTACTTTGGCGATCGCTTCAAGGGCATCCTCGGTGAGAAATGCTTGATGGGAAGTAATGAGGACATTTGGCATGAATATGAGCCTTGCCAAGGTATCGTCGTCTACAATATGACCGGATCTGTCCTCAAAAAATATATCGGATTCTTCCTCGTATACGTCAAGGCACGCACCGCCGATATGCCGGGATTTGATGGCTTCCAGCAGTGCATCCGCATCTATCAGCGCACCGCGTGATGTGTTGATGACGTATGCACCCTTCTTCATTTTTGAAAAAGCGGCGTCGTCCAGAATATGGTAAGTGTCATCAGTCAGCGGACAGTGCAGGGAAACGATATCCGCGCTTCCAAAAAGCGTGTCAAGGTCGGTATATTCAAAGTCCGCATTTTCATAGGGGAATTTATCGTATGCAAGTATCTTCGTGCCAAAACCTTTGCAGATGTCAATAAACACCCGTCCGATACGTCCCGTGCCGATCACTCCCACTGTTCTTCCGTGAAGGTCAAAGCCCGTAAGACCGTTCAGACTGAAATTGAAGTCACGGGTTCTTATATATGCTTTGTGAGTGCGGCGAACAAGTGTTAAAAGCATAGCCATGGCGTGCTCCGCTACTGCGTTGGGGGAATAGGCGGGGACTCTGAATACCGCGATTCGTCCGTCCGCATGACGTATGTCTATATTGTTGAAGCCGGCGCATCTCAGTGCGATTGCCTTAACGCCCATAGCGTGCAGTCCGTCTATCACCTCTGCATCTGCGGTATCGTTTACGAAAATGCATACACCGTCACATCCCTTCGCGAGATCGACTGTGTCATTACTCAGTTTTGCCTCAAAATACTTGAATTTTACACCGTATTCCTCGCTGAAACGGTCGAATGATTCAATATCGTATTGTTTGGCATCAAAAAAAGCGTATTTCATACTGCACCTCAATAATATTATTTGTGATGTGTGGATATTCTTTATATATAAGTGTTCCACCATATACAAAAGAAATACTTCGACGTACATCTTGACATTTTGTCGGATATATGGTAAAATGTACGCTATATGCAAATAATAGCTTTACAAAAGTTTGGAGAACGACATGGGTATTACATTTTCGCTTATAACAATGAGTATAATGCTTGGCATCGGACTTGCCATGGACGCTTTTTCCGTATCCCTTGCAAACGGACTTGGTGAGCCGTGCATGAAGCCTGCAAAGCTTTTGGGAATTGCAGCTACCTTTGCTCTGTTTCAGGCGGCGATGCCGATGATAGGCTGGGTATGTGTACATACAGTGGTCAAATATTTTGAATCGTTTGAAAAATTCATACCGTGGATAGCACTTGTTCTGCTTTGCTATATCGGCGGTAAGATGCTTCTTGAAAGTATTCGCTCGGACTGCGATGATCCGTGTGCCTCGAAGCTGACGCTCGGAGCTTTGCTTGTACAGGGAGTTGCCACATCTATTGATGCGCTGTCTGTGGGATTCACCATAGCTGATTACACTTTTTTTCAGGCACTCATATCTGTTGTGCTGATTGCGGCTGTAACGTTTCTTATTTGCACTGCGGGACTCTATCTTGGAAGAAAATTCGGAACAAAGCTTGCGGGTAAGGCAGGCATTTTTGGCGGCGTCATACTTATAGCCATAGGCATCGAGATATTCATAAGCGGAGTATTTTTCTGATAGGTCGTATTTATGCGGCATAATAATCAAAACCACCACTTCATTTTTGAAGTGGTGGTTTTGATTTCGTTTACGCCTCGTTTACTGCCTTGATAAGCGCTTCACGGAGCACCTGCGGATCGCAGTTGCCGCGAAGCTCCTTCATGCACTTGCCGAACAGCGCCATGAGTGCCTTTTCCTTGCCGCCTTTGTAGTCCGCAACAGACTTGGGGTCAGCGTCAACGATAGCCTTGATAACTTCGTCCATCTTTCCGGTATCGTTTGAAACGATGAAGCCGTTTTCCTCAGCGTATTTCGCAGGGGATACGCCTTCCTCAAACATAACAGCGAGAATCTTCTTGGCGTTGGGACGGCTTACCTTGCCATCGGCAACGAGAACAATAAGCTCACCGAGAGATTTTCCGTCAAGCTTCAGTTCGTCGGATGTCATCTGCTTCTTGTTGAGAAGATTTGTGATGTCGGAGATGATATAGTTTGCCGATTCCTTGGCATTGCCGCATACAGCGTATGCCGCCTCGAAGCAGTCGCAGAAAGCGCGGCTTTCGGTGAGAAGATCAGCGTCGTACTCGGTAAGTCCAAGCTCACCGATATAACGCGCACGCTTGATCTCAGGGAATTCGGGAAGGGACGCCTTGGTAGCATCATACCATGCATCGTCGATAACCACGGGCATGATGTTAGGGTCGGGGAAGTAACGGTAGTCGCCGGCGGTTTCCTTGTTGCGCATTGCAAAGGATTTGCCTTTGATATCGTCCCAACGGCGTGTTTCCTGCACAAGCTCCTCGGTGCCGTTTTCTATAGCGTCGATGTGACGGGATACCTCGTACTCAATGGCACGGGTGATAGCGGAGATGGAGTTCATGTTCTTCATTTCCGTGCGTACGCCAAGCTTTGTGGAGCCTTCGGGACGAACGGAAAGGTTTACGTCGCATCTCATTGAGCCTTGCTCCATACGACATTCGGAAACCTTGGCAAAGCGAAGCAGTGACTTAAGTCTTTCCAGGTATGCCACAACTTCCTCTGCGCTTGAAAGATCAGGCTGAGAAACGATTTCGATAAGCGGCACAGAGGTACGGTTGAAGTCAACGAGAGAGGTGTCGGTCCAATCGTCGTGCACCAGCTTACCTGCATCCTCCTCCATGTGAATCTGCTTGATGCGGATAGACTTTTTACCCTTAGAGGTTTCGATATCCACAAGACCGTTTACCGCAACGGGCGCAAACCACTGGGTTGTCTGATAGGAGCAGGGAAGATCGGGATAGTAGTAGCTCTTTTTGTCAAATGTGGTGGTGCGGTTGATGTGACAGTTAAGCATCATGCCGGCGGTCATGCCAAGGTCAACAACGTGGCGGTTGACGATAGGAAGCATGCCGGGCATACCGCAGCAGGCAGGACAAACGTGGTCGTTCTGCTCACCGCCGAACTTAGCGGAGCAGGAACAGAATATCTTCGATTCGGTGGCAAGCTCAATATGCACTTCCAGACCGATGACGGTTTCGTATCTCATTTATTTGTCCTCCTTTTCCATGAGCTTTGCGGCAGAAAGCAGTGCCCTTTCGGAAAATGCCTTTCCTACAAGCTGTACGCCGCCGGAAATTACCGCAGGAAGTCCCGTAATGGAAGCCGGAGCGGTATAAAGCGCCTCGTCAAAGGAAATATACTTGTTTTCTGTGATATCAGCTTCGGTGTACGCAGTTTTTGCGCAAGCAGGCAGAAGCACCGCATCGAATTTCTCGAATATGGAAGCAAACGCCTCGCAGATTACGCGGCGAACGCGGAGTGATTTGTCGTAGACGGGCATATAGTTGTCGTCAGACAGCACCTCGGAGCCGTAGAGTATGGCGGTCTTAGCAAGCTCACCGAAAGCTTCAGTACGGCTGTTTGTATAAAGCTCACCGATGGTCTTGTAGTCAGAGGAACGGTGACCGTACTTAACTCCGTCATAACGAGAAACGTTGTTGCAAAGCTCGGCGCACATGAGAACGCTCCATGGGGTCTTTGCCGCCGCCATAACGTCGCACTCGATCTCGGTTACGGTTACGCCGTTCTTGTCAAATACCGCTTTTGCGGATTCGATTACAGCCTTTGTATCGGCAGATGCGGTGTCCGCGATATTCTTTATTACGGCTACGCTCTTTACTTCGCCTGCAGGTGCGGACTTCTTAAGAAGCGCGCATTTTTCCTCGGGAAGGGAAGTGCCGTCCTTGTCGTCGTGACCTGCGATAACATCAAGGATGTCCTCGCAGTGGTCTGCGGTCTTTGCCATAACGCCCACACATTCACCGGAGCATGCGGCAGGAATAGTGCCGTAACGGGAAACTGCGCCGTAGGTGGGCTTTACATAGGTAATACCTGCAAGAGCCGCACCGCGTCTGGGTGCGCCGTTTACGTCAAGTGTGAGAGCTGCTTTAATTTCACCGGATTTTACCGCCTCTGCGGAAGCAAGAGCAAGATTGCCCTTTTCATCGGTGCATGTACCGAAATATGAGGTTTCGCCGAGAAGGTCGATGCCGAACTCGCCGACGTTGGTTTTGCCGGAAATACCGATGCCGGCAGCGGCAAGACGGTCAGCTACATCAGCGCCGAAAAGGCTTACATAGTTTTCAAGCATCTTAGAGCCTGCGGTGGTGGGAATCTCCTTTGTAAGGAGCATGTCGTCAAGTGCCACAGAAGCTCCGGAGGCTTTTTCGTTTTTTGTAATATAAACTTTCATTTTTATGACCATTCCTTTCTAAATGGTTATATCGTCTGAAAAACGATCTGTTTTTCAGACTTTGCCTCCTTATTCAACAAGACGCGGTACTTGCCAGTAACCGTCGTATGACTCGGGGGCGGATGCCTGAAGCTCATCTCGTGTGAAGAGCTTTATCATTTTATCCTCGCGCACAACGGTTTCCATAGGCATAACGTGTACCATGCGAACGGTGTTTTCTGTGTCTATTTTATCAAGTACGGCAAATTCTTCATTCTTTGCCTTGAAAAACTCAAGTACAGCCGCTTCCTCGGCTTCGGTAAGACGGAGCTGATTCAACTTGCAGAGTCTTTTAAAGGATTCCTTATCTGTAATAAGCATTTGAATCCGTCCTTTCGTAAATTTGTGTGGGTTTTACTTAGTCGCGTACCTTGATGTGGACTTCACGGAGCTGAAGCTCGGTTACTTCTCCTGGAGCGCCCATCATAAGATCCTGCGCATTTCCGTTAAGCGGGAACGCGATAACGTCGCGGATGGTTTCCTCGCCTGCGATAAGCATGATCATACGGTCAACGCCGGGCGCCATACCTGCGTGAGGGGGAGCACCGTAAGCAAATGCGTTGTAAAGCGCGCCGAACTTAGCCTTAAGAACATCCTCGCCGTAGCCTGCGATCTCAAATGCCTTACGCATAATATCGGGGTTGTGGTTTCTTACTGCACCGGAGGACAGCTCAACGCCGTTGCACACGATGTCGTACTGATAAGCGAAGATATCAAGGGGATCCTTGTTAAGAAGCGCATCCATACCACCCTGAGGCATAGAGAAAGGATTGTGTGTAAAGTCGATCTTGCCCGTTTCCTCGTTTCTCTCGTACATGGGGAAGTCAACGATAAAGCAGAACTCGAAGGAATCCTTCTTTATGAGGTTAAGCTCATTTGCGATCCATGTGCGCATCTGACCTGCAAGAGAGTTGATAACATTGGGAGCATCGCTTATAAAGAACAGGGAGTCGCCTTCCTTGATGCCGCAAAGCTCGGTAAGCTCAGCCTTTTCAGCTTCGGAGAGGAATTTCGCAATAGGGCCCTTGTACTCGCCGTTTTCAAGAGTAATGTATCCGCATCCGAACTTCATACCGATGCTTCTTGAATATACGTCGATAGCCTTTTCAAACGCCTTCTTGCCGTCACCGTCGCCGTCCTTCTTAACGAGATAGTTTGCAACGATACCGCGAACGAGCTTGTTCTTGAAGGGAATGGTTCTGCCGTTGATCTCGAGGAAATCGTGGCTTGCGAAGAAGCCGGTGAGATCCTTAATTTCAAGGGGATTTCTCAGGTCGGGCTTATCTGTACCGTATTTGAGCATGGAATCAGCGAATGTAATACGTCTGAAAGGCGGCTCGGATACGGGCTTGTCGGAAAACTTCTTAAAGGTGTTGTATACTACCTTCTCCGCAACTGCGAATACGTCTTCCTGAGTAGCGAATGACATTTCAAAGTCAAGCTGATAGAACTCTCCGGGCGATCTGTCCTGACGTGCATCCTCATCACGGAAGCAGGGTGCGATCTGGAAATAGCGGTCAAAGCCTGATGTCATGAGAAGCTGCTTGAACTGCTGAGGAGCCTGGGGCAGAGCATAGAACTTGCCCTTGTGCTTACGGGAAGGAACGAGATAGTCGCGCGCACCCTCGGGAGAGGACGCGGTCAAAATAGGAGTCTGAATTTCGAGGAATCCCATTTCTTCCATCTGCGAACGGAGATAGGAGAGAATTTTGGAGCGAAGCACGATGTTATCGTGAAGCTTTCTGTTGCGAAGGTCGAGATAGCGGTATCTGAGGCGAACATCCTCGCGTGTTTCCATGGAAGCGTCGATCTCGAAGGGCAGACCGAGCTGGCAGGGACCGAGAACCTCGATTCTTTCGGCTCTTACTTCAATAAGACCGGTAGCAAGCTTGGGGTTTACGGTTTCAGCATCGCGCTCGGTAACAGTGCCCTCTACAAGGATAACGGTTTCCTTTGGCATGCCTGCTATCATTTTATCGTCATTTACGACGATCTGTGTAATACCGTAGTGATCGCGAAGGTCAACGAAAAGTACGCCGCCGTGGTCACGGACGGTGTCGATCCAACCGGTGAGAGTGACATTCTCGCCGATGTGGTTTTTGGTAAGCTCATTACAAGTATGAGTTCGTAACATGGTTTTCATCCTCCGAAATAAAGTTTTGTTTTAATATAGACATTATTTTAAGCTTGCACGGACAGGAGTGAAAATAAACAAAAAATGCCCTCCGTCCGCACATGGGACGAAAGACAACTTCCGCGATACCACCCAAATTGATCTTAAATATAAGATCCACTCAATTAAGCCTTTACGGGGCTAACGTGCGGTTCTAATAACAGCCGTATAAACGGTGCGTTCTTCCGCAAGCTCCGGAGTGTTTTTCGCGCAATACTTGCCGCCGTATTTCCAGCGTCAACGGCTCTCTGTGGGCTGTGCTTTGCGTTACTCGCTCCATCAAAACTATTTTTACTTCTATATTGTATCACATTTTCCCTGCCTTGTCAAGAGAAAATTTTCGGCAATAATTGTAATAACTTTGCAAGGTAAATTGGGGATTTTGTATGCCCTGTGCACTATGCAGGCGGATATACCATATACTGTCCTGAGGTGATTTATATTTCTTACTTATCGGATCTTGTGCCGGGGGAGTCGGCATTTATAAATAAAATTGAAAATACGGACATCTCGCGAAGACTCCATGAGCTTGGATTTATAGGCGGTACATTCGTTGAGTGTGTGGCAAAAGCTCCTTTTAAGGGGCCTTCCGCATATCTTGTGCGCGGCTCGGTCATTGCACTTCGCAAAGATGATGCGCGTTTAATAAATGTTCAGCGTGCTCCATACTCGTCAGATTGCAGGCAGTACCAAAAATGGGATTAACGAATACATCCACCGGGTTTCTCACAGCGCGCGGCGGCTCGGGAAAGCGGCTATCCTACACCGCCATTCTTGCCGGGAATCCCAATGTTGGAAAAAGCAGCATATTTAATGCGCTTACAGGAATGAAACAGCATACAGGCAACTGGACGGGGAAAACGGTAGCATCTGCCGTAGGACATTCGGAGCGTGAGGATATTACATTTGTAGATCTTCCCGGAATGTATTCCTTGCGCTCACACTCCGCAGAGGAAGAAGCGGCAAGAGATTTTATTCGCGGCGAATCCGCAGATGCGGTTGTTGTGGTGTGTGATGCGCTGTGCCTTGAAGGCGGTCTGTCGCTTGCTATTCAGATAACCGAGCTTACGGAAAACGTAATAGTATGTGTGAATTTTATGGATGAAGCCGCAAGACGTGAAATTGATATTGATATGTCGGTAATAGAAAATGCTCTCGGCGTACCTGCTGTGGGGGTAAGCGCAAGAAGCGGAGAGGGAATAAGCGAGCTTTGCGAAATAATACGGAATCGCAAAAGCATACCAAAGAAAAATAGAACCGTATCTGTATATCCGCCTTCAGTGGAAGCGGAGCTTTCCGAACTTGAAAGTGCCGGATATATGAGATGGGATGTTACCGATGCATGGCTTTCCGGTGAAATGGACGATACAGAGAGGGAAGCGTTTGACAGATGCGGCGGAAGGTCAGACGGATTTTCCGAAATGCTCACTGCAAGACCTGTGATAGTCGCCGAGGGAATTGCCTGCGATGCAGTAAAAAAGATAGGTACGGATAGTGTTCCCGAAAGATTCCTTGCCTATACAAGGCGCGATAGAATGATCGACCGAATAATTACGAGTCGTTTTTGGTCAGTGCCCATCATGCTTTTGATGCTTGCAGGCATATTTTGGCTTACCATAGTTGGTTCAAACTACCCCTCGTCATTACTCCAGTCAGGCTTTGATAAAATCGAGCTGCTTTTATACAGTGCGCTGTCTTTTTTGTCCGATACAGCACGGGAACTTATCGTGTGCGGAGTTTTTCGCACCCTTTTCAGAGTGGTGGCGGTAATGCTTCCGCCTATGGCAATATTTTTTCCCTTGTTTACGCTTATGGAAGATTTCGGACTGCTGGGGCGTATCGCGTTCAATATTGACGGCGCATTAGCACGCTCCGGCGCTTGCGGAAAGCAGGCGCTGACCATGTGCATGGGGCTTGGATGCAATGCCGCCGGGGTTGTTGGATGCCGGATAATAGATTCACCAAGAGAGCGCATGATAGCCATGCTGACAAACAACTTTATGCCATGTAACGGGCGGTTTCCCATACTCATAACCATGTCAGCGATTTTGTGTGCCGGGAAAATGGGGCTGGGCGCACTCGTAATGACTGCCGTTATAGTTTTTGGAGTGCTTGCAACACTTGGTGTATCAAAACTTTTGTCGGCGACACTGCTTCGGGGAACGCCGTCGAGCTTTACTCTTGAACTGCCGCCTTACCGCCGTCCGCAAATAGGGCGCGTGATCGTAAGGTCGGTTTTTGACCGAACGCTGTTCGTACTCGGACGTGCGGCGGCGGTTGCGGCACCTGCGGGACTTGTAATATGGGTGCTTGCCAACGTTTATATCGTGGATGGCACTCTGCTTACCTATATTTGCGCCGCTCTCGACCCTGTGGGGCGGTTTATAGGGCTTGACGGCGCTGTGCTGTGCTCATTTATTTTAGGATTCCCGGCAAACGAGATAGTATTGCCGCTTACGGTCATGTGCTACACCGCATCAGGCTCGCTTGGTACGGGGGCGGATATTGCCGGTATACTTGCGGCAAACGGATGGACATCGCTGACGGTAATAAACATGATGATAATGACAGTATTCCATTTCCCGTGCTCCACAACGGTGCTGACCGTGAAAAAAGAAAGCGGAAGTCTTGGAATGACGGTGCTTTCCATGATTATTCCTACAGTTATTGGATTTTTGCTCTGCACGCTTACTTCCGCTTTGTATAGATGGTTATAAGAAAATCGGTACGTCCGGACGGGCGTACCGATTTTATGCTTCTATGTTATCCGATTTTGAAACTACTGAATATATATAAGCCCTGCCGACCGTTTCTGTGTGCTCTATAATACCAAGGGATACGAGGGTGCGCACCGCTTTTCCTGCTGTGCCGGACGTCATTTTTGCGGCTTTTGCAAATTCTGCCGCAGTGAAGCGCGTGCCAAGTGATGGCGGAATAAGGTTTAGATAATCCGCAGGCTTTTTCAGCGTTATAACATCGTTAAGCTCCGTAGGTATTCGCTCATAGCGTGATGCCCCTCGCTTCTTGGTGAGATTTTTCGGGCTTAGCATTCGGAATTCATCCATATCACAGAAAACAAGGGTGAAAGTCACGTTTTTCATTGGCATTATGGGCCTTAAGGAGTACATCTCGTAAAGTATATCCCATGGCTTTCCCGTTTTGGGAGATTTTCGCCGTTCGGACAGCTCACCGCTTTCAGGGTTTACCCATACGATATGCTTGGTGGCGGCAATAGGGAATACCAAGTTTATTTTGTGGTTTTCAGATAGGTCTGCAAGCTTCTTTCGCATTTTGGCAAAAGAGCGTGTCTGGATTTCGGTGATCCTATCACCGTCCTTTATATCTGCCACATATCCGCTCACTTTTTGTTCGTGCTTTGAGGTGTCAGGTTCAAAGAAATTTTTTAGAATAATGTGGAGTTTGCGCTCGCCGAGAGTGCCGATCCCACGTTTTTTGCGCTCTGCAGTCAGAGCAGAGAGGGTGCAGGCATTAAATCTTTCTGTATCTTTCTCAGTTATCATAAGTACCGTACCGTTTAACGTATTTACGGTACTATTGTATTATATTTTCGAAAATAAGTCAAGGGGGTATAATAAATGCGGACCTCGTGGGAGGTCCGCATAGGGGATTAGTGCTTGCCGCAGCCGCAGTCACCGTCACCGCCGGAGCGCTGTGAAGCACCGGCATGAGGTGAGCAGCAGTTCTGCGAAATGGCAATTCTGCCGGGGGCAAACTCATCAATGGGGAACGCCATTCTGCGGAATGCATCGCAGGGAGAACCGGTGTCATTGCATGTACATTCCTTGTCGGGAACGCTGAACTCGACCGCGTTTATGAGATACTGCTCGGGGCGCTCGATGCGGATCACTGAGAAGAATCCGAGGGATACCGCAAGATAACGGCTTCCGTCATCGAGAAGTCCGCCAAATCCGTCGCTTACTGCTGTGGGAATATCCATGCAGCAGCAACAGCAGCGGCACTCAGAGGGGGTATCAACTACCCGTGTGCCGAGAACTACGGGGTCGACGGTTTCTACCACCGCGATAGGCAGATTGTTGCCTACCTCGCCGCATACGGGAGCAGAGCAGAAAGAGTCACCGGGGGTTCCGGAACGGAATATGTGTACCGAGCCTTCGCCGCCGTAAAGAACCACGGACTTTTCCACTACCGCAAGACCGGTGAAGCACTGAGCTTTACCGGGGCAGATGCATGCTTCAAGCTCAAGGCGTACATAGAAGCGTACGGTTACACGGTAAAAGCCGCGGGAGAGCTGTACCGGCTCAACTGTAATGGCAGAGGAGCAGATTTCTGCGGATTTTGTGCGTACCTGAGTGGTGTGTTCGATGATGTTCTGACCGATCTCGTCAAGGAAAACGCGCGTGTCTTCAAAGCAGTCGCGGTCACGGCAGGAGTCGAAAACCTGATAGGTATCTATCACAACACCGCAGCCGTTCTGAACGCCGATGCCCTGACGTGTGCCGAAAACACTGTTTCTGTTATCAGCCATGTTGTTATATCCATCCTTTCCAAAAGGCGGACAAAAGATGTCCGCTTATGTTCGCTTTTGATATGTTGTATGGGATGCGCCGCAGGCGTATCCTCATTTACATGGTATGCAAGCAAGGATGAATATGTTCCCGGAGTTATGCGTTTTCCAGCTTTGCGAGTATCTTTTTCCACACATCCGGTGCTTCGGGACTACTATTTATAAATACGCGTGTCTTTTCGGAAAGTCCGCATACGGTACATACTGTATCTGCAGGATCATCGTGGGGCGGTGTAAATTCACGGGTGCTTTTCGGGATACCGAGATAATCGCATCCGTCGATACGCCTTCCGTTTCGGCGAAATTCCAGCATCAGATAATCTCTCATGCCGGCGCCGCTGTTTCCCTCTATGCCTATTACTTCACCGGCGCGTACATAGTCGCCTTCCTCAACAAAGCGGTGGGCTAAGCGGCAATATGTAATGTTGACACCGTTTTTGCCCGTAAGCGTTACTGCCATCCCCAGCCTGTGTTCGCGGGAGCGAGGATCATAGTTCGTGCCTGCGCGAAGCACTATGCCGTCCTCTAGTGCGGTTACTTCTTTAGAAGAACCGTAAACAGATGGACGTCCCTCGAAGCACAGTACACCGCTTATTTGCTTTTTTCCTGTAGTACGGATTTCTGTAAGTATAAAATGGCGCGATTTGTAAAGCTGAAGCATTTTTTGTACCTCCTTGAAATTTGAATTGTTACTGGTTCAGAAAATCTAAACTTTATTGACTAAAAAAACACCGCAGAAACTCTGATTCGGAAAGCCCCAGTGCCGACGCGGCGCGAAGCATCTCGGATTGCCTTGCTTCCGCTGTATCACTAAGTAAATGCTGAAACCGTGACTTACTCATTCCCGTTTGCGCAAGAAATTGTGCCGTACCGCAGCGTTCTTCAACAAGTTTTGCCAATAGTTGCCGATTTACCGTTGTTTGCGATTTGTTCATGGACTGTATCACCCTTATATAAATATAGTTTAGAAAAACTAAACTAATTATATCATTGCAGTTACATGATGTCAATAGTTGTACGCTATTTTGAAAAAAATTGACACTTTTTTTTGAATACTATTGATTTTTATTTGCGTTTATTGTATAATGATTGTGTGAGTTTATAAAAACTGAACTTCTGTCGCTGTATCTGATGTGTAATTATTATTGTACGAAAAGGGGAAAATAGTATGTCTGTTTTCAGTGACCGCTTGAAGCTTGTTATGGAGGAGCGTGGTATTACCCAGGCACATCTTTGCAATCTTACGGGAATCCCCAAATCCGCTATGACACAGTATATACACGCAAGCTTTAAGCCCAAGCAGCACCGTACCGACATCATTTGCCGGGCTCTCAACGTCAGTCCGGCATGGCTCATGGGACTGACAGATCAGCGCACCTCCTACGGTGTCGTTACGGTGGAACTCACTATGGAGGAGGAGCGGCTTGTAAGGGCTTACCGTATGTATCCGGAGCTTCGCGGTCAGCTTATGAGTTTAATTGGCGGCACAGAGAAATCGGAGGTATTCCGCGCGGCAAAATCAAAGGATGGAAAAAATGCCCCCGTGGTAGAAAAGAAATCAAGTCAGTGGATCGAACGTATATCGCTTGCGCCTGAAACGGATGAGGAGCTCTGATATGTACGATTTTTACGGTGTATACACCTCTTGTCGGGATGCCGCATGGAGGTGTATACTTGATTTTAACATAAGAAGCCTTCCGGTGAAGCTTAAAGAAACAGCCAACCGTGCCGGAATACGGGTGGTACGAAATTCCGCTGTGTTTGAGCTTGAAGGAAGTGAAAGCGGTGCGGGCATTTTTTGCGGCGGCAAATGGCATATAATATATGACGACAGTCTTGATACTTTGCAGTCGCGCTTTGTTATTGCCCACGAGCTTGGACATATTTTTCTCGGACATGAATATAAATACGCCGATGCGCGTTTCGACACGTCAGACCGCAAGCTGAAGTGCGAGAGGGAAGCGGATATGTTTGCCGTTCGCCTTCTTTCGCCTGCCTGCGTGCTCCATGAAATAGGGCTTTTTAATGCAGATGATATTTCCCATGTGTGCGGTATCCCGCGGAACGTGGCGGCAGAACGTGCACGCAGGATGAAGCAGCTTGAAACTCGCGGCGCATTTTACCGAAGTCCGCTTGAAACTGAGGTTGGCGAAAATTTTGCTGATTTTGTTCGCGAATACCGAATTACTCACAAATAATTTGCTTACATCTGAATAACTTGGCATCAAGGTGACAACAATCACGGCGAATCGGCAGTTGCCGCAAAATAATCACCGGAGGACATAAAAATGCTCAAAGGTTGTAAGCGAAATATAATAATGGTAAAGGACACGGGAAGCGAGTATTTTGACTCGGCTTATTTTGTGCTGCGAGCTGATCTTCCAGCATTTTGCAAGGAATCTGACATGATCACTGAAGCAAGACGTATGATCGAGGGGGCTGATCATTGTCCGCCGGTCACTGTATCGCCGAAGAAAACTAAACATAATGCTTACGGTATCGTTTTGCCGTGCCTTGCCGTGCTTGGTATAGTCGCCGCTGTGATTGTCGCGTTGATGCTTTAAAGATCGTCCGCGTCTTGCACCGGTCGTGCATCGTCCGACATAAACATGGGATCGTATGGCGTGTAAAGCGGTGCGCCCATAGCGCCTGCGCCTTTGTAGAATCCGGTGTAGCTTCCGAGAATATCCGTATCTTCGCCGGTATCGCGCCATGCTCTTATACACTCATCTGCTTTTTGGCTTATTACTTGTTTTTTCTTCATTAATATATTGCAACTCCTTGTAACGTTTGTCGGCATGCTTATATCTGCCGTGATATTATTTTTTGCTTCGCCGACAAAAATATTATTAACAATATATTCATACACCGAAGCTTATAATTTTAACAATATTTTGGTAAAATCATATTGTTATATTGTTGTACGTTGCTTTTTCGGGGGCTTTTTGCGCGAAGGTACGTTATATTCGCGCTTCGTGTTCCGCAGATTCGGGAAACGGCTGTCTGACCGTCTATGTGATTGCCGTTTAGATGCCGCAATTTGCGTGATGCGTTCAAAAAAGCCGCCGCTCAGGGGGATTTTTATGCCCCCTTGTTCCTTTGCGGCTATTTTATGCCTTTTTTACTCGAATGAGGTGTAGATTCGAGCACGGGAATGTAAATTATTGACTATTTTGGTACATAACAGAATATAACACATAAATTTAGAATACTGATGAAAGGAAACATCTATGGCAAAAGGAAAGAATAATTCCAAACTCAAAATTATCCCCCTCGGCGGACTTGGTGAAATCGGAAAAAATATCACCGTTCTGGAATACGAAAACGATATCATCGTGGTGGACTGCGGACTTGGATTCCCCGACGATGATATGCTGGGAATTGACTTGGTTATTCCCGATGTGACGTATCTTGAAAAAAATATCGAAAAGGTTCGCGGCTTCGTGATAACCCACGGACATGAGGATCACATCGGCGCACTCCCATACGTTCTCAAAACAGTCAATGCTCCCGTTTACGGCACACGCCTTTCCGTGGGAATCGTGGCAAACAAGCTTGAGGAGCATACCTTTGATGAGAAGCCTGTGCTCAACTGCGTTGAAGCCGGTGATGTTGTGAAGCTTGGCGTATTCTCCGTTGAATTCGTCCGCGTGAACCACTCCATCGCCGATGCCTGTGCGCTTTCTATCAAAACCCCCCTCGGCGTGGTGTTCGTGTCCGGTGACTTCAAGCTGGACTTAACCCCCGTTGAGGGCAAGATCATGGATATCCCCCGTATCGGAGAGATCGGCAACCGCGGAGTTACTCTCCTGCTTTGCGAATCTACGAACGTGGAACGTGCCGGATACACTCCGTCCGAGAAAAAGGTTGGAAAGAGCCTTGACGGCATACTCCAGCAGTATACCGACAAGCGCGTTATTATCGCCACATTCTCATCGAACGTTCACCGCGTTCAGCAGATCATCAATGCAAGCGCCGCTCACGGACGCAAGGTGGCGGTGACCGGCAGAAGCATGATAAACATCGTAAAGACAGCAATAGAGCTTGGCTACATGACTGTACCGGACGGAACGCTTATCGATATCAACGAGATCAAGCGTTTCCGCGACAATCAGCTCACTATAATTACCACGGGAAGCCAGGGTGAGCCTATGAGCGCGCTTTACCGTATGGCATTTTCCGAGCACGACAAGGTTCAGCTTGGAGCGAACGATCTTGTGGTTATCAGCGCAAATCCCATTCCCGGAAATGAGAAGCTTATCGGCAATATCATAAATGAGCTGTTCAAAAGAGGTGTCAGCGTGCTCTACGATGCTCTTGCTGACGTGCATGTTTCCGGTCACGCATGTCAGGAAGAATTAAAGCTGATGCACGCCCTGACAAAGCCGAAATATTTTATGCCGGTACATGGTGAATACCGCCATCTTATGAATCACAAGCAGCTTGCCCAGGACATGGGCATGGCGGAGAATCACATATTCATCCCCGAAATCGGCAAGATACTTGAAATCGATCGTGACGGCGCAAGATTCAGCGGCACTGCACCCAGCGGAAAGGTGCTTG
>JAZRGK010000069.1:0-25325 GCA_045644145.1 Candidatus Flemingiibacterium sp.
GACCGCGGCGGCTCATAAGCACCGACAGCATAGAGGTGACAATGGACTTACCTACGCCGCCCTTGCCGCTGACGATACCGATTACTTTTTTAATGTTTGAGAGTTCGTGCGGCTTTTCGAGAAGACTCTGCTTCTCACGGGACGCACAGTTTGAGGAGCAGGTAGAGCAGTCATGGGTACATCCGGACTCTGGCTTTACCTGTGCATCATCTTGAATCATCTTGGATAAAACTCCTTTCATAAAACTTTTCTATAATATTATAGCTCATATTTCAAAAAAAAGCAAGAGTTTTACAGCTTTAATGAAATTTTTACGGTTTGTTGAATATTTGTAATTGAATCGACACAAATTTTGGCGTATAATCTATAGTATACTTGGTATTTCGGAGGAGATATACGTTGAAAGATAAGATTATGAGATTCTTAATGGGGAGATACGGACTTGATCCTCTCGGATATGCGCTGATAATACTGTCAATGGCGCTGTCCCTTACGTCGTCGCTTATAAATTCGGTGTCACACGCCGTATCCTACGTTTTGTGGATTCTTTCTTACGCCGTTCTCGTGTGGGCGGTGTTCCGCGTGCTCTCACGAAACATTTACGCACGCCGCAGGGAGAATGAGAAATTCATGGGCGTATGGAAGCCTGTGAAGAAATGGTTTAAGCTTCAGTACAACCGCATAAAGGACATAAAGACTCACTGCTATTTTGCCTGCCCAAACTGCAAGAATAATTTGCGCGTCCCAAAGGGAAGGGGAACGATCACCATTACATGTCCCGTATGCAAAACGAAATTTGACAGAAAGAGTTAGGTTATCAGCCCTTTCCGCACACCTTTATTAAATAGAATACCTGTTCCGCCGAGTCCGTCAAGGTCGCGGCGGGCATTTCTTTGATTTTATGATTGTATTGCTTTAAACCTCGTTTTTCAAGGTGTTAGACGTATATTTTGTGTACATTTGATTAAAATTTGAAATTTTCCTTGAATACGATGGAAAAATGTGTTACAATATACTGTGAATGAACAAATTCTGATTTTCGGTGCGGTGAGCCTACCGCAGAGAAAGGAATATTCGCTGTATGGCAAATAGAGAAAAATATCTTGAATGTGGAAAAATAATCAACACCCACGGCGTGCGCGGTGCGTGCAAGATCGAGTCGTGGTGCGACACCCCTGAGGTGCTTTGCGGGGTAAAGACGCTTTACTATAAAAAGAAGGATGAATATATTTCCCTTGAAGTAACAAAGGCATCGGTACACAAGGGTTGTGCGCTCGTATATTTCTACGGAATCGACTCTATAGAAGCCGCACAGCTTCTTAAAAATCGGGTTGTCTACGCCGACAGAGAGGATATTCCCCTTGATGAGGACAGAGTGTTTATAGCGGATATTATCGGTTTGCCCGTATACGACGAGCGTGAGGGTAAAAAGCTCGGCGTGCTGACGGAGCTTATCGAAAGTCCTGCGTCCGACCTTTTCTCGGTGAAGGCGGAGGATGGCAAAGATGTGCTTGTCCCTGCGGTGGACGAGTTTATCGGTCACATCGACGATGAGGGCGTATTTCTTCGCCCTATTCCCGGAATGTTTGATGACGGCGGGGAAACTGTAGGTGGCGGAAATGAGATTTGACATCATGACCCTTTTTCCCGACGTGGTGGATACTGTGCTCGGCTCCAGCATTATCGGCAGAGCGCAGGAGGGCGGTCTTGTGGAGATACATACCCACAATATCAGGGATTTTTCCGAAAATAAGCATCGCCGCGTTGATGATACGCCATATGGGGGCGGCATGGGTATGCTTATGAGTGCCGTGCCGATTTACGGCTGCTATAAGTCAATTCTTGAAGCGCAGAAAAGCGCGGATGCGGCAAGCGATTCCGTAAAACGCCGGGTCATCTATATGTCACCGAGGGGGAAGGTGCTTACCCAAAAGCACGCATATGAGCTTACAAAGTACGACAATATAGTTATCCTCTGCGGTCACTACGAGGGCGTGGACGAGCGTATTATTGAAGAAATCGTGGATGAGGAGCTGTCTATCGGCGACTATGTGCTGACTGGAGGGGAGCTTCCTGCCTGCGTACTTGTTGACTGCGTGTCCCGTATGCTTGAGGGTGTACTTACAAACGAGGATTGTTGGCGCGGCGAGAGTATAGCTTCGGGGATGCTTGAGTATCCGCAGTATACGCGCCCCTACGATTTCCGCGGCAGGCTTGTGCCTGAGGTACTTCTTTCGGGACACCACGCAAATATCGAAAAATGGCGGAGAGAGCAAGCCTTAAAAAAGACCGCAGAATGTCGCCCTGAACTGCTTAGCGGAGCAGATGTAGGGATAGATGCTTCGCTGATTGATAAGGATGAAGATCAAAAATGACAGATAAACGGAACAAAAAAGGGAAAGGTGCAGTCAAAACGGTTGGCATTATGATGGGGGCTACCGTCATAGCAAAGCTTCTCGGAATGTTACGTGGCGTGCTTCAG
Source organism: Candidatus Flemingiibacterium sp. (assembly GCA_045644145.1). GTDB lineage: Bacteria > Bacillota > Clostridia > Oscillospirales > CAG-272 > Flemingiibacterium. Next base: position 2,483 of record JAZRGK010000069.1, read on the forward strand.
GCAAACGCTTACGGAACATCCTCTGCAGCAAATGCGTTTACTGCCGCTTCAAAGCTTCCGCTGGCGTTTTTTGATATGTTCCTTGCGGCGGCGGTGCTGGGATGCTTTATCCCCGTATACAACAGCTTCAAAGAAAAGGATACCGACAGAGTCACAAGCAGGGAAGCAGACGATTTTGCATGCATATTCCTTAATTTTATAATGATCCTTTGCGGTGTGCTTGCCGTTGTCGGCATCGTATTCGCCGAGCCGTTTATCGGGCTTATAACTAAGGGGCTTGACGAAGCTACGGTTTCACTTGCGGTGACGCTGACGCGCATAATGTTTCCCCTTGTGATATTTACCGGAGCGGCGTATACACTTGTGGGTGTGCTTCAGTCAAAAGGCTCGTTTATTGCGCCGGCGCTTATAAGTGCCGTTTCAAACGCCGGAGTTGTACTGTATCTTGCTGTGTTTAACGCACCTCTTGGCGAAAAGGGCATTTATGGGCTTTCTGTGGCTTATATGCTGTCATGGCTCATTCAGCTTCTTACGCTTATTGTGCCCCTTGCAAGACAGGGCTTTTGCTACAGTCTGCTCTTTAATTTGAAAAATCTCGCACTTGTACGGGCGATCAAAATGGCGCCGCCCATTATGATAGGCTCGTGGCTTATTCCGGCAGGAACGCTTATCGGGCAGTTTTTCGCGGCTTCGGTAGCCGCAGAAAGCGGTATAGCCGGAGCGACCACGGTTTTTGACTACGCAAATAACATCTATATTATAATAGCAGGAACGCTTACCTACAGTATCTGCAATTACACCTTCCCGAAGATATCCCGTCTTTCGGCAAACGGAAGCGAATCCGAATTCGGGGAAACGGTGAGAAGCGGAATCACTTCCGCGTTATTTATCGTAGTGCCGTTTATGGCGGCGGCGATGGTGCTTGCCGGTGAGGGGACGGCTATTGTGTATATGCGCGGTGAATTTACGGCAGAGGATGCAAAAAATACCGCAAAGGCGCTTGGCTTCATTCTGCCGGCGATGCCGTTCTTCTGCGTTACCGAGCTGTTTTCACGGGTGTTTTATTCAAAAAATATGCCCCGTGTGCCAATGTATGCCGCTCTCGGCGGAATTGCCGCTAACTTCGCAGTTGGCACGGTGCTTGTAAATTCGAGAGTATTCGATATAGGTGCTGTGGGTGCGGCAAACGCTTCGGGACAGGTAGTGTTCGCGGCGATATTGTTAGCTTTTTCCGCAAAACGCCTCAAATCGGTATTTTCACGTCAGCTTCTACTTAACACGGTGAAGATAGCCGTGGGCGGCGTAATAGTGTTCTTTGTAGCTTTCGGTATAAAAAAACTACTGGGCAGCTCACCCTTTGAAGCTTCCCTTGCGGTAAATACCCTTAAAGCTGCCGTAAGCTTTATTCCGGCGGCAATTGCATACCTTTTGTGGGCAAAACTTGCGAAGATAAAAATACAGAACTGATTCTAAGAATAGGGGGTTGTGTGATTGAACAGAAAAAATCTTACGGCGGAAGAAAATGCCGGAAAAGGCAAAAACATCTTTAAAGCTTCGGTTATATTGTCTTTTTTCGGCAGGGTTTCCTCGTGGATATACAAAAAGCTGTCCCTTGGCTTTATAGGCGGGCTGTTATCTTCCTATGACAAAGAGAATGATGCGGTTTTAAACAGCGCCGCTGCCAAGGGGCTTAGAAAGCTTGACCTTTCGGAACGTATTATTTCCCCGGCAAAACGGAAAATCTCCAGAGGGTTTGAAAGCAGTGCCATACTCGCCTTTGTGCGCGGTCTGCTCGGACGAATGTTATCAAGCTCAATGAAATCCTACGGCATTTTCATGTTTTCCGCCGCACTGTACAGTGCAATAGCTTATTTATTCAAGGCATTCTATCCTGCAGGCGCGTCTACTGTTGACATTGGCATTATACTCACACTTGTGATGATGCTTATTCTGTCTGTAATGATGATAGCATCAAGGCAGACACTTGCAAATGCGCTTTTAAGCAGCCCCTTTGCAAGATTTATGCTTTTCCGCGTTGCTGGAATCAGGAGCGAAACCCTTGAGGGGCGCGAGGAGCGAGAGGGCAGATATAACGTTCCGTTTGTTTCAGGACTGATTTTCGGTGTTGCTTCGTTTTTCGTTCATCCGCTGATACTGCTTCTTGGAATCCTCGGCCTTGTTGGGGCTTATCTTGTATTCCTGAAGCCGGAGCTTGGGGTGCTTGCCCTTATCGTCGCACTTCCTTTTGCACCGACTATGGGGCTTGTTGGAGCAGTGTTTTACATCGCCTTCTGCTTTGTAATAAAGGCGGTGTGCGGACGGCGTTCGCTGAAATTTGACCTGCTTGACGGAGTTATACTTCTTTTTATGCTTCTTATGATCGGAGGCGGCATTGTAGCGGCTTCCTCTGCAAGCATAAAGCCCATGCTCGTATATGTGGCGTTTATGCTTGGGTATTTTCTGGTGGTAAACCTAATACGCACCGGAGAATGGGTTATGCGCTGTATTACGGGTGCCGCATTTTCGTGTACGCTTGTGGCGCTTTACGGTCTGTATCAGAATTTCTTCGGAACTTTGGAACAGACTTGGCAGGACTCGGATATGTTCAGTGAGATTGAGGGGCGGGTGGTTTCCACCTTTGAAAACCCCAATGTTCTTGCGGAATATCTTATCATGGTGCTTCCGCTGGTTTTCGCCATGTTTATCTTAGCCAAAAACCCTCGCGGCAAGCTTGCGCTGGCGGTATCCGGCATATGCACCCTGGGATGTCTTGTATACACATGGTCAAGAGGCGCATGGCTCGGTTTTTTGATCGGAATTCTCATCTTCATGCTCATGTACACACAAAACACACTGTCGGGTCTTCTGTTCTGTTCCCTCGGGATACCGTTTTTGCCATTTGTTCTGCCCGAGAGCATTATACAAAGGTTCTTGAGTATAGGTAATCTCGGTGACAGCTCCACCTCTTACCGAGTTAACATCTGGCGCGGAGTTATTAGGATGGTGGCGGACTATTGGCAGAGCGGAATCGGAATCGGAAATGATTCCTTCAGACTTATTTATCCCCTGTATGCACTGTCCGGAATTGAAACCGCTCCACACTCACACAACCTGTACATGCAGATTCTCGTGGAGCTTGGAGTGGTTGGACTTGTTGTTTTTGTCGCTGTGCTGATTATATATGCTCAGAGTGCGCTGACACTTCATGTTGATGAGGAGCGGCCTGAAAAACATTATTCCGGCGCGATCTTTTGCGGAATGGTTGCCGTACTTGCTCAAGGCATGACGGACTATATCTGGTACAACTATCGGGTATTTCTCATGTTCTGGCTTATGCTCGGCATTGGAGTTGCAATAAGAAAGACACTTAACACCACTGCGGCGGCAGATATATATTGATGAAATGGAGAAGGTTATGAAAACTACAGTGAAAAAACACAAATTCAACGCGGTGGATGCGGTGATAATCATCGTGGTAGCCGCCATAATCGGAGCAGCTCTGATGTTCTTTACAATGGGGGGCGCAGAGGTTGTAAATGAAACCGTATCCATCGAATATGTGGTAGAATTCCGTACGGTGAGAAATGAATTTACCGGCAATTTTGCACTTGATCAGAGTGTAGTTGATTCTGTGGCAAAATACCACCTCGGCAGAGTCATTGACTATGCAGTGACTCCGGCTACTTATGTGGGCAATGATTTTTCCGCCGGAGCGGCTGTGATAAGCGAGTATCCGGAACATTCAAATGTCAGCCTTACCGTATCGGCTGAAGCAACTGTGGGGGCTGACGGACGGTATATAATCAGCGGCGGATACGATATTTCGGTAGGCACTGCCATGCACATCCGTCTGCCAAATTACACAGGTACGGGATACTGTACACAGATATCTGAAAGGGGGGCTGAATAATGAACGAGAGCAGCGCAAAGAAAAGTAAAAAATTTAAGCCCAATATTATTGATTTGCTGATCGTGGTAGCAGTGCTGGGCGCCTTGGTGGGAATCGCGCTTCGCACCGGAATTGTTGAGAAGGTAATTACAAATAACAGTGCAGAACCTGCCAGAATATCATTCCTCGTTCAGGATATAAGCAGTGATTCATACAACTATTTTATCCCCGGAGATGTATTCTACAGCGATACTCATAAGTGCTATTTCGGAATATTGGAAGAAAAGCCCTACGACCTGCCCGCGGAAATGTTTATTGAGGGGGCTGACGGCAAGCTCATAAAGAGCTATTCACCTGCAGATCCGGATGACCCCACCAAGAGTGAACGCATAGATGCAAGAGGTGAAGTGACCTCATCGGGTGTGTTCAGCGACGAGGGGTTCTTGCTTGGCGGAACTACCTACATTGCTCCGGGCTCAAGGCTCATTATTGAAAGCAAAAACATAACAGTGAGCATCATGGTCACAGGTGTAGAAAAACTGACTCCTGCAGAATAAGATACAACGCCGTTTTATGGCATTTATTGCCATAAAACGGCGTTTTTTTATCAAAAGCTCCGAAAATAACAGATAAATTCGACTTGGGTTTGACAAATTATATGCAAAAGGACTATTGATTTTATTTGAAATATTTGATATACTATAATAGGTATATATTTTAGTGGGATTTACCGCGCGCTCATGATCTGGTGATTTTATAGAGTTCGGAGCGCATATATGAATTGAAATTTTAGACCGAAATATACAAATTTAATGTTAGGAGCGAATTGATATGATATCCCGTAACGTAACTATCCGTAATAATGTGGGGCTTCACGCAAGGCCTGCTACCTTCTTTATTCAGAAAGCAAATTCCTTCCAAAGCTCTATTTGGGTAGAAAAGGAAGACAGACGTGTTAATGCAAAGAGTCTTCTCGGCGTGCTTTCTCTCGGCATTACTAAGGGAATGACTGTTACCCTTATTGCTGACGGCAATGACGAAAATGCCGCACTTGACGGACTGTGCGAGCTTATCGACACCGCATTCGGTGAGTAAGACCGGATTTTTTTCGGTTGATCGTGCGAGTTGTACTGTACACAGGACAGCTTACCTTGGTTTAATAGTTTGACGGGTCGCGGAGTGCTTATTGTGCGGTGACCCGTTTTTGCGTTAGTAAAGGGTTCGTTTTATACGAGCGTTTTGCAGAAGGGCGGTGCAGTAACCGATGGAAGAAAAGTGCATAAGAAAAGCAAATACTGACCGCAGGGCGGAACTGCTTGAAAAAGCAAACAGTTTGCCCCAGCGCCCCGGCGTGTATATTATGCGCGATAAGAGCGAAAAGGTAATATATGTGGGTAAATCACGGTCGCTTAAGAATCGCGTGTCACAGTATTTCCATGAATCGGCGCGCCATGATGAAAAAACCAAGCGCATGGTCATGAACGTGCACAGCTTCGACTATATTCTCACCGATACGGAGATCGAGGCGCTTTCCCTTGAAAACGGGCTTATCAAGCAGTATTCACCAAAATACAACATAAGGCTGAAGGACTCAAGATCCTATCCTTACCTTAAGCTTACGCTGAACGACGAGTATCCAAAGCTTACCGTTACAAGAAAACGTCTTGCGGACGGGGCTAAATACTACGGGCCGTATTCCAGCATTTCAGCGGTATACAATATCCTTGGAACTGTGCAGAAATCCTTCGGAATTGCATCCTGCAACAAGGAATTTCCGAGAGATATAAAAAAAGGGCGCCCTTGCCTTAATAAGCATATCGGACTGTGTATGGCTCCTTGTACGGGCGAGGTATCAAGCGAGGAATATAAGGCTGTATTCAAGGAAGTGAACAGCTTTCTTCGCGGTTCGTTCCGTGAATGTGAGCAGTCATTGAAAGAGAAAATGGAGTACGCTTCGGAGAATCTTATGTTTGAGGCGGCGGCGCGTTACCGTGACAGAATAGAGGCACTTTCAAAGCTGTGGCAGCGTCAGAAGGTGGTTGGCTCTCCGGATATGGAGCAGGACGTCATTGCACTGTATACGGATGAAATGTGCTCCTGCATATCCGTATTCTATATCAGAGGCGGAAGCATTACAGACAGCGATCATTTTCTGTTCCACGCCGAGCAGATCGTGGATGAGGAGAATATGTCCGCATTTTTGTCGGAGCTTTACAATGTGCGTGAATATATTCCCCATGAGATAATCCTCGATTTCACCCTTCCCGACAGCGAGCTTGAGGCGCTTGCGGAAACTATGCGTATGAAAGTAGGCTATAAGCCCGATATACGCACGCCGGAGCGAGGCGACAGACGCAGGCTTTGCGAAATGGTGTACGACAACGCCAAGCAGCAGGCACTTCTTTATAAGGCGCAGTCCGAAAAGGACAACAAAATGCTCTTCAAGCTTGCTTCCATGCTTAAGCTTGAGGTTGTGCCGGAGAGAATAGAGGCATACGATATCTCAAACTTCGGGAAGGATAATATAACCGCCGGAATGATCGTGGCGGAAAAGGGAAAGTTAAAGAAGTCCGATTACAGAACCTTTAAGATAAAATCCACAGACGGCATTGATGATTACGGTGCAATGCGCGAGGCGCTTTCGAGAAGGCTTTCACATCTGTCAGACGGCTCTTTCGGTGACGTTCCGGACCTCATACTGCTTGACGGCGGTAAGGGACATGTTTCTGTTGTGCGTGAGCTTATGGAAGAGCTTGGATGTGAGATACCGGTTTTCGGTATGGTGAAGGATGAATTCCACAAAACACGGGCGCTTACGGATGACGAGAGCGAACTCAGCATTGCCCGTGAGCAGGCGGTGTTCCAGTTTGTTTACAGACTGCAGGAAGAGGTTCACCGTTATACGATAACCCGCATGGAAAACGCCAAATCAAAAACGCTGAAGCACTCAACTCTTGAAAATATCGAGGGGATCGGAAAGGTAAAAGCGAAAAGTCTGCTGGCTCATTTTAAGAGCATTGCCGCCATCAAAAAGGCGGATAAAGCAGAGCTTATGCGCGTTTCCGGCATCAGTGCATCAAATGCGGACGCCATAATAGATTATTATAAAAAGCAGTCATTGGAAAAGGAGAAAAATATATGAGGATCATAACGGGAACTGCGCGCGGTACGCGCCTTGAAACTCTCGACGGGGAGAAAACACGTCCCACTGCGGAGCGCGTGAAGGAAGCTATATTCAGCATGATTCAGTTTGACCTGCCGGACGCATTTGTGCTTGATCTTTTCTCCGGAAGCGGTCAGATGGGGCTTGAAGCCCTGAGCCGCGGCGCGGAAAAGGCACATATGGTGGATAAGTCGGCGGAAGCTGTGGCGATAATCAAGAAAAATGCGCAGAAAACCCATCTTTTTGAGCGCTGCAGAATCGTAACCTCGGATTTTGCGGATTTTCTGCGTGCTTCAAACCGAAAATATAAGTATGACTTTGTTTTTCTTGATCCGCCTTACGGAAGCGGTATGCTTAAGACTGCTCTCGAGAAGCTTGCGGAGTATGATCTGCTCTCGGATGGCGCTTGGATATTCTGTGAGGATGAAACCGAGGATATATTCGGTGGTGATGCTGCTCTTGCGGAGAAATACAACATAGAAAAGCAAAACCGCTACGGAAGAATATATATTACCGTGCTTTCAAGAAAGGTGTGATTAAAATTATGCTTAACTCTAAAATCGCGCTTGTTTCGGGGAGCTTCGATCCCCCGACGGTAGGACATCTTGACCTTGTTGAACGTGCTTCGAGAATTTTTGAAAAGGTCTATGTGACGGAATTTATAAATTCCTCAAAGACTAGCTTCTTCAGCGTGGACGAAAGACTTGAAATGATGAAAACCGCCTTTTCTCATATCCCTAATGTACACATTGATGCGTGGGGGGGGCTTCTCGTGGATTATGCCCGTGAACACGGAATCGGCACCATAGTTAAGGGGGCAAGGTCTGCTTCGGATTTTGATTATGAGCAGTCGCTGGCGCTTATCAATCGCTCACTTGAAAAAGGGCTTGATACGGTGATCATCCCCACCAAGGCGGAGTATATGCATGTCAGCTCTACCATGGTTCGCGAGCTTATACGGTACGGCTCGGATTATTCCGAATTTGTCCCTGAAAAGGTTGCTGAGCTTATTAAAAAATATCACGCGTAAATTTACATATTTTTGCAGATATTACACATAATTGCAAGAAAGCCGTATATATGGAATAATAATGTGAAAAATATGCAAAAAAATTTGCATATTGGTAAAAAAAATCTTGCGAAAGCTATTGAAATCTTTCGCAAGATGTATTATAATATAAGTGGTGCAAAAAGGTGCAAAGTGGTGCATTTTCCCAAAATTTCGTTGAAAGTGGGGTGAATGGGTTGCTCACAGGTGAATATTTACATACTATAGACGCGAAGTTCCGTGTATTTGTTCCGGCAAAATTACGCGAGGGGCTTGGCGATACTTTCGTTTTGTCACGAAGTGTTGACGGATGTCTGTCGTTATATCACCTTGACGAATGGCAGCGTTTTTCCGACAAGCTGTCCGAGCTTCCCTCATCACAGACGAAAGCCATTAAGCGCTTCCTTTTTACTTTTGCGTCTGAGGTTACACCCGATGCGCACGGACGAATTACGCTCCCGCAGGGACTTCGCGAATATGCGCATCTTGAAAAGGATGCGGCTTTCCTTGGCGTTGGCGATCACGCTGAGCTTTGGGCGGCTGAACGCTGGGCGGCTATGAAGTCCGGCGACGATGCGGCACTTATTGAAGCGCAGATGAAGGAGCTTGGACTTTGATGGAACACACACCGGAGTTTTCCCACTATTCCGTGCTTCTTAATGAATCCGTGGACGGGCTTTCCATAAAGCCCGACGGTATATACGTTGACTGTACACTCGGCGGCGGCGGACATTCCGAAGCCATTGCAAAGAAACTGACAGAGGGCGGAAGACTTGTTTCCATAGATCAGGACAGTGCGGCTATTGAAGCATCCAAAAAACGTCTTTCACCGTATTCTGATAGAATTGCTTTTGTGCGCGACAACTTTTCAAATATATCAGCGATTCTTGAACGGCTCGGTATAGAAAAAATCGACGGTGCCGTTATAGACCTTGGAGTATCATCCTATCAGCTTGATACGCCTGAGCGGGGATTTTCCTATATGCACGACGCGCCCCTTGATATGAGAATGAATCCCGATGCATCGCTTGATGCGTATGAGGTAGTAAATACATATTCGGAAGCACAGCTTAAAAAGATATTCTTTGATTACGGCGAGGAAAAGTTCTCTGGACGCATTGCGGCAAGGATATGCGAAATGCGTGATGAGAAGCCTATTGAAACCACACTTGAGCTTGTGGATATCATAAAGGCATCCATACCGGCAAAAGCCAGAGAAGCCGGCTCACATCCTGCAAAACGCGTCTTTCAGGCAATACGCATAGAGGTGAATTCCGAGCTGTCTATTATCGAGCCTACATTAAATTCTCTCATATATGCTCTCGCCCCTGGCGGACGGCTTTCGGTGATAACCTTCCATTCGCTTGAGGACAGAATCGTAAAGCAGACCTTTGCGGAAAATGCCAAAGGATGCACATGCCCTAAGGATTTTCCCGTGTGCGTGTGCGGAAAGAATCCCAAGATCAAGCAAGTAACCCACAAGCCCATACTTCCCTCGGAAAGGGAATTAAGTGAAAACTCACGCTCTCACAGCGCAAAACTGAGAGTAGCGGAGAAAATATAAATTATATGCCATAAAGATACGGAGGTGATTATCCATGACCGAAGCGGCGCTCAAAAATAAAAAGAATACCAAAACGGCATCGGATAACCGTATCTCTACCCACCCGTCCTATAAGGAATATTCGTGGGAATCTCTTGTAAACAATAACCGTCCCGAAGCTCCCACCGCTATGCATAGTAATGCAAATGTCGGAGCGCGCAGAATGAACCCGACAGCCCATAGAGGTACGCAGGTACATGCAGGCGCAGGGAGAAGAACCACAGACAGAGTAAAGACTAACGCCGGCACAAAGGCCCGTACAGGCGTTAAGTCCGGAACGAATGTCCGTGCAAAAACAGCGGAAACGGTTAAGGCGCAGGTAAAAAAAGCAGAGAAGATAAGAAAAAAATCTGTCGTTGCAATACACACTATAGTGGTAGAGAAGAAGTATTCTTTCCCTCTCTCCATTGTGCTTATTGCACTCTGCTTTACTGTGCTTATTATGGCTATAGTAACAACATCTGTACAGATAAGCGAAATTACTGCCGAAAATTCGGCTCTTGAGCGTAAATATAATTCAATGGTTTCAGAGGAAAACGAGTTAAGACTGCTTCTTGAAACCAGAGATGATCTCCGTATTGTGGAAACTATGGCAAAGGAAGACCTTGGCATGGTGAAGAAGGATCAGGTGGACAGGTATTATCTTACGGTACATAAAGAAGACAAAATTGAGATCGTTGAAGAACAAACTGATACGGGAACCAATATTTTTGAAGAAATAATGGGACTTGGCGGAGCCTTCGTTGAGCGTATACGCGGATTCTTCGGAATGTGATGCGGCAGGCATTATTTTGACCGCAGAACATATTATTTATAATAGTTTCGGAATATATCTCGGAGAGCGGGCGACGTAAAGGCTTGCTCTCCGTAATTTGCCATTTCTAAGGGGGATACAAATGCCGTTCTTGTCACAGAAAAGTGTGATGTTTAAGCGCACGCTGTTTTTTGCCGGCGTAATTGCCGCAGGTTGGGTATTTCTTGTTCTTCGTCTGTTCGGACTTCAGATAATAGATAATGACAAATATCAGGCGATAGTAATAGACCAGCTTACAAGCGAAGTCACTACCACCGCTGAGCGAGGAAAAATTTTCGATAGGAATATGAATCTCCTTGTTACCAATACTACGGTGTACCGCGTGTTTATCTCTCCCAATGCGATCGCCGCTTTTGAGGAAGAGCCGGACAATGACTACGAGAGAGGTCAGGCAGCAAGGGAGATCGCCGAAAAGCTTGTTGAAGTTCTTGGTGTGGATTACGATAACGTCATAGAACGCTCAAAGAAGATAGAGCGCAAGGACGAAACTATAAAAAAGAACGTAGACCCCCAAACCGCAGATATTCTACGTCAGTTCATCAAGGAAAAAGGATTTACCGGGCTTCTTAATCTTTCCGCCGAATCCAAACGCTACTACTGCTACGGGAACTTGGCAAGCCACCTTATAGGATTCACCAATGCCGACGGTGACGGCGTTTACGGAATCGAGGCTACATACAATAGTTATCTTAAAGGCAAGACCGGTAAGTATATTACCGCAAAAAATGCGGTACAGCAGGAAATGCCGTTTAAGTATGAAAGCTATGTAGGCGCGGAAAACGGCGCCAACATGATCACGACCATTGATATGCGACTTCAGTATGAGCTTGAAAATCAGTTGCTTGCCGCATATGAATCGTCTCACGCAACAAACCGTGTATGCGGCATCGTTATGGACGTAAACACGGGCGGAATACTTGCAGGTGCGGTTTTCCCGAACTATGACTGCAACGATCCGTACACTCTTGCAGAGGAGTACCTTGCCGAGCTTAACGCCAGCGGTTATACCGCGGGGACGGATGAATACAACACCCTGCGCACTAATCTTATATACAGCATGTGGAACAATAAGATCGTAACCGAGCCGTATGAGCCGGGTTCTACCTTCAAGATCATTACTTCCGCAATTGCAATAGAGGAAGGCGTAGTACATGTGGACGATCCTTTCTACTGTAGCGGACACTATTTCGTAGAAGGCTACGCAACGCCAATTAGCTGTCACAGACGTGCGGGACACGGCGCGGTTACATTTGCCAGAGGGCTTCAGCAGTCCTGCAACCCTCTTATGATGAATACCATCGAAAAGATCGGTAAAGAGACCTTCTATAAGTATTTTGAAGCGCTTGGCTACACCACGAAAACCGGCGTTGACCTTACGGGTGAGGCTTACGGAAGCTATCATGCCATGAAAAATATGGGTAACGTTGAGCTTGCGGTATACTCCTTCGGACAGACCTTTAAGGCTACTCCCCTGCAGCAGCTTACTGCTATCTGCACCATAGCCAATGGTGGTTATCTTGTAACTCCCCATGTTCTTAAAGAACTTACGGACAACGACGGAAATGTTATCTATTCCTATGAAACAAAGGAAAAGGTGCAGGTCTTCTCCGAAGAAACCTGCAAGACAATCACCGGCATACTTGCTGAGGGCGTGGCAACCGACGGCGGTGCTAAAAACGCCTACACTAAAGGCTACAGCGTAGCCGCAAAAACCGGTACATCCCAGAAGCAGGATAAATACGTTTACTACGATGCGGAAGGCAATGTGGTTACGGTAAACGATGAGTGGGTTACAAGCGAAAGACCTTACCGAATCGGTTCCACTGTTGCGTTTGCTCCTGCGGATGATCCGGAGATAGCTGTTATAATCATAGTTGACGAGCCTTCCTCTGGCGGTTCTTACGGAAGTATCGTTGCGGCTCCCTACATATCAAACTTCCTCTCCGTGGCACTGCCTTATCTTGGCTATGAGCCGCAGTATACGGAAGAAGAGCTGGCGAAGATAGATGTAGGCATTACGAATCTCGTTGGCATGGAGGTAGAAGACGCAACCCTCTATATCACAAACAGAAAGCTTAAGTTTGAGATTATCGGCGACGGCAAGGGATTTATAACGGCGCAAGTGCCTGAGCCCGGAAGCAGACTTTCCCTTGAAAACGGACGCGTATATCTCTATACGGGAGAGGCAGAGCCGTCGGATACCGTAGTTGTCCCTGATGTTATGGGACAGAATGCAACCATGACCAACAGAGCTATTGTTAATGCCAAGCTTAACGTAAAGATAGTGGGTGCAACCAACTACAATGTGGGCGGCGGAGCGGTTGTTATTTCCCAGACTCCGGAAGCCGGCACAATGGTACCGCCCGGAACTATAGTTACTGTGGAATTCAGATACATGGACGGTACAGACTGATGTCATAAATATTCCCCCGAAAGCGTAAATATCATATTAAAGATATAGCGCTAAGGGGGAAGAAACAATGGCAAATCTTTTGAGTCTTACACGAAATATCGGGATTACCGGAACCAATCTGGAATCTTTCGACAGGGAGTGCGGAATGCTTCGCACAAATGCATTGGAATGTCAGTGCGGAGATACGTTCATCTGTATAAAAGGTGAGAGGGTAGACGGTCACGACCTTATATGTACTGCTGTGGAGCGCGGTGCGGAGCTTATTGTCTGCGGACATGTGACGGGTTACCTTGCGGCGCATCCCGAAATTCCGTATATAACCGTAGAAAATACGCGCCTTGCATGCGCAAATATGTGGAACGAATATTGTGGCAGACCCACAGAACGGCTTATATTCGTTGCGGTGACCGGAACTAACGGCAAAACTTCCACTACATATTTTTTAAACGAAATATTTAAAAGGGCAGGGTATGTCACAGGTGTTATCGGCACTGTAAGATGCCTTGTGGGTGACAAAACCGTTATCCTTTCGGATTCGGCGCAGTCAAATGTGAATTCTATGACCACACCCACACCGGAAAAACTCTACCCAATGCTTGGGCTGATGGCGGATGCAGGTGTGGAGATCGTTTTTATGGAAGCATCCTCTCACGCCCTTGCGCAGTACAGACTTGATCCAATAAGATTTACGGCAGGCATATTCACCGGCCTTACTCAGGATCATCTTGACTATCACGAAGATATGGAAGCGTATTATCTCGCCAAAAAGAGGCTCTTTGAGCTTAGTGGGGCGGCGGTCGTAAATGTGGATGATCTATATGCCAAGCGGCTCTCAGATGATATAGGTATTCCGTATGTTACATATTCCTGTGCTGATAAAGCGGCGTCATATTATTCATCAGACGCATTAGTTGAGCAGGCAGACGGCGTATCCTATGTGTTTCACGACAAAAATGAAGCACGCAGGATAAAATGCCCCATAGCAGGCTCTTTTACGGTGTCGAACACTCTTGCGGCGGCAAGCTGTGCAAGACTTTTTGGCATAAAAGCGGATGTTATCGCATCGGCGCTTGAAGGCTGTCCGCAAATCCCCGGCAGAATGGAACGTGTTTTAACGGACGAACCGCTTGACTTTGAGATATTTATTGATTACGCGCATACACCGGATGCACTTGAAAATGTGCTTAAGTGTTTACTTGCCATGAAGCGCTCGGATGGGCGGCTTGTGGCAGTATTTGGATGCGGCGGCGACAGAGATGTATCAAAACGGCCTATAATGGGCAGAATTTCCACCACACTCGCGAATCTTACGGTAATTACGGGAGATAACAGCAGAACTGAGAATCCGCGAAGTATAATCTGCGATATTTTAAAAGGCGCTGCTGACGGCGCTGAGTGTAGGGTGATCGAACGGCGCGAAAAAGCCATAGAATACGTTATAGAAAACCACCGTCCGGGGGACATCATACTTCTCGCCGGTAAAGGGCACGAGGACTACGAAATCGACAGCTCGGGGAAGCATCCCTTTTCGGAAAAGGATATCATATGCCGCACACTGCGGCGCTTATACGGCAGGTAAATACCGTGACATAACAGAAAGGAACCGACAAAATGGGCATAAAGTACAAAAAGGCGATGTTCAATACAAAAGATCTTGCAGGAATACTGGGTGTGGAATGTCCGGTATCTTACGATATAACTTCAATTGTAACCGATTCCAGAGAAGCGGAGTTCGGATCGCTGTTTGTGGCGATTAGGGGTGAACGCTTTGACGGACACGATTTTATAGGGCAGGCGTTTGAGAAAGGCGCTGCCGCGGTTATTGCGGAGCGTGTTCCCGAAAACACGGATGCTGAGCTTGTAAATCGTATATTTGTATCCGAAAGCTCCGTGGAAGCCCTCGGCAAGATCGCCGGTGCGTACAAAGCCCGTATACATCCAAGAACCGTAGCGGTTACGGGAAGCGTTGGCAAGACTACTACCAAGGAATTTGTTTACGCCGTTACCGGTGCAAAATATATCGCCCATAAAACTGCCGGAAACTTTAATAATGAGATCGGCATGCCGCTGTCGGTGCTTGATATGCCCGAAACTACGCAGGTGTGCGTGCTGGAAATGGGCATGAGCGGTCTTGGGGAGATATCCCGTATGACGGCGACGGTAAAACCGGATATAGCGCTTATTACCAATATCGGAAACTCCCATATAGAGAATCTCGGCTCAAGGGAGAATATCTGCAAGGCGAAGCTTGAAATAACCGAGGGAGTACCTGAGGACGGATACGTTATACTCAATGCCGACGAGCCTATGCTGTTTGCCCAAAAGGGAAAATTAAAGCAGAATCTTATATTTGTATCCTTACGTAATCCTCAGGCGGACTACCGTGCACTTAATATCCGCGAATATGAAGGAAATACGGAGTTCGACCTTGTGGCAGGCAGACGCGTGGTCACAAATGTGCGTATACCCTGCATCGGAACACATAACGTGTATGATGCCACATATGCTTTTGTGGTGGGAATACTTCTCGGAATGGACGATGACGAGATCAAGCGCGGTCTTATGTCATTCCGCAATACGGGTATGAGGCAGAATATTTACGAATACAGCGGTGTCACCATCGTTGAGGACTGCTACAATGCCGGACCGGAATCCATGAAGGCGGCTGTTGATGTTTTGGCTCGTCTTGCTAAAAAGAGCGGCGGGCGAAGTGTGGCTGTCCTTGGCGACATGCGTGAGCTTGGAGAATATTCAAAGCAGCTTCATATGGAAGTGGGCGCTCTTGTGGCATCGAAGTGTATCTCAAATCTTGTCACATTCGGCAGAGAGGCAGAGAATATAGCCCTCGGTGCCATAAATCAAGGATTCAAGGCTGAAAATATAAGTATAAGCACAAATACCGAAAACGTTTCCGCAGCCGCAAAGACTGTGTACGATCTTGTATCACACGGGGATGCGGTACTGTTCAAAGCAAGCCGTGCCGTTCGCCTTGAACGCGTCATAGAGGAGCTTAAGAAGCTTATTGACATTAGAAACGGCAAATGACTGCTTGGATGAAAAATGATGGTAGTAAGTTTGAAAAATGGATCATTTTTCAAACTTAACCGTCAGAAAGGAATGACAATAAATATGAAGACAACAATGATCGCGTATTTTATCGTTATTATTATTGCCGCCTTTGCCTTGACCGCGGCAGCCGCAAGAATTCTTATCCCAAAATTAAAAAGCATGAAGATGGGGCAGCAGATACTTGATATAGGTCCAAGATGGCATAAAAGCAAAGAGGGCACTCCCACAATGGGCGGTATAAGCTTTATTATAGCTTCCCTTGTTGTGCTCGTCGGCGCTGTCACAGCTATGCTTATTACCGAAAACAGCACAGGGCTTGAAAAGCTTTTAATAATCACGGTATTTGCTGTTATAAACGGTGCTATAGGCGTGGTTGACGACCTGACAAAGTTTAAAAACCACAGAAACGAGGGACTTACCGCGTCCCAAAAGTATCTTTTACAGCTTGTGTCGGCGGGACTCCTACTCGCCGCTCTCAAGCTTACGGGGAACATTACAACGGAGCTTAGGATTCCCTTCCTTGGAATCGAGGCGGAGCTTGGAATATTCTACTATATCCTCTCCATACTGCTTATTACGGGAATCGTCAATGCTGTAAATCTTACTGACGGAATAGACGGTCTTGCAAGCAGTGTTACCCTTGCGGTAGGCGCATTTTTTGCGGTTGCGGCGTTTGTTTTGGAATCGCTTCCCACAGTGACCGCCGCCGCTATTACCATGGGCGCATGCCTTGGCTTCCTTGTGTACAATTTCTATCCTGCAAGGGTATTTATGGGCGATACCGGCTCACTTTTCCTCGGCGCACTTGCCGTAGGCATGGCGTATATGATTGATAATCCCCTTATTATAATCGTTGTGGGCATCGTTTATATTGCCGAAGCCGCTTCGGTCATACTTCAGGTGGGATGCTACAAGCTTACGAAAAAACGCATTTTCAAGATGGCGCCGATACATCACCATTTTGAAAAATGCGGCTGGTCAGAGCTTAAAATAGTGGGCGTTTTCTCCCTTGTTACGGTTTTGGCCGGCGTGATCGCATATTTCGGAATCTAAAAAACTTTTATTATCGGAGGTGATCTGTTTGCAGGACGATAAGCGAAATTACCATTATAACCGCGCAAAGAGCACGGCACAGCCTGACAGAAGAAATACCGCGCCGGCAAACAGAACCGCAAACGGTGCAAGGGGTGCGAACACATCAGGACGCACACAGCATCAGATGCAGGCAACACGCGGTATTTCCGGAAACAGTGCAAATACCCGTACTGCCATTAAGAACCGTCAGATGCCTGCCGCGCGTACAACCGTACAGCCGGCAAGACGTACTGCCTCGGTTCAGCCAAAGCCAAAGAATGAAATGGTTCAGTGGTTTAAAAGAACATTTGCGGTTGACCGCACGGTGCTTGAAAAGCGCAACATTGTCCGCGAAGAGGGAAGTATAGACTATGTATTCCTCGTTCTTGTACTTATACTGCTTGCGTTCGGTACTATCATGGTGTATTCCGCAAGCTACGTTTATTCCAAAAACAAATACGACGACAGCTATTATATAATATTCCGGCAGTTTATATTTATCTCCTTCGGATTCGCCGGTATGGCGCTTGCCACATGGTTCAGACCGGAGTGGTACAAAAAGGTGTCCATTATATACTTCTCGGGATGCCTTGTGCTGCTTGCCGCTGTGCCAATATTCGGCGTAGTGCGAAACGGCGCAAAGCGTTGGCTTGACCTCGGATTCGTTGATATCCAGCCGTCGGAGTTTATGAAGCTTGGGCTTGTTCTGATACTTGCGTGGTATTTCGACCGCTATTATGAGCGCACCACGGATAGATCAAATCTTATACGCTCTTCGTTCTTCGGCACATTCGCGCCCCTTGTTATAACAGCCGTAGCGTGTATACTTGTCATTATAGAAAAGCATCTTTCGGGAACTATAATTATGTTCGCCATCGGCGTAATAATTATTTTCGCCAGCGGAACACCGCTTAAACTGCTTATCGGAATGGGCGGCGTAGGCGTAGCACTGCTTGGAATTATCAGCGTGGTAACACCGTATACAAAACGCCGCATTGATATCTGGCTGCATCCCGAAAACGACCCCCGCGGTGCCGGATATCAGACCTTGCAGGGGTTATATGCCATCGGTTCCGGCGGCTTATTTGGCGAGGGACTTGGCGAAAGCTATCAGAAGCACATGTTCGTTTCACAGCCACAGAATGACTTTATTTTTACCATAGTTTGCGAGGAGCTGGGATTTATCGGCGCCGTTGCCGTAGTGCTTCTTTTCGTGCTGTTTGCATGGCGAGGCTTTGTAATTGCCATGAAAGCGCCGGATGTTTACTCGTCCCTCGTTGTTGTGGGAATTGTTGGTAAGGTTGTACTGCAGGCGCTTCTTAACATCGCTGTTGTAACCAACTCTATCCCCAACACCGGTATTTCGCTGCCATTCTTCTCATACGGCGGCTCGTCGCTGTGCGTGCTTATGGTAGAAATGGGAGTAGTTTTATCAATATCGCGGTTCTCAAAACAGCGAAAATAGCAAGTTTGAAAAAATTTTCAAACCTTATTTTGTGGCTCTGCTTTCGTCTTAGACGAAAGTTTTGCTTCGCAAACCGAGCCAGGGGAAGGGCAGAAAGGAAGCTTTTGCTGATGCAAAAGCTATGGCAATAAACATGAAAGTTTTAATGACGGGCGGCGGTACGGGCGGTCATGTGAATCCTGCCATCGCCATCGCAAACAATATACGCGAAAATATCCCCGGAGCGCTTATTGAATTTGTGGGCACATCCCACGGAATTGAAAATAAGCTTGTGCCGAAGGAAGGCTATAAGCTTCATCATGTCGAGGTTCAGGGCTTCAAGCGCAAGCTTACCCCTTACAATATAAAGTCGGCGTGGCTTGCCTTTACATCACCTATGAAAGCAAAAAAGCTTCTCCGCGAGTTTAAGCCTCACATAGTTGTGGGAACGGGCGGATACGTTTGTTGGCCGCTTCTTAAGGCGGCATCCTCTATGGGCATACCCACGGCTATACACGAGTCCAATGCCATCCCCGGCGTTGCGGTGAGGATGCTCGCCAAATACGTTGACCGCATATATGTAAATTTCGATGCTACCGCAAAGGCGCTGGGAGAATCATATGCTGAAAAGACGCTGAAGGTGGGCAATCCCATAAAGTCGGAGTTCGCATGCCTTGATTACGGCAAAGCAAGGCGCAGTCTTGGAATCGAGGGGAAATATAAGTATTTCCTTTTATCATACGGCGGAAGCATGGGCGCTGAAAAGGTCAATGATGAGATGCTTGACTTTATGCGTGATTATACCGCTAAGCATCCTGAGCTTCTCCATATACATGCAACCGGTGCCATCGAATACGAGGCGGCGACTGCCAAGGCGAAGGAATACGGACTTTTTAATTACGAGAATATTCAGATAAAAGAGTATATCTACAATATGCCTGAGCTTATGGCGGCGGCGGATGTGGTGGTAAGCCGTGCCGGCGCTATGACGCTTTCCGAGCTGGCGGTGCTTAAAAAGTGCTGTGTGCTGATCCCCTCGCCTCATGTGGCAGATAATCATCAGTACAAGAACGCAAAGGTACTTGCCGATGCAGGCGCGGCGGCTCTGTTTTCCGAAAGCGAGCTTACAGACGGCAAATTAACGGTTGCACTGACAGAGCTTCTTGAAGATAGCAAAAAACGAGGGGAAATGTCAAAAAATATCACGGAGTTTGCTCTTTCTGAGGCGAATAAGAGCATATTTTTTGATCTTATGAAGCTTGCAGGCAAAAAATAACATAATTGTGTGAAAAAATCTGCAAATATTCGGATAAATCCGTGCAAATTACTTGACTTTTTTGCAGGAGCTATGATATAATAGTATAAAGGCGGTATTGTGCCTTGCGCTTGGCGCGGGCTGATATCTGAAAATCGCAAAAGAGGACACAACTCACGGGGGAAAAGCGTATGAGCCGTTCAAGCGACCGCCGGGAGAGTCGATTCTTTACCGGCGATGACCACGAGCTTGCCAAAATAAAAAGCAAAGAAAGCCTGCAGAAATTTAAAAAGCACAACCGTACAAAAAAGCAGTTTTCAAAGTTCACCTATATTTTGATACTGGGTGTACTCAGTGTTGTGTTTCTTATAATCTGCCTTGCCGTGTTCTTCCGAATCGAGGAGATCGAGGTAGTCGGTTCTTCGCGATATTCGGCGGATCAGATCCTTTCAATTACCGGAATTGAAAAAGGACTCAGCCTTTATGAGGTTTCAAACGCTGACCTTGAGGGACTTAGCGAAAGGCTTGCTTACATAAAAAGTGCAAAGATCGTGAGAAAGCTTCCGCGCACGCTTGTTATAAGCCTTACCGAGGATGAACCGCGGTATATGTGCGAGCTTTATGGTGAGTATTTTGTGCTCTCGGACGAGCTTCGGGTGCTTGACCGTGTATTTGACCGTGATAAGATCGACGGAATGGGACTTATTGAGCTTGTGCTTCCCGAGATAAATTTGGCTATGGTCGGGTATGATATTGAGTTTTCAACTCAGATATCGGAGAGGTATGTCAGCGCGTACATAGATGCTCTCGAGTCAAGTCCGCTCTTTAAGAAGACCACCGCATTTGATCTCCGCGACAGATTCGATTTGGCGCTTATTGCGGAGGGTATATATCTTGTGGATTTCGGAAACGGCGATGAGCTTAACACAAAGCTTACGGCTGTTGCGGGCATGCTTGAAAGCGATGTCTTTTCGGATGGGGTGCCGGCCACCATAGATGCAAATGATCCGTCCCAGTGCCCCGTTATCAAAAATCCCAATCTGGCGATACGTTTTGACCGCTGAACTACAGCAATTTGTGCATTAAACGTAAAAAAATATTAAACTTTTTTAAAACCCCTTGCAAAAGTACAAAATAAATATTATCATATTATCATATGATGAGCATTATATCGGAGCTTTTCGATAATCGGACATAGAAATTTTTAGGAGGATACTGAAAATGGCTTTTGAACTGGACAGCAATTTCGGCAATGTAAATATAAAAGTAATAGGAGTTGGCGGCGGCGGTAATAACGCGGTTAACCGCATGATCGCTTCCAATATGCGCGGTGTTGAGTTTGTTGCTATCAACACTGACAGACAGGCGCTTGCGAGATCCAACGCTGTTACTAAGATAGATATCGGTGAGAAGATAACTAAGGGACGCGGCGCGGGCGCAAACCCCGAGATCGGCGCAAGAGCGGCTGAGGAATCAATTGAAGAAATCAAGAAGATGCTCGAAGGTACCCAGATGGTATTCGTTACCGCTGGTATGGGAGGCGGTACAGGTACCGGCGCGGCTCCCATTGTTGCTAAAACCGCAAGAGATATGGGCATACTTACCGTTGGTGTTGTAACCAAGCCTTTCGCATTTGAGGGCAAGGTTCGTATGGCACAGGCGGAAGAAGGCATCAAGAACCTTATCGAAGTTGTTGACTCCCTTATTATTGTTCCTAACGAAAGACTTAAGCAGGTATCCGATACCAGAATAACTCTCGTAAACGCATTTGAGGTTGCCGATGACGTTCTCCGTCACGGTGTACAGAGCGTAGCAGAGCTCATCGCTGTTGACGGTTTCATTAACCTGGACTTCGCAGACGTTACCGCTATCATGACCGGCGCTGGCTACGCACATATGGGCGTTGGCAGCGCTACCGGTAAAGAGAAGGCAGCTCTCGCTGCAAAAGCGGCTATCTCCAGCCCCCTTCTCGAAACCTCTATTGCAGGCGCACGCGGCATAATCCTCTCCATCACCGGTTCTGCGGATATGACTCTCGAGGATGTTGACACCGCTTCCAATATGGTTAAGGACGAGGCTCATGTTGATGCTAATGTTATCTTCGGTGTGGCATTCGATCCCACTCTTGAGGACGAGATCAGAATCACCGTTATCGCAACCGGCTTCGACAGTGCTCCCAAGAGCATGCAGAATCCTGTAGGTGAGGCAAAGCCTTCTGCGGCTCCCGCAGCAGGCATGGCTAAGGCTGAAGATGAAGCGAAAGCAGATGCTCCTGCCGCTGAGCAGGGCGAGGATCTTATCTCCAACGATGATTTTGATGAGATCGTAGGTATCCTTCGCAACAACAAGGGTAGATAAAATAAAATAAGAAAAGCCGCGCAGGGTAGTTTCCAATAAGACAAGATAATAAATCGGGTAAAAGCTACAACATGCTTCTACCCGATTTTTGTTATTGCAGGGGTTGGGGAAGGCACTCCCCAACAAGATTCCAAGGGGTAAATTTGGCACCATGGTAGAATCTTGCTCTATAACTGCTCTACAATCGACAGCTATCGCGGATCCCGTATATGGTCCAAACTTTTGTTAAGTATTGACTTAATTAAAACGAAGTTTTATAATTAAGTAAGTACTAAACCAAAGGAGCAACAGCATGGAACTTGATAGTATGTTAAAAGCATCGGGCGAGCCTATGCGATTGAAAATGTATCAAGCTCTTTTGGAAAGAAAGCATTGTGTGCGCTCTCTTTCTAAAAAGTTTGGAATTTCAGAATCTGCGATTTCACAGCACATGAAAGTGATGAAAGATGCCGGATTGGTCTATGGCGAGAAGTACGGTTATCATACCCACTATCTACCCCAGCAGGAGGCCGTGGATTACCTTGCCGAACAGTTTGAATTGATGCGAACTGCATCCCTCACCGTAGACCGTGATATGACGGTCTGCCAATGCGAATACAGGAAGGAGGGTGAGTCCAAATGAATATCTTGCTTGATTTATTCCTTACTTTTGCCAAGATTGGCTTGTTTACCTTTGGCGGTGGTTACGCCATGATTTCCATGATAGAAAATAA
>JAZRGK010000070.1:0-6270 GCA_045644145.1 Candidatus Flemingiibacterium sp.
CGTGCATCCATGCCCGGCATGATGGACACCATCCTCAACCTCGGTCTGAATGAAGAGGTAGTTGAGGTTATGGCTAAGAAGTCCGGCAACGCACGTTGGGCTTACGACTGCTACAGAAGATTTATCCAGATGTACTCCGACGTCGTTATGGAGGTCGGTAAGAAGTACTTCGAGGAGCTCATCGACAAGATGAAGGAAGAAAAGGGCGTGACGCAGGACGTCGATCTGACTGCTGACGACCTCAAGGAGCTGGCTAACCAGTTCAAGGCTGAGTACAAGTCCAAGATCGGTCAGGATTTCCCCACCGATCCCAAGGAGCAGCTCATTGGCGCCGTCAAGGCCGTCTTCCGTTCGTGGGACAACCCCCGTGCAAACGTTTACCGCCGCGACAACGACATCCCCTACAGCTGGGGTACTGCCGTTAACGTACAGGCAATGGCATTCGGTAACATGGGAAGTCGGAGGCCAAGCGGTCTTAGGAAGACAATGGTCCCACTCACCTCCTTGGCTCACAGAAACGACATGGCTACGATCCGACTTCATGTTACCGAATGCCATTGCCTGTACGTTAACGGCAGTACCCCAAGAGTAGGGAATGTCGTTGTCGCGGCGGTAAACGTTTGCTCTGGGGTTGTCCCAAGAACGGAATACTGCCTTTACTGCGCCCATAAGCTGTTCCTTGGGATCGGTGGGGAAGTCCTGACCGATCTTAGCCTTGTACTCAGCCTTAAACTGGTTAGCAAGCTCCTTAAGATCATCAGCGGTAAGGTCAACGTCAAATGTAACGCCCTTTTCTTCCTTCATCTTGTCGATGAGCTCCTCGAAGTATTTCTTACCAACTTCCATAACAACGTCGGAGTACATCTGGATAAATCTTCTGTAGCAGTCATATGCCCATCTGGGGTTGCCGGACTTAGTAGCCATAACCTCAACAACTTCTTCGTTAAGACCGAGGTTAAGGATGGTATCCATCATACCGGGCATGGAAGCTCTTGCACCGGAACGAACAGAAACGAGAAGGGGATTTTCCTTATCGCCGAACTTCTTGCCGGTAACTTCTTCCATCTTGGTAATGTATTCGTGAATCTGAGCTTCGATTTCAGCGTTGATCTTTCCGCCGTCCTCGTAGTACTGAGTACAAGCCTCAGTGGAAATGGTAAAGCCCTGAGGAACAGGGTTTCTGTCCGGGAACTTCTCTTTGAAAATGTTGGTCATTTCAGCAAGGTTAGCGCCCTTACCGCCGAGAATCTCACGCATGGAAGCGTTACCCTCGGTAAAGAGATAACAATACTTTTTGCTCATTGGTGTGTCCTCCATATATAATAAAATATTGACATGATAAAACGCGGTAAGTCCTATCTAAAGATGATTTTATCCACATTTTGACATAGGTATACTGACCGCAATTTATATTATAACATATATTTTTTAAAATAGCTATAGTTTTCCGAAATTTTTTTCAAATTTCGCCATTTTATTTATAAATTCAGCGTTTGCAAGGCGGTTTTGTTACATTTTATATAATTTGCCGTGAGCAGATGTACAAAGGGCGCTCTAAGTAAGCAACTTGGTGTGCCGAGCCGATTTACTCCCCAACACTTACCTCGTCAAGGGGCAGATCGCCCACTCCGTTAAGGATATATTTGGGGCGGTAGGGGAAATCCTGCATGGTTTCGAGGGATGTAACGCCGGAAAGCACAAGAACCGTGTCAAGCTCGCTCTCAATACCTGCGATAATGTCCGTATCCATGCGGTCACCGATTATTGCTGCATCGCCTGGTTCACAGCCAAGCTTCTTAAGAGCGTGGCGCATAATAAGGGGATTGGGCTTGCCTATGTAGTATGCTTTTTTCGCCGTAGCAAGCTCGATGGGGGAGATAAGGGCAGAGCATGCGGGGATTATGCCGCGCTCACCGGGAGCGGTTACGTCGGGGTTGGTGCCGATAAGCTTTGCACCCTTAAAAACAAGCTCCACCGCACGCTCGATCTTCTCGTAGGACAGGGAGCGTGTTTCGCCAAATACCACATAATCGGGGTTGTAGTCGTTCATGGAGAATCCGGCATCGTACAGCGCATTTACAAGTCCCGGCTCGCCGATAACGTATGCGCTTCCGCCGGGACACTGGGTAGCAAGGAAAGATGCGGTAGCGAGGGCACTTGTGTAGAAATGGTCCTCGCTGATTTCAAGTCCCATTCTATTAAGCTTTTGAGCAAGCTCACGGGGGGCGCGCTCACTGGAGTTGGTTAAAAACAGAAAGTCCTTTCCGTTGTCGTTAAGCCATTTCACAAACTCCGGCACACCCGGAAGCAGTCTGTTGCCGTGATATATAACGCCGTCCATATCGCATATGAAGGCGGACTTTTCGTGCAGCGCACCTATATTTGTTAGCATTTTGAGATTTTTCCTTTCTTTTGATTTTACCCCAATTACTTTTTGTGCTCCCCTCTGTAGGGGGGTGCCTTGGTGCCGCCGCTTGAAACAGCCAAAATTGTACGAAACGGCGGGAGCAAGCCACCGCCCTACGGTAGATTTGTCCATTCGTGGACAGTGGGAACACTATGTCGAATTGGGACTTAATTTTTAAACCGATGTCAGATTACGAAATTTCCGTTTTCGAATACCTTAACTTCCGTGCCGTCAGCCTTTATACCGATTATTTCCATGTCGGCAGTGCCTATCATGAAGTCAACGTGGTTGGCGCTGTCGTTGTTGCCGCCCTTCTTTTTGAGCGCTTCCTCGGAGAGCTTCTCGCCGCCCTTTACGGTGTCGGGATAGCACTCGCCGAGAGCAAGGTGGCAGGATGCATTTTCGTCAAAGAGGGTGTTGTAGAAAAGTATGCCCAGGTTTGATATGGGAGAATCGTAGGGAATAAGTGCAACCTCACCGAGATGGCGTGAACCCTCGTCTGTGTTAAGCAGACGGTCAAGGGCGCGAAGTCCGGTTTCTGCACCGTGTTCTACCACCTTGCCGTCCTCAAATCTCAGCCAGAATTTGTCGATAAGCTCGCCCTGATAAGAGAGGGGCATAGAGGAATATACGATTCCCTCAGCCTTTTCTGCATGCGGCATGGTGAATATCTCCTCGGTGGGCATGTTGGGGAAATATACCTTTCCTGCCATACATTTTTCCGAGCCGCCCTTCCAGATGTGACCGTCGATAAGACCTACGGTGAAATCTGTGCCGAGGGAGTTCTTGTAGCGCAGAGAAACGAACTTTTCGCGGTTCAGAACCCTTGCGCGGCGCTTGAGCATCCGGTCATGCTTCTGCCACTTCCGAACGGTGTCGCCGCGACCGATGCGAACGGTCTTAAAGATGGCATCCCACAGCTTTTTGACTGCGGTTTTGGGTGTGTCATTTGGGAATACCTTCTTCGCCCATGCTTCGTTGGGGTATGCAACCACTGTCCAGCGGAGATTGCCCTCGTCCATGATGCGGTAGAACTCCTTGAACGCCTTTTTGCCTGCAAGGGCAGATGCCATAAGCTTTTCGCTGTCCGCGCCTGCGAAAATATCGGGGTCTTCCGCAACGATGGATATAGCTACACATCCCATGCGTGCATAGGAGTTCTGAGATTCCGCAACCCAGTCGGGGATATTCTCAAAACGCTCCTTTGCGGCGTAATCAAGACGGATTCGTGCTGAGCGCTGGTCGTTCCACTGAGTGTACACGTCAATTGCGCCAAGCTTGTAGCATTCCTCGGCAACAAGACGTCCAAGCTCTGCCGCCTCTATTGGACAGCGGAGTATAACATAACGGTCGTCGGTGACGTTTACACCAAGACTTGCGATAACGCGCGCGTATTCGCGCAAATTTTCATTAAAACCCATTTTTATTTCTCCATTCCGCCGCCATAGGGCGGCATAAATTAACTTAGTAAATTCAAATTTGCTGTTATTTCTTGCTGTGGGACGATTGTGCCGTCCCCTACGGGAATAAACAAGGATTTGTAGGGGCTGGCGCCCACGACAGCCCGTATTCTTTCTTCGCTAAATAAGCTTCACGCCATTTCGTCCATAAGCGCAAAGAGTGTCTGCGCGTAGATTCTTACTGCCTTATCAACGTCGGAAACGGTGACATATTCGTTTTTCTGATGCTCCGTGGATGCTGAACCGGGGAAGTGGGGGCCGAAGGATACGATGTTCGGCATAGCTCTCGCATATGTGCCGCCGCCCATGGAGAACGGCTCTGCGTCGCTTCCTGTAACACCGTTGTACACATCTGTAAGCGTGGTGATAAGCTTGGATTTTTTGTCCGTGAACACGGGGCGCTGATGTCCTGCCGCCTCTGCGGTGATGCCGTAGAGCTTGCAGGTTGCTTTGAGCATTGTGAGAATGGAATCGTAGCTCTTGGTAACGGGATATCGAATGTCAACGGTCATTACCACCTCATCTCCGCGCACCTCAATAACGCCGAGATTCAGCGTCAGCTTGCCGCTTTCGGCGTCGCGTCCCGCAATGCCAAGCCCCTGACCCTCGCAGGCGGGTTCAAACTTCTTCGTAATAAAGTCCGCAAGAGCGCAGGACGGATAATTTTTGCTTATTTCGTTCATGAGCGCGAGGATGGCATTTTTGCCTGCCTCGGGAGTGCTTCCGTGAGCGGAAACACCTGTTGCGGTAAGCTTTTCGCCGTTTATCACGCACTCGCAGTAATCGGGCACCATATTGTGAGCATTTCCGCCGAAAACGGATTGAATGCCTGTCTTGGAAAGGGGCATTTTAAGTTCAAACACCGCAATGCCTTTCTCGGCGTAGCCGCAGGGGAAAGCCGCATCGGGGGTGAATCCGAAGGTGGGAAGCTCCTCATTTTCGCGGTAATATGCCATATCCACCCAATCGCCGTTTTCCTCGGTAAGACCGAAGATGATGCGAACTCTGCGTGTAAGCTTCACACCCGAGTTAAGGAGCACCTTCATGGCGTAAATGCACATCATGGCAGGGCCTTTGTCGTCGGTTACGCCGCGTCCGTAAAGACGCTCCTCGCCATCCACGGTGGTGCGTGTAAGCGCAAACGCGGGATAGTCCCAGCCTGCGCCCTCGGGCACAACGTCAAGGTGAGCGAGTATGCCGATCATCTCCTCGCCCTCGCCGATCTCCGCCCAGCCAAGCATGTTTCCGCATTTCTTGGTGCGGAAGCCGAAGGAATCGCAAAGCTTCAGCACATAGTCAAGTGCCTCGGCGCAGGGCTTGCCGAAAGGGTACTCGGAATCGCCCTGCACAGCTACAGAAGGGATGCGTAAAAGCCCGTCAAGGTCGGTGTAAAACTGTTCGATCATGGTGAAATCCTCTTTTCGTTAGTATGTATGGTTTGATGTTTTTATTGACATCGAGGGGTAAGCCGCTCTATTACGCCTTGTCGCTTCCGTCGGCGATTCCGCCGATTATGCGGCTTTCCCCGTCAAAATCGAGTATGTTTGAGAGAATGTAGTTTGACACATACATTCCCTTGGGGGTAAAGGCGTATCTGTCGCCGTTGTAGGTCATAAATCCGTTGTCGATGTATATTTTCAGCCGTCTTCCGTATAGTCCGTCGAAGTTTATACCGAATCTCGCGGAAAATTCAGCGGATGAAATGCCCTCGGTGAGCCTTAAGCGGAGCATGATGTATTCGCCGATGCGCTCGTGGGGTGCGATCTTGTATATTTCATCAATGGGCGCGGCATTTCGTATCTGCTCCTCAGCAAGAGAGAGTCCGTCGCCGCCTATCATGCCGCCTTTTGTGATATCCGCTTCCATAGCGTCGATAAACAGCATAAGATCGCGCTTCATTGAAAATCTCGTGCCTGCAAAATATGAGTGAGCCGCACATCCAAGTCCCAGATATTCGTCACAGTTCCAGTATTTCAGATTATGACGACATTCATACCCGGGACGGGCATAGTTTGATATCTCGTAATGGCGGTAACCCTTAGCGTTCAGGTGATATACGCAGTCCATGTACATATCAGCCTCGGTGTCCTCGTCGGGGAGCATCAGCGTATCCTGCACCCGATGGAAAGGCGTGCCCTCTTCGATTTTCAGCCCGTACACGGAGATGTGCTCGGGGTCAAGTGCTGTCACATAATCAAGACTGCGCCCGAAGCTGTCCGCCGTCTGCAGGGGTATACCGTACATTAGGTCAACGCTTATATTGTCAAAGCCTGCCTGACGCGCCGCCTTATAGCTTGCCTCGAAATCCTCTCGCGTATGAATACGGGAGAGGGCGGTAAGCTCATCGGAATTGGCACTCTGCAGACCGATTGAAAGGCGGTTTACGCCCATTTTGCGGTATTT
>JAZRGK010000071.1:0-4980 GCA_045644145.1 Candidatus Flemingiibacterium sp.
GCAAATTTTGTATAATAAAGGGAAGCGGAAAGGCTTATTTTTTCAAAGAAGTACCTTCCGAAAACTGTTCCTTTGATAGAATTCGCGCTTTGAGCTTAGATAACGGCTTTTCTATTATCTCTCAGCTTGTGTGGATTTTGCAGATTTAGCGCTGTACAGCCATTAGCTCCAGCGGCTTCCTATACGCTGTGCATTTATGCACATTTTCTTTGACAGACGCTAACACGTATGTACGCGCATGATCCTGTGTTTTTCACCGGTACATGTAATCTCACTGCCTACAGCGTTTTTCAGGACGTATATTTGCACGTTTTCCAGCATCCCATTGGATGTCAGAGCCGGTGAGTCATACGCCAATTTGTTCATGCGACACCAAGCGTGCGGCGTGGCATCGGATTTATACACAATATTTATAATAAACAAACCATATCTGAATCACGGAAGATACACGCGTTCAAGTATGGTTTGTTTATTCCCTGAGAGTGAAGATGCAGACCGAACAAAGCGCAATTATACAAAACTTTACAGAAACACCGAGAATAAGAAAAATATGCACTATTATACAAAATAAATTCAAAAATATAATTGCACCATGCTTGAATATTTCTTTCATAATAACTCATAATCCACGGTTATTTTACAATTGACACCTTGATTCCGGAACGTTTTCGGTGTATAATGACATAAATAAACTTGCGAAAGGACATAATATAATGACAGACAGAGAAATAGCCGAGCTTCGCAGAAGGCTAGCGCCGGATAAAAATAATATTTCGACCATCAGAGGCAGATACATAAACGAGAAAAAAGAAACCATACACGAGTTTTCCACCTCGTTTTTTATGCTTCCCGAAGAAGAGATCGAAAAGTATCTCGGAATATTTCGCCGCACCATGTCGGGTACTAACGGAAAAAATCTTGTAGATATTGCCTTTTCCATACCTCAGGTGGAATCCGGCGAGGAACACGCACTCCTCACTTCCCTTCGCACCTCACGCCTTAAGGATGATGAAGCGGCGAAGAAGTTTTTTGACAAAGCCGCAGAGGGGCTGAATCTTGAAGGAAACAACCTCATACTTCTCATGACGGACACCTACGATGTGCCGAAAAAGCACCGTGACGAGGGCGATTCCGATGAATCCATGTCCATGTTCACATACATACAGTGCGCGGTGTGCCCGGTCAAGGAGGCGAAGTCTACCCTAGCATACGATCCCACAAAACAAGGCTTCCATACCCGTTCCTGCGAGTGGAACGTAGCCGCGCCGGAACTTGGATTCACGTTCCCCGCGTTCGATTCAAGAAAGACTAACATCTACAACGCCCTTTATTACGTCAAAAACCCCGATGATAACCGCGAGGAGTTTGCCAAGGGACTGTTCGGTACAACACTTCCCTTGCCTGCCGGCGAGCAAAAGACCATCTTCGAAACGGTGCTCTCCGATTCCCTCGGCGATGAGTGCAGTTACGGCGTAGTTCAGGCAATACATGACGATATCGCAAGCCGCATCGAGGAGCACAAGCTTCTTCGTGAGCAGGAACAGCTCACAATAACCCGTACGGATATTGCGGCGGTGCTTGAATCCTGCGGCGTGTCCGAGCCTAAAGTTGAGAACTTCAAAAAGAAGTGCGACGAGGAATACGGTGACGTGGCACAGATACATCCCAGAAATATCGTTGAACCGAAACAGCTTGAAATAAAGACACCTGACGTTACCATAAAGGTGAACCCTGAAAGGGGCGACCTTGTGGAAACCAGAGTGATCGACGGCGTAAAATATGTACTCGTCCGCGCGGATGCGGATGTTACCGTAAACGGTGTATACGTTGGAATAAAGGAATAATTTCCCAATATTTCCCGCAGGCGGGATTTCCAAAACAATACAAATTTATGACTGCATAACGAGTGCCAAGGGACGGCAATACTACCTTTAGAAAGCACCACTTTCTAAAGAAAGGCAAAAGTTATGAAGTCAAACACCTACAGCCGCAAGGTTGAAATTTGCGGCGTAAATACAGCCGCCCTGCCCACACTCAGCGCCGAAGAAAAGAACACCCTGCTCCACAAAGCCAAAAAGGGTGACGAATACGCCCGAAGCAAGCTGATAAGCGGAAATCTCAGGCTTGTTCTCTCCATTGTTCAGCGTTTTGCAAGCCGAGGCGAGAATCTGGATGATCTTTTTCAGGTTGGATGCATCGGTCTTATTAAAGCGGTTGATAATTTTGATATAACCCTCGATGTGAAGTTTTCCACATATGCTGTTCCTATGATAATCGGCGAGATACGCAGGTATTTAAGGGACAATAACGCGGTGCGCGTCAGCCGTTCAGTGCGCGATCTTGCATATCGTGCGCTTCAGGCGCGCGAACAACTCACAAGAACCCTTGACCGTGAGCCGAGCCTTGAAGATATAGCTAAAATAATGGGCAGTACCAAGGAAGAAGTAGGCGCGGCACTTGAAGCTATTGTGGAGCCGGTGAGTCTTTACGAGCCGGTATTCTCCGATGGCGGCGACTCCATATATATTATGGATCAGATAAGCGACAACGATAACACCGACGAAGCGTGGCTTGAAGACATCGCCCTGCGCGAAGCTATGAAGCGGCTATCCGAGCGTGAAAAATCCATCATCGAAATGCGCTACTTCAAAGGCCGCACCCAAATGGAAATCGCCGGGGAGATCGGCATCTCCCAAGCCCAAGTGTCCCGCATCGAAAAAGCGGCGCTGGAGAGAATCAAGAAGGATATGTAGGGGAAGCGGGGGGACAGGTCGCTTTCAAGCACATCGCTGCAGGCAATGTGACATAAAAAGCTCCGCAAAGAACTTTATTTTTAATAAGACAACAAGAGTGCGTAACCGTTTCAGCCGCTAAGACGCGCCTGCGGCATGGCGCCTAACCATTCCGCAGGCTAATATTGCCGTAATCGTTTGTTAGGATATAAAGTTGAATTGTAAAATAATATGGACGGTGCAGAAAATCTGCACCGTCCATATTATTATTCATAAACTTACTTCGAAAAGATTAGGAAACAGACAGTCTTGGCAGTCGAAGACTGCCGGACATCTGAGCTACAACCTTCTTTTTCGCTGTATACCTTTTTAAACTCAATCAGTGAACCTGTTCGATTTTAATAACGTTGGAATTGCCGGATTTTCCGTTTATCTGTCCGCCGGTCATAACCACGCTGTCACCCTTCTCCAGAGAATATATCTCCTCTGCCCGTTTCATTGCACTGTAAAACATAACTTCAATTGAGGAAAATTCCTCGCACATAACGGGTGTTACGCCCCAACTGAGATTTAGCTTGCGCCATACTTTTTCAGATGTGGTCATGCCAAGAATATCAACAGGACATCTGAAACGGCTTACCATTCTTGCGGTTTTGCCGCTTATTGAGTTGACTACAAGACCTTTTGCATCAAGGGCAATTGCCATAGAGCAGGCAGAATGAGAAAGTGCATCGATACTGTTGCGTATTTTAAACTCCGTTGTCTTAAAGCGCGACTTATAATCTATGGTGCGCTCTGTAAATTCCGCGATCTCAGCCATGTTTTTTACTGCCTTTACCGGATATTTTCCGGACGCTGTTTCACCGGAAAGCATAACCGCTGACGTGCCGTCATATACGGCATTTGCAACATCGGACAGCTCTGCTCTTGTGGGACGCGGATTGTGTATCATGGATTCAAGCATTTCTGTTGCGGTAATAACTCTGATTCCCAAAAGCCTGCACTTGTTAATAAGATACTTCTGTATCGACGGAACCTCAATAAACGGTATTTCCACGCCGAGATCTCCGCGTGCAATCATTATTCCGTCTGCGAGTTCGCATATTTCTTCAATATTGTCTACGCCCGAACGGTTTTCGATCTTTGCAATAATATCAATTTCCTCACCGCCATTTTCATTGAGGAAATTTCTAATATCACGCACATCGTTTTTATTGGATACAAACGAAGCAGCCACAAAATCTATATCATTCTTTATACCAAACAAGAGATCTGCTTTGTCCTGATCGCTCAAAAACTCATGCTTCATTAAAATGCCGGGAAAATGCATGCTTTTTCTGTCGGAAAGCTCCCCGCCCACAACAACCTTGCATACAACATCATGCCCGCATATTTCGGTTACATTAAATATAACAAGACCGTTATTTACAGTTATAGTGTCACCGCAGGAAAGATCATCGGTCAAATGCTCGTAGTTGACAGCTACCCGTTCTTCATTTCCTACAATATCATCGGTAGTGAATGTGAAAGTGTCGCCTTCGCGCAGAGTCACTTTTTTGTTTTCAAAAGTTTTTATTCTGTATTCCGGGCCTTTTGTGTCAAGCATTATAGCCACAGGCAGTCCAAGCTTGCTTCTGACCCTTTTGATCGTGTCAATCTTGGTCTGATGATCTTCGTGTGATCCGTGGGAAAAATTGAGTCTTGCCACATTCATGCCTTCAAGGCACATTTTTGTAAGAGTTTCTTCATCCTCGCAAGCGGGACCGATTGTACATATAAGTTTGGTTTTTCTCATCGACTTAAAATCTCCTTGAATTTTGAACATGCTAAAATCTTATGTTAATATTGTACCATATTAACACCAAGATGTCAATATATAGTACCGCATTTCAGTAGGAAGTGATTAAAAAATAGTAGGGACAGTGCTGTTTTGATACGCAGCGTCCCTACTATTATTCATAGAACTTACTTTGTGTGTCGAAACAGATTTCCACCATCAAAGCCGCCGGAATGGATAGGCGCCATGCAGGCGGCGCGAATGATGCGCTTGAGAGAACTGGAGAGCGGACAGTCTTGGCAGTCAAAGACTGCTGGACGCCTGTCCCTACAATCATGCTTTTACCATTGATTAAAGTTTTTTGCGGAGCTTTTTTTCAAAAAAGCGACTCGCGTCCCCTTCTTAGTGCTTGAAATGACGCTGACCGGTAAAGATCATGGCGATGCCGTACTTGTTGCACGCGTCGATGGA
>JAZRGK010000072.1:0-2208 GCA_045644145.1 Candidatus Flemingiibacterium sp.
AAAAGTCCAGCGAACCCGTAGCGGTACAGCTCAAGACCGAAAAGAACGCCAAGTCCAACGTCATCGATGCCGCCTTCCATAACTCTGTCCATCGCCTCGGTGTGGTAGCAGTAGTCGTGCTTCGGTCCCGTGGGATGAAGCTTCTCGTAGCCCTCCTTGTGATAGGTTTCCTGGAACAGAATGTAAGTACCGATTCCGGCATCCGCAAGCTTTTTGTAGTTTTCAACGGTGGTTGCCGCGATATTCACGTTAACGCGGCGAATAGCGCCGTTCTTGTGCTTGATTTTGTAGATGGTATCAATAGATTCGAGGATGTACTCAATAGGATTGTGCACAGGGTCTTCGCCGGCTTCGATAGCACGACGCTTGTGTCCCATATCCTGAAGAGCGATAACCTCACGCTCGACTTCCTCTTTGGTAAGCTTCTTTCTGGTGATGCACTTGTTTTTCAGGTGATACGGGCAGTAAACGCAACCGTTTACGCAGTAATTGGAGAGATACAGCGGCGCGAACATTACGATACGGTTGCCGTAGAACTGCCTCTTTATGTCCTCGGCAAGCTTGTACATCTCCTGTACCTTTTCTTCGTTCTCACAGGCAAGAAGCACTGATGCCTCGCGGTGGGTAAGCCCCTTGCATTCCCTCGCCTTCGCTAAGATTTCGTCAACGAGAGCGATATTATCCTTGTTTTCATCGGCATAGGCAAGTGTAGCTCTTATTTCTTCGTCGGAGATAAACTCCTCAGCCTTTAATGATTTTACGTCGTACATGATATTTTCCTTTCAAATTGTTGGTTTTATATATTCTTTGAGTCCCCGCGTGACATATCGAGAACGCAGTCTATCTTCGAAAAACGCTCCGCAAGCTCCTTTATGTGCTCGGCGGTTTCGTCCCCCGTACACAGCTTGTCGTTGTACAGTAAATATTTCTTTCGCACGTCCACAGGCGAAAGATTTGGCATAACTACGTTTGCGCCTGCAAGCACGCCGCGCTCACGTCCGTCGGGAGAGATAGTCCCAAGGGCTGTGGTTGCCGGAAGCAGCACCTTCGGGAGCATTATCCTCGTAATGGCAAGCATGAGAAGCGTTAATTCGAGTGTGCCTGTCGCAAATTCGCCGAATGGCGTATCTCTGTGCGGTATAAACGGCCCGATTCCAACCATCTGCGGCTGAAGTTCGTATAAAAACAGTAGATCCGCCGCAAGATTTTCGCTTGTCTGATAGGGTGAGCCAACCATAAACCCTGCGCCCACCTGATATCCGAGAGATTTTAAGTCGTAAAGGCATCTTTTACGGTTTTCGAGCGTCAGCGGCTCCGGATGAAGCCTTGCATAATGCGCATCGGTAGCTGATTCGTGGCGGAGCAAGTATCTGTCTGCGCCTGCTTCCCTAAGCGCCTTATATGATTCATACGACCGCTCTCCTACAGAAAGTGTGACGGCACACTCGGGATGGGTAGATTTTATAGCGGAAACTATGCCGCACAGCATATCATCGGTATAATGACCGTCCTCGCCGCCCTGCAAAACGAAGGTGTTAAATCCAATGCTCGCCCCATAGTCGGCACATTCAAGAATCTGCTCTTTTGTCAGTCTGTAGCGCTCCGCATGCTTATTGTCGCGGCGCAGACCGCAGTAGAAGCAGTTGTTCTTACAGTATGAGGTAAACTCGATGAGCCCTCTTAAAAATACGCGCCTGCCGTAATGTTCATCGCGCAGTGCCTCGGCTTTGGCACGAAGCGGCTCGTATATATCCCCTTCTCCTCGCTGAAAAGCGTCCATAAGCTCTGCAAGCTCGCGTTTACTTGGTATAGTTCCGCACAAAAGCTTTTCTACGGTTTTATTCACTTGCGTCACCTACTTTTGAATATATGGTTTTGGACGTCACACCGCGCAGACTGCCAAGCTTACCTGACATGGCAGAGACGATATCCGCCGGCGCATCCACCACCACGCTGATAACGGATATGCCGCGCTCCTTGTGAGGGATCCCCATGCGTCCGATGATGTATTCGGCGTAGGTGTGAAGTATTTCATTAAGCCTTGCGGTGGAGCTTGTGTCTTCCACTACAATGCCGATTAAAGCAACTCTTGTGTTCATCTATTCCTCCGTTTCGGGAAAACAAAAGCCCCCCGACGATTCTGCCGGGGAGCGTACATATAGACACAGCTACGGTAATACTAAAGTTGTGCTGTACATCCTTTTGTGT
>JAZRGK010000073.1:0-5414 GCA_045644145.1 Candidatus Flemingiibacterium sp.
TAATAATCATCATTCCTTTCCGACGGCTGCACATGATAATATGGCAGATGTTTTAATTATATCACGGAACAGCGGTGATTGCAATAGCCTTTGGTATGAATTATATGCAAATTAATTACCGCGAGAAGCTGTGGATGAAAAAAGATCGGCAGTCCTTTGACTGCCGATCACGTTTAGGTGTTGTAATTATCTCTTAAGCTGGAGATCGTAATGTACGTCGTAAGCCTTTTCCTCATCGGTGAACTTGCGGAGAGTGTTGATAACCTCGCCGTTGTTCCACTTGCGGTCGCCTACATCCTCTGTTGTACCCATAACGGTAACGTTGAGCTGACGACGGCGTGCACGAACGTGGTCCCAGTCGATGAAGTAGATGTGAGCGAACTCACCGCCGTCAAGAACGCCGTCCTTGATGGTCATGGTCTCGCTTCTGCCGAAGAATACGGAACGGAGGTGACCGTCGGTGTTCATAGAGGTGTAGTTGCCGGGCTCATTTACGTATCTGCCGAACTGAGCATGGATCGGTCCGGGATGACGGTAGTCACCCTCATCAGTGTAGTCGGGGATCATCTTGCGCATGATGTCAAGAAGATCGTGCTGGAGATACTCAAGGTCGAAGGAATCAATATCGTGAGAGCACTCCTGGATCATAACAGAGCAGGTGGTGTGGTGGGAAGCGATGCAAACAGTACCGTTAACAACGCCGGACGCCTTTACGATTTCCATGATCTCCTTGGAAACATCGTGGAAGGTGGGGATCCAGCCGCGGGACTGGAGCTCGAGCTCTTTTTGAAATACCTTAAATTCCATTTTATAAATCCTCCAAAATTAAAATATTTTCTTTAGTGATTTTCGCGATACTTTCTGTGTACCGCACCCTCGGAACAGACAGCTTATTTGTGCCTTTCGTCCCAAGCGCGGCGAACAGCTGCGATCATCTCGTCAACCATAGCTGCGCGGTCAGCCGCCTTTGCTACGCCGGAAGAAGAACCGGTAGCATCTGCGCCTGCGATGATGGTGTTGTATACGTCCTCACCGTTTGCAATACCTGCCGCGGTAAGAACGAGAATGTTTTCGTTAACATCCTTTACAGAACGGGTAGCCGCCTCAACGTATTCCGGACCAACGCTTACGCCGGTACCGATAAGCTCGGAAGGCTCAGCAACGATGATGTCGGGATTGAGGGTTGCGATCTTTGCCGCGTCAGCGGAAGAATCAGCGCAAACGATGGTGGTAAGACCAACCTCATCTGCACGCTCGATGGTCTTTGCGAGAACGTCGAACTCAAGGGGCTTTTCGCAGTGGTTAAGCATTACGCCGTCTGCGCCTGCCGCAACGAGGGATTCGGGAAGAATGTCCGCAAGTCCGCGTCCGGGAACGATAGGATCCATATGGGGTGCGAAAACGAAGATGTTCTTGGTAGCTTCCTTGATGCGGCGGATATCAACCACGGGGGTGGTGAAAATGATGCTTACGCCGTATTTCTCGGAAGCCGCGTCAGCAGCCTTCGCAAGCTCAAGAATATCGTCGCCGTAGAGGTAGGATTTAGGGCCTATCTCGAAAAAGGGTGCTTTGATGTCACATTTCTTTGCCATTAGAGTGTACACTCCTTACTTTAATTATATTAACAAGAAAATTATACACTATTTTTTACTTTTAGTCAATACGCTTTTGGCAAATTTATGACGATTTTCAGAAAGGTGAGGAAAATGTACATATAATAGGCATAAATTTGGCTATTTTGCGAATTGAAAAAATGTGCGAAAAATATTATCATTATTTATATGGATGAAGTTACTTTACCGTATCAAAAGCTTACCGCGATACAAGCCGCCGGAATGGTAAGGACCCATGCAGGCGGCACGAACAGTGCGCCCGAACGGTTTAGCACTTTTATGGGCTTTATATAAAAGCCCATGAGTAAAGTTTTTTGCGGAGCTTTTTTCTTGCACATCGCCTACTGCGATGTGCTTAAAAGCGACCCGTTTCCTATATGCAAAATCTATGAATATTTGGAGGACAAAACCATGATTAGCGAAAACGCGCTTAACGCTGCAAAGGCGGCTTACGATATTGAAGCCGAGTGCATAACCAAGATGAAGGATTACTTCGATGACGAAGCCTTTTCAAAAGCTGTAGAGCTTCTTTCGAAAGCACCCAGAATCGGTGCGGCAGGATGCGGACATTCCGGCATTATCTGTCAGCATTTTGCGCATCTTATGTGCTGTATCGAGCGTCCCGCACGCTTTATTTCCCCTGCGGAAGCTGTACACGGCGCAACCGGATTTTTACAGGAAGGCGACGTTATGGTGTTCGCTTCCAGAGGCGGCAAGACCAAGGAGCTTCTTCCTATTATGGAGATATGCAAGACCAAGGGAGTTCACATAATTTCCGTTACGGAAAATCTGGAATCTCCTCTTGCACTTGGAGCTGAGGTCGTAATCAAGCAGTATGTAAACCGCGAAACCGACAAGTACAATATGCAGGGAACCACCAGCACCACCGCGCTTTGCATGCTGTTCCATGCTCTCCAGGCGGCTGTTATCGAGGAAACCGATTACAAGAGTGAGCAGTTCGCTCTCATTCATCCCGGCGGAGCTGTTGGAGAAAGACTTAACAATAAGCCGCTTTGATGGTGGACAATATCTGAAAGCTAAAAAAGCCTGTGGCATATTTTGCGCCGCAGGCTTTTTATCACCAATAAAGGTTTCTTAGCTGATACATTCCTTTTCTGATGTAGATGTGGCATATGGTGTTTGCATTGCCGTCGCTGAAAATTTCTCCGGTGTATTTGTTAAAATATACGGTGTATCCGAATTTAGAACCCATAAACATGTAGTACCCACCGAAATCACCGATATATTTAACCTGCGATATCGAATATTCACCGGCATCGGTCAGTATATCCCGAAGTCTGTCATCTGTGTGAGTAAGGGTTATATCGCCGCCGGATCCAATTTCGGTTATAAGATCTTCGTATTGGCGGCTGATCTCGTCATAAATGATCGCCCCGGCCTCATCTACGGTGTATACAGGCTCATTTTTGCGCGTTTCGATCATAACTGCGTTAAGCTCATAGCCTAAAAATGGATTTGAATCCATATTTACAATATCCACCGTGTACCCTGCCGATACAAGTGAATCTAACGGAATATCATCACTGTCCCAGTAGGCTGTAAACGCTTCGCCCGGAATCATTATATCATTATGCTTCTTTACCGGGGTATAGGGGAGGCAGTTTCCGTCAACAAAGAGCACAAACAGCTCGGTTTCGGTATTGGGGATCTCTGCCGTTTTCTGATTGTCCCCATGGTTGTTAAAAGTAAGGAGATATGAATCATCCATTATGATAAAGGCGAAGTCAAATTCGGTTTCAGCGTGTTCCGAAGCCATTTGAGATGGGTTCTCTAAAATGATATAAAGAATTTCAGCGCGCTCGTCAATATCGGGAACACAAAACTCATCAAACCGCCAGCCGAACTCGGTCATAACCATGCGGACGGTAAATTTATCCGTCATTTCCCATCCTGCCGCCACGCGTGCATCGCGTTCTTCAAAGCTCTCGTAAGGTTTTGGATATTTATACGAATAGTGGCCTATGATATTAAAAATTATCTCGTTATCACTCATTGATACAAGCTCAAATTCATCCTCAAAATTGTAATTATAGTATTGCGGTCCGCCTCTGTCGGCATCAACAAATGACAGCTTTCCGTTATGTTCTGTGTACCATAACCGGTTCGGAGCCATAGTGTTTTTTGCATTGAAAAAATCTTCGGTGAAAACCGACAGCACAAGCCTTGTAAAATCGTCCCAATTCTGATACCGACCTTGGGATATCGAGCGTTTCCAGCCATATTCGGTTTCAAAATGCTCGTATTCCCCGAGCTGATAATCCAGTGTTTCTTTGTATTCCACGAATCTTGTTGATACACTGAATACATGGGAATACACATTGACAGCCCTGCGATAGAGCATCTGCTGTTCTTCGGTAAGGAATGTGGGAACGGGCATTGTAAGTTCTGCCTCTGACAGCGGAGGTTCGGCCGATGTGGCATTATCGGTAGGGTAATGTGTTGCTGTAGTTTCAGCTGTTTCATCATGGGTATCGTAAGTATTGTCTGTACTGATGGAATCACTGTTTTCCGCTGAAATGTCCTCGCTATAATCAGATATCTGCGAACATGCTCCGAAGAGTATCACGCATATAAACAGTGAAGTAATAACAAAAAAATTTTTAAACATATCCGTAGATCTCCTTCCATGCTGAATAGATGCAAATAGTATGTCGTGCGGTTATCATGCTTCAAAATCGAAGAACGTCACTGTATATAAGACGTATTTCTCGCAAAAAAGTTCCGGCTTCCTTGTGTAGCTGTGAACGCTTTTCGGCGTACTTCAATATACTGATACCAAAGCTTTTGTTTTGGAGGTTTTACATATGCCCGAAATACGCGAATACAACCGCGCCCGTGCCGTAGCCTACGCAAGGCGGTGGGCGTTTGGACGCAATCCGCTGTTCTTCGATTTTACAGGTAGGGGCGGAAACTGTACCAGCTTCGTTTCCCAGTGCATACTTGCAGGGTGCTGTCAGATGAATTTTACCCCCGATTTCGGGTGGTACTATCTTTCTGCCGATGACCGCGCCGCGGCGTGGACGGGCGTGGAGTTTTTCTATAATTTTATTACGAACAACGCCGAAAGCGCAGGAGTGGGAGAGGGTCTTGGACCTTTCGGGCATGAGATGAGAGGGCGAATTTTGTCCCTCGGTGACGTGATACAGCTCGGACGCGAGGACGGCGACTATTACCACACCTTGCTAGTTACGGGGTACGGGCGGCGGACGTATCTTGTATCCGCTCACAGCGACAACGCATATAACCGTCCGCTGTCAAGCTACAGATACAGCCGTATACGTTATATACACATTGATGCGTACCGTACGGATGAAAGGTTTGTGTCAAACTGTTTCGACGATCTTATAAACGGCGTGTCGCTGGGAATTTAGAAAAAACAAAGATGCCAATGTCTTTTTAGACATGGCATCTTGTTTTTTACATTCAAATCAAGGTTTCAAGCTTATCTGCCGCAGCATCGAGATAGTCGTTTTCCATAAGCTCAAGCATACCCTTGTCGCAGAGTGCCGCAAGACGGGGGTCTATAGGCATCTTTGCGAGAACGTCGTAGCCGAACTTTTCAGCGACCTCGGCAATGTGGCTTTCGCCGTAGATGTTGTAATCCTTGCCGCAGTCGGGGCACTTGAAGTAGGACATGTTCTCTACAATTCCGAGTACGGGAATGTTCATCATCTTCGCCATGTTAGCAGCTTTTGCAACTATCATGGAGACAAGCTCCTGGGGGCTTGTTACGATAATGATACCGTCAAGGGGAATGGACTGGAACACGGTCAGCGGAAC
>JAZRGK010000074.1:0-20701 GCA_045644145.1 Candidatus Flemingiibacterium sp.
GGCAATATCGGAGTTTTGCGGCTCTGAAATACTGTGTGCTCTTGCTGACTACTTGATTACAAGGAAAAAATAAATGAATTACGTTACGGAATTTTTTAGAAACTATATTTTAGTTTGTGCTATCACCGGTTGGTTCTCGGCGCAATTTATAAAATGCATAAGATACATCGTAAAGCATAAAAGCTTCAACTTTGCACTGTTAATGTCCTCGGGCGGTATGCCAAGCTCTCATTCGGCTACGGTAAGCGCACTTGTGGTTGCCGCCGCCAAATGCTGTGGTGCAGCTTCCCCGGAGTTTGCGCTTGCGTTTATACTTGCTTTTATCGTTATGTACGATGCCGCAGGTGTACGACGTGCCGCAGGTGAGCAGGCTAAGGTTTTAAACCGGATCGCTCACGATATTTCCATCGGCGACACGAAATACATGGACAAAAATCTCAAAGAGCTTATCGGTCATACCCCTCTGCAGGTAATAATGGGTGCACTGCTCGGTATTGCTATCGCGGTAATAATGCCGATATTTTGATAGGGTATGCGAATAGACAAATACTTATTTGAGCGCGGGCTTGCCAAAAGCCGTGAGGCGGCAAAGCGCATGATAGACGAGGGAATCGTTACACTTGACGGGAAGACAGTTACCAAGGCATCCGCAGAGGTGTCGGAATCTGCCACCGTACGCATAGTGGGCGAAACCCTGCCCTACGTCAGCCGCGGTGGACTTAAGCTTGAGAGGGCGATTGACACCTTCGGTATTGATGTCACCGGACTTGACTGTGTGGACATCGGTGCTTCCACTGGCGGTTTTACCGACTGCCTGCTTAAACGCGGAGCGGCGCATGTGAGGTGCGTTGATGTAGGCCGCGCACAGCTTGATGCATCGCTTCTTTCGGATGAGCGTGTTACTTCCTTTGAGGGGATAAATGCGCGGTATATTAAGCCGGAAGATATCGGCGGCACCTGCGATATGGCGGTATGCGACGTGTCGTTTATCTCCCTTACGCTTATCTTGTCGGCAGTTTCAGGACTACTCAATGAAAACGGGGGTTTTATCGCACTGATAAAGCCTCAGTTTGAAGCAGGTCGTGCTAATATCGGAAAAAAAGGAATCGTAAAAGACCGCGCCGTTCACGCAGAGGTAATAGAGCGCGTACTTAGTGCAGCATCAGATGTAGGTTTGAAATGCTTCGCCCTGACTGTTTCGCCAATTCTCGGCGGTGACGGAAACCGTGAATATCTTGCCGGATTCGATTCAAAAGGCGGATTCGATACGGCAAACATAAAAAAGATCGTGTATGACGCATAATCCCCCTACTTAACGACAGATTAAGGTTGTGATTTTTTGAAAACTGTAGGAATATACACAAGCAGAGAAAACGACACAGATTTTCTCGGAACTCTGCGTGTACTGAATTCCTTTAATAATATTATCCCTGCCATGCATGCTTCCATTGAAAATAAGGTGCGCGCTGCCTTAGGAAATGAAATTTGTTCCGGAATATCCTTTATGGATGACGGTGACTTTTTCACAAAGCCCGATATTATGATCGTGTTGGGCGGTGACGGTACTATTCTTAAGGCGGCGAGAAGCTGTGCCGTGGGCGGCGTACCGATTCTCGGAATAAATCTCGGAAGAATCGGCTATATGGCTGAGCTTGAGCTTGATGAGCTTCATATGCTTGATCGAATATGCACCGGCGATTACAAAGTGGAACGGCGCATGATGCTTGAAGCCGATATCGGCGGCGAGCGTTTGTTTGCGCTGAACGAAGCTGTTGTAGGCGGAGCGTCCATATTCCGTATTGTTGAAATAGAGCTTTACTGCGACGAAAATCCGGTCAACCGTTACAGAGCGGACGGTCTTATAGCCTCGACTCCTACCGGTTCTACCGCTTATTCCATGTCTGCCGGCGGCGCGGTGGTAGATCCGCGCATGGAAGCACTGCTTATAACGCCTATATGCTCACATTCCCTTAACGCCACCCCTCTCGTATTTTCGGCCGAATCCGAGCTTCGGGTAAAAAACATATCATCACGGGAAGAAAAGCTGTATATAAACATCGACGGATGTGAGATGCGCACACTATCGCTTGGCGAGTCGGTGTGCTTTCGCAGATCCTCTGAAGCTGTCAGCTTCATAAGGCTAAAAGACGGCGGATTTTACGATGTTCTAAGGCACAAAATGGCCGATCAGCACTAAGGAGTGATAAATTAAGCATGAAATACAATCGTCAGGCGGAAATAATGTCCATTATCGGAAGCGCTCAGGTTGAAACTCAAGAGGAGCTTTCCGAGCATTTGAAGCAACGCGGATATATGGTAACACAAGCTACGATTTCAAGAGATATCCGCGAAATGAAGCTTGTTAAGGTGGCAGGAAGCGGCGGAAAATATTTTTACGCCATGCCGCATAAAGAGGAAAACGGTATAAGCCAAAGAGCAAAGAATCTGCTCATTGAAACCGTTGAAAATGTTGACAAAGCCAACAATATCGCGGTTATCAAGACCTGTGCCGGCATGGCTCAGGGTGCGGCCGCCGCAATCGACTCTATGGGTCGGGCGGACATCGTGGGAAGCGTGGCAGGTGACGACACCATCATAATTGTGATGCGTACAAACGATGCGGCGCAGTCACTTTGCGATACTCTCCTTGAAATAGTAAACAGCGGAAGATAATTTCCCATTTGAAAGGCGGTGATGCGGTTGCTGTACTCACTTCATATCGAAAATATAGCCGTCATAAAATCCGCGAGCATTGATTTTAACAGCGGTTTTACCGTGCTCACCGGCGAAACCGGCGCGGGAAAATCCATAATAATCGACAGTATCAACTTAATATGCGGCGCAAAGCAATCAAGGGAGCTGATACGAAGCGGCGAAGAAATCGCAAGGGTTTCCGCGGTGTTCGGCGAGCTTTCTGATTCTGCCGTATCGGCACTTGATGAGCTTGGCATACCGCCGGACGAGGACGGAATGGTAATGTTTGAACGCACCCTTACGGCA
Organism: Candidatus Flemingiibacterium sp.; assembly: GCA_045644145.1. Classification (GTDB taxonomy): domain Bacteria; phylum Bacillota; class Clostridia; order Oscillospirales; family CAG-272; genus Flemingiibacterium. The sequence continues at coordinate 3,001 of JAZRGK010000074.1, forward strand.
TCGGGGAAATCCACGGCAAGGGTAAACGGCAGAACAATACCGCTGACGCTTCAGAGAGAAGCCATGAAGCATCTTATCGGCATACACGGTCAGCATGACAATATGGCGCTACTTATGCCGGAGAATCATGTTTCCTACCTGGACGAGTTTGCCGATGCCGCGACGGAGCTTCTTGAATATGGAAAGAGCTACGAGCGGTACTGCGAGTTGAACAGACGGATCGCGGAGCTTACGGCAAATGAGCGTGAGAAAGCTCAAAAGCTTGAATTTCTTAAGTATCAGATAGATGAAATTGAAGCTGTAAAATTAAAGCCGGGCGAGGAAGAAATGCTCCTTGCAAGGCGCACAAAGCTGCAAAACAGCGAAAAGATCGCCATGCTCTCGGATACGGTATATTCACTTATTTACCGCAACGAAAAAGGCACAGCGGCGCTTGATAAGATAAAAAAAGCAGGGCGTGCGCTTGAATCCTTGGCACCTGTAATGGATGATGCGGATTCGCTTATTTCGAGGCTTGACGCCGCAGTTTGCGAGCTTGAGGATATCGCTCTTACTGTGGACGCTCTCCGCGAGGCGGAAGGTGATGATCCCACCGCAGAGCTTGACAAGGTAGAAACAAGACTCGACAAGATATCCCGTATCGAAAGGAAATACGGCGACACAGTCGCAGATGTGCTGACGTTCTTAGGTAACGCCAAGGCAGAGCTTGAAAACATCGAGCTTGCGGAAGAAAAGCTTGCCGATGCGGTGAGTGAGAAAGAAGCGCTTTTAAGCATTATGGTGAAACAGGCGGCTGTGCTTTCGGATAAGCGAAGATCAGCGGCGAAGCGGCTTGAAGATGAGATCATCAGAGAGCTTTCCTATCTTGAAATGGGCGGTGTCAGCTTCTCTGTATCAATAGTCCATCGGATCGGGGCTGACGGGAGTGTCGACTATGGTAAAAACGGCGCAGACGATATTGAATTCATGATATCCACCAACAAGGGTGAGCCGTTAAAGCCTCTTGTAAAGATTGCATCCGGCGGTGAGCTTTCAAGAATAATGCTTGCCATAAAAACGGTGCTTGCGGAAAAAGATTCCCCCGGCACACTGATATTCGACGAGGTTGACACGGGCGTGTCCGGAAAAACCTCGGAGAAGATTGGCATAAAGCTAAGGGAGCTTTCAAAGCTTGGCGGTCAGGTGCTGTGCGTTACCCACTCCGCACAGATAGCCGCAAGGGCAGAAAATCACTACCTCATACAAAAGCGTGAGGCAGACGGCAGAGTATCAACTTCTGTAACACCGCTTTCCGAGGATGGCAGAGTGGCGGAAGTTGCCCGAATAATGGGCGGTATAAACATTACCGATAAGCTGATGGAAACCGCAAGAGAAATGATAAACGAAAAATAAAAACTTTATTATAAAACTATAAGGAGATACAAAAATGCAGTTATACGAAGAACTTATTGAACGCGGTCTTATCGCGCAGGTGACAGACGAGGAGCATATCCGTGAGATGATAAATAACGGTAAGGCTACATTCTACATCGGCTTTGACTGTACAGCAGATTCCCTTACCGCAGGTCACTTTATGGCGCTTACTCTTATGAAGCGTCTGCAGATGGCAGGCAACAAGCCTATTGCCCTTATTGGCGGCGGCACAACTATGATCGGTGACCCTTCCGGAAGAACCGATATGAGAAAGATGCTCACCAAAGAGGATATCGATCACAACGCCGAGTGCTTCAAGCGTCAGATGGAGAGATTCATCGAATTCGGCGAGGGCAAGGCTATGATGGTAAACAACGCCGAATGGCTCTTAAATCTCAATTACGTTGAGCTTCTCCGTGAAGTAGGCGCTTGCTTCTCTGTCAACAACATGTTAAGAGCAGAGTGCTACAAGCAGAGAATGGAAAAGGGACTTTCCTTCCTTGAATTCAACTACATGATCATGCAGTCCTACGACTTCTACTACATGTTCCAGAAATACGGATGCAACATGGAGTTCGGCGGCGACGATCAGTGGTCCAACATGCTTGGCGGCACCGAGCTTATCAGAAAGAAGCTGGGCAAGGATGCATACGCTATGACTATCACCCTTCTCACAGACTCTAACGGTAAGAAGATGGGTAAGACTGCGGGCAACGCCGTATGGCTTGATCCCAACAAGACCTCTCCCTTCGATTTCTTCCAGTATTGGAGAAACGTAGGCGATGCGGACGTACTTAAATGCATCCGTATGCTTACATTCCTGCCCATGGAGCAGATCCGCGAGATGAACGGCTGGGAAGGCGCACAGCTTAACAAGGCTAAGGAAATCCTCGCATACGAGCTTACCAACATGGTTCACGGAAAAGAGGAAGCTGACAAGGCTCTCGAGGCGGCACGCGCGGTATTCTCCGGCGGCGGCTCCAGCGAGAATATGCCTACCACCGAGGTAGAGGCTGCGGACACCACCGTTGTTGATCTGCTTGTTGCAGGCAAGCTTGCTCCCTCAAAGGGTGAGGCAAAGCGCCTTATTCAGCAGGGCGGTATCTCAGTGGACGACGTCAAGGTAGAGCGCTTCGATGCAGTAGTGGAAGCCGCTAAACTTAAAGACGGCGTTATCATCAAAAAGGGTAAGAAAGTATTCCACAAGTTCATCGCGAGATGAAAAGATACAAGACACTGCTTTTCGATGCCGATATGACGCTGTTCGATTTCGATGCGGCGGAAAAGTCCGCTTTCGGTATAGTAATGCGGGATTTCGGCATACAATATGATGATGCGGCGTTTTCGTGCTACAAAGAAATAAATAAGAAGCTTTGGGATGAATATGGGCGCGGCGAGATAACTAAGGAGTTTCTGCAAGCGGAAAGATTCGGGCGTTTTCTTGCCACCCTTTCCCCCGTACCGGATTTAAGCGGTGATACCGTAAATATGGCATATGTGGATGCCCTTGCGGATTCATCGGAGCTTTTTGATGGTGCGGCAGAGCTTTGCAAGGCGCTTTCGCAGCGTTTTGAAATGTACATTGTTACAAACGGCGTGTCACACACTCAGAAAAAGCGCTTTTTTGCATCTCCCATACGGAATTTCTTCAAGGATATCTTCGTTTCAGAGGATGCAGGCGCTCCAAAACCGATGAAAGCGTATTTTGACTATGTTTTTTTCCATATCGGTGCGGAAAAACGCGCAGATGCGTTGATAATCGGCGATTCGCTGTCAAGCGATATCGCAGGCGGCATCACGGCAGGCATTGATACCGTGTGGTATAACCCCACGGGTATCAAAAACACCTCGGATTTTGTGCCCACATACGAGGTTAAGAGCTACGCAGAGCTTCTTACTCTGCTTTCATAACTAAAGTTAAAAAGGAGTGCGTATGGACTACAAATCCGCGGCTTTACGCCTTAAGGAACAGAAAATTGAATACGGTGAAAATGTTGTCCTTGCGCAGTACACAACATTCCGCATAGGCGGCGCGGCAAAGCTTGCGGTATTTCCGAAAAATATCAGCGAGGCGTGTGCGGTATTGAAGCTGATGCGTGATGAGGGAATAAGAGTCCTCGTTATAGGAAACGGCTCAAATCTACTTGTATCCGACAACGGCTTTGACGGCGCGGCAGTGATACTTTCGGGCATGCGCAATGTAAGCTTTGACGGCTGTACCATCAGGGCGGATGCCGGTGTTCCGCTGACCAGACTTGCTTTGGAAGCATCAAAGCGATCACTGACCGGTCTTGAATTCGCGTATGGAATTCCCGGAAGCGTGGGCGGCGCGGTTTATATGAACGCAGGCGCATACGGCGGCGAAATGTCGCAGGTGATTGTGTCGAGCACATACTATGATCCGGAGAGCAGAGATATATGCGAGCTTTCCTCGTCAAACCACGACTTTCGTTACCGCCACAGCTCGTATATGGAAAACGGTCGGATCATCCTTTCAGCAGAGTTCCGACTGGAAGACGGCGACAAAGATGTTATCACCGCCAAAATGAACGAGCTTATGTCAAGACGGCGAGATAAACAACCCCTCGAATATCCCAGCGCAGGAAGCGTGTTTAAGAGGGGTAACGGCTTTATCACAGCGCAGGCAATAGACGAAGCCGGATTAAAAGGCAGGAGAGTAGGCGGTGCCGAGGTTTCCCAAAAGCACGCCGGATTTATAGTAAACCTGGGCGGTGCCACAGCAGGAGATGTTCTTTCGCTAATTAAAATCATAAAAGCCGAAGTCCTTGAAAAATTCGGATACGAAATAGAATGTGAGATCAGATATATTGGCGGCTGATTGCCAAATGGGTGGAAACAATGGAATTTTTAATTATAACGGGCATGTCGGGTGCAGGAAAATCTCAGGCGGCAAATACGCTTGAGGATCTTGGATGGTACTGCATAGACAATATGCCGGCACAGCTTATCTTGAAGTTCGCGGAGCTTTACAGTGCGGCTTCCGGTAAAATCGAAAAAGTGGCATTCGTCATGGATATAAGAGGCGAGGCGGAGTTCGGCACGCTGTTTTCCGAGCTTGACATCCTTCGCGCACGCGGTTTTAACTGCAGGACCGTGTTCCTCGACTGCTCCGACGATGTTATCATCAGCCGATATAAGTTCACGCGCCGTACCCATCCGCTTGTTGCCGCAAACGGCATGAGCATTACCGAAGCCCTTAAGGCAGAGCGTGGAATTTTATCCGCCGCGGCTTCACGGGCTGATTACAGCATTGATACCACCAAGATGACCCCTGCCCAGCTTAAGGAAAAAATGTGCGCTATAGCAAATAATGATACGGTTAGCGGATTGCTTGTTACCTGCATGTCTTTCGGCTTTAAGCACGGTGCGGCAAGCGAGGCAGACCTTGTATTTGATGTAAGATGCTTCCCTAACCCTTATTACTACGATGAGCTTAAGGCACATACGGGACTTGAAGCATGTGTGCGCGATTTTGTGTTTTCCCACGAGGAAACATTAAAGTTCACCGATAAGCTTTACGATATGATCGACTATTTGCTTCCGCTCTACCGTAGTGAGGGTAAAGCACAGCTTATTATTGCCATCGGCTGTACGGGCGGCAAGCATCGCTCTGTAGCTATAACAGAGGCGCTGGCTTCACATATCAAAAAAGCCGGCTACAACACGGTGACAATTCACCGGGATATAACTAAGTAAACTGTCAGGTATATCCCGACAGCTTGGGAGATAAAATGTCATTTGCACATGAAACCAAAACGGGACTTGTTGCTCACTCCGAGGGACTAAAGCATGACTGCTGCCGCAAAGCGGAGCTATACGGCATACTTTACGCGGCAGGTATATTTTCGCGTGAGCGGCTGAAGCTTGTCACCACATGCGAGGAGTTGGCAGAACTTACCGTCAAACGGCTGCGCGAGCAATACCGTATTGAGGCTAATTTATATATTACCGAAAAAAAGAGCGGTGCGGCGGATGAACGTAGAAGCTGTAAGCTCACCGTACCGCAGAAAAAAGAGCTGGCACGGCTGTTCCACGCTCTAAAATACAGTGAGGACGAGCCTGAAAGCAATTTGAAGACCGAAATGCTCCGATGCGTAAGCTGCATGGCGGCATTTGTACGCGGGGTGTTCTTGGCGGCAGGTACCCTCACCGATCCCGATAAAGGATATCATTTGGAGCTTGATTTTCTAAACGAATCGGCGGCGAAGAAGCTCTCTGAACTTCTTTTGGAAAACGGTCTTGAACCTAAATACACATCCCGCAAAACCGAGCATGTTCTTTACTATAAGGACAGCGAGAGTATAGAGAATTTTCTGGCGTTCATAGGAGCGAACGGCGCGGCATTTACCATAATGAATAAAAAGATCGAACGGGAGCTTCGCAGTGATGCAAACCGAATTGCCAACAGCGAGCTTGCCAACATTGGAAAGACCATTGCGGCAGCAGGAGATCAAATTGCGGCTATAAACGCTCTTAAGGCGGCAGGCGAGCTTGAAAGAATGCCGGACGAGCTTAAAATCACAGCATATCTCAGACTTGAACACGCGGATGCAACACTTGCAAAGCTTGCATCGCTTCACGAACCGCCTATCACCAAATCAGGGGTTAATCACCGCCTAAAAAAGATAATGGCTTGGAAACCGCAGTAATTCAAGGCTTTTATAAATACAGAGGAAGAAAATATGTCGGATTTTGTTCACCTACATTTGCACAGTGAATACAGCCTGCTTGACGGCGCATGCCGCGTTTCGGATATACCGAAACGCGCAAAGGAGTGCGGTCACAGCGCGGCGGCTATCACCGACCACGGCGTTATGTATGGCGCGGTGGCGTTTTATAACGCCTGCAAAAAAGAGGGAATAAAGCCCATTATCGGATGCGAGGTGTACCTTGCACGCCGTACACGCTTCGACCGCGATCATAACGAAGACAGCGGAAGCTACCATCTTGTTTTGCTGTGCAAAAATGAGGTGGGATATAAGAATCTCATATCAATGGTGACAAGCTCCTTTGTAGAGGGCTTTTATTCAAAGCCGCGAATAGATATGGAGCTTCTTCGATCGCACAGCGAGGGGCTTATCGCTCTGTCAGCATGCCTTGCCGGATATATCCCGAGAGCTATCGCAGATGGCGACTACGGTACCGCCTCAGGGCATGCAAAAAAGATGAAAGCAATTTTCGGCGAGGACTATTATCTTGAACTGCAGGATCACGGAATTGAGGAGCAAAAGGTCATCAACCGCGAAATTGTAAAGCTGTCCCGTGAGCTTTCTATCCCCCTTGTTGCCACAAACGATGCCCACTATCTGCGCCGAAGCGATGCAGACAGCCAAGCCATACTTATGTGCATCCAGACCAACAATGTTATCACCGACGGACGCCCTATCGGCTTCGAAACGGACGAGTTTTACTATAAGACCACGGACGAAATGCGCGAGCTATTCGGTCATCTTGACGGTGAAGCTCTCGGCAGTCCTATCGAAAACACAGTAAAAGTTGCGGAAAAATGCAGCTTTGATTTTGATTTTTCGAAAATATACCTGCCTGCCTTTGTGCCGCCAGACGGACTTTCGCCAGGTGATTATCTGAAGCGCCTTGCGGATGTGGGACTTAAAGAACGTGTGGCATCCGGGGGGATTGCATATACGGACAAGCATCCGAAAACGGAATATCTTGAACGAATAGATTATGAGCTTGACGTAATAAACCGCATGGGATACGCCGACTATTTCCTCATCGTTCAGGATTTTGTCGGTTACGCCAAGAAAAATGCTATTCCCGTAGGGCCGGGACGTGGCTCGGGAGCGGGAAGTCTTGTAGCTTTTCTACTTGGCATCACAGACCTTGATCCCCTTGCATTTGAACTGCTTTTTGAGCGTTTTCTTAATCCCGAGCGTGTAAGCATGCCCGACTTCGATATTGATTTCTGCTATAACCGCAGAGATGAGGTAATAGAATATGTCCGCCGCAGGTATGGGGCGGATCATGTGGCGCAGATCATTACATTCGGTACTATGGCGGCAAGAGCGGCGGTGCGTGATGTGGGACGTGCCCTCGGCATGTCATATGCGGAAACCGATGCGGTGGCTAAGGTTATTCCACACGCCCTTGATATGACTCTTGACGGTGCGCTAACATCAAGTAAAGAGCTTCGTGAGATGTATGAAGACTCACCGAAGGTTAAACGGCTTATAGATACCGCCCGTGCACTTGAGGGGATGCCCCGTCATTCCTCAACCCATGCCGCAGGCGTGGTTATAACCGACAGACCTGTAAGCGAATATGTTCCACTGGCTGTAAACGGAGATGTGCCCGTCACGCAGTTTGATATGGACACCGTTGCGAAGCTGGGACTTCTCAAATTCGATTTTTTGGCGCTTCGTTATCTTACTATAATATCCGATACCGAGAAGCAGATAAAAAAGCGCAAATCGGATTTCAGTATAGAAGCAATTCCATTAGATGATAAAAAGGCGTATGACCTTATATCTTCGGGAAATACGGGCGGAATATTCCAGCTCGAATCCGGCGGAATGAGACAGATGCTTACACAACTCCGTCCCGACTGTATTGAGGATATTATCGCGGCAATTTCCCTTTACCGTCCGGGCCCTATGGATTCTATTCCGAAATACATCGAAAACAGAAAAAACAGGGACAAAATAACCTACAAAACTCCCCTGCTTGCACCTATACTTGACGTAACCTACGGCTGCATGGTATACCAGGAGCAGGTAATGCAGGTGTGCCGTAGTGTTGCCGGATATTCCTACGGCAGAGCTGACCTTGTACGCCGTATGATGGCTAAGAAAAAAGCGGACGAAATGGAAAAAGAGCGTGCGGTATTTGTTGATGGCGCAGGCAAAAACGGAATCTCCGAGGATACGGCAAATGAGCTGTTTGATGAAATGTCAGGATTTGCCTCCTATGCGTTCAACAAGAGCCACGCCGCCGCCTATGCCATAATATCATACCGCACCGCATATCTAAAGAGCCATTATCCATGCGAATACCTTGCCGCGCTCATGACCTCCGTTATGGGCAACGCCGCAAAGACCGCAGAATATGTGGCGGAATGTACACGATACGGAATTCGCATACTTCCGCCGGACATCAATGAATCATCTGCAAATTTCAGTGCGGTGGTTAATGGAAGTGACAGATATATCCGCTTCGGACTTCTTGCGCTTAAGAATCTGGGCGAGGGCTTTATCGGCAGAATTGCCGCCGAAAGGCGTACACACCCCTTTACATCGTTCGAGAATTTTGTTGGCCGCATGTACGGTAAGGACATGAACAAGCGTCAGGCAGAAGCGCTTATTAAAAGCGGCGCATTTGACGGGCTCGGCGTATACAGAAGCAAACTGCTTCTGTCCTATGAGCGTATTGTAGACCACTATCAGGAGCGGAGCCGTTCGAATCTTGCAGGACAGCTTGACATGTTTTCCATGGGACTTGGCGGACCGAAAACAGAAAGCGAAGGCTTTATTTACCCCGATGTGGATGAGCTTACACTAAAAGAAAAGTTAAGACTTGAAAAAGAGTGCTCAGGCATATATTTTTCAGGCCACATGATCGAGGATTACTCAAAGCACGTTGAAAAAATTGCTCCTACACCCATAAATCAGATAATTTCTGCTTTTTCAGAGGACGGGGATTCGGACGAGATTTTTTCCGATAAGCAGACTGTCACGGTTTGCGGCATAATCACAAGACGTCAGACAAAAACCACCAAAAACGGCGGTCAAATGGCATTTATCAGCCTTGAAGACCGATTCGGCGAGATAGAGCTTCTGGTATTCCCAAAAACATACGAAAGCGTGGCGCATATGCTTACAAGCGAGGCCGCAATCTGCGCCGTAGGACAGCTTTCCGTACGTGATGACGAAGAACCTAAGATACTTGTAAACTCTATAGTAAGGCTTGAAGATAATGCTCACTTCACGGATGCGCCGAATCAGGTAAAATCGGCTGTCGGTACGGGAAATACGGGCAAAAATTCATCAAGTCCTGCCCCCACCGCTATTTCGGATGTACAGCATACGCTCACGCAGACATCATCCCCCGATGGAAGTATAGTGTACCGAGTAAGAGGCGTTTCCGCACCGCTTCCGACGGCTGTGCCTATGTATAATCGGCAGGCATACACACCTTCCCCGATGCAAACTCCACAAAGAAAACCGATGCAGTCGGTGAGGGAAAATTACGGTACATCTGCTACGCAGCCATCCAAGATATATCTACGGGTTGAAAGTATGAATGACTCAGACAGAGGCTTCAAAAAAGCAGAAAATCTTGTTTACATTTTCTGCGACGGGTCAACCGAGGTTATATTCTATGATAAATCCGCATCAGAGTATAAGCGCCTTTCAGGCGTAAAGCTTGCCGCTTCCCTATTCGTAATAGGTGAGTTAAAAGCCGTATTAGGCGATGAAAATGTAGTGATCAGGTGAGAATCATTAAAGTTTACGCTTTATACAAAAAATAACTAAGCTTTTGTGGTAAAATATAGAGAACAAACAGCGCTGTGTTTTCGTCTAATTATTATACACCGTTTCACATAGGAAAGGATTGGAAAATTGAATAACAATCAAAGAAAAAAGCAAAATACTAAAAAGGTAAATTGGTCACGGGAAGTAGCCGGCTCCGGAAAGCTTGCCGGCAAAGTGGTGGGAAAAATATTTTCATATATTCTGAACATCTTACTGACCGTATTTCTCATTTGCTTTATCACCGGCATTATTGTAGCTACAGTATTTGCTGTGTATGTAAAAAACTACATTGATCCTGAAATAGACCCTTCAATATTCCGTATGAACTCCAGCCAAACCACTAAAATATTCTATATGGATTATACCGACCGCGAAAACCGTATCGGCACAAGGGTCGAAATAAAGGATGAACAGCTTTTTGGTTCCGAAAACAGTGTTTGGGTTTCATACACTCAAATTCCCGAAAATCTTGTTAATGCTTTTGTTGCAATAGAGGACCACCGATTCTGGGGACACAACGGTATTGACTGGATAAGAACCATAGGCGCTGTAATAAACTACTTTATCCCATTTGAAGAGGATCAGGGCGGCGGTTCAACCATTACCCAGCAGACTATCAAAAACTTGACCGAGGATAGAGATTATACCCCTCAGCGTAAGATACAGGAGATACTCCGCGCCATAAATCTGGAGAAAAAGCTTGACAAAACCGAAATTTTGGAGCTGTATCTCAACAATATCTACCTTTCCCAGAACTGCTACGGCGTGCAGGCGGCGGCTTACACCTACTTTAATAAAGATGTAAGCGAGCTTACCCTTGTGGAATGTGCATCCATTGCATCTATCACCAACTCTCCCACAAGATTTGACCCCGTACAGAATCCGGATGAGCACATAGCACGCCGAAATCTCATACTTTGGAGAATGTACGAGCTTGGTTATATAACCGAAACCGAATATAATATAGGCATTGCAACCGAGCTTGTTCTTGACTACCAAGGAAGAGCAAAAGATGCGTCCATTATCTCTAATTCCTGGTACACAGACCAGGTAATGGTGGAAGTGGCGAATGCACTTTGCGAGGAAAAAGGCTACAGCCTTGAAATGGCATACAACCTTATCTATACAGGTGGTTTGCAGATAGAAACTCTGCAGGATCCCGAGGTTCAGGCAACTCTTGAGGCAATATACGCCAACGAATCAAGCTTCCCGAAAACAAACAACGCAGTACAGCCCGAATCCTCTGCTGTTGTTATTGACCCTGCTACGGGCGATGTCCTTGCCCTTGTTGGCGGTCGCGGACAAAAGGATGCTAACCTGCTTCTTAATAGGGCTACGCAGTCCACACGTTCGCCCGGTTCATCCATCAAACCTCTCTCTATATATGCTCCTGCACTTGAATACGGTATTCTTACCTACGGCAGCGTATATGATGATGTTCCGGTAGTATTCAACTATGCAGATGACGACGTGGATAAGCTAAATCCTTCCGCATGGCCTAAAAATCTTCCTGAGGTATACGGCGGTCTTACTACCGTAAACGATGCGGTAACTCGCTCCGTAAATACTATTGCTGTGCGTATTCTCGAGGACCTTACAACGGATGTGTCCTTTGATTTTGTAAAGAACAAACTTCAGATGAAGAGCTATATTGAATATGCAACTCTTTCCGGCGGAATGTCCATAACCGATAAGGACGTTTCCGCATTGGCACTCGGCGGTATGAACTACGGCGTTACCAATCTGGAAATCACCGCCGCATATCAGATATTTGCCAACGGCGGCGTATACAACAAGCCGCGCACATGGCTTCGCGTGCTCGATTCCGAGGGTAATGTTCTGCTTGAAAACGAGCCGGAAAGCTATGTAGTAATAAGTGAGCAGACCGCATCTATTATGACAAAAATGCTTCAGAATGTTGTTACAAGAGGTACTGCAACTGCTATAACCTTTGACAATACGGTAAACTGTGCTGGAAAAACCGGTACTACTTCAAATGACGTTGACCGCTGGTTTATCGGATATACTCCGTATTATGTATGCGGAATATGGTTCGGTTACGATATTCCCCAGTCCCTCGGCACACTTGCATGGAGTCCGTGTACCGTGGCATGGGACAAAATAATGATACAGCTTCATAATGACGAAATAAGCAGCGGTACTCCCCTTAAAACATTCGAGCTTGCAGACGGTATTGTTACAGCGAACTACTGTAAGGATTCCGGCAAGCTTATGACAGCCGCCTGCTATGCAGACCCGCGAGGAAACCGTGCCGAAACCGGCTACTTCACAGCCGCAACCGTGCCTACGGAATACTGCGACTGTCATATCATGGTGGCATATGATTCGGTAACCGGAGCGGTTGCATGCGAAAAGTGCCCACCCGAAAATATAAAAAATGTGGGGCTTATAAAAGTGTCGAGGGTATTCCCTCTGAATGTCAAGGTCACCGATACGCAGTATACCTACCGCGATATCCACAGCGATACTGTGTTGCCGGAAACCGGAAATGTTCCGTTCTATATGGGACTTTACGCAGAAGGTGAATATCCCGGATATACCGCCACAGAAAAGAGATATTACAACAGCGCATGCTATGAGCACAATGCGCTTCCCGATCCAGAACCCGAGCCTGAGCCGGAAGATAATACTCCCGACGATGAGGAGAGCGGCGCATACGACGATATCTTCGGTGAGGATACCGACATCACCACAGATAGTGAAGAAAATTATGATGACTACGAAGACTGGTCAGATAACATGTGGGATGACCTCATAAACGGGGGAAATGGCGAGGAATAAGAATTCCAGGCATTAAATCAAAAATCACCTCATACATTTTGTGTGAGGTGATTTTTATGTCGTTTATAAAAAAAGCAAGGCACAAAGTGTCTTGTACGGTACGTTCTGAGCTGTCGCGGATAGATTTTCGCTGTGTAATAGCCGGCGCCGTCATAATATTGCTGTGCGGATTTCTCAGCGCACTTGCAGGCGGTTCTACGGAAAGTTACAGAGAACTTGTAAAGCCGAGATGGGCGCCACCGGCGTTTTTATTCCCCATAATTTGGACGGTGCTCTATATTCTTATTGGCGGTGCCGCCGGTGCAATAACCTGCGTTTGCGACAGAGCGTTGGAATCTGATAAATTAAAGGGACTTTTGTTTTTTGTCATTATGATGGTGTTTAATTTTATCTGGTCGCCGCTTTTTTTCGGTGCCGGAGCGTTTTTTGCGGCATTTATTGCTATCATAATGATGATAATTTTGACTTTCTTCATTATTTGCTTTTTCGGACGAATATATAAGACTGCGGCGGCAATCATGGTTCTGTATCTTGCGTGGTTGTTTTTCGCCGCATATCTTAATCTTGCGATTATTATTCTTAATTAAATGCATATGTAAAAAATATGTTGCCTCTATTGACAAAACTTACGAAAAGTAGTATAATATACGCATAGGCAGACTAGTTCTGCGCCTATAATACGGCTAAATTTATGCCGCTATTAAAAAATTTAGGAGGAACATAAAATGAAGCTTTCTCGCGTTTTAGCAATCGCAATGGCAGGCATTATGCTTGTTCTTGCACTGGCATCCTGCGGAGCAGAACCTATTACTGTTACCGTTAAGGTCACGCCCGACATCAACGACTCGGACTCAACCATCCTCGACATGTCGGTTACACTGAATATGAGCAATCCTACAGTTCTCGATGCGTTTATAGAAGGTTGTACAATTGCAGAATATGAGTATACCCTTGATGACGCAGCTCAGTCTGTAGTTGACATTGATGTGTACAAGGATTACACCGATTCTGAGACAAACACCACTTATTATTGGTACTATACCATCAACGGCACAGAGCCTACCAGTGGCAAGGCATCCGAAAATGTTGTTGCTGACGGTGACGTTGTTGAGTACATCTACACTTCCTACATTCCGGACTAAAAGCGATAATTAAGTAAAAAACACGGCTTCAGGCCAATGTCATTTAGATAAGACGATGCAAGTTTAGATAAAGCAAGCACGAAGGATTCCTCGATTGTAACCACAGTCGAGGAGTCTTTTTATTGTTTAGAAAAGTTTTTGCCACAGTTCAACTCACGTGTCAGGTGAGTTGAACTAAGGAAAGGCGTTATTGTGCTTTTTAAGAATGTATGATATACTATATTTGGAAGCAGGATCCGGCTTACTACTTGAAAGTGAGGTATCACTATGAATAACATTGGTCAAAGAATCAAGGATTTACGAAAACAGAATGATCTGACACAGGAAAAACTGGCTGATTTTCTCAGAGTGACCTATCAGTCTGTTTCTAAATGGGAAACGGGAATTACGATGCCCGATCTTGGGATGATCGTTCCGCTTGCGGGACTGCTTCATGTCAGCACAGATGAACTGCTTGGAATGAAGTCCGTAGAAACAGACACTCGGCGTGAAGAAATCGAAGAAGTTTACAAAAACACGTGGCAAACATGGGATTTAGAAGAAAGATATCGCATTGCTCAGGCTGCTGTTTCTGAATATCCCGGTGATATGAAATATCCGGATTGGCTTGCGTGGATTACCGCAATGCGTTCATTTGATTTTGCAGACGATGAAACATATATAACAGAACAGGAAAAAGCAATCAAACTATTTGCCTGTGTTATTGAAAACGCCGCTGACGAAAGAATCAAGGCAAGCTCCATTCGGGGCATTGTTCAATATCTTTCCTTCAGAGGGCGGTATGATGAGGCAAAAAAATATGCGGAATGTTATCCGGAAGACTATTCCGTCAGCCGCGAGGAAGTTTTTTTATCCGCCTGCAGGGCGAAGAGAAGGTTATCCTGTCCCAGAAAATCTAGATCGTATGCTGACCGACATACTGAATCAGGTTGGTGATGGTACGATGGAGGCTTGTGTTGCACAGGAACAGATCATCCACGCACTGATACCAGATGGGAATTATCTATATTATAATTGTTTTCTCGCAGACAATTATCTTTGCCGGGCCCGTATTTTTACCGGTAAACAGAAACCCGAAAGAGCAATCGAAGCGTTAAAAGAAGCACGCAGATATGCTGTTGCTTATGATAACTTTATGTTGAACAATACCGTATACGATTTTACAAGTCCATTCTTCGATAAAGTTGGGCATAACACAGCTTATATTTGCAGGTCGGGTACAACTACACAGGAAGAAGATTTTTTTGACGCACTTGGCAGGCCTGCCTTTGATACTCTCCGCGACCGCGAAGATTTTAATGACTTGCTCAGATAATCGCTATGCTCATGTGTTGCCGTTATATCTAAACCGAACATATTAAATTTTATGTTTTAACTATCGTCTGAAAATATAGAAATTTTTAATATTTTCGTGACGGCAAAGAATATAGCGACATTGTTTTCGCACAATCATGCTCAAAAACAGCGTTTTTCGAAAAATTAAATATCACTATCGTAAAAAAGGAACATCCATGCTGCTGTAATTACTGCGGCAGCGAGGATGTTCCCGTCTTTTTTCTACATAGAAATTCTTAACTAAACGGTGTTTCAAACTGGGCATAAGGGGGGAATAGGTATATATTATCCCTTTATCTAAACTTATGTCACCTTATCAAAACGACATTGGCTTTAAGCCGTATATTTTATGTCATACAGTAATAAAGTCCATAAATTCCCAATATAATATAACAGCTATGAAAAACACAGGAGGAGCTGTTATGTTTGTATATTCATTTAGGGCGAGTACGCTTAAATTTTTCGGTGTCACTGTAGTGGCATTGACCGCACTTGTGGCGCTGTTGATTTTTATTCCGGCGGCAGAGCCTGCTATATCCGATGGGGTAATGGAAGCCGTTGAAACCGTACGCTTTGATAAAATAAAGAGTGCGGAAGATCGAATAAATTTTCTGCGTCAATTCGGGTGGGAGGTAGACGCAACTCCCGTTGAGGAGGCAGAGGTCACCATTCCGGCAGAGTTTGATAAGGTCTACCAGAGCTATAATGAACTTCAGAAGAAGCAGGGATTTGATCTAACAAAGTACCTAAAAAAAGATGCGATGCGCTATACATATAGAATCACTAACTATCCGGGGTACGAGGGCGAGGTTTATGTTAACATGCTCGTCTACAAGAAAAAGGTTATAGGCGGCGATGTATGTTCAGCAGATGTAAACGGTTTCATTCATGGGCTTGACCGGAATATTGAATACTAAAATCACTGGTATGGAAATTCTATAAGTTGCCTTAAAATTTTAAGGTTACACAAAGCAAAAATCCTCGTTCAATATGACGAGGATTTTTATATTACAAACCAAAATCATACATTCCATATTTTGCAGTAGTTTTCTGTAATCAGACAAATACCGTTGCTTTTGCTGGTCTGAGTGCATTATACGTTTACCTTTTCCATACGGAAATATATCTTCCGAATTCTCATAAAATATTCCATATTCATCAGACAATTTGAATTTTTTTGCCTCAAACTCTGCATACTTTTCTGTGGGCAAGAGATTTGGTGACATCCACAGATACTTAAGATTGGGCAATTCAATCAGGTATTCAATATTATGATCATTTGGTTCAGTGGCAGACATAACTATCTCTTGAAGATTTTGCAATTTTGAGATTGGCTTAAGTGAATCAAATTTATGTATACATACATCTGAGGTTTGTGTGTATAATTCCAAGCATTCCAATTTTTTAGCATTTTCTAATCCCGAAAGTGTCTGAAAATATTTATTGGTACAAATTCTAACAATTTTCAAATTTGGAGTGTAAGATGTATTCCAAAAATGAGAAATTCGATGTCCTTCAAAATTAACATATTCAAGTTTTTCAAATCGTTCCAATACCGACGCATTCGAGACAGTACCACGCACGATCATCCCCTTTACGTCAGGGTTAATACCTGCACATATTGTTTCAAATTCTTCTTGTGTCCTTATTTTATTCAACGTAACATATTCCTGCAAGTAAAAATCCGCGCTATATTTGCCTTTTCCATAGTAAAAGCCTTGCTGCTCGCAAAGATATTCACATTTACCGCATTTTCTATTTCCACGCACTACTACGTCTAACCATGAATATTCACGATCGTCGACAACATCAATCTCAACACCGGAACATTGTAAACGTTTCTTGGTTTTAGCAGAACAGGTCTCGTAAAAATGCTCAAGCAAATACCTATCTGCCAAGGATGTTCTCTCTTTCATAATGTACAGCCTTTCTTAAGATTATTATCTCATGTTGTCTCAAGTATTTCAGCTGGAATCACACAACAAATTTGAAATGTTCAAAGTCCAAAACTATATTTCCCACGCTATTTACTTTTCCTGCTCTGTACCACAAGTCCGGCATAAATTTGAACAATTGAAAAAATAATTGCAACCACAACCGGAATTATACCCAATTTATTATCATGATTAACTATCAAAAAGCATCCCCAAATAAACAGAGCTATGACACCAACCAAAGCCATTAATGCAATAACCGTGGCAAAAATTCTATATTTGTGGGATGTAGCTTTCTCTTCGGGAACAACATACATCATTAGTTCTATATAAACTTCAAATAATATTTCCAACAAAATTTCCATTGAATCACCGCCTGTATTAATCCTCGTTCTATATGACGAGGACTTTTGGGTTATGGAAAAACGAAAAAAGCCGTTCAAGATATGGTGCACCTTCAGGGATTCGAACCCGGGACCCACTGATTAAGAGTCAGTTGCTCTACCAACTGAGCTAAAGGTGCATATAAACTTGAACGGCTTTTAATGGCTCCCCCTGCTGG
>JAZRGK010000075.1:0-60408 GCA_045644145.1 Candidatus Flemingiibacterium sp.
ATGCACCGCCTAACCGTAAGATGAGAAAAAGTCCTGCCGATTACTTACCGACAGGACTTTGATTTTTTATGACAATATTTCATACTTATATCAAAGTTCATTGCTTATCGCCAAGTAATGAACAACGACTTAATTCCTACATCAAGGAATTAGGTCTTTTTTATTTAATTTGATATAAGTATGTAAGACCGAAACTGAAAAACGAGATTTTTTCAAAAAGATAGATGAAAATCTCACTTTTTGCTTACGACTTTACTTTGTAAAGTGTAGTAAGTCAACTTCATATATGAAGAATGACCGCGTTCTGTCATACTTTATATATGAGGTTGGTTGAATGGAGTTGTCTTGAGCTTGAATAAAGAACAAAGCAACGGAATGAAACCACGACCGAGCGAGGACTAAAAACTGCCGTGTGAGTTTTTAGAAAGAGTGAGGGCGAAGAAAAAGAAAGGAGAAAGCGAATGGCGAACTATTGCATTATGAGGTTTCAAAAACACAAAACAAGTGCGATTGCGAAAGTTGAGCGCCACCAAAATGAACGGGAACATTTGAAGAACCGTGCACATCCAGAGAAAAAGAACAAGACAATAAAACGGTATCAAGATGAAACGATGTTGCAGACAGTAAAACGACTGCAAAAGGAACAAGAAAAACGAACTGGAAGAAAAGTCAGAAAGGACTGTGTTTCCCTTGTTGAGTTTGTTCTAACGGTATCGCCAGAAAGTGAGGAACATATATTACAACATTTCAAAGAGTGGTATTACAAAAACACTCAATGGCTGAAAGACACTTTTGGGAATGACAATCTAATTCGCATAGACATAAATAGAGATGAAAAGACCTTACATTTGCATGGTTTTATTGTTCCAATCGATGAACACGGTAATTTCAATGCTAAAAAGTGGTTTAGTAAGAAACAGCAGATTGAAAAATTGCAGGACAGTTATGCAGAGTATATGTCGGAATTTGGTTTGGAGCGAGGACTGTCAAAAGACATTACAAAAGCAATACACCAAACGAAACAGCAATATGAGCGAAGAATGGCAAAACTGATTGATGACATATTAGAGGATAAACCGATACCCCAAAAAGCAGAACCTTTTCATAGCAGTATTGCAGATGAAATACTCCGCTGACTTTTCCTCATAAATATTTCAAAAAAATTAGAAAGGAGAAAATGCAATGGAAGAAAAAATGACTTGTGAAGATTGTATCAAAATCAAGGAATTGGTCAACGAGTTGGAACTGCAAAGAATGGAAGCATACTATGATACAGAATACTACAAAAAAAGATTAAAACAAGTAAAGGCAGAACTTGATGAATGTGAACGCAAATTGAAAGCAATCGAAGAACTCTTGAAATGAAAATTTCCTCATAGATAAATATTCAAAATATCTATGAGGAAAAACAAGAATTTTCCCATAGAGTTTTTAATATTTTTGTGAATTATGAGAGCCTCAGATTGAAAAAATTGCAAAGTTATAGTATAATGAATATGAGTGAGAGTTCGTAAAATAAAAAACTATCTGTCTACTGGAATCTGAGTCAGATATATAAATGCTTATATGGAGTTAATCGCAAATGAAGAAAATTAATGTGTATATTAATTCGTATTTAGAATATATGAATAGTATTTTGTTGACCAGTAGATATAATGAAATAACAGAGTCATATATTGGATATGGATTGATGACAAAAGAAGAAAATGAGTATACGACTCGTATAAAGCGTTTTTTAGAAAAATACCGTAATGACTCTATTTATCAATATATTGAAAGTTTGATTCCAAATGGTTTTACTTTTTCGCGTCCAGTGGAATTAATGTTGAGCCTTGGAAATAATACAGATTTTTCGATGCAATATACACCATCAGAGATGTGTATTGAGTATTGTGGTGGAATTGCAAAAATCAAAGAATTGTTAAACTTGTTAAAAGAATATGAAGAGAAAATTGGTTTTTTTGCTTTTTTTGAAGAAGCAAAAAATTACTACAATCCAATAATTGAACAAGCAAGCGAAGTTGTCAATAAATACCCCTATATATCCATTTTAGAAGATGAATATGGAAAAGAGCAGAATTCTTATAATTATATTTTATCTTCTTTAATGATAGGCAATTACGGAATATCTTTTGGTAAAAAAGGAAAGACAAAACTTGATATATTTTCTGTTTTTGCAACAGATAGCTTTAGTATTTCAGAGGCTATACTATTTCATGAATTTTCACATCCGTTTATCAATCCATTGACTGAAAAATACATGGATTTGGTAACTAAATATCAAAGTTCGCATGAGTTACTGAAAAAATATAAATTACCAGGATTTAAATCAGGATATGGTGATTGGTATGAGTGTGTTAATGAGCACCTTGTAAGAGCGATGGTCATTCACCTTTTACAAAAATGTAATCTTCACGATATAGCAACTGAAAAGTTAGATTATGAACTATGTACTGGGTATAAGTATATACCGCTAATACTTGAAAAATATAAATATTATGATAATCATCGTGATGTTTATCCTGATTTTGAAACATTTTATCCCATATTGTTAGAAGTATTTTCTAATATTATTTGAAATGAGATAATTTAATTTCAATTTCTAGCAATAGTGAAAGCGGAGGCACAAACCTCCGCTTTTGTGTTATTCGGTTGTATCTGCCGCGGGGAGTTCGTTTTTCGGACATTCCGCAACCTTCTTAACAAATTCCTCTGCGGTCAGTATGGTAAACTCTGCCGTGTAGTCCTCGCCCTTTCCTGTTGCCTTATATTGCAGATAGATAGGCATAGGAATGAACGACAGGCGAAACTCAAGCAAATTGTCGGGATATACGAAAATCTGCTTTGTCGCTCTCTCATAGTAGACGTCGCTCAAATCATCGGCAGAGAGGTCAACCATTTCCTGCAGTTGCTTTATGTAGTCCTCATATATCCGTATTTCTGCATCGTTTGAGGTGCTGTCCTGTGCTTCTTTTAACTCTTGTCGCAGTTTCTCATAATCCGCATTGATAACACCGATAGTCGATTGATAAGCATTCTCGGGAACAGCACCGCTTGCCCATCCCAAAGTGAGTTTTGTGAGCTCATCCTGTTTCTTTGCGACCGCTTTTTCCAGTTCGGCGATTTTGGCGGTGCTGTCTTTCGGTTTGGAGAGTTCCTCTATATCCCTTTTCAGTTCTGCGAGAATGGCATCTTTGTTCGGAATAAGGTAATCTGCCACAATGTCGTGAACGGCGGTTTTCAGCACTCTGTCGTTCACTCTACGAGCATTACAACCGACTGTGACAGTTTCTCCTGTATCGAGTGTTATCTGCTTGTATGTGCCTCTCTGGTGGTTCTCAAAGCATACCCAAGCACGATAGGGCACGTTCTTCTGCTTCTTATGATAACTGACATACCGCTGACCGCACAGACCGCAGTAAACCTTGCCACTTGTCCAATAACGGTTGGAATGTTTCGCCTTGATTTCTTCGCTCGGTGCTTTTTCTGCAAGAATGGTCTGCACTTTGTCCCAGAGTTCTCTTGATATGATAGCACTTTCGGGGTGGTGGTCTGTAATTGTGAAAAGTTTTGAACCCCCACGATTATATTTCTTTTTGTGCTTCAACGGGTGTGGAGTATAAGTTTTACCTTGCACCAAATCGCCCACATATTTCTCATTGCGTAAAATTCGGAGTATAACAGTATTGCTCCATCCGTTTTTATATCGTTTAGTAGTAACACCCTGTTGTTCTAATCTTCGTGCAATTCGGTGTGTTCCTTCGCCAGATGCAAACCACTCAAAGATATTCTTAACAACCTTCGCCTCTTCTGGAATGATTTCAAAGTGTTGTATGTCGTATTCATCCTTTACGATGTTATATCCATACATTTCTTTTCGACCAAAGACCACACCCATTTGCATCCGCTGTTGATGTCCCCATTTAACGCGGTTTGATGTTCTAATGCTTTCTTGCTCGGCGATATTTGCCATATGTGTCAGTTTGCCTCTATCTTCAATTTTTTCAGTATTGATGTCATCAGATAGAAACCATACATAAACATCTATATCGCGTAATTCTTCAACAATTTGCATAATATCACGGACATTACGTGAAAATCTTGATACCTCTTTCGTGAGAATCAAGTCAATATTTCCACGTTTTGCCTCAAATATCATTCGATTAAAAGCATCTCTTTTTTCCAGTGATGTTCCAGAAAGTCCCTCATCGGCGAATATACCCATATTAGTCCAATTAGAGTGGGTTTGAAAGTATCCTTCAAAAAATCTTTTCTGTGCTTTCAATGAATTTCTTTGGTCAGTTTCATCCGTTGATACACGACAGTATGCACAAACCCTGTGCGGTTTATTATCATCTGTTTTTAGTGTCGTTTCCGTTGCTTCTGTTATTACCAGTTTTCCCATTTTGCACTTCCTCTCTCTTGATACCCATTACATCTCTTATGTACTTCTTGAACTCGGCAACAAAGACCGCCTGTGCCTCTGCTGACCGAAAAAGTGCATCTGGGTTTGTAATCAAAAGCGTTTGCTCCTTGCTATGTTCTTTTACATAGCAATTATATGTTTCAGCAATGAATTTTAGTAATTCATCTTCATTTGCAATGGTAGAAGCGTGAGCAAATTGCTCCCTTGTCATATACTCTTTGTAGTTGAAAAAGTCCATTTTCACCCCTCCTATACTATATATTATATCATGCACAATTTCATTCGTCAATAGGTACAGAGGAACTAGCCCACCTTGAGATGGTAGGCACTATCGTGCACCAGCTTACCCGAAATCTTTCTCCCGATGAGATAGAGAAGCAGGGCTTTGGCACATACTTTGTGGATCACACTACCGGTGTTTATCCGCAGGCAGCGTCCGGTACGCCGTGGAGCGCTGCGACTATACAGGTGAAGGGTGACCCCATTACCGATCTCCACGAGGATATGGCTGCGGAAATGAAAGCCAAGACCACATATGATAATATCCTGCGCCTTTCCGACGATCCGGATGTAAACGATGCCATAAAGTTCCTTCGTCAGCGAGAGATAGTACACTATCAGCGCTTCGGCGAGCTTCTGCGCATCGTTCAGGATAACCTTGACTCCAAAAACTTCTTCGCCATTAACCCGGCGTTTGATAAAAAGTGTAAATAAATCAGAGGGACTGCTGCACTTTTGTGCAGCAGTCCCTGCTTATATTATTGAGGATCAATCGGGAAAAACGTATCGGCTTCGTATGTGAGCGGCGCCATGCCAATTTCACACAGCGCGAATGTTACCGTAACCTTGAAAAGATCGCCGTCAACGGTTATGTCAAAGCATCCGCCCTGAAGCTCTGTAAGACTCCGGGCTATAGATAAGCCAAGTCCGCTTCCGTCGGTGTGACGGGATTCGTCACCGCGGACAAACCGCTCGCAAAGTTCATCCGCACTAATACCTATAGGCATGTCCGATATGTTGCGGAACGTAATAACTGCATTTCCGTTTATACACTCGCAGGAAAAATAGGCTCTTGTGGATGGCATTGCGTATTTTCTTATATTCGAAAAAAGATTGTCAAATACGCGCCACAATAACCGTCCGTCTGCCATTACAACTGCGGCCGTATCTGCGGCGGTGTATATAGGCTCTATTCCTGCCTCCAGAAGCTGCTCCTCGTATTCGCCCAGCGCCTGGGAAAGAAGAATGTTTACATCCGTTGGCTCCGGAATACAGCTAAGCGTTCCCGAAGCGGCTTTAGATGCCTCTATAAGATCTTCGGTCAGCTTTTTGAGTCTGGCAGACTGCTTGTCAAGAACTTCAAGATAAGTGGGAGCATCCGGGGAATCAAGTCCGCCGGTTTTTAGGAGATCAACATAGCTGATTATAGATGTGAGCGGCGTCTTTATATCGTGGGATACATTTGTGATAAGCTCCGACTTCATGCGTTCGGATTTCATGCGCTCCTCTACTGCGCGGCTAAGTCCAAGACTAAGGCTGTTCAGCGCGTTGCCGTGTGCCTTTAAATCGGGGAGCATGTATTTTGTGTCAACACGGTAATAGGTATTTCCGCCTGCAAGCTCATCTGCGCCTTTTTGAAGCCTTCTCAGCATAAGCACGAAGTAAACAAGCGCTGCGATGATAATTGGACGGGTAATCAGCCAGAAAACCGTATACTCATCATATCCAACCGCAAGAAAGAGAAACTCTATAAGCCCCCATGCCGCAAATACAAGCGCGGTCTTGAAGTAAAGGTGGATTTTTGAAAGGATATCGCAGATAATGAGAAATCCCCGCCATATCAGCTTCAGGATACGCCAGATCATGGTGTTTTTTAGGAGCGTGCGTGACTTTATGCGCACCGCTATCGAAAGAATCAGCTTTAGGTAAAGGGGAATACCAACAATCACGGCAAAGAGCCAGAAAATCAGCACCCCGGCATCGTTATGGATGAACACTTCATCGAAAAGAGCGAAGATAAAAAAGGTAAAAAAGAAGTATATCGCGAGAATAACGTCTGTTGGGACTTTGTCGAATCTGGAAAGCTGTATTTCCTCGCTGCCCTTCACATGACCTGCCGCGCACAGCATAAATATGAGCAGCGTAAGCGCGACTAAAAGGGACACTGCGGACACCCATATAAGCGCGTCACGGGATTCAATAAGGAAATCCACAAGCGGCATCACATAATAGTATGTATCCTCTGCTACGAGGTCGTGTTGCAGATATGCTGTTACAGCAACGCCTTTATAGTTAGTTTTAGAACCGTTTATTACATGTGTCGAGGTGAATTTATACTGATAGTTCTCGTCTGTGAGATAGTTCATGTAGATATGTTCTACGGTTTCCTCGGTATAGTTGTGAAGTACGATCTTCACCGCAAGGTTGGTCATTTCACGGGAAAACTGCTTCTCATAGCTTTCGCGGACATTATTTGGAATATCATCGTTATTCATTAAAAGATCAGCGTAGTCATAGAAAATATTGGTTTTCTCCCTGAATATCCATTCCGCAATTTCCTCGCGCATGTATATGCCGCCGTCAGAATAGACTTTGTTTTCAGACATGACTATAGCGCAAAGCGCTGACAGAAGCGAGAGTATCAGCGATAGGAAAAGCAGTGCAGCGGACGCTGTTACTGCGGCTTTACTTGTGCGAAGCTTCATTATAAATTCTCCTTTCTTTCCGATGAGTCGATTTTATATCCCTGACCCCAAACCACCTTTATATAATGCGGTTCTGTGGGGGTTATTTCAAGCTTTTCCCGTAGGTGACGTATGTGCACCGCAACAGCGTTTTCCGCCCCGAAGGGTTCCTCGTCCCACACGCGGCGGTAGATTTCCTTCGGCGAAAATACCGTGCCGGGATTTTGCATAAGCAGCTTTAATATATCGTATTCACGAGGCGTAAGAGAAACCTCATCCCCATCAAGGGTGACACACTTGGCGTCATCATCAAGGGCTATACTGCCTATCACCATTCCGGACGGCTTCGCGGTACTGCCGCCAAGGGAAAGATATCGTCTTAGTTGTGAGCGTACACGGGCGATAAGCTCAACCGGATTAAAGGGCTTTGTTATGTAGTCATCCGCTCCTACGTTTAAACCGAGAATTTTGTCGGTGTCCTCGGATTTTGCGCTTAAAAGTATGATCGGAACATTGGAGCTTTCCCTTAACTTTGACATTGCGGTAATACCGTCCATTTTCGGCATCATAATATCAAGAAGCACCAGATGAATATCTTCGCTTGCGGCGATTTCAATGGCTTCAAGACCGTTTTCGGCTTCGAAGATTCCGTAGCCCTCGGTGTTGAGGTAAATACGCAGTGCGTTTCTGATATCCGCTTCGTCATCGCAAATAAGTATATTGTACATTTATACCTCCTGATGTTTGGGATGTGATCCTTTCTGATTATATTATACACCAAATAAGCTTAAGAAAAAAGAGGGTGAATTCTTAAGATTTTATTAAGGTAGTTAATATATATGGGAGATTTTACAAAAAGCCGCCTGCTGAGCTTACAAGCAGGCGGCTTTTGCTGTATTGTGAAATTTAAATTACTCCTTACCCGTCCAACAGTAAGTGCACAGATTCTCCGGCGGAATACCAACGGCTTCGATCATATCGTCTATACGCTGGAACGCAAGGGATGTGAAGTTAAGCTCTTTCCTTATTTCCTCCACCATGTTTGCATATTCGGGCGTTTCGGGATCAGCATAAAGGTGAAGCTTTTTTGCCGCTTCCTCCTCCGAGCCTTCAAGACGGAGTATAGTGCGTCTGGTAATAAGATCAAGCTCGCTCTTGGAGCGTGAGAAATTAAGATATTTGCATCCGTAGAGAAGGGGCGGACATGCGGTGCGGATATGTACTCCCTTTGCGCCGCTTTGATAGAGAAATTCCGTGGTTTCGCGAAGCTGTGTGCCGCGGACTATGGAATCGTCTATAAGAAGTAAGCTTTTATCTCTTATAAGCTGATCAATTGCGATAAGCTTCATCTTGGCGATAAGACTGCGCTGTGCCTGGATGGTGGGCATAAAGGAGCGCGGCCATGTGGGGGTATATTTTATAAACGGTCTTCCGAAAGGTACGCCGGATGCATTGGCGTAACCAACCGCATGAGCAGTACCGGAATCCGGCACTCCTGCAACGATATCGGGTACTATTTTCCCGTTATCGCGGGATGCCAGCTTTGCGCCGCAGCGGTTTCGCATGACTTCCACATTTACCCCCTCGTAGTTAGATGTAGTGTAACCATAATAAACCCAAAGGAATGCGCAGACACGCATTTTCTCGCTCGGCTCAGCCACGGTTTCGCAGGAATCGGGGGTAAGGTATACTATCTCTGATGGACCAAGATCCTTGTGATGTGTATAACCCAGATTGAGATATGCGAAGCTCTCAAAAGATGCGCAGTATGCACCGTCTTTTTTGCCTATTACCACCGGTGTACGTCCAAGACGGTCACGGGCGGCATAAAGCCCTTTGCTTGTCAGAACAAGCATTGTCATAGAGCCGTCAATCAGCTCTTGGGCATAGCGCATACCCTCAACGATGCTGTCCTTCTGATTTATAATGGATGCTACAAGCTCTGTGGGGTTCACATCACCGCCGCTCATTTCGAGAAAATGGGTGTGACCCTTCTTGAAGCAAAGATCTATAAGCTCAGCCTCGTTGTTTATACGGCCTACGGTGGTAATGGCGAAATTGCCGAGATGCGAGCGTACGATAAGGGGTTGAGGCTCGCTGTCCGAGATACAGCCGATGCCAAGCCAGCCTTTCATCTCGCCCACATCCTTATCGAATTTGGTTCTGAAGGGTGAGTTTTCTATATTATGAATGGAGCGGTTAAAACCCTTTTCGCCGTATACTGCCATGCCGCCGCGGCGTGTGCCGAGATGTGAATGGTAGTCCGTACCGAAAAACAGATCAAACACGCAGTCCTCTCTTGATGCTACTCCGAATAATCCTCCCATATGCTTTTCCTTTCAGGTTAGTAAATAAAATAGGTAAATATATTATATCACACGCAACCCATTTTTTCAAGTACATTTGGATATAAAAATTATCCCTTTGATATAATTCTTTGCTCTTGACGTGATATAGAGGGGAGAGCATACTAACACAGCCACGGGTAAAATCATAAACTGTAATGCGCAGATTTTCCTGCGCACCGTTACAATGTCAATTTTGAGAGGACTGTATGGAAAGGAGGTGTTGCACAAGGCGCAACACCTCCCATAAAATACAGCTTGTCATCCATTTAGGATTCCATTTTTGTGTGCTTTGCACACAAAAAACGCTGTATTTGGGCGCATACGCGCCTGAGGCTAACAGCTCTCCTGAAATTTTGTGCCTTTCGCATCTTCAATGCGAATTTCCTCGCGGAAACCGACACAAAACTTCTATTATCGTTAGAAAGGAATGGTCATAAATATGAATGTAGAAAAAATAGCGATTATCGGTGGGGATGCAAGAGGACTCATAGCCGCCGCAAGATTTACGGAGCTTGGGAAAGATGTAAGACTTTACGGATTTGCGGGGAATGGGCAGGGTGAGAGTGCCATGTACGCTGTTGATTCGCTTTGCTGCTCCTCCTGTAGTGCACTGCCTCACGAGCTTATACACAATCTTGCCGACGGTTCGGTTTCAGACTGCGGAACTTTATGCGTAGCTGCTGAGCAGGCGGTGGAGGGATGCGATGCTGTAATACTTCCGCTTCCCGCAACCAAGGACGGAGTGTGGATATCCATGCCGCTTGCAGGCGAGAGAGTCCTGACGCTTTCCGCACTTTGTTCGCTTATGCGCGAGAATAAGGTGAAGCTCCTTTGCGGAGGTAAGCTTCCGGCGGCTTTTTCCGAGCAGTGTCGATCATCGGGAATAACAGTGTTCGACTACTACGAAAGCGAAGCTTTTTCTGTTGCAAATGCCGTCCCTACGGCGGAGGGCGCAATTGAGATAGCCATGAAAGAGCTACCAATCACGCTAAGCGGCGCCAGAGGACTTGTTATAGGATATGGGCGCATAGGAAAGGTGCTTTCCGGACTATTACGCGGTCTTGGGATGAATATTACCGTAAGTGCCAGAAAGTCCTCTGATCTGGCATGGATACGCGCAGTAGGATATAGGGCGGCGGAAACGGGGAAGCTTTGCGAGCTTTTCACACATACGGAATTCGATGTCATTTTCAACACCGCGCCTCATATCGTACTTGGCGCATCAGAGCTTGAACATATACGGCAGGGAACGCTGATCGTGGATCTTGCCTCAAAGCCGGGAGGTGTGGACACGGAGACGGCAGAAAAGCTTTCCCATAATGTGATTTGGGCTTTGTCCCTTCCGGGCAAGGTGGCTCCCGTTACGTCGGGACGGATCATAGCCGATACTGTTCTCAGATACATCGAAAAAGCCGAAGAAGGAGGATAACATGCTGATAGGATATGCAATGTGCGGCTCGTTCTGCACATTTTCAAGGAGTCTTGCCGTAATGGAAAGGCTGATGGCGGACGGACATGAGCTTCTCCCCATAATGAGCGAGATCGCCTATTCCACCGACACCCGTTTCGGGAAAGCGGAGGATATACGGCGAAAAGTTGTGTCGCTGTGTGGGCACGATATAATAAAAACAGTTGAGGAAGCCGAACCGCTTGGGCCGAAGATAAAGCTGGATATGCTTATAGTTTCACCCTGCACGGGTAACACTCTCGCCAAGCTGGCGCACGGCATCACCGATACATCCGTTACAATGGCATGTAAGGCACACCTGAGATGTGACAGACCGCTGCTTATCTCCCTTGCCAGCAACGATGCTATGTCGGCGAACCTTGCAAATATAGCGAAGCTGCTTGTTAGAAAGGCGGTTTATTTCGTTCCCCTTTCTCAGGATGATCCGGAGTGGAAGCCACATTCCCTTGTGGCAGAATTTGAGCGCATTCCCGAAGCTGTAGAGGCGGCGCTCAGTCAAAAACAGCTCCGTCCGCTGTTTTTGTAAGATCAACGGAAGTCAAAGGCAAACCGTAGTAAAAACCCTCTGCCGGCGGCAGAGGGTTTTTAGCTGGTGGATATGACAACGAAACAGGACTGAAGAAATCAATTTTCCACGGCGTTTGTTCTGTTATAAGCATCCGCAAGCTCATCCCATGTAGCTTTATCAACCCGTCCCGTTACGGGAAGACCGTGCATCTTTTGAAATGTGCGGATATCCTTTATGGTTGCATCCCCATAAACGCCGTCGGGGGCAATTCCGTCTATCTGGTCATAGGCGTTTGCTATAGTGCGGAGCATAAATTGAACTATAGCCACGATGTCGGAGTATTCCCCTTTATCGATCTCGTAGCTTTTTTCGTTGGGGAAGGGAGAAATGGAGTTTGGCTTGGCACGGCGTTTAAGGGCTTCTGTATACTCCTTATATATGGCGTTCCAAGTGGCAAGGTCAACCTGCCCGGTTGGGGGAAGTCCTGCCCGCTCCTGAAAGGTCATCACCGCAGCGGTAGTTTCAGGGCCGTAAATTCCGTCGGGATTTACAAGGGGGATCATCCCCTCTGAGTCGTGATACAGTTCACGGAGATACCGCTGCACCTCCGTGATACTGCTTCTTTCGTCGGTTATATCTCGCATTAACTGCTCCTTTTTAAGAAAGTGTATTTCCGCCGAACTGTCCCTCAGCGGCAAGATTTCCGTAGTAAATATCGCTGTAAGCATCGGTTATGGCGTCCCATGTGAGGGCATCCACGATTCCCGTGGTGTTAAGCCCGAAAAGCGACTGCGCGGCAATTACCGCATCTCTCGTTGCACTTCCAAATACGCCGGTTACCTCCACTGACGGAATTTCGGGGTATACTTCGGAAAGGGTGCGCAGATATTCCTGGAGAAGTGCTATTTCATCGCCCTGCATTCCGAATACCAGGAGATATCCGGGAAAAAGCACCACGGGCGTTTCGCCGTAATACTGAGGGGATGAGAGAAGTATGCCGCGATAGGCATTATATAAGGATTCCCAAGTTTCCTCATCGACTACGCCGGTAACCGGAAGTCCATAGGCTTCCTGAAATGCCCGTACCGCCGCTTCCGTTGCAGGACCGAAGCTTCCGTCAATGGCAACCTCCGGTATTACCGCAAGATTTTCGCCAAGCACGTTTAGAAAATACTGAAATTCGCGGACATATATGCTCTCATCGCCCGGTGAAAGCTCCGTTGGAAACTGTGCTGAAACATCGTAAAATGTAAGCCCTTCGCTTGCAAGGGAATTAAGACGCTTCACGCCGTTATAAAGCTGTTGTATCTTGTACCATGTGGCAGGGCCCACTATCCCGTCGGGGGTGAGATCGAATACTCGCTGAAATTCCTTTACTGCATTGTCCGTAGATATTCCGAATACACCGTCGGTGGGGTAAATTTTCGGGATCGAGGGGTAATTGGCGGATATGCGGTTAAGGCGTATTTGCACCGTTCGCACATCGTTGCCGAAATTGCCGAGCCGTAGGGGACGGTATGGGAGCGAGGGTGAAAAGGGAAGAATGGGGGTGTCGGTATTTATATTGATATCGTTTCCGTAATATCGTGTCAGAATTTCATAAGGGGTAAGTCCCTGCTCGGCAAGATCGACACTCCCCCATTGGGAGAGACCCTCGCAGGACACCTCGATTCCGTCACAGTATTGCGCGAACAGCGGCTGTACCTCGCCCTGACGCACGATATAGTCGTTAAAAATATCGTCTACGATATTTGAAACGTTCTCAAAAATGTCGCGCCCCTCTACATATGACTGGTCTATGGCGGTGGAATTTGTGATGTCGAAATCGTAGCCCCTGGTGCGATAGTATTCGGTGTATATGCGGTTGAGTGCGTAGGATATCTGAGCGTAGATGTTGGCGCGGATGGCGTTTTCGGGCCATGTGGGGTATATTTCGCTGGAAGCGACGTTCTTTATGTAATCGGGGAAAGAAACGGTGACGTTTTCGGCGTTTGAATCAGGTGCACCTAAGTGCACGGTTATGGTTTCCGGGATATATGGAAGTGGCAGAAATATCATCCTTTCAAGTAGAGGTATTGTAATTTTGTCGGGGGTACGCCCCCGACAAAATCGATTTTAAAGGTCTTGGTTGGTTCTTTCGGAAAATTCTATGCCGTATCTGGGATATACCGTGTCGGGGTTGTATTCCGCGAGTGGAAGCATTTCTACCGGCTGGATGGATGTAACACCCGAAAATACGGGGACGTTGGTATTTGTGACTGTGTAATAGCCGTCCTTTTCTATTTGCAGGGTGTATGTGGCATAAGGCTTTTCGTTTCCCGGAAGCTCGGAGAGTGAACGGGCGGGTGCGGGAAGCTCGATCTTTCCGGTTTTTCCACTCATATCTGTGGTGAGCACCGTGAAAACTGAGCTGTTATCAGGCTCGTCGTACATCACCGTAACCGATGCACCGGAGAGCGGTATTGCTCCCCTGGCTGTTGTTACGTTGACTATAAGATAGCCAATGCTTTGAGGTTCATTCATAGATATTCCTCCGCTTAAGCTTTGGTTTGTATGAAAAAATCGGATTTTTCCATAGCAATGACAGTTTATGCCCGTTTTCCTCATTTGCTACAGAAAAATCCGATATTTGGCGGACTAAGAAAAAATGCCGCCGAAAAATTCCAGTAGGCGGAATTTTATCTTCACATCCGGTGTATTTCCCGTTATTATTCTCACCTGAGATGGAGTAAGTCCTGCCGCCACAAGCTCCTCGTCGGAAACGGATATATAAACATCCTCAGGCTTTGCACCAACGCAAAGTGTTGGGAAAATCATGCACCACCAATTCTGCCCCTCTGCCTCACCGATCTGTATTCGAAGGGAAGTGTAACTGCCGGCCGGAAGACTTATTCCGCCGTATCTGCGTGTGGGATAGTCTTCTTTAGTGAGGCTTGCTTCCGCTGTATAGCTTGAGCCGTTTTCCATCAGCACCGACTCTGCCGTTGCTTTTATTGAAAGGAGATTTTCGGTTATTATTGCTTTGGCATCTTCCTTGCACTTTGCATCCGCAAGCATATCCCGAAGCAGTGTAAGTATTCCGTCGCGTACCTTTAATTTAAGCGACTGATCATCCTCGCTGTCGGAATTTGCTATAACGTGAAGACGGATAACTCCGTCGTAAAGTTCTGCGTCCACTGCATTGGGAAGCGCCGCGGAGATTGGCAGAATAAATGCGGTGAGAATAGAAAAAGTAAGTAAGAATACAGTAAGGCGGTCATGCTGTTTTTTCATAATTTGTGATATTCCTTTCATAAAAAATCTCGGTTTGCGGTCTTATTGTTGACCGTAAACCGAGAAGCGATTCGATTTTATGAAATTTTCTTTACCGATTATGCCTCGGTGCAGCAGATATATAATTATCGCTGCCGTATTTTTCACAGCCGATGGGCGCATCCATTCAGCCGCCATAACAACTGTGCCTTGTCAAGCCTTGACAAAGAAAAAATGTAATGCTATAATTTATGTAACACTATATAGACTCTTGGGGCGGTGTGGACAGTGAAAATAGGTTCAAAAAACCAGATAAAGATCATCGCAGCACTTGTGTGCGTGCTTGGGGCGGCATTTATATTTTTACTGTATGTGCCGGAAAGACCGGATATAACCATGTTTTACGGTCTTGATCTTATTGTATTGTGGTATCCGTTGACGGCGGTGATCTACGGTGGAGCAGTAACGCTTGCTTCTTTTCGCGACGCGCGGTACATAGGGATCTTGGCGGTTGTATTTTTAGTGCTTGCGGTACTTAATACAGTGATACACGATTTCGTGGAACTGCCTGCGGCATTTATATATACGGCTATTGCGGAGGCAGGCGGTCTTGTATCTTGGGGAATTGGCAAAATAATCCGTGGGACTGTGAGCTCCTATCGTGCATACATGGAAAAATCAAGAAATAGTTACGGCAGATGATATATGGGAAAGTATGAAAACGGATCATCTTCAGGCTCACTCGATTAGAAAGGAATGGTGATAAAAATGAAGAAAGCAATTATATTTGATATACAGAGAAGCTCTTTTGTAGACGGTCCCGGCATACGCACTACCGTCTTTATGAAAGGCTGCAATCTTCGCTGCAGATGGTGTCATAACCCTGAAAGTCAGTCTGCCAAAAAGCAGATGATGTTCTATAAAGACAAGTGCACGGGATGCGGTAAATGTGCCGAGGTGTGCCCTTATCATCTTGAATCCTGTGATTTTTGCGGTCAATGTGCCATATGCTGTCCACATGATGCTAGGCAGGTTTGCGGAAAGGAGTATACCGAGGAAGAGCTTATAACCGAGATACTCAAAGATAAAGCCTTCTTCACTGCTTCCGGTGGCGGAGTTACCTTTTCCGGCGGTGAGTGCATGCTGCAGATTGATTTTCTTGCGAATATGCTGAAGCTTTGCAAGGAAAACGGTATACATACGGCTGTGGATACCGCGGGATGTGTTCCGTGGGAAAGCTTTGAACGTGTGATTCCATATACGGATATGTTTTTATATGATGTCAAGGCTTACACCGATGAGCTGCATATAGAGGGTGTGGGCGTTTCGAATAAGCTGATACTTGAAAATCTTACGAAGCTTTCCCTGTGTTTCAAGGGAAACATTCTTGTCCGTACCCCCGTTATGGTGGGCTATAACGCATCCGATGAAGAAATAGGCAAAATAGCGGCATTTGTAAAGGAGATAGGCATAAAAAATGTAGAGCTTATGCCTTATCATAAGATGGGTGAGCACAAATATGCGGCGCTCGGCATGGATTGCAGGACATACGGCGTGCCGTCAGACGAGGATATGGCGCGCTTCAAGGCTATGTTCGTATAAGTATAGATGGCGTGATACGGGTGATTTTTGAACGGTTCCCGACAATTCAGCCGTGCCCCTTTGTTGGTGGGGATGAAAATTAGCACAAAGTGATATGCATCTCAAAAAGTGTCTAACTTTTGGGGGCATATCACTTTTTCTCTGCTCTTGTTGTATTTTGGAAAAACACGCAAAACAAAAATTCGCCAAACCTCACGGCAAAGCGGATTTTTGGAGCTGGAGATGGGATTTGAGACCCACAGCAGTTGACAAGCCAACTGCCTTAAAATGCTTCGCATTTTGGTGTGTTAATTCACACATCTACAGACAACGAAATAGCCCCAGACGGGACAAGTCCCATCTGGGGCTATTTGGAGCTGGAGATGGGATTTGAACCCACGGCCTATTGATTACGAATCAATTGCGCTACCACTGCGCCACTCCAGCAAATTTAATTTTACTGTTGCAATACCCGAAAAAATATGCTACAATATATACAACACTAATATTATATCTGATTTGAAACAATTTGTCAATAGCTGACAGTCAAAAAAATAAAATTGTCTTGCGGAATGGGAGTGTATATGAGGCTTACAGATATTTCGGTTATCCGTGAAATAATGGGACGTCATGGAGTGTCCTTTCAGAAAAAGTTCGGTCAGAATTTCCTTATAAATCAGAGCGTGCCTGAGCGTATCGCCGATGCGGCGTGTGACGGCATGGAAGAGGGGCTTGGCATCCTCGAAATAGGCCCCGGCATCGGTACGCTGACAAGAGAGCTTGCCGAGAGGGCAGAGAAGGTGGTGGCGCTTGAAATCGACACCAATCTTATGCCTATCCTTGCCGAAACTCTGGCGGATTTTGATAATACAACGGTTATCAATCAGGACGTTATGAAAACCGACCTTTCGGAGCTTGTGGAGCGCGAATTTTTATCTAGGGGCATGAAAATGTCCGTGGCGGCAAATCTTCCGTACTATATTACAACGCCTATACTCATGAAGCTGGTAGAGTCAAGGCTGCCCTTTGAAACTATCACCGTTATGATTCAAAAGGAAGTTGCCGTCAGGCTGTGTGCCCCTGCAGGGGACTCCGAATACGGCGCAATCACCGCGTCGCTGTCCTATTACGGCAAGGTGGAGCGACTTTTCACCGTTCCTGCAGGCTGCTTTTTGCCTGCTCCCAAGGTGGATTCCGCGGTTGTGCGCATAAGACTGCATAAAACGCCGCCGGTAACGGTAAAAAGCGAGGAAATGCTCTTTAAAACCATCCGCGGAGCGTTTGCCCAACGCAGAAAGACTCTTGCAAATTCGCTCACAACGGAATTTTCGGCTCTCGGCAGAGAGGGAATAGCCGCCGCCATAGAGAGGGCAGGACTTGAGCCGTCCATACGCGGCGAGCGCCTTACATTAGCGGATTTTGCACGCCTTTCCGATGCCCTTGGCGAATGACCTGCAGAGCGGATTTGCGAAAATATTAACAAGATGTAAAACCGCGATAAATTTTCCAAATTTGCTTGCAATTTGCAAAAACATCGTGTATAATGTACAATGGCGGGGAAATGGTAAACTTACGCCGTATTTGTACGTAAATATTAAAAAACACATAGATAGGAGAATGAAAATGGCACTTACAAACAACAAATTCGTCAACGAATGGATCGACGAGATGGCCGCTATGACAAAGCCTGATAACATCGTTCTTATCGACGGCTCCCAAGCTCAGATAGATGCACTTCGTGACGAGGCTTGCTCAACCGGCGAGATCATAAAGCTGAATCAGGAGCTTCTTCCCGACTGCTACCTTCACAGAACCGCTGTGAACGACGTTGCACGCGTTGAGGGCAGAACCTTTATCTGTACCTCTAAGAAAGAGGATGCCGGAAACATCAACAACTGGATGGCGCCCGATGAAATGTATGCAAAGCTTAAGAAGCTTTACACCGGCTCTATGATGGGAAAAACTATGTATGTTATTCCTTATTCCATGGCTGAGGTTGGCTCTCCTTTCGCAAAATACGGTATTGAGCTTACCGACTCCATCTACGTTGTTCTCAACATGGTAATTATGACTCGTGTTGGTCTTTCGGTGCTTGAAGCGCTCGGCGAATCCCCCGATTATATCAAAGGTCTGCACGCTAAGGCTGATCTTGACGAGGAAAACCGTTATATCGTTCATTTCCCCGAGGATAACACCATCATGTCCGTTAACTCCGGTTACGGCGGAAACGTGCTTCTCGGTAAGAAGTGCTTCGCACTTCGTATTGCTTCCTACCTCGGACGCAAAGAGGGCTGGATGGCTGAGCATATGCTCATTCTCGGCATTGAAAGTCCCGACGGTGAGGTTAAGTACGTTACCGGCGCGTTCCCCTCTGCATGCGGCAAGACCAATCTTGCAATGCTTATTAGCCCTGCAATCTACAAGAACAAGGGCTACAAGGCATGGTGCGTAGGTGACGATATTGCATGGCTCCGCGTGGGCGATGACGGCAGACTTTGGGCGGTTAACCCCGAGAACGGCTTCTTCGGCGTTGCTCCCGGCACCAATGAGCAGAGCAACCCCAACGCTCTTGCAACCTGCATGAAGAACACCATCTTCACCAACGTTGTTCACAACCTTGACAACAACACTGTTTGGTGGGAAGGTCTTGATAAGAATCCCCCTGCAAATGCAAACGACTGGAAGGGCAACAAGTGGGATTACACTAAGTATGACAAGAAGGATAAGTCCCCCTGCGGCGCTCATCCCAACTCCCGTTTCACCGCTTCTGCGGCAAACTGCCCCTGCCTCTCCTCTGAATTCAACAACCCCAAGGGTGTGCCGATCTCCGCTATCATTTTCGGCGGCAGACGTGCTAAGACTGCTCCCCTGGTATATCAGGCAAGAAGCTGGCAGCACGGCGTGTTCGTAGGCTCTATCATGGCTTCCGGGACCACCGCAGCGGCTACCGGTGCAGTAGGGGTAGTAAGACGCGATCCTATGGCTATGCGTCCCTTCACCGGCTACGACATGGGCGATTACTTCGCACATTGGCTTGCGATGGGCAAGAAGATTTCAAATCCCCCTATGATCTTCAACGTAAACTGGTTCAGAACCGATGACGAAGGTCACTTTATCTGGCCCGGATTCGGCGACAACATGCGCGTTGTTATGTGGATCCTCGCACGTTGCGCAGGCGAGGTTGACGCTGTTGAAACTCCTATCGGATTTGTTCCCAAGGCTGAGGATATCAACATCGAAGGTCTTGACATCGACGTTGATACCGTTCGCGGACTTCTTGACGTTGACTGCGCCCTCTGGCGTGAGGAGCTTGCAGGAATTGATGAATTCTACAAGCAGATCGGCGACCGTGTTCCGAAGGAGCTCTACGACGAGCTTGATGAGCTTAAGACAAGACTCGGCTAATAAGTACAGGCTAAATGCAAATAAAATTACACCCGACGGACAGCAGTCCGTCGGGTGTTTTGTGTATGCATGCGCTTAATAGTTTCGCTTAGGATTGTCGGTAAGCTCTAAAAGATAGTCTATTGATACTCCGAAAAAGTCGGCAAGCTGTATAAGCTCGGCGATCCCCGGCTCTCTCTCGCCGGTTTCATATCGGCTGATAGTGTTTTGTGTGGTATGAAGCTCCATTGCTAACTTTACCTGCGATATGTCTTTTGATTTTCGCAGTTCTTTTAATCTCATCAAGACCACCTCTTGACAAGATTATACCACTATGGTATAATAAATATATCCCGATATGGGATATCTGGCGCGTTGGAGGATAAAATGAATTTCAAAGCAAGTATCTGCACAGGACAGGATGATATAGTTAAATATGCAAGCGTTAACTAACTACACAAAAAGAAAATAAAAAAACATATATTGCAGTAACAAATTTTACTTGAAAAAATATTATATATATGGTATAATAATTAAAAGAATCACATTCGGGACGTTTTAACAAAAATCGGTTTCGATGTTTGTTCGGATAAGCGATATTTAAAACAGCAAAGGAGATTTAATATGAAATCAAGACTTTTAGCGGCACTGTTGGCTTTATCCATGGGAGTATCTATGTTAGCGGTACAGGCAAGCGCCGCATCGCCGATAGTTTGTGCCCATGAAGTTGTGAGTGCAGACGGCGTATGCGAGAATGAAGACTGTAACGCGCAGGCTTTGGCTAAATTTGTGTGTGGGGATGCAACCGAATATTTCTTTAAGGCTAACAATCTCGGTTGGAAAACCATTAACATGAATAATAACGGTACAGACGATACATACACTATTACCATTCTTGACGATATCCCGTCTGCGTCGTTTACTATTCTTGCCGATACGGTGACGATTGATCTGAATGGCTTTGAGATTGGCTACACCGGCGGCGATTTCGGAAATATTGTATATTTGGAGGAGCAGGGCAATCTTACTATTACCGACTCCTCAGACAGCCAAACCGGTGCTATGATCAATCCAACCGGCCCGGTAGTTGACTTCGCAAGAAGTGCCTACGCCGAAGAATCTAATGCTGTTCTCAGTGTTGAAGCAGGAACATTCAGCGGAAATGGAATAACATTTTGGCTTGGCGGCGGTTCGCTCTATATTAAGGGCGGTACTGTTGTAGGTAGGTACATGGCTGCTGAAGGCGCTATTACAGGCGGTCGCTTTACCTTAGACCCTTCTGGTGATCTTACCGAGGAATACGAGGCAGTCCTTGAAGATGACTACTATGTGGTGCGTGAAAAATCAGCAGAGGTTACTGTGCCGATTGTAAATTCCGGGGATGGAAATTCTGTTGAAGTATCAGCGGTTGTAAGCGGAGATAAGGCGGCTGTGACGGATGTTGATCTTTCCGAGCTTGATGCTGTCATCGGCGATGAAACTGTCGGGGGCAATATTATAATTGATTTTTCCGCACTTGATGCGGAGCTTGCTGAGGTGGAGATTCCGGCAGATACTGTAAATAAGATCTCGGAAGCAGTGGCTGATGGGGCAAGCTCATTTGAGATCGTTTTTGCGGAAAATGTTTCTATTGAATTCGACGGGGACGCCTTAGCAGCTATAGTTGGTCAGGCAGAGGATGAAAGTATCACTGTTTCCATTGAGGCGGCTGATTCCGAAACTGTCACCGGTGCACAGATGGATGTTATCGGCGACCGCCCTGCATACGACATTACCGTAAAGAGCGGTGATGCGAATATATCCGATATGGGCGGCAAAATAACAATAAGTGCTCCATATGAGCTTGGAGCTAACGAAGATCCTGACGGCGTTACGGTTTATTATGTAGATGAAAACGGCGGCCGTGAGAAGTGTGAAACTGCGTACAACAGCGAAAGCGAACGCGTAAGCTGGATTACAACTCACCTTTCCGTTTATATGGTTGACTACAAGGAATCTTCGCCCTCTGCATCCGAGGATGCTTATTGGTTGCTTATGCTTTGCTGGCTTAAGAATCAGAAATTTGATATTTCCGCAACCGTTGCCGAGGGCGGAACTGTGGCACCCGAGGGCACAACCAAGGTGAAGTACACTTCGGATATTGTTTATACCATAACTCCCAGCGAGGGTTATGTTGTATCTGACGTTCTTGTGGATGGAAAATCGGTAGGCGCGGTAAATGAGTACACCTTTACGAAAGTAACAGAAGCTCACACCCTTCATGCGGTGTTTGAAAAGCTTCCTGCAGAAAACACTTTCTTTACAGATGTGAATGAGAGCGATTGGTACTTCGATGATGTGAAGTTCGTGAGCGAAAACGGTTTGATGGTTGGCACAACCGACAATGGAACG
Source organism: Candidatus Flemingiibacterium sp. (assembly GCA_045644145.1). Classification (GTDB taxonomy): domain Bacteria; phylum Bacillota; class Clostridia; order Oscillospirales; family CAG-272; genus Flemingiibacterium. Next base: position 22,043 of record JAZRGK010000075.1, read on the forward strand.
GTGTTCTCGCCTGACGGAACGCTTACCCGTGCTATGCTGGTCACCATGCTGTGGCGAATGGCAGGCTCTCCCACCGTGGAAGCTGATATACCCTACACGGATGTAAGCGCGGATACATGGTATTCAGAAGCTGTGCGCTGGGCTGCGTCTGCGGATGTGATTCTCGGATACGGTGACGGCACCTTCGGCCCGGAGGACATTCTTACTCGCGAACAGCTTGCGGTGATCCTGTACCGTTACGAACAGCATAACGGCGGCGGATTCAAGGGAATGTGGATGTTCCGTTTGGATTATTCCGATGTTCCGGATGTGTCTGATTGGGCATATGAGGCAGTTTGCTTTTTGACAATGCACGATATTTACGTTGTGCGCGAAAATGAGCAGCTTGCTCCAAAGGAAAATGCGCTTCGCGCAGAAACAGCGGCTGTCCTGCACAGATATGCGTTGAACGGAAAAACAGAATAATATGAAAAAACACGGTCATATATTTAGATATGACCGTGTTTTTTGGGGGTTTTGGCAGTACAGTTGGACATATTTGTTAAGTGCTGCCGTTTATAAAGTCTTTTGAAGGGGTTAGGGGAAGCTTTTTTATAGAAAAGCTTCCCCTAACCTATATGCCTTACCTAAAATCAAACCGTTCGCCGAGCATCTCTGCCGATATCTTGCCGGCGAACATTTCCGCAAGCTTTGCTTCAAATTCCTCAAATCGCACCGCCTTGATGGCGAGCTTAAGCGTAATACTGCCGCCGAAGTCACTGGCATCCACGATGATGCCGTATTTGGGGAATTCGTAGTTCAGCTTTTGATAAGCCCCATAGTCGCATACAAGGCGAAACTCGGTGTAACTTTCATAGGTTACTATGTGCGCCGCATCAAGGGCGATCTTCGCACCGTTTGCGTAAGCACGCACAAGTCCGCCGGAACCTAAAAGTATACCGCCGAAATAGCGTGTGACAACAACACAGCAGTCGGTGGCGCCGCTTTTCTTGATCACATCAAGGATCGGCACGCCTGCCGTTCCCTGAGGCTCGCCGTCATCGGAGTAACGGGCAATACCGCCGCCGTTAAGCTCGTAGGCGTAGCAGTTGTGGGTGGCATCCCCATGCTTGTGACGGATCTTTTTGATAAATTCGAGGGCATCTTCCTCGCACTTTATAGGTGTGGCGTATCCGATAAATACGGACTTTTTCTCGGTGAACTCCGCCGAAGCTTCATGCTCAAGCGTAGTATGGGTTTTAGGGGCATCTGATATGGGCGCATCAATATTCTTCGTCTTCTTCGCCATTCTGCTCCCCCTCTTTTCTCACGCGGTAGCGGTCGTACTGGCCTCGGGTTTTGGCATCTACGGTGGCTTTTACGGTTATGGCATCGCTTCCGTAATCAACATCGGTTATTTCCGCCGATGCATAAAGTCGGTTGAGAACACCTGCATCAGAATTGGGAATAATAAAGGTTTCCTCGCTCTTGCCGTTCTGAACCATTATTTCTAACTTATTTATAAGCTCGTCAAGCCCCTCGCCTGTCAGCGCCGATACAGCAACGGAATTCTTCGCCGGATCAACGGCAAGATGCCCGAAGCCAAGCTCAGCGCGGTCGCACTTGTTGTACACATAAAGCGTAGGCTTGCCCGATGCGCCAAGCTCCGAGAGAAGCTTTTCTGTAACTGCCAGCTGGCTCATAGCCTCGGGATCGGATGCGTCTATGAGTATAAGGATGATATCCGAATAAACCGCCTCGTCAAGGGTGGATTTGAACGCCTTTATGAGGTGGTGGGGCAGATTGCGTATAAATCCTACTGTATCGGTTAAAAGAATCTCAACACCGCAGGGCAGGGCGAATTTTCTTGTGGTGGGGTCAAGGGTTGCGAAAAGCTTGTCCTCGGCAAGGATCCCGGCATCAGTAAGACGGTTAAGAAGCGTGGATTTGCCTGCGTTTGTATATCCTACTATAGATACTTTAGTGATTCCCGAACGCTCTCTTGCTTTTCTTTGGGTAGCACGTCCTCTGTCAAGGTCTTCAAGCTCCGAGAGAAGCTGCTCTTCGCGGCGTTTAAGGTGACGGCGGTCGGTTTCAAGCTTGGATTCACCCGGTCCGCGTGTGCCTATACCGCCGCCAAGGCGTGAAAGCTCGGTGCCCTTACCGATAAGACGGGGGGCAGTATATTTGAGCTGTGCAAGCTCAACTTGAAGCTTTCCCTCGCGAGAAGATGCGTGGAGCGCGAAAATATCAAGTATCAGCATCGAACGGTCAAGCACGCGCACGTCGCAGTCGATGCCGTCCTCAATATTGCGTATCTGCATGGGGGACAGCTCAAGGTCGAATATAACTAACTTGATGTCGTTGTTTTTACATAAATCAGACAGTTCGATAAGCTTTCCGCTTCCGATGCAGGTGCGGTGATTGGGGGAATCCAGGGACTGCACCATTTTGGCGAAAACGCTTCCGCCTGCGGTGTCAAGAAGTCGTTCGAGTTCGGCAAGCGAGGTTTCACATTCGCCGTCTTTCATTTTATCGGTATTCACCGCCACAAGGACGGCGCGTTCAAAATCTTCCATAGGTATGACCATAGCTTTTGCGTCAGCAAAAGCTTCCTTTCTCCCCTTTTGGGGCGCGGTTTGCGGAGCAAAACTTTCGTCTTAGACGAAAGTAGAGCCTCAAAAGAAGGTTTGAAAATTTATTTTCAAACTTGTACCTCCTTAATTTTCAGAAAGAAAAAGGGTTTGAAGCCTCAAAAAGACGCTTCAAACCCCCGATAGGCAATAATTATTTAGCCCGTTCAAGACGCTTCTTGAACTTATCTACACGACCGCCTGCATCGACGAGCTTCTGCTTGCCGGTGTAGAAGGGATGACACTTAGAGCAAATTTCAACCTTCATGTCACCTTTGGTAGAACGGGTTACAACGGTTTCGCCGCAAGCGCACTTAATTGTAACTTCCTTGTATTCGGGATGGATTCCTTCCTTCATGTTCTTACACCTCATTTGTCATTATTTGCATGGATTTTGCCATGCCGCAAATATCATACACCATAGTATAACATATTTTTTTCTGAATTGCAATAGGTTTTGAAAAAATATTTTAGTTTTTTTGAAAAAATCCGTTTTATATCAGTCAGAGTTTATGTCATCGTATGCATTGGTATAAATTCTCGGGATACGCTGCGAAATACCGCATATAAGCTCGTATGGAATAGTGCCTATCATTCCGGCAAGTCTGTCGGCGCGCACACGCTCGTCTGCGCCTATAAGAGTTGCGATAGAGTCCGCCTTGGCTGAAGGGATATCCGTTACATCAACCATAAGCTGATCCATGCAGATGCGTCCGAGGATCGGGGCAGGGTGATCGTCTATAATTACGCATGCTTTGCCCGAAAGAAGTCTTGGATATCCGTCCGCATATCCTACCGAAATGGTAGCGACTCTCGTTTCACGTTCGGTAATAAAGGTGTGGCCGTAACTGATTCCAACACCTGCATCCACCGTTTTTACATTAGTTACTCTGGCACGAAGCGCCATAGCTGGTTTAAGCTTCAGAACTCTGGCAGTATCATCCGAAGGATTAAGACCGTATAAATATATTCCTGCCCTTGCAAGATCGTATTTCTCACCGAAAGCCGATTCGGTAAGGGCGGCACTGTTGCACATGCTTTTAAATTCAGGCTCTATTCCGTGCTCAGCAAGGCGGGAAACAAATGTATTGAAACGCTCTGCCTGAAGAACCGCAGAGGACTTATCGATCTCGTCGGCACAAGCATAGTGGCTGAATATTCCCGTTATTTCTATATTGTCAAGTGCGGCGATTTTTTCGGCTGTTTCGATTCCGTCACGCATTTTTTGCGCGGTGGTGCACTCGATGCCGATACGCGACATGCCGGTGTCAAGAATAAGGAAGCAGCCTACAACGGAAGAACGCTTTTTCGCCGCTTCTGACAGCACCTTTGCGTTTTCAAGGCTGAAAACGCCGGGGATTATGTTTTCGTGACATACAATCTCGTCATATAGTGACGGATGAATCTCGCTTAACAAGAGGATCGGCGATTTTATGCCGGCATCTGTAAGCTCCAAGGCTTCGCCAAGGGTTGCTACGGCGAAATATTCCGCCCCACAGCGCTTTTCAAGCTCTGTGGCTATACGCTTCGCGCCATGCCCGTAAGCATCCGCCTTTACAACGGCTATTATCTTTGCGCCGTGCATCCCTGCATGGGCTTTTGCGGCGTTGAAATTCTGACGTATGGCGGCAAGGTCGATCTCCGCCCATGCCCGTGTCATATTAGTGTTTATTCCCATAGTGACTGACCTTACAGGTCAAGCCCTCCTTTGTGAATGTTGTGAAAATTTATAAATCCATTATCGACACAACGTGGCGATATTATTCTTCACTACCGAAAAGCGCGTTCCACTGATAGTCGGCAAAATATCTGTGCGCTTCGGGTGTACAGTGTATGCCGTCCGGCAGGAAAATGCCGTGGAGCTTATCCTCGTCGGTATACAGTCCGGATTTTTTCAAATCAATGATGCGGCAGTCGGACAGCGTTTCGGAAAACTCATCAAATACCGCATTTATACGCTCAACTCTGCCTGCATCGAAGTTTTCGGACAGCGCGCGGTAAAGGTAAAAGGGAATACCCTTTCCGGTTTTGTCGCTTCCAAGGGCGGTGAAAAGTCCCCAGAAAAGATTTTCGTAGTTTGCCTTAGCTTCGTTAAGCGCCTTTGAGCCGGTGTGACATTCCTTTTCCCACTGGTTCCAGTGAAGTCCTATAACCTGCGGCTTTTTGCCGGATGCCATAAGATTCATATATGCAAGCGACAAAATTTCCACGGTGAGCGGATACAGCGAGATATCACATTCGCCAAGCACGCCCGGCTTTAATTTAGGCTCGCGGAAGGGACACCACATGTTCCCGTTGTGTGACTCAAACATTGCCACGCCCTGCGCTCCGACGGAAATCTGAATAACGTAGAGATCGGGAAGGTCTGCACCGCCGTCAATGGCATCCTGCCATTTTTTTGCAAATACATTTGCAAGACAGCAGGTGTCGTCCTGAGTTTCGCCGAGGTTCATTCCGCCGGTTGTGAAGCCGGTCCATGTTACATTGTCAAGCCCATACGCTTGGTTGTATTCACGGGAAAGTCCGTGGACGTTTTTCATCGGCATATGAACGATCTCCGCCTCGGGAAGCTTGGTTCCGTGTGCGTGGGCGTTTGACTGACCGAGGACTATAAGTATAGGCGCGGCATTCTTTGCAAATTCCATTGTTTTACCTCGCGATTTTACTTTTGTGCGTCGTTCTGACGTATCTCCACGCGGCGGATCTTACCGCTTGTGGTCTTGGGAAGATCGTCCACAAATTCAACGATTCTCGGATATTTGTAGGGTGCAGTGGTCACCTTAACATGGTTCTGCAGCTCCTTTTTCAGCTCATCCCCTGCCTTGTCGCGCCATCCTTTTGCAAGCACGATGGTTGCCTTTACTACCTGACCGCGTACGGGGTCGGGAGCGGCGGTAACCGCACATTCAAGCACCGATGGATGGGTAAGAAGCGCGCTTTCTACCTCAAACGGACCGATACGGTAGCCGGAGCACTTGATAACGTCGTCGTTTCTGCCCTCAAACCAGAAATATCCGTCAGAATCGCGCCACGCCATGTCGCCGGTATTATATGTACCGTCCTTGAAGGCTCTGGCGTTTGCGGCTTCGTCATTCTCATATTCAAGGAAAAGTCCCGTGGGATGATCCTTGGCGTTTCTTATAACAATAGAGCCAACAATACCGTCCTCACAGCGGTTGCCGTTTTCGTCCACGATCTCGATGTCGTATATGGGCGACGGCTTGCCGGTTGAGCCTACCTTGATCTCGTCCCAACCGAAGTTGGCAAGGAGTACGGTGGTTTCGGTCTGACCAAAACCCTCGTAAATGGTGTGCCCCGTAGCTTCCTTGAAGCGCTTTACAACCTCGGGGTTTAACGGCTCGCCTGCTGTTCCGCAGTGGTGGAGCGTTGACCAGTCGCATCCGGAAAGATCCTCTTTTATAAGGAAGCGGTAGATTGTGGGCGGTGCACAGAATGTTGTGAGCTTAAGGTGATCTATAGCCGCAAGCAGCTTTGCAGGAACAAATTTGTCGGTGTCATACGCCACATTGATCGCGCCGCATATCCACTGACCGAAAATCTTGCCCCAAGCGAATTTTGCCCAACCGGAGTCGGATACGGTGAGATGTCTGCCCTCATCCTCAACCTTCTGCCAATAGTGAGCAGTGGTTATATGACCGATGGGGTAGAGAAAGTTGTGGGTTATCATCTTGGGCATGCCGGTAGTTCCCGAGGAGAAATACATGAGCATGGTATCCATGTTGGATGCCGCATTTTCGCCTGTGGGACGGGCATAATCCGCGGAAGCCTCTGCGGTGAGTTTTCTCATATCGAGAAATTCGTCGCCCATTCTCTCGGCTACATTGTCGCCCACGATACCCACATTTTTCAGGGTAGGGCACTTTTCTCTGGAGTTTCTTATATGCTTTATGATCTCCTCGTCTTCAGCGGCGATTATCATTTTTACATTTGCCGCCTCACAGCGGTAGATAATATCCTTTTCCGTAAGCTGGAAGGATGCCGGGATAGATGTAGCGCCCATTTTGCAGAGAGCCACAAGGGTAAACCACACCTCGGGACGCTGTTTGAGGATAAGCATTACGCGGTCGCCATTTTTTATACCGAGAGCGGTGAGCACGTTTGCGATGCGGTCGGACTGCTCCTTTATGTCACCGAAGGTGAAATGCTTTTCCTCGCCGTCGTCGTTAAGCCATATAAGCGCAGGCTTTGACGGCTCAAGGCGTGCATATTCATCTACGATATCGTAGCCGAAATTAAAATTCTCCGGAATATCATATTTGTAATTCTTTTTAAAGTCCTCGTAGGATTCAAAGTCTATACGGGGAAGAAATTTTGATAAAAGATTCATTTTTGTGGCTTCCTTAATTTTATCGTTTCATGTTTTCGTTTATTACGGTGAGGAATTTTGCTTTTGCTCCGATTGCGCGTTGGCTGTGGGGGATTTCGGGGTTAAAGTATATGGAATCGCCTGCACAGAGTATGTATTCGTGCTCGTCAAGACGAACGGCTACGGTGCCCTCAAGTACCATGTTGAACTCCTGACCTGCGTGGGTAACCGGTGCGTGGGGAGCATCCGACGGGTCGAGAGTGACTATCATAGGCTCCATTTCGCGGTTGATATAATTATATGCAAGCGATGTGAATTTGTAGCCTGCATAGCGTTCCACTTCAAGACCGTTGCCCTGACGGACGAGGGTGTAGTCCACCATACGGGGCTGGTCGCCGAGAAGCAGCACAGTAGGGTCAACCCCCATTTCGTTTGCGATAAGATAAAGCTTACCAACGGGTATGTCGGTTTTTGCATTTTCGTAGTCGTTATAGGTTTCGCGTGTCACGCCGATCTTTTCGGCGATAACATCTGCGTCAATATCAAGAATATCACGAAGCTCGCGCACTCTGGCAGCGATTTGTTCAACCTGAGGTATCATTATATGAATTCCTTTCCGAAAAAATAATTATTCATTATATTATATCATATTTTTTTGCGCATTGCAAGTGTTATTTTCAACAAATACAGCGTACATCAGAAAATTGTGCTTTTTTTGCGTTTTTAGCCGTAAAAGCAAAAACAGGACTGAGTCAATTGACTCAGTCCCATTTTCTATGTTCCTCTGAAATTATTCAGCCTTAGGAGCATCTACAGGGCAAGCGCCTGCACATGCACCGCACTCGATGCACTCATTTGCGTCGATAACGTACTTGCCGTCTGCTTCAGCAATGCAGCTTACAGGGCACTCGTCAGCGCAAGCACCGCAAGCGATGCAATCGTCGGAAATCTTGTATGCCATTTCAAATACACCTCCGTGTCAAAAAATTTAGATTACAGATATATTGTATCATAAAATTTCGAAATTTCAAGGGGTAACACTGTAAATTCACACTCTATTCATAAAAAGCATATGCTAACTCATACAGCATTATGACAAAGTTACTCGGAAATGGGTTCTTTGGGCTTTACGCCCTTGCCGCCGATCACAGTAACATCGTCGCGGTGGTAGACCTTGGGCGGTATCATATCCGCTTTGGAGCCGAAGCGGACTCTTACAAGACCTGCAAGAGGCTGAACCTCGATTACAGTGCCGTCACCGTCGGGAGTTGACACGATCTGATCGACCTTGGGAGTTTTCTTTATTTCCTCCTGATAGGTGTCGTACTCATATCGTAAACAGCACATAAGTCTTCCGCATGCGCCGGAAATTTTCACGGAGTTGAGGGAGAGATTCTGCTCCTTTGCCATTTTGATGGAAACCTGAACAAAGTCGGAAAGGAAGGTTTTACAGCAGAAGGGTCTGCCGCAGATTCCGATTCCGCCGAGAAGCTTGGTTTCATCGCGGATTCCTATTTGACGAAGTTCAATTCTTGTGCGGAATACGGAAGCAAGATCCTTTACAAGCTCACGGAAATCCACTCTGCCCTCTGCGGTGAAGTAGAACAGCAATTTTGAACCATCGAAAGCGTATTCCACGTCGATAAGCTTCATGCCAAGCTTGTGGTCAAGGATTTTCTGGGAGCAAATCGTGAAGGCTTCCTTTTCTCTCGTTACATTTGCGTCATGGCGTGCTTCGTCCTCTTTCGTTGCAAGGCGTGCCACGGGTCGCAAGGGAAGCACCACCTCGCGCTCGGTCACTGTTTTGTTTGCGATGTCGCAGACACCAAACTCTATGCCTCTTGAGGTTTCTACTATAACGGGGGTATTCTTGGGGACTTTAAGACCGCTTGGATCAAAGTAGTAGATTTTTCCGCCTGCCTTGAAGCGGATACCAACTACTTCGTAGGTGGCAAGCTCCGCCGGAATATCCTCGGCTTCGGAGTTATCTATTAGCTCAATGTCACTTTGGGTCACCGAATTAAGCTCGTCTATTATCTCAGCATCAAGACTGCCGGCAGTGGTAATATACTCACTGTATTCGGGAGCAGATTCTGTGAGGGCTTCTGTGTGTGCCTCCGCTTCACAGATGACTTCTGTCGTCTCTGCCGCGGGAACTGTCGCAAGCTCCGGTATATCTGTTTTCGGTCTTGGATGATGGCTTCTGCGTCTGTCATTTCTGCGGTGATTGGGACGGCGTCCTGCTGTGTGTCTGTCGGAAGCTTCGCCCTGTTCCGCTTTCTGCACAGGTTTTGTTTCCTCAGCACCGGATTTGACTGGCGGCGTATCATAGCGCCCGGGACGGACAGTTATGTTGTTGCCTCCGTCTGCCATTTGCGGTTTAGGACGGTTTGGATTGTTGTGACCTCGCTTGTAATGCTTGTAATAAGGCTTTTTCGCTCCGCGATGCTCACCGGATGAGGTTTCGCGGGGAGTTTTTTCGTTGTTTTCCATTGATTTATCCTGCAGTGCCGATATACTCCGGCACTTCCTTTCCGTAAGTTGTTTTATCTTGTTCTGCACGCAGCTTCGGCTGCCGCCGCAGTATGCGTCAGCGAAAGCGTTACATTTACATTCCGCTCCAGACCGTCTGCGGCATTTTTGAATACATCTGTCAGCCTTATAAGCACGCCAATGGCAAATTTGTCCGCCTCACTGCGTGCTTTTTCCACGGTGGTATAGAATATGGGGGCAGGATTCTGTGTCAGCTTCACATTTATGAGGTCGCGTACCGCATCTGCAAGCAGCGCGTATATTTTTGCAAGCTCTTCACGCTGTTTCGTGGACGTGAGTCTTGATGCATACTCATAAAAAGCAAGCTCTCCTGCCGCATTGCGTCTGCATGCAAGCAGTTCAATATATCTTTCGGCTTTTTTGTAATATTCAAGGCACTCTGCGGCTTTTTTTTCATCCGTAAGCTTTATTGCCATGCCGAGGCTTCCTCCGGACAGCTTTACTGCGGCGAGAAAGGCTTCGGGGGACTTCTTTTCAAGAGCGTTTGCATCGGGGCAGTTGGCTCTGAGATAAGTGTAGATATCTTCATCGGAGAGTGACTCTATGCGAAGCACCGGTGCTCTGCTTCGTATGGTGGCAAGCATGTTATCGGCGCTTTCACAGAGAAGGAAGAACATGACGTGTAATGGCGGTTCTTCAAGTGTCTTTAACAAGGCGTTCTGTGCCTGCGTATTCATGGTATCCGCTCTTTTTATGATGTAAAACTTCTTTGGAAGCTCGTTTGGCGCAAATACCGCATCTTCCCGTAGCCGTCGTATAACGTCAACGCCGATCTGCACGCGGTCCTTTTCCGCTGTTACAGTTATTACATCCGGCGCCTGACCGCGGGTGATCTTGTCACAGCGTGTACATTTCATACATGGCGGATCAGATTCGGTGCAGGAGATAGCCGAACAGATAAGTCTTGCCAAGGTCATCTTTCCGCATCCTTCGGCACCTTCGATAATGTAGGCGTGGGAACATCTGTCGGCGGCAATATCGCGCGAAAGCCGTGTGGTCAGCTTTTTATTACCGAGAAAACCGTCAAGACCTGACATTACTCCGCCTCCTGCTCATAGTCATACATCATATATTATATCAGATTTACGGATGATTGTCAACTAAAAAAAGCAATTATTAAGCCATAGCTATGCTTTTTCTTCTGAAATCTTGCGTAAAACCTTATAAAAAACAGGTCATATAATAACATACGGTAAATAATCTGCAAAAAAACATTAAAAATCCTCGAAAGACTTGATTTTTTGGAGTGTATTGTGGTATAATATACTATGTATAAATATCGACTCGTATCGACCGTTTAAACGTCGCTTCCGCAAAGCGGCAGAAATACAGCCGCACATTTATTGCGTGTCTGTAAAATAATTGCGATATGATATTAAACGAAGTCTGTTCTGAGCATATTATATATAGTATTTTTAGGGAGCGGTGCCATTTGAGTGAATACGGCAAAAACGCCGAAAACAAAACTATAGCTATGATGCTGCGTGAGCGAAGCGAAGCCGACATGTCACCTTTTGCGTTCCGTGAATCAAATTCAAAAGGACGTGAAATTCCCCTTCCGCCCTCTGAAGTGCGAAGCGAGTTTCAGCGCGACCGTGACCGTATAATCCATTCAAAGGCTTTTCGCAGGCTTATGCACAAAACTCAGGTGTTTTTAGCCCCTGAGGAAGAGCATTACCGTACCCGTCTTACACATACCCTTGAGGTAACGCAGATAGCGCGTACGATAGCGAGGGCGTTAAGGCTCAACGAAGACCTGTGTGAGGCGGCAGCACTTGGCCACGATCTTGGGCACACCCCATTTGGTCATATCGGTGAGCGCGCACTTAAAAAGTACTGCCTTCCCGAATTTACCCACTACGGGCAGAGCCTTCGTGTGGTGGAGAAGCTTGAACGGCTTAACCTCACCTTCGAGGTGCGCGACGGTATCGTCAATCATCAAGGCGATCATCTAGCTTCAACTCTCGAGGGGCGTGTTGTGAAGTTTGCCGACCGTATAGCATATATCAATCACGATATAGACGATGCGGTGAGAGCCGGAATTCTTGCGGAAAAGGATATACCTGAGGAGCTTCACTTAGTGCTTGGCGCAAACCATTCGGCGAGGATCAACACTATGGTTATGAGTATAGTCAGAGCCAGCGAGGGGAAAAATCTTATCGCTATGGAAGATGAGATTCGGACGGCAACGGACAAGCTTCGGGATTTCCTTTTTGAAAATGTTTACTACAATTCCCATGTGCTTGCGGAGGAAGAACGGGCAATGGGACTTATTGTGCGGCTTTTTGAGCATTTTCTGAAAAAACCTGAAGAAATGCCGGAAAATTACCGTGTACTGCTTGAAAACGAATCCCGTGAACGGGTGGTGGCGGATTTTATTTCCGGTATGACCGACCGCCACGCCATAAGCATATACAAGCAGTTGTACATTCCGAATACATGGAGCGGACTTAATTAAGTCGGGACGTGAATACATATGATATCACCGGAAATTATTGAAGAAATAAAATATCGCTGTGATATTACCGATGTTATTTCGACCTATGTGCCTCTAAAGCGTGCAGGCTCGAACTATAACGGACACTGTCCTTTTCACAGCGAGCGCACTCCGTCATTTACGGTCTTTCCGTCAACGAGAAGTTTTTACTGCTTCGGATGCGGAGCCGGCGGAGATGTTATAACATTTATAATGAAGCGGGAGAATCTTGACTACCGTTCAGCGCTTGAGATTCTTGCGGCGAGAGCCGGTATAGAGCTTCCGAAAGATGAAAAAAATGAGGACAGCGGCGCTATCAAGAGAGAGCGCATCCTGTCTATGAATCGGGATGCAGCGAAATTCTTCCACGTTTGCCTTCACGATGAAAGGCTTGGGAAAGCCGGGCTTGAGTATCTTACAAGACGCGGACTTTCGGGGGCTGTAATAAAACACTTCGGACTTGGATTTGCCCCTGACGGCTTCGGGTATGTTACGGATCATTTAACAAGACTTGGGTACACTGCGGAAGAACTGTCGGTTGGATTCCTTTGCGGAATTTCCAAAAAGACGGGTAAACCATACGACTATTTCCGCAACCGAGTGATCTTCCCCATAATAGACGTAACGGGGAACGTGGTGGCGTTCGGCGGCCGTGTTATGGATGATTCCATGCCTAAGTATCTAAATACATCCGATACGCCCGCGTTCAAAAAAAGCCGAAATCTGTTCGCTTTAAATTATGCAAAGTCAAAATGCGCGGACAGAATAATACTTTGTGAGGGATATATGGACGTGATAGCGCTCCATTCATACGGATTTGAAAACGCCGTGGCAACCCTCGGTACAGCCATAACCCCTGAGCAGGCAAGAATAATGGCAAAATATACGAAGCAGGTAATAATCTCCTACGACTCGGATGAGGCAGGTCAGCGTGCCGCAAGTAAAGCAATGAAGCTTCTCGGCGAGGTGGGGCTTGATGTGCGCGTGCTTAAGCTTGCGGGAGCTAAAGACCCGGATGAGTTTCTTAAGAAAAACGGAAGCACCGCAAAAGAAAAATTCAAGCTGTTACTCGATAACAGCCGCGCCGGATTTGAATTCAAGCTTGAGGGGGTACTGTCAAAATACAACATTTCCGTGGTTGATGAAAAAATAAAAGCGGCTTCGGAGCTTTGCAGGATCATCAGCGAGGTGTATTCCGCTGCTGAACGGGATGTGTATATCGGAGTTGTATCAAAGAAGCTTGATATTCCCTCGGATAGCTTAAAGAACGATGTTAAACGGGCTATGAGAGAGCGGGAACGCAATCAGAAAAAAGAGGAAATCAAGGCTGTGATCAACAAAACAGCGGGGTATGGCGACAGAGTAAATCCCGACACCGTAAAGAATACCGGTGCGGTGAATACAGAGGAGAATATTCTCGGAATACTGCTTCTGTATCCCGAAAACTTAGCCGGGATCAAAAAAGGCAAGATTACGCTTTCAGAGGAAGATTTTTTCTCGGAATTCGGAAGAAAAGTTTTTAGGGAATCACTGAAAAGATGCGATGAAACGGGCAAATTCGATATTTCACTGTTAAACGAAGTGTTTGATACCGATGCCATGGGGCGGATAACGTCTATGGTTGTAAGGCGTCGTCAGCTTAAGGAAAACAGTGAGTTGCTTCTTCGCGATATGATAAGTAAGCTTCGCGAGGAAACAAAATACCGTAAAAACGACGGTGACGATATGGCACAGATCGCGGATATTCTGACATCAAAACGAAATAAGTTAAAAAGACCCCCTGCAGACGATGTAAAATGATCTTCAGAGTAATAACTCAGAAAGGATAAACAAATTATGACTGATAACACCAAAGACTACGAGATGAATGAAGAAACCGGAGAAAATAACGAAGAAAAAGATGAGGGCGAAAAAAAGATAAACGTGGGTGAGCTTATTGCCCGCGGTAAATCCAAGGGTTCGCTTACCTCAAGTGAAATCGTTGAAGCGCTTGGCGAGGTGGATTACGATATTGACCAGATCGACAAGCTTTACGAGGATCTGGAAAACAACGGAATCGAGGTAAATTACCTTGACAGCCCGGATTTTGCGGATATCGAGAACGAAGTCGAGCAGTACGAATCTGCCGAAGATATGGAAAAGATGCTTATGCAGGAGGGTCTTGCCATTGACGACCCTGTGCGTATGTATCTTAAGGAGATCGGTCAGGTTCCCCTGCTTGATAACGAGCGCGAGCTTGAGCTTGCCCAAATGATGGCAGACGGCGATGAGGAGGCGAAACAGGAGCTGGTAAAGGCTAATCTCCGACTTGTTGTATCAATCGCCAAGAGATATGTAGGTAAGGGAATGTTCTTCCTTGACCTCATTCAGGAGGGAAACCTCGGTCTTATGAAGGCTGTGGATAAGTTTGACTACAAAAAGGGATACAAGTTCTCAACCTATGCTACATGGTGGATAAGACAGGCGATTACCAGATCTATAGCCGATCAGGCGCGTACTATAAGAATTCCGGTTCATATGGTTGAAACCATTCATAAGGTATCCCGCTATTCCCGTCAGCTTCTTCAGGAAAACGGAAGAGAAGCATCAGCGGAGGAGATCGCCGAAAAGATGGGGACAAGTGCGGAGAAGGTTCGCGAGATCATGAAGATAGCCCAGGATCCCGTATCCCTCGAAACACCTATCGGCGAGGAAGAAGACAGTCATCTTGGCGATTTCATCCCGGACGACGATTCTCCGGCACCGGCAGAGGCGGCTTCTTATGCACTGCTTCGGGAGCAGTTAAATGAGGTGCTCCACACCCTTACCCCCAGAGAGGAGCACGTTCTCAAGCTTCGCTTCGGACTTATTGACGGGCGTTCCCGCACGCTTGAGGAGGTTGGTAAGGAATTTAACATTACCAGAGAGAGAATCCGTCAGATCGAGGCGAAGGCACTGCGTAAACTCCGCCATCCCAGCCGCTCCAAGCGATTGAAGGATTACTTGGACTAACAAATCGTCATAAGGGACAAAAAACGCTCCGTAAGTTGGATGCTATGCACAATTTTGTTGGCTATAATTGCTGAAAAATGATTTTTGGATTTGGTGTTAATCAACAAAACGAGTTGTGAGGAACGTATGGCTGCATCTTTTCCGGCTGAAAAAGGAGCTAAAGAACAAGAAAAATCTGCTTGACAGATTACGAATTTTGGTGTAGAATATTCAAAGGTATATTTTACGATATTTTCTGGAGGATAGCAATGAAAAAGAGATTTGTAAGCATGGCCCTCAGCCTGCTTATGTTACTTACGGCAGTTACCACCGCGGCTTGCGGCAAGGATGAAGAGGAAAATACACTTTCACTCGAGAATGAAACTGCAAAGGCTATGACCCTTTCCATTTGGGGTATCAAAGGCGAAGGAACAACCGATGAAGCAATAGAGGCTGTTGAAAAGGCTATGAGCAAGATTACTCAGGTGCAGTTCAATACAGCTATCGAGCTTAATCTTTATGATGAAGACGAATATGAGGAAGCACTCATCGAAAAGATGGATGCTATCCAGGCGGAAATAGATGCCAAGAAAGCTGAAGAAGAGGCCAGAAAGCAGGCTGAAAAGGAAGCTAGGAAGCAGGGTAAGGTTGATGGACTGAACAAGGCTGAAACTACCGAAACCACCGCTGAAACTGAGGAAGAAACCGCGCTTGACGAGTATGGTCTTCCCACCACTCTTTATCCCGAGGTTGAGGACAGCCAGCTTGATATTTTCCTTATTACGGACTACGAAATGCTCAAGACGCTCAATGAGAAGAAAGTTCTCTCCTCTCTTGATGAGCAGCTTTCCGGTTCTTCCAAGATCATGAAGCAGTATATTCACCCCACCATCATATCTGCAGGCAGGGTTGGCGGCAAGACCGTTGCTATTCCCAACCAGCAGCTTGTAGGCGAGTATACATACATGCTTGTTAATAAGGAGCTTTTCGATAAGTATTATTGGGATATTGACAAGGTTTCTGTTCTTGAGGACGTTTACGACTTTATTCTCGACGTTAAGCGTGAAGAGCCTGAGTATCAGCCCCTTGTAGGTGATATTTCTCCCATAAACATAAACTACTTCTCCCTTAACGGCGAAAGAACGGTATTCGGAAACATGCTTAGTGCTGACATGGTGTCCGGCGATGACTTTGCACCCGTGTTCCTGTTCAGCTCCACTAACTGGAAGAAGTATATCAGACTTTACAAGAAATTTGAAAGAAACGGATGCATTCCTACTGAAGAATATACTGAGTTCACTCCCGATACAAAGTTCGGTGTTGGTATCATGAAGGGTACCGAAGTTGATCTTGAACCCTATGCAGAGGATTATCATACTATCGTTCTTCAGGTGCCCCAGGGAACTTGCGATAACATTTACAACGGTATGTTTGCAGTAAGCACATACACCAAGAGCCTTGAGCGTTCCATGGAGATCATCACATATCTCAACACCAGGACTGATCTTCGCAATCTGTTTGCTTATGGTATCGAAGGTGAGCACTACACTGTAAACGATGAAGGTGTAGTTGATATGATCAGCGATGAGTACAATATGAAGCTCGAATATACCGGTAACTGCTTCATGGCGTATGTTCCCGAAGGTAAGCCGGCAAATTATTGGGATGTGGCGAAGAAGCACAACGTTGACCTTGTTCTTTCTCCATACTTCCAGTTTGAGATTACCGAAGATATGTTTGATGAGAACATGAAGGAAGCTTATGAAGTAATTATTGAGTTTAGCGAAGAATTTTACGATGCTCTCGATAAGGCTGTGACCGATGATGAGGTCGAGAAAACTATCGACTATTACTGGGAGATTTGCGATGAGGACGAAAAGGGCGACCATATATACGATGGTGTTCTCAGTCTTTGGGTTGAGCCCACTCCTCTTGCAGAAGAGGGCGAGGATCCGCCTATGACAATGGGTAAGCTTTATAAGAGTTGGTTCAACAAGAAGAAATAAGAAAAATAAAAGGAGCTGTTGCACGTAGGTGCAACAGCTCCTTTCGTATTTACCCCATATTTTCGGGAAGCTTTTTGCCGCCCATGATGTGGAAGTGGAGATGTTTTACGGTCTGGCAGGCATCATCTCCGCAATTGGTGATCACGCGGTAACCGTTTGTAAGTCCAGATTCTGCGGCAATCTTCGGGATGGTTTCAAATATTTTTGCAACCACTGCGGAATTTTCCGCCGTTACACCGTCAACCGAGGGAATGTGCTCCTTGGGGATAACAAGAATGTGCACGGGTGCTTGAGGATTTATGTCGTGGAACGCCAGCATATAATCGTCCTCATATGCCTTTTTTGAGGGGATTTCCCCTGCGACGATTTTACAGAAAATGCAGTCCATTTTTAAGTTCTCCTTGGAAAAAATATTTTATTACCACTATTATACTTCAAAGGCGGACAAATTTCAAGATAAACTGAAAAAATTACTTAAAATTTTATCCAAAATCGTGTATCTCCGTTGACAAACGGCATGTTTGGGGGTATAATAATATTGTATATTTATATATAAAGGAGATACTAAAAATGAAGGTTACAAAAGATTCCATAATTGGCGAAGTTCTTGATTTTGATCGCGAAACTTCTCAGTTCTTCCTTGAGATCGGCATGCACTGCCTTGGATGCCCCTCTGCGCGCGGCGAAACAATTGAAATGGCTTGCGAGGTTCACGGTACTAACGCCGATGAGCTTGTGGCTAAGATCAACGAATTTCTTGAAACAAAGTAAAAACAGGATCGGCGTCGCTTGGCGCCGATTCCCGCTATAACATAAAATGTATGAAATTAAATTAAGCCCAAGGCTTGCCGCGGCGGCGGAGCTTGTGGGAAAGGGAAGCGTTGCCGACATTGGTACAGACCATGCGTTTCTCCCAATTTATCTTGTGCAGAAGGGACATCCCCGTGCCCTTGCCTCAGATATAAACGAGGGCCCCTGCCAGCGTGCAAGAACTAATATATACGCAAACGGTCTGCACTGCAAAATAAAGGTCGCATGCTGTCCCGGACTTGATGCTGTGGATGAATTTGCCCCCGACAATATAGTTATCGCCGGAATGGGCGGCGAAATGATAGCCTCTATACTTGCGGCTTCAGACTACCCGGTGAAGTCACGGTGCAGACTTGTACTTCAGCCACAGTCAATGCAGGATGTGCTGCGGCGCTATCTGTGCCATCACGGCTTTCGTATCGACCGTGAAACTGTTGTATATGACGGCGGCAAGTATTATCAGGTGTTTTCTGCCGTGTATGACGGGGCAGCGACCGAGATGCAGGAATACGAATACAAGCTTGGTAAAATAAATCTTGAGCGTGCGAAAAAATGCCCTACGCCTGCCGACATAGCTTGGCTCGAAGGTCAGCTTGCGGCGGCTAACAGACGGATACAGGGACGGCTTCTCACATGTGACGGCACGCCCGAGCAGGCGCGCGACAGAGAGCTTGCGGCTGCAATAGAAGATATACTGAAAAAACAACTGTAAAGGTGGAATAATAATGCCGACGGTACGAGAGCTTTACGATTTTTTGAGCGCGAAATTTCCTGCCGCATATTCTTGCCCGTGGGATAACGACGGACTTATGGTTTGCGGTGACACTGAAAGAGAGGTAGTCCGTGTGCTCTGCACTTTGGATGTTACCGATTCCGCTGTGGAGCATGCCATAGCCAATAATTTCGATGTTATCGTTTCCCACCATCCGCTGATATTCTCGCCGCTTAAAACCTTTAATACCGAGGATGCCAAGTCGCGCCGTATAATGAAGCTGATGAATCACGGAATCTCCGTGATGTCCTTCCATACCCGTCTTGATGCCGCGCCGGGCGGACTTAACGATGTTTTTGCAAAGCTCATGGGGCTTTCCGATGTGGAAACGGTGGAAGCGGACGGCGAGGCTGTGTGCCGTATAGGTACTCTCGAATATCCCGTTACCTGCGCGGAATTTGCGGCGTCTGTGAAAAAGACGCTTGGCGCTGAGCGTGTTCTCTACTCCGAGTCCGGAAATATAGTCAAGCGTGTTGCTATATGCGGCGGCGACGGCAAGGATTTTGTCAAGGCGGTAAAGGCGGCAGGAGCTGACAGCTACCTTACGGGTCAGCTTTCTTATAATATTATGGAAGAAGCTTCCGAGATCGGTCTTAACATGTTCGAAGCAGGGCATTTCCATACCGAGGATTTTATCGTTGGGTATCTGACGCTTCTCATACTTAAGGAGTACACCCAGGTGCAGACCGCTTATTTCGGCAGTAATCTTGTGAAAGCGGTATAGTATGACAGGCTACAACTGTATTATGGTATATTCCCCCGATAAAAGCCGCATACTTATGTGTAAGCGTGTGAAAGAGCCTTATCTCGGGCTTTACAATCTTGTGGGCGGTCACATAGAGGACGGGGAAGACGGCATTTCTGCGGCGTACCGTGAGCTTTTTGAGGAAACAGGCATTAAGGAAACCGATATAGAGTTAAAGCATCTTATGGATTTTACTTATTATAACCAAGGATGCTATGTTGAGGTGTGGTGCGGACGTCTTAAATATGACGTACAGCTTAAAGAGGAATTGCATCCGCTTTTGTGGCTTGATTTTGACCGCGATTTTTTCAGTATGGAAGAATTCGCAGGCGAGGGAAACATCGGACACATGATTGAACAAATTAAGCAGTTCGGCGACGGGTTCCTTGACTGAAATATATAGAAAGGAGCACTATTATGCCTTATATTAACGCGAAGGTTAGCACAAAACTTACAGGTGAAAAAATGACCGAGCTTAAAGCGGCTTTCGGAAAGGCTATTGAAGCCATTCCCGGAAAAAGCGAAGCATATCTTATGGTATGCATAGAGGATGAACAGAATATCTGGCTTGCAGGCGATGATTCTGAGCCGAAAGCCTTTGTTGACGTTCGCATCCTCGGAAAAGCAACGGGCGAGGATTATTCCCGTATGACCGGCGAGGTTTGCCGCATATTCGACGGGCTTCTCGGGATCAAGGGAAAAGATATTTACGTCACCTATTCGGAATATTCCGAGTGGGGATGGAACGGAAAGAACTTTTAGGGAATTATGAAAATGATAACACTGGAACAAGTAAAAAGCGATCCCGCTATCCGTACATACATCGAGAAAGAGGACGAAGCGCTTATTGCTCTCGGTTACACAGAGCACAGCTTCGCCCACGTTGGAAAGGTGTCAAATACGGCAGGGCGGATACTGCGTACCTTAGGATACAGTGAACGCGAGGCGGAGCTTGCGGAGATTGCAGGCTATTTGCACGATATCGGAAATATTGTAAACCGCGTGGAGCACGCTCAAAGCGGTGCAATTATGGCGTTCAGACTGCTTGATAAAATGGGAGCTGATCCTTCGGATATCGCGGTGATAATAAATGCTATCGGAAACCATGATGAATCTACTGCCGTGGCAGGCAATGCGGTTGCTGCCGCGCTAATACTTGCAGACAAGACTGACGTAAGAGAATCAAGAGTGCGAAATCCCCACGAAACGGAGTTTGATATACACGACCGGGTTAACTATTCGGTTAAGCGTGCGGATCTTGATATTTACCCGGAAGTGAGGGAGATACGGCTTTCGCTGACTATAGATACGGCATTTTGCCCTATTATGGAGTATTTTGAAATATTCCTTTCCAGAATGAAGCTTTGCAGCAGTGCGGCGGAGAAGCTTAATATGCGCTTCAGACTTTGCATAAACGAGCAAGTGCTTTTGTAATCCACTAAATTAAAGGAGAATAACGACTATGAGCAGCATCAAGGAAATTTTCGCAAGCATGGTGTTTAACGATGCCGTAATGCGCGAAAAGCTCCCGAAAGACACATATAAGTCACTTATTAAGACTATCGAGGACGGTAAGGAGCTTGACATCACCGTCGCAAACGTAGTGGCTAACGCTATGAAGGACTGGGCAATAGAAAAGGGCGCAACCCATTTCACACATTGGTTCCAGCCAATGACTGGCATTACTGCGGAAAAGCACGATAGCTTTATCACTCCGGTGGGAAGCAACGATGTAATTATGGAGTTTTCCGGCAAGGAGCTTATTAAGGGCGAGCCTGATGCGTCCTCGTTCCCGTCCGGCGGACTTCGAGCTACATTCGAGGCACGGGGATATACTGCGTGGGATCCCACCTCTTTTGCGTTTATAAAGGACAACACACTGTGTATCCCTACCGCATTCTGCTCATTCGGCGGCGAGGCGCTTGACAAAAAGACGCCCTTGCTCCGCTCCATGAAGGCGGTAAGCGAGCAGGCAGTGCGCGTACTTAAGCTGTTCGGCAGTGAAACCTCTCAGGTTATAAGCACCGTTGGTGCAGAGCAGGAATATTTTATAATTGACAAGAAGCTTTTCGATAAGCGTAAGGATCTTATTATTACGGGAAGAACGCTCTTTGGCGCAAAGCCGCCTAAAGGTCAGGAGATGGACGACCACTATTTCGGTTCTATTAAGCCGAGAGTTAAAGCCTTCATGGCAGAGCTTGATACTGAGCTTTGGAAGCTCGGCATACTGGCAAAGACCGAGCACAATGAGGCGGCACCGGCACAGCATGAGCTTGCGCCTATCTACGGCTCTACAAATCTTGCCACCGACCACAATCAGCTTACCATGGAAACCATGAAGAACGTTGCGGCTCGTCACGGGCTTGTGTGTTTACTTCACGAAAAGCCTTTCGAGGGCGTTAACGGAAGCGGTAAGCACAACAATTGGTCTATTGCTACAAAAGAGGGCGTGAATCTTCTTGAGCCGGGCGATACTCCGGCTCAGAATGCGCAATTTCTTTTGTTCCTTTGCGCTGTTATCGCGGCTGTGGACGATTTCCAAGATCTGCTGCGCATATCGGTGGCAAGCGCGGGCAACGACCACCGCTTAGGTGCAAACGAAGCCCCCCCCGCTATTATGTCCATGTTCCTTGGGGACGAGCTTACAGCGATTCTCGAATCTATAGAGCAGGGAACGGCGTACGATCCCCACGCTGCATCCGTTATGGAGATCGGTGCGGACGTGCTTCCCAAGTTTGCGAAGGATACCACTGACCGTAACCGTACTTCGCCTTTTGCGTTTACAGGAAACAAGTTTGAGTTCAGAAGCGTTGGCTCTAACCATTCTGTGTCCGGACCTAATCTTACGCTTAATACTATCGTTGCAGAGGAGCTTTCCCGCATTGCGGACAAGCTTGAAGCGGCGGTTGCGGCAGGAGAGGACTTCAACAAGGCAGTCGGCAGACTTATAAGAGAGATTTATAAAGAACACAAGAGAATCATATTCAACGGAAACAACTATTCCGACGAGTGGGTCGAGGAAGCAAAACGCCGCGGACTTCTTAATCTGCGCACTACCCCCGATGCGCTTCCGTACTTCGTGTCCGAGAAGAACATCGCCATGTATACGAAGCACAGAGTGTTTACCGAAATGGAAATGCACTCAAGAGATGAAATACACATGGAGAGCTACTGCAAGGTAATGAATATTGAGGCGCTCACCATGCTTGATATGGCGAAGAAGCAGGTGATTCCCGCGGTGCTTAAGTACATACGCGCGGTTTCCGAAACTGCCGCGGCGGCAAAGGCTATCGGTATCTCCGCCGACGTTGAAACGGAGATCGCCGCAAAGCTTACATCTCTTGCTGCAGAGCTTCACGAGGGTATTGGGGCGCTGGAATTTGCCGTAAACGAAAGCCATAAGTTCACCGACAGCTACGACCTCATGTTCTTTATCCGCGATGAGATCATACCCACCATGAACAGCGTGCGTGCGGCGGCGGATGAGCTTGAAGTAATGGTTGACGAGGAATATTGGCCGTTCCCCACGTATGATGCACTTTTATTTAATATTTGATAGGAAGACTTACCATGAAATATACCACTTTTATATGGGATTTTGACGGCACGCTCTTTGACAGCTATCCCTATACGGCATCGGTGTTTGGCTCGGTAATGGAGCGTGACGGAATTGAGTTTAAGCTTGAAGACGTGACCCGTGCACTGCATGTTGGCTTTGCTGAGTGCAAATCCCAATATGCTCTAAATGACGAACAGTTTAAGGAAATATTAAATCGCAGTATTAGAATCTCTCCTATGGTCACACCGTTCCGTGATGCGGCAGCTGTGCTTCGGGCTATATGCGAGTCATGCGGAAAAAATTATCTGTATACTCACAGGGATCGTTCCGCATGGACTTATTTCAGACTTTTCGGACTTGATAAATATTTCGTGGGTGGCGTTGATGCTACGATGGGATTCCTGTCAAAGCCTGCACCTGATGCGATAGAGCATATTTGCCGTGTTTATTCCATAGATCCCGCTTCGGCTGTAATGATCGGTGACAGAGAAATAGACGTGCTTGCCGGAGTAAACGCCGGATGTGCAGGTTGTCTGTTTATGTCACACCCGGTAGTAGATGTACCGGCTAACGAAAAAACTTGCGCTTCCCACACCGCAGATTCCATGCGAGCTCTCGCAAAGGAGCTTGATATTCCGCTTAACGAAGCTGATATATTAAGCGATGCTGACGCTCAAAAACTCCGCGATGAAGCTTCTGCGGCGGCACTTGAACTGTGTAAGGAAGCGAAGCTCAAAGCAGGCGATCTTGTGGTCATCGGATGCTCTACCAGTGAGATTACGGGTGAACGTATCGGCTCATCCTCAACCCCTGAGGCGGCGGATGCGGTGCTTGCCGGATTCACGGAAGTGTTTGCCCCTCGCGGTATAAATATTGCCGCGCAGTGCTGTGAGCATCTCAACCGCGCACTTATTGTAGAGAGGGCGCTTGCAACCTCACGCGGATACGAGATCATGAACGTTATCCCCATGCCAAAGGCAGGCGGAGCCTTCGCCAACGCTCTGTGGCGCACCCTCAATGAGCCTGTTGCGGTTTCCGAGATAAAGGCAGATGCCGGACTCGATATCGGCGGAACGCTTATCGGTATGCACCTTAAACGTGTTGCAGTGCCGCTCCGACTTTCCGTTAAGGCAATCGGAAAAGCACCGCTTTCGGCGGCGCGTGTGCGTCCCCCATTCACGGGCGGTGAGCGCGCGGTGTACGATGAGTCTGTAATGTGAATAAAAAATCACGGTCACCGTTTCGGATGACCGTGATTTTGTATAACCAAACCACGCATTAGATGCGTGATTTGGCTGTGGTTATTTCGAGGCAAGTATTCTTTCAGCCGCGGCTAAAATTCCGATCTTGCCGCTCTCATATGTAAGACCGCCCTGCATGAACGCGGTGTAGGGAGCACGCATCGGACCGTCGGCGGACAGCTCAATGGATGAGCCTTGCGTGAAGGCTCCTGCTGCCATGATGACCTGATCGGTGTAGCCCGGCATATCCCAAGGCTCGGGGCTGACGTATGAATCAATGGGAGAGCCGCTTTGGATGCCTTGGCAGAACGCCACAAGCTTTTCCGGCACACCCATATGTACTGCCTGGATGATATCGGAGCGGCGTTCGTTCCAATGGGGATTTACGTCAAAGCCAAGAGCTTCGAATATGTACGCCGCGAAATGTGCGGTCTTTATAGCCTGTGCGGTGATGTGTGGTGCGAAGAAGAAGCCTTTATAAAGGCTCTTGTTGTTGCCGAGTGTCGCGCCGCATTCAAGCCCCACGCCGACAGTAGTGAGGCGGTAGCTTGCAAGCTCCACAGCTTTAGCTGTGCCTGCAATGTATCCGCCGGACTCTGCTATTCCGCCGCCGGGGTTTTTGATAAGCGAGCCCATAATGAGGTCAGCGCCAACTGCCGGGGGCTCTTTTGTTTCCGTAAATTCCCCATAGCAGTTGTCTACTACAACGTAAGCATGGGAGTGAGCCTTTACGAATTTCACCGCCTCGCCGATTTCGTCAACCGTAAGCGTGGGGCGGTTCATATAGCCCTTGGAGCGCTGAAGGAATATCACTTTTACACGCTCGCCGGCATTTTTTAGCTGATTTTCCACCTCGGCGTAGTCAATTCCGCCGTCTTTAAGATCAACCCCACGGTATTCCACGCCGAAATCCGCAAGCGAACCGTTTCCGGACGTGCCTGCGATGCCGATAACTTCTTCCAAGGTGTCGTAAGGCTTGCCGGTGATTGACAGCATGATATCATTTGGTCTTAAAAGCCCGTAGAGGGCTATTGCGATTGCCTGTGTGCCGTTGACGATGCTGTGGCGGACAAACGCCGCTTCCGCGCCGAAAACCTCGGCATAAATGCGGTCGAGGGTGTCACGCCCCTTGTCATCGTAGCCGTAACCGCTTGTGCCGGCAAAGCAGGAATCGTCCACGCGGTTATTTTTGAAAGATTCCATGACGCGCTTAGTGTTTTCAAAGGATATTCTGTCGATGTCGGCGAAAATATCCGAAAGCTCGCGCTCAGCTTTTAATGTAAGCTCCTGTAAATTTATACTTTCCATCGTTATAATCATTCCTTTCTAACAGTCAAGTCTGAAAAATGCCCATTTTTCGGACTTTTCTACTTTAAAATCCGTTAACCAAGATCTTGAAGTAATTGCCGCGCTCCTCGAAGTTTTTGAACATATCAAAGCTTGCGGAAGCAGGGGTGAGGATTACAGTGTCGCCAGACTGTGCGGCAGATCGTGCCGCTTCCAGCGCGCCCTCGAAGCTGTCCGCTTCGATTATTTCGGGGCATCCGCTGTAATGCTCCGATTCAAGGAGCGCTTTTTTTATTTTAGGAGCGGTCGCACCTACCAAAACCACTTTTTTTGCACAGTCGCACAGCGGCTTTGCTAAAGGCTCGTAGGGGATGTTCTTGTCATATCCGCCGCAGATGGCGATAACCTTGTGATCGAACGCGCGGAGTGCCGCTTCCGTTCTGGTGGGGCTTGAATCAATGGAGCTGTTGTAGTATTTCACCCCGTCAAGCTCGCGGACAAACTCACAGCGATGCTCAACACCGCCGAATGTCTTGGCGATTTCCGTTATAACTTCGCGGCTTACAAATCCCCATGTCAGCGCAATTGCGGTCATGTAGTTTTCCACGTTATGCCGCCCGGGAAGCTTGATATCGGCGGTTTCCAATACGTCGTGGACAGCGCCGCTTTTCTCGCGGTAAACAATACTACCGTCTTTTTCGTATACAGCCGCGTATTTATCATCGGGCACGCATTTGCCGGAGAACATGATTATCTGGGCATCGGTGAGCGCCGCCATATCACGGGTTACTTCACAGCCGTAGTTGAGGACAAGGCGCGAGTTGCCGGGATTTTTGAAGATATTTTCCTTGGATAGGGTATATTCTTCCATATCCGTGTGCCAATTGAGATGATTTGGGGTAACGTTGGTTATGGCGGCGGCGTAGGGGGAGGATTTCATCATGTGAAGCTGGAAGCTTGAAAGCTCAACTACAGCGATGTCGTTTTCCTTGAAGCTTTCGATCTCGGAAAGTAAAGGCTTTCCGATGTTTCCGCCAACCCATACCTTTGCGTCGCTGCCGCGCATTTTTTCTTCAAGCTCCAGCATTTTATAGGTGAGCGTGGTTGTTGTAGTCTTGCCGTCACTGCCTGTGATGCCGAAGATTCTGCATGGGCAAAGCGCAAAGAACACTTCCATTTCAGAGGTAAGCACCGCACCGTTTTTGACGGCTTTTGTAAACTGCGGAAGGTCGCCTCTGATTCCGGGAGCTTTAAAAATTATATCCTCGGTGAAGTTTTCAAGATACCCGTCGCCGAGGATCAGGGAAACGCCCTTTTTCTCAAGCTCCACCACAATGCCACCAAGCTTGTCGGCTGTTTTTATATCTCTTGCGGTGACGCTGGCGCCGCAGGAGAGAAGAAAGTCGATAAGCGGTGTGTTTGAAACGCCGATACCCACAACGGCGGCGGGTTTTCCTTTGATGTATTCTTTGAATTTGGTGAGCTTTGACATGTTGTACCTCACTTTTATTTTAGTGCACATATGAGGGGATTTATTAAAAAATCAATCTCCGAACAAAGGGGTGGAGAAGTATCTTTCGGCGGTGTCGGGGAGCACGGTGACAACGGTTTTGCCTTTTCCAAGCTTCGTTGCAAGCTTGATTGCTGCGGCTACGTTTGTGCCTGCGGAAATTCCGCACATAAGCCCCTCTTTTGCCGCAAGCTCTTTTGATATGCGGATCGCTTCGTCATCCTTGATAATGCAGATGTCGTCGTAGATGTTTTGATTGAGGATTCCGGGGATGATGCCGTCGCCGATACCCATTTGCACATGTGTACCGATCGCACCGCCGGAAAGGATCGCCGCATTTTCCGGTTCTACCGCCCAAATTGTCATATGGGGATTTGCGGCTTTCAGAGTTTCACCGATGCCCGTAATAGTGCCGCCCGTACCGATTCCGGAGCAGAAGCCATGGATAGGGCCGTTTACCTGCTCCAAAATTTCACGCCCGGTCTGTTCGCGCTGAATCTGCGAGTTCGCGGGGTTCTCGAACTGCTGAGGCACAAACACCTTGGGATCTTCCTCAGCCATTCTGAGGGCGGTTTGCAGACATTCGTCAATACATGCGCCGATATTGCCTGCGTCGTGGATAAGTATTACCTCAGCGCCGTAATGTCTGACGAGAAGGCGTCTTTCCTCGCTGACGGAATCGGGCATGATGATTTTTGTCTTATAACCGAGCACCGCGCCCACAAGCGCAAGTCCGATACCTTGATTACCGCTGGTGGGTTCAACGATTATTGTGTCGGGTGACAATTTCCCCTCAGCTTCTGCAGTTTTTATCATATTGTATGCGGTGCGGGTCTTGATAGAGCCGCCAACGTTCATTCCTTCAACCTTAACATATATATCGGCACCGTCTTTCGGTGCAAGGCGGTTAAGCTTTACCATAGGTGTATTTCCGATTGCTTCTAAGATATTATTATATATCATGTAAGTTACCTCACAGTATTAAGTGAATATGCGGTCAGTCGGTGAGGCTAAACGCTATATTACAGTATACCATATAATTGATAAAATGGCAACCGGTTGGGGGAATTTTGTTAAAAAAACGCATCACGCGGTTGCGTGATGCGTTTTGCGGAATTGGTAGACGAATCTTACTTATTCATGCCTTCCTGTACTGCAACAGCGCAAGCAACGGTCATACCAACCATGGGGTTGTTGCCGGCTCCGATGAGGCCCATCATCTCAACGTGAGCGGGAACGGAGGAAGAGCCTGCGAACTGTGCGTCACCGTGCATACGACCCATGGTGTCAGTAAGACCGTAGGAAGCAGGACCTGCCGCCATGTTGTCGGGGTGGAGGGTACGGCCTGTACCGCCGCCAGAGGCGACGGAGAAGTACTTCTTGCCGTTTTCAAGCGCCCACTTCTTGTAGGTGCCTGCAACGGGATGCTGGAATCTGGTGGGGTTGGTGGAGTTACCGGTGATGGAAACGTCAACACCCTCGTGACGCATGATCGCAACGCCCTCGAGAACGTCGTTTGCGCCGTAGCACTTAACCTTAGCCTTGTCGCCGTCGGAGTATGCTTTCTCGGAAACTACCTTGAGTTCATCAGTGTAGAAGTCATATTCGGTGTTAACATAGGTAAAGCCGTTGATTCTGGAAATGATGAATGCAGCGTCCTTGCCAAGACCGTTAAGGATAACGCGAAGGGGCTCTTTTCTTACCTTGTTAGCGGTTCTTGCGATACCGATAGCGCCCTCTGCTGCTGCGAAGGACTCGTGACCTGCGAGGAAGCAGAAGCACTTGGTTTCTTCGCGGAGAAGCATTGCGCCGAGGTTACCGTGGCCAAGACCAACCTTACGGGTCATAGCAACAGAACCGGGTACGCAGAATGCCTGCAGACCGATACCGATTGCTTCAGCCGCGTCAGCCGCGTTCTTGCAGCCCTTCTTGATTGCGATAGCACAGCCGAGTGTGTAAGCCCAAGCTGCGTTCTCGAAAGCGATAGGCTGAATTCCCTTTACTATAGCATCGGGGTCAACGCCCTTTTCAAGGCATATAGCTCTTGCTTCTTCAAGATCCTTAATGCCGTATTCTTCCATGCACTTGATAATGCCGGTAAGTCTTCTTTCCTTGCCCTCGAATTTTACGTTGTTAGACATTGTTTAGCTCCTCCTCTCTCAGTTCTTTCTGGGGTCGATATACTTAACAGCATCGTCATATCTGCCGTAAGTCTTGATGTTGGACTCGTATGCTTCCTTGGGATCGGTGCCTGCCTTGATGGCATCCATCATCTTGCCGAGGTTTACGAACTTGTAGCCGATAACTTCGCTATCCTTGTCAAGACCAAGCTCAAGAATGTAGCCCTCAGCCATTTCGAGGTAACGAACGCCCTTTTCCTTGGTAGCGAAGATGGTACCGATCTGGGAACGAAGACCCTTACCAAGGTCCTCAAGGGATGCGCCAACAGGAAGACCGTTCTCGGAGAATGCAGTCTGGGAACGACCGTATGCGAGCTGCTTGAAGATCTCGCGCATAGCTACGTTGATAGCGTCGCAAACAAGGTCGGTGTTGAGAGCTTCAAGAAGAGTCTTGCCCTGAAGGATCTCGCCTGCCATAGCCGCGGAGTGAGTCATACCGGAGCATCCGCAGGTTTCAACGAGAGCTTCCTCGATGATACCCTCTTTTACGTTAAGGGTCAGCTTGCACATACCCTGCTGAGGTGCGCACCAGCCGATACCGTGGGAAAGGCCGGGAATGTCTTTGATTTCGTAAGCCTTGACCCATCTGCCCTCTTCGGGAATGGGAGCGGGACCGTGCTTCGGGCCCTTGGCTACACAACACATCTGTTCAACTTCGTGAGTATAGTTCATGTTTTTATCTCCTTTGTTTAATATTTCATATTATTTACAATATGGCGACGTATATACACCGCGCCGAAATTATGTAAATTACTTAATGATCTCGCCGTAAACTTCGCCGAATGCGCATGCAGCGTTAGCTTCATCGGTGTCGATGTGCATAGCAGCAGCGAACTTGGGGCTTACACGGCAAACAACGTCACCGAACACGGTGGTGCGGTCTGCGTTTGCGATCTTAACGGAAACAACCTGCTTGTCTTCAACGCCAAACTTTGCAGCGTCGTCGGGAGTGAGGTGAATGTGACGCTTAGCAACGATAACGCCCTCAGCGATCTCAACCTCGCCTGCAGGGCCAACCAGCTTGCAGCCTGCGGAGCCTGCTACGTCGCCACTCTCGCGAACGGGAGCATTTACGCCGAGAGTTCTTGCATCGGTGAAGGAAACCTCAACCTGAGTTGCGGGACGAGCGGGGCCGAGGATGATAACGTTAGCGATGGACTTCTTGGGGCCAACGAGAGTTACACGCTCCTCGCATGCGAACTGACCGGGCTGGGAGAGATCCTTCTTGTGAGTGAGGGTTGCACCCTTGCCGAAAAGCACCTCGATGTGCTCAGCGGAGAGGTGAACGTGTCTTGCAGATGTTTCAACGAGTACCTTGTTTTCCATGGTTTTATATCCTTTCAAAATTAAATTTATATTTGCAAAATGCCATATATAGATATTATACCACAAATTTCCGCAAAAGTAAATAATAAAAAGATGGATTTTTGCAAAAACTAAGGGCGTATTTCTATGAAAAACGGCGAAAGGATGTAAAAATCATGGCAGATGAGAAAAAATCCGATAATGAAAATGCGGAAAATAACGCAGACAATCTTGATATAATAGAAAGAGCAGGTACGGTAATAACGGGCGACGGAAAGGGTGCTGTGCAGTGCCTTACCATAATCGGGCAGGTCGAGGGGCACTATCTTCTTGGCGAGAGCGCGAAAACCACAAAATATGAGCATCTTATACCGCTTCTCTGTCAAATCGAGGAGAGCCGTGAGGTGGGCGGACTGCTTGTTCTTCTTAATACGGTAGGCGGCGATGTGGAAGCCGGGCTTGCCATAGCGGAGCTGATAGCCGGCATGAATAAGCCCACCGCGTCCATAGTTCTCGGCGGCGGTCATTCTATAGGAGTGCCACTTGCAGTTGCGGCAAAGCGGTCATTTATCGTTCCAAGCGCCACCATGACCATCCATCCAGTGCGCACCAACGGTCTTGTGGTGGGAGTGCCGCAAAGCTTCGAGAATCTCCGTAAGATGCAGGACAGAATAACGGATTTTGTGTGTCGGAACAGCAATATTTCCCCCGATTGCTTTAATGAGCTTATGATGCGTACCGATGAGATCGCAACGGATGTGGGCTCTATCATCGACGGTGAGGAAGCGGTGAAGCTGGGGCTTATTGATGAGGTTGGCGGACTTGCGGCGGCGCTTGGCGCGCTTCATGAGATGATAGGGAAGTGATTCTTGCGATATTTCGTAGGGCAGGGGCTTGCTCCTGCCGTTATGATCACTACAATATAATACAAACAAAATCCGCCTTCTTACGAAAGCGGATTTTGTTTGGAATCGTAGGACAAAATTACAACTCTTAATATTAGCAAGCCGCAACCAGCTTCTTGATGGCTTCTGCGAGCTCTCCCTTTTCGTATATAATAAAATCATCAAGTTCACGCATTTTTTCAAGTCCGCCCTCTTCATAATTGTTTTCTATGTTCTTGCGAGAATAGAAAAATACTACGCGGTTGCACTCGCGTCCGGATATATCCTCACGGAATCGTTCAATTATATATTTCTTGGCTTCATCAACAGTTAAACAATCATCCGTATTTTCATAATCTTCATCGTCGATATCTTCCGACTCTTCCTCAAAACTGTTCTCTGGCCAAATAAGCCACAGACCTCGCTCTTCATCAAAGAAAAAAGGTTCTACAAAAACAAGCAAAATATCCTTATAAATAAAGTAACCGTTAAGATCGTATTCTTCTCTCCATTTGATATACTCAATCGGTAAATTGTTTTTCTTTATAACGGTATAAACCTCATTGTCTGTATGAGGAGTAGCTAACCACGAATATTTATGTGGAAAATCCTGCTGATAGCGTGAACGCTTGTATTTTATGTAATCAATAGGCGTCATTATGAATTTAAAAATAAAGTATATCAAAATAAACGGCAATACAATAATAAATAATACACTCAAAACAAGATCTGCAAAGATCTTCTCGATATTATCTTTAATTTTCATTTACACACCGCCTTTCTCAGTTTTATTATAGCATAAATTTGTTTTTCTTGCAGAAGGTGCTTATTTAAAATTTTCCTTGTTTTTCAAAAAATAAGTACACATCTGTTTCAAAAGTCTTTTTTCAACTTTTTTATAATAGAAATCTTCTTCCTTTTCAAAATCAATATCCATTACTGCATCTTCAATTTTAGCAGTAGTGTTCGGAATAGTTTCTTTTATCATCTCCAAAAGAATAAGCGCTTCATCGGCACCGATTTCACGAAACACATCCGATAACAAAGGAAAATGCGTGCTGCAACAACTCAGATAATGTTCAATCCCATCGGAGTTTATGTGTTCTATAAATTCATCCGCAAGAAATAAGTAAAATTCTTCTCTTGACAAAAGGTCGAGATATTTACCGCCCGCACTTAGTTCGTTTAAATGCTCCGATAGCAATTCTAAAATTTCATTTTTGGGGGATTTTGATATTTGATCAATAGAATAAGTACACTCTTCAGGTGACAGTGGTTTTTGTATTTTGGAATTTGCCAAACCCAAAAGCTCGTTTGCTATAAAAGGCTTATATCTCTCCCATACCTCATACAATTTATTTAGCTTAATCGATTCCTCGTAATTATCGACCTTATTGCAAAGAGTTAAAAGAAAAGTTTTTCCCTCTTCATTGTTCCCGGCACAAAATGCGCACTCTGCCAAACGAATTAGCGTAGTGGTTTGATTTGCAATTTGCGTGAAATGGTCATATGCGATCCGAATAACGCTAATTCCTCCCGCATAATCGCCCTCGTCAATAAGAGATTCTCCGTACGAAACAAACAAATCTCCTATCCCAAAATAGTCACGGTATAGCGTTGCAATCTTGCACAAGTTTTCCTTAAGTATATCGAGTTCAGCATACTTTTTATAATCGCTTTTCGCACTTGAAAAGGATTTCATAAACTGATATAAAATATCAGCATTTGGGCTGTACGCCATTTACACACCGCCTTCCGTGTTTATTTATTTTCTATTGTAGTACGAAAATGCAATTCGTAATTAAAGGTAATCCTTTCTTCTTTTTCTGCGTTCTTTCCATCGTAAAAATAACGAAACCGCCCCCATAATAGCACATAAATAACCAAACGTGCCCAAAATACCACTAAACGCAATATTTTCGGATAGTATTTGATTTTTGGCATCGTCAAATAAAAGTATTATTTCTCCATCACTCCGCATATCCCAAATATAGTCCGAAATAGGATGCAACAGTAAATTCACCTTGTCGCCACTCTGAAGATTGTCTAAAGCGGTTTCAACACCAGCGTCAAAACAAACTCCGTCCATGTATAGCTTTTCGTAATCACTAAAATTTATTTCTATTTCACTTAACCCCCCCTTTGGAGAAGTATGTAACGTATATGAACTGTAAGTAGCAGTAACGGAAATAGCCTCACTTTTATCAATCAGTTTTCCGTTATTCCAAGTGACAATAACAAAAACATTTCCTATAAGCATACCTACAATAATGAAATAGACACATACGCCAATCGGTATGTCGATTATCCATGATCGCTTAGTGCGTACTTGTTTTTTTCTTTTTTTAGCCACAAATATACCGCCTTTCGTGTTTATTTATTTTTTTGCTGTATTTATTGAACCGCCCATCCCTTTTATTTCCAAGCAATCATTCAAAAGGAACTCAAAATCCGCACTGCGCCCCTTGACAAAAGATGAACGGTGTGGTAGAATATATAAGTCTGGTGCGCTCCCTTAGTTAAATGGATATAACAAGCCCCTCCTAAGGGCTAGTTGTGGGTTCGATTCCCGCAGGGGGTGCCAGAAAAAAGCACTTGCTTCGGCAAGTGCTTTTTTCAACGAAATTTGCCCAAATGGCAAATTTCATTTCACATTGCGACAGAGGAGCAATATTTCACAATTTTTGTAAGAAAATCATTTCACATTCGGCGTTGCCGAATATTTCACTTGAAAAAATGTTAGTTTCGCGATATAATATGTCCAAAGGAGATGATTTTGCTATGATATGTCCGTATTGTCAAAAAGAAATGGAAGAAGGTTATGTTCCTTTTAATAGCCCTTTTGTTTTAAGATGGGTATCGTTGGTTGATAGGAAAAAGATTAGGATTTCAGACAAGCTCAAGTGGTCTGAAGTGGCCAAAATCAAAAATGTACATTTTTGTAAGGATTGTAGTGTGTTTATAAAGAAAATTTAAGTTGCATTGTTATATTATCGTCGGTCAAAATTAGTCACCCACGGCGAAGAAGCTTCATGATGCCGGCAAGAATCGGTCTTGCATTTATTACAAATATGAGGACAACACCCACAGCCTGTACGGGTATCCATAAGGGAAGCTCCCATATCATAAATACCGTCTGCGCGGCGATTATGACGGTGTTCAGTATAAGCTTTGCCGTGTGAAGATCGAATTTTATAAATTTGCGCGTGTTTATTGCTCTTATTATGAACACAACGAAATAGGATAAAAATGTGGCAAGCGCCGCACCGTTTGCGCCAAGTGCGGTGGGGATGAGAATAAGATTCAGAGCCACATTTACAAGGGCGCCTATCATGGACGTTACAAAGGACAAAACGCTTTTTTTGTCCACAAGATACACACTGCCCATAAAGGTAACAAGGCTTGAAAATACGGTTGCTGCAATGAGAATCGGCATGTACTGCCATGCGGTGTAGTAGCTGTCGTCGAATAAAATTACAGCGAATATCTTTGAAAAAGCAATAAGTCCGGCGGCGGAAATGTATAACATTCCCTGGAAGCTGTCAAAGACCGTTCCAAAAAATGCCTCGTGGTTTTTCCTCGTTTCCGTATCTCTCTCCGTAACGGCAGAAAACTGCCACGCCTCAATAAATATGCCGGAAAGCAGGATAAGCATGGTGGGAATCTTAAAAGCCGCCGCATACAGACCGTTTACCTCGTCGCCGATGAAGCCTTTGACCATATAGCGGTCGGATACATTGGTAACCCACCAGAATACGGTGGTGGGGATAAGGGGGATGCTGAATTTTAACATCCTCGCCGCTACGGATCGGTTGAAATGCCTGAAGCTAACGGAAAATTCCTTCCGTATAACCACGCCGATAACAAGGGAGAGGGCGATATCCGATATAACCACGCTCAGAACATAGCCGAGGAGTCCAATATCAAGCACTATGAGGAAGATAATGTTCAGTATAATAGTAAGCGCGGTGGCAATAATGCCCTGCAGGGCAAAGAATGCGGTCATTCCTCTGGCTCTGACATACTGCGCAAGCAGTGAATGGAGATTCGCCGCAAAAGCATACAGTATAATGAGCCACATGTATCCGTCAAAATAGCCGATACGGTTTAAAAGAGGGAAAAGCGCGGCAAATACTAAGAATCCTGCAAATATAACGTAAAGTCCGGTGACAAGCACCTGCTTCTTATCGGTATCATGATCAAGAGTGAATCGGAATACCGCGTCGCATATACCAAGCGCCATAAGGGGCATAAGAAGATTGGCGCTTTGGGTTATTATATCTGCAGTGCCGTATTCAGCCGCGGAAAGGCAGGCGGTGTACAGCGGCAGGAGCAAAAATACGAGTATTTTTGAGCCGAATGTGCCGATTCCAAGTATTGCGGTGTTGCTTATAAGTTTTTTGTACTTGTCCATTTGAAATTAAACTTGCGCGGGGCTGAGTGCGCAGGCGCAAGGCTCTCCTTAGATTCAGATGTTTTTCTGTGTCCGTACAGCACTCAGATATTAAAGAAGCGGCGCGAACAGCTTCAAAAGACTCATAATAAGCCCGCGTCTGCCGCGCATTTTCCTGTATACGGCAGGCGTTACCTCTTCGGATACCTTTAAGGTTTCGAGAAAGTCATTCTTTACATCAAGCACAGCCGGACTGTCATACATAAGCGCCGCACATTCAAAATGCAGGTACAGGCTGCGGTAGTCGAAGTTTATAGAGCCAACCGCCGCAATGCGGTCGTCGCTGACAGTTACTTTTGAATGGATGAACCCCGGGGTGTATTCGTATACCTTGACTCCGGCATCAAGGAGAACTCCGTAGAATGAACGGGTAAGCTCCTGCACATACCACTTATCGGGAATACGGGGGGTTACTATCCGCACGTCGATTCCGCTTTTCGCCGCAAAGCAAAGTGCGGTAAGAAGTTCGTTGTCGGGGATGAAATAGGGGGTGGTTATATAAATGTAGTCCTCTGCCTTGTTTATCATATTGAAGTAAACAAGCTCGCCTACGCACTCGCCGTCAAGGGGGGTGTCCGCATAGGGCTGTACATAGCCCGATGTGTTCCCGTATGGGATAACGGCATCGCCCGGTAGGGGACGGTACAGGAATTTTTCAATATACGAGTCCACGGGATTTGCCATGTACCAGTGGGCAAGGAACATCATGGTAAAGCTTTTTACCGCATCGCCCCGAAGCATTACGGATGCATCCTTCCAATGACCGAAGCGGTCGTAGGCATTGATGTATTCATCGGCAAGATTTATTCCGCCGGTGAATGCGGTATGCCCGTCTATTACCACGATCTTTCTGTGATCGCGGTTGTTTTGTATAACGCTTGCTATGGGCACAAAGGGGTTGAATATCATAACCTGTATGCCGAGCTCGCGAAGGGTTTTGTCGTATTTCTTCGGAAGTGTGCTCATGCATCCCATTCCGTCCCAGATAAGGCGTACCTCGACGCCCTCTTTTACCTTGGCTATAAGCAGCTTCAGAATGGAATCCCACATGATTCCTTCCTGGATTATGAAATATTCGAGGAAAATGAATCTTTTTGCTTTGCGGATTTCCTCTTTAAGGTATTCAAACTTTATTTCGCCTGATGGCAGATATGTTACCTCTGTATTTTTGTATACCGGGAAAGAAGCTTTTTGAGAGAGATAGGAAACGTGTGCCGCCGTTGTACGGCTCCTCTCCCGTATCTCATTTGTTACTTCTTGTGACTGCTTAAGGTAAGGTTCTACCGCGATTTTTGCTTTTGCGGCTTTTTTCTTGAAGAAATATGTGGATGATTGAAGCGACGCTGCGAGATACATAAGTCCGCCAAAGAGGGGGAAGGTCAGTATTATAATCGACCATGTCAGCTTATATGCCGGATTTTTATTCTGATTTATGACAATCACCACCACCAGCATGCTCACAGCAGTAAGCCCAAGATATATTGGGATAGCATAGTTACTGAGCATAACTACCATAACTATGAACGCAATTATCTGAAGTACCGCGAAAAAAGCGGTGAGTATAAGTCTGCCGGTGAAATTTTTAAGGTATTTTTTATGCAAGTTTACCGCATCCCTTCATAATAACCAAGTATAATATCTATTATACAACATTTTACATATTTTTTCAATAGAAAACGCCTATATGTTAAAAATACTTTACAGATAAAACAGTACAGCCAGCCGCATTAAGGAGAACCGCACAAACTTTTGTAGGGGACGGCGCCCTCGACGTCCCTAAACGAAGGGGTACAGACAAATAATATGTCTTGATCCTTTGTCTTGTGACGTCGGGGTGCCGTCCCCTTCGTTCTTTTTTATCGTTTTTCGGAAAAAATTTTGCTTGCGACAGCCCTATTCATAAAATCTACGTCGCTCTTGTGTAAATGCTTACTTGCCGAATGTTGCGGTGTAGTTGTAGAGCATGGAAGCAACCAGTGCACGGGAAGCGGTATTTCCTGCGTTGAGTTTTGATGCTTCCCCAAGAGAACCGATGTATATGCCGTTTTCGATAGCCCATGCCATACCGTCCTTACCCCAATCGTGTATATGAGAGGTGTCGGTATAGTAGCTGAGTTCCAGCTTTGTGGTATTTTCGGCAGACTTGAACTCAGCCAATCTTGCAAGCATGGTGCATGCCTGCTCGATGGTGATTCCCACGTTAATTCCGAATTCGTTGTTGACGATACCGTTTGCGATGCCGTTTGATGCCGCCCAATCGACATAGGGAGCATACCATGCGCCGGGGACTACGTCGGTGAAGCTTACATTTGCATATTCGGTGGGATCAATACCTGCCGCACGTCCGAGGGCAGTTACGAACATAGCTTTTGTCATAACACCGTCAGGATCAAAAGTTTTCTCGTCGATACCGGTAAACAGACCGGCACTTGTAGCGTAGCAAATAGCTTTATAAAGCTTATCTGTCGGAGCAATATCGGTGAACGTGGTTTCTATGGGAGCGGTATCTGCGGATTTTTTCTGCTCTACCAGCCACTCTGCAACGGATTTGTCGTTGTATGCAGGAACCCACGCCCAATGCTCCCAGTTCGTGCTGCTGTCCCATGCGTTGTTAAACTTTGCCTTATCTTCGGGATTAGAGGAATCGTATTCGGTGTATTTTACGTTTCTGCCTAA
>JAZRGK010000076.1:0-10603 GCA_045644145.1 Candidatus Flemingiibacterium sp.
GGTTATAATCGGTCCC
Organism: Candidatus Flemingiibacterium sp.; assembly: GCA_045644145.1. Taxonomy (GTDB): domain Bacteria; phylum Bacillota; class Clostridia; order Oscillospirales; family CAG-272; genus Flemingiibacterium. Next base: position 17 of record JAZRGK010000076.1, read on the forward strand.
ATGCTGGCGGCAGGCGTGACACCCAAAAAGACCTTTATTTCCGCGCTTATAACGGGACTCGTAGAGGTCGTGGGAACCCTTATCGGTTACTTCGCGGTCAGCGTGGCATCGGCAATACTCCCGTTTGCACTTGCATTTGCCGGCGGTACTATGATCTATGTGGTGAGTGATGAGATGATTCCCGAAACTCATGCCCACGGATGCGAGCGAGGGGCAACCTATGCACTTCTTGTGGGATTTTGCCTTATGCTGATATGCGATGTTCTTCTTGGATAAATAGGCGTAACGACAATTTCGGTGCTCGGCGTGTCCGGTAAGGATAGGAATTCATAAAAATCTGCAGTTTTTTTACATTTAGATTGTACTGTGGGCATTGCTCTGACAAAACAAGACAGGTTTACGGAAAATCTGTCCGCTTTTTCCGCTTGACAAATAAATATGGCTGTGTTATAATTTAAAAAATTGCATTTTATATTAAAAGAGGTTTTTGCGCTGAGAAAAACAGCGTTTTTTGCATTTCACGGGCAGTATGCCCACATTGCCCAGGAAATGGAGGCATTATATGAAAACTGTGAAAAATACGGTGCCAGAAACCCTTGTTACGCTGTCAACTCAAGTCAGCGACCTTGAATTCAGTGTGGTTATGAACACAAATAAGAGCTTTATATGGGAAGATCCGCCGAAATTTCATACACACTCCTATTTTGAGCTGCTTACAGCTATAAGAGGAAATTTTTGCGTGGAAAAAACGAATGGGGAATCGGTGACTGTCAGAACCGGGGATATCTGCATCATTGCACCCAACCAACTTCACTGCACATCTGCCGCAGATGCCTCTGCGGAGATGCTTACCATGCGCTTTTCCTATAAACGGGTGAAGGGTGCTCCGGCTAAGCTTTTTGATATTTTTGACGGTACTGTATCCAAAATGGGGGATATGACCTGTTTTGCAGACGGAGCGCGCATATCGGAATTTATGAAGAGCGTCAGAAATGAGCTTGCTTCGGGAGATGTTGCGGCGGAACATATGGCGCAGTCGCTTTTGCAGTGCCTTTGTATTGAGCTTTTGCGGGTGTTTTCCATGTCTGCGCTAAAGGACGATGCTCAAATGCTTGGACGTGATGATAACAAAGAGTCGCGCTATTTTATGATAGAAAAATGGTTTGAGGAAAACGCCCCGCGCCGTGTTACAGAGAGCGATCTTGCGGCTTCGCTTAACCTGTCCAGCCGTCAGGTCAGCCGTATTTTGCGGGAAATTTTCGATATGAGCTTTCGTGAAATGCTTATTAAGGTGCGCCTTGACCATGCCTTGCGCATGCTTACAAAAAGCGACTGGTCTATCGACAAGATAGCGGTATCTGTGGGATACAATAACCTTTCAGGATTCTATAAGGCATTCAGAGCCCGTTTCGGAATGACGGTAGGTGAATACAGGAAAACTTATATGACCGAAGATTCCAAGAAGTAAGTTGCTGTTTTAAAAAGTTTTTTTCTTGGTATAAGCTTGGCTAAATAAGACGCTGATGCATTAAAGTTGGCTGTATATGACATTGGCAAGCGTGTGCTGAATATGTTATAATATAAATGTGATTTGCGCAGAATCCACATTTTTGGTAAAAATTATAAGGAGATATTCAGAGATGAAAAAGGCACGCATTGCCGCATTAGTGCTGGCTGTTCTTATGGTTTCAAGCGTCGTTTCCTGCGGAAAAGACGAGGGTAACGACAAGAGTAACGATACAACTCCGGCAGATACCACATCTGCCGATGAGATGGCGCTTGCTGTACCCAAGACCGATTTTGACGAAAAAATTACTTATCTTCGCTATCAGGATGACTACACCACCAACTTCAGGCTTCTCTGCGATGACACCAAGGGTGACGTGCTTAACGAAGCAGGCTACAACCGCATGCTTGCGGTAAGTGAGCATCTCGGCGTTGAGTTTGACGCTTATACCGCTCCGAACTTCGGCATCTTTGAGGCGCTGAACACTTCCATTATGTCCGGCACCAAAGACTACGATTTCGTTCTTCCTCACTGCCAGGCCGGTGTGGCAGCTTTGCTTGCCGGCGGTGTGCTCCTCGACTGGAGCGAGCTTGACTATGTTGACTTTTCAAAGCCTTGGTGGAACAGCACCATGCAGGAATCCCTCGGTATTGCGGGCAAAACTTATTTTGCTTCCGGTGATATTACCATGACCTGGCAGGGAATGCAGGGTATTGTGTTCAACAAGGATTACCTTGAAAAGTACAATATCGAAGATGATTTATATGAGCTTGTATGGGACGGCGAATGGACAATGGACAAGATGCTCTCTCTCGTTGCCGGCACTTCCGATGACATCAGCGGTGACAATAAAATGACTGAGGTTGACCAGTTCGGTTATGTAATGAACTCGGGCATGGGTGTTGCGTATACACTGGCTATGGGACAGAATCTTACCAAGGTTGACGATGGCGGATGCCCTGTGCTTGATATGGGTACCGAAAGAATGCTCTCTATCGTTGAAAAGTATTATGCACTTACCCAGTCAGAGGGTACATTCCAGGAATCTTACTCCAATGCGCGCTTCACCGCAAGTAAGACATACGAGATACTTACTGCCGGCAGAACCTTTATGTGCAACATGGATATCGGCGGTCTTTACATGGGTCTTCGTGAGCTTAACTACGATTTCGGTATTCTTCCTCTTCCCAAGCTTGACGCAGATCAGGAAGATTACTATGTAGGTGTTGCATCGGGTATCATTGGTGTTCCGTTATATGCAGATCCCGAAATTGCAGGTGCTGTTGCGGAAACTCTCGCATATTACAGCTATGAGTATGTACGTCCCGCATTCTTTGATGTGGTGCTTCAGAACAAGGCTCTCCGCGACGAGGAGTCTTATGATATGCTTACTCTTATGCACGAGAGCAAGATATACGATTTCGGTTGGAACTTTACCACCGCAAGCGGTCTTCTTGATAGTGTAGTTGTAAGCAGCTCAAGCACCGACTTTATGTCACATTATGCAACTCAGGAAGAATCTGTTAACAGTGAATTGCGTAACATCTACGATGCGGTTCTTGAAAACGAGTAATTATAAGCACGCGCTTTTTCATAAAGCAGAAAGTCTCGGTAAATCCGAGGCTTTTTGCTTTTTTTGGTTTCTGAAAACCAACAGCTAAGTGAAATGGTTGCGTAGAGGCTTTTGTCGTTAAAAAGTTCCGCGTGCCGCAGAGTGCTCCCAAACGCATTTTTGCCTACGCCGAAAGTGTAAATTTTCAATAAAAAATACCCCAAAATTCTGCCGAAAAATTTTTTTGAGAAAAAAGCAAAAAACTTATCGTTATTTGTCCAAATGGGACATGTTTTTGAAAAAAATGTCGCATTTAGCCATTTACTAAAGGACGGGAAATATGGTATAATTAGCGTGGTATATTATGCGAATAATGTATTTTTGGCGTTCTTTTGGATAATTGTGCTATGTGCACTAAAAAATATGGCGCTTTTTATGCAAACAGCACATTGCAAGAAGACGGTTGGTGTGGTATAATATCTCACAGTGCTGAAATACCTTGCGGAATCGAAGGATTCCGTTACACCGCATTTTTGCATAATGGGGGCGGATCGTCCTCGAGAGATACAATGAACTTGAAGAACGCGGGCACCTCAACACGGAACGGCCCGACGGATATATATCCGTGGGTGATAGCGTATATATAGGTACGGGAACTACGCTCCTAAAGCTTACGGACTTTGAGCTTTTCTGCAACGCATGCGTGGCAAGATGACATACTAAATCCGAACCCAAGGAAGAAATGTGCGTTTGCGGGTGTTTTTGTAGTGAAGTCTTCGGCTTATGTGAAGTTTACTTCAGTAAAGCCTGACTTATATAATTTTTTGGAATTGCAAGGAGGAGAACTAAAAGTTATTTGTTATGCATTTAGCCTAAAGCTCGTCCCTGTGAGGACAAAAAAGTGCCCCACTCACTTTAAACGGTGGGACTAAGACCTGTTTCCAATTAAAAATCTTTATAAAGAGGAGAAAAAACATGAAAAAGACCAGGCTTATTTCCCTTTTGCTGACAGCCGCTCTTGCGCTGTCCGGCATGTCCATGATGGTTTCTGCTGAAGAAGCAGAAGCTGAGAAAGTTGATCTGCTTGATTACGCTGCATCAACTGCACTTACCTCTGTAGACGACGAAACTGTAGACGGTAATCATTATCTCCGTGTTAGTCGCAAAAACGCTTACAGAACCGGTATTAACTACAGCGCAGGAACACAGCCTGCAGGTGTATACTACATCGAGTTTGATGCACGCACCTCTGCAGACCCTGTAGGCAGATACGGTGATGCTCAGCTTAATGACTTCAGAATAGCTGCCGGTGCTGCAAACAAAGAAGCAGGCTGGAGCGGATGGTTCTGGCATCCCGTTGAGCCTGCCGGCTATATATCCGGAAACTTAGGCGGAGACCACACAGTTATTAAGATGGACTCCGAGTGGAGACACTATAAGCTGAAGTTCCAGATTACCTCTTCACAGACCATCAGCCTCTTGATTTGGGGCGATAAGTCTTATGCTGACCTTGCCGATTTTGATATAGACAATCTCCGTTGCTATGTTGAAACAGACGATGGCGAAAATGTAATTGCCAACTACACTTTTGAGAACGGTGAAGTGCCGGAAGCATTTACTACATACAGCAAAAACGGTGATCCTGTTGTTGCTGAAGTGGTAAAGGCTAATGACTATTCCGAAGCTGCTCCCGCAGTAGGAACTGTTAACGGAACCGGCGATGCTTTCACCGATGCTGTTATCTATGATTTCGGCGAGGGTATTGAACTTGCAGCAGGTACAATTGAGTTTATAGGTGATGCACGTCTCAGCTATTACTTTAAGGGCTACAATGTTGACACCGAAGTTACCGTAAACGCAGTAATCGACGGTGATTCTGTTGAAATCGCAACCCTTGATAATGCAAAGAGCTGGTGGCAGGAGCTTACAACTGTTCCTGTTGAGCTTCCCGAGGGCGGAATTCTTACAGCTATTACATTGACCTCTACTCAGACTGCTGAAAACAATAATGAACATGCAGCATCCCCTGTTGCATTTAAGGACTTCAGCTTTGTTGGCGCTGTGGCTGACGGCGTGGAGCTTCCTGTAGAGGAAGAGGAAGAGGAAGACAAGGGTCAGATGCCTAACCTCGGTATCGTAATGGTACTTCTCGCTAAGAAGAGAGCAGGAACTGATGGCACTTCTACTCCCAACGCAGCATTTACCGTTGACGGCAAGGCTCTCAGCACCAAGAATGTTGAGGCAGTTGAAGGCAATAAGTACCTTGAAATTTCCGAGAGAGGCGGCAACACCTCCGGTTTGATGATTGGTCATAACGCTCTTCCCGCAGGCGCTTATACTCTTGAATTTGATCTCCGTTCTTCCGTAACTCTTGAAGAAATAAGCGGTATCGATTTCACTGTAAACGAATCCTATGATATCTTCCGTATAAGAGAGACCTTCGCTGGTGAGCGTACCCAGTGGGCTGATTTCGCAAAAGACGGTTGGACCACTATCAGCTATGAATTCAACGCTGACGGCGTGAAGGATTACGCCATCCAGATTTACGGCGGCATGAGTCCTTTTGAGAATATGCCCTTCGATATTGATAACGTTGTTATCAAGGATGCAAGCGGCGCAGTTATCTTCACCGAGAACTTTGATGCTCTCGATGCTCAGGACTTCGGTTCTTCACTTCTGATCAAGAGTGTTACCGATGCCGGCAATGAGATTAGCTTTGCACCCAGAGGCAGTGCTCACGGCGCTATTGTTGCTGAGGATGCATTCATCTCTGCAAAGGTTGAGGACAATGCTGTAGTTTCCTACAACGCTGAAGCACTTGCAGCAGGCAACTACATCGCTAAGGGCTACATCAGAAACGCTTATTACAATGCATCTGCTTCCAAAAAGGCGACCGCTGATGACGCTATCAACTCCACCGACTATGTTAGCATTTTTGATGCAGAAACCGTTTTCACCTATAACGGTCAGGAGATCACTGCTCCCGCAGGCGCTATCGGTCTTAACAAGAACAAGTTCGCTCTTAAGGTAAGCGTAGGCGCAGAAACTGCTTCCTACACTGTTACCAGCGGCTGGACTGCATTCGAGGTTCCTTTCACTGTTGCAGAGGGCGACGCTGCTCCTGTTGTAACCTTTGAACTCGACCACGATATGCCTTACACCATTGGCGGCAAGAAGGTAGTTCCTTTCGACCTCAAGGTTGAGATAGTTGCTGCTCAGTAATCTGTATTTTAAATTTTAAATAAAACAATGCCCCGTTTTACACGGGGTATTGTTTTAACTCCGGGACAAAATGGCGGAGCAAAAGGTCGTTTTGTTGAAATATACAAACAAGTAGAGGAATATGATCGGGCGTGATGTGTGTTTGTTTCTTCTTTTGATATCGGCTGCTTGTAAAGCGAGATGAGCATGCCCATTTCATGCCGCGTAATTGTTCATTTTGCTAACATGGTTTTATGATACACACGTTGTCTATATCAAAATTGTTAAAAAAATGTTTTTATTTTTTTTATGCCTAATATATTGACAAAACGACCAAAATGTTGCATAATATAGGAGAATAGTATAATCGCTGTAGTGTTGAAATGCGACGGTGATTGTTCAAATTTTATGTGCCGTATTTATGCGGAAGAAAGGATGTTTTTATGAAGCAATTGACAAAGAGAATCATATCGATTCTCATGGGCGGTGCTTTGGCGGCTTTTCTGTTCACCTCATATTTGGGCGTGAACGCAGCGGCTGACAGCGGGGATGTACTGCCTGTAACCTTTACCCAAATTGAAGAGCCCAAAGTTGAAGCAGGGGCTTTGGCAGATCCGGTCATTATAAATCTCTCTTCTTTGGCTGATTTGTTTTCATCAGACGGTGGTCTTGTTCATCAGACTACTAACAACATCGGCGGAACTACCAAATTCCAAAAGCTTGAGGATGGAACGGGCTGTGCTCAGGTTATATATGCACCCTATCTTGCAGATCCCGACTATAAGCCTTATCGCGTAGTGTTCGCTTCGGGAAATGTTACACCGGATCATAAGTATATCCGTGTTACATATATGACTACCGACACAACACCGGCTATGATCACGCTTATAAACACTTCTTCCAAGAATACCGTTACGCTGGAGAATGACACGTCCAAGAGTGCAGGTACGGTAATTCGCACAGATGCTGTAAACATTAAAGGCGATTTGCTTAATAGACTTACAAGCGGCAAGTCGTGCGGAGTTATGTTTTCAAATCCCTCTGAGAATGCTGAAATATACGTTAAAGAAATAGCATTTTTCACTGACGCTGATCAGGCTTACACCTATTACGGTGAAGAACCGGGAGCAGCGGCAGGTGCAGTCAGCGATTATTATACCATGTCCTTCGGTGGCACCGGTAATGCAATGGCTTTACAGAACACCGATGCTTCTCAGCCTGCTGACTTTTACGGAAATAATGAGTATAATAAGGAAACAAAATCACTTGATATAAGCTATGCCGAGTCTACTAATCATAAAGTACACTATATGGCAAAGATAAAGTTTAACGACAAGAATCTTGTTAATACTCAGTATCGCTATGTCCGTGTTCTTTACAGTGCAAAGAATCCCGCAGGAACAAAGAATGCTTCACTGTATATAACCAATGACGGTCCTCCTTACGAATCTGTTTTGATTCAGGAGAATATTCCGGACACAAACGGCAAATTTGTTCTTTCCGACACCGCGTATATGTCTGATACCATACTCAACCGCTTTGGCGCTACAGTACAGCACTGCTCACTGAAAGTGAATGCGGCGAATGACGGCGGCCTTTATTCGATCAAGGAAATATATTTCTTTGAAACCAGAGCCGATGCCGAGGGCTTTGTATATGAGGGCGATATACCGCGTACTATCAGCATAGCCGGCAATGATATCTCAAAATATCAGATAGTTGTTGACGATGAAGCAGCACCTATCATAGTGCGTGCGGCAGAGAAGTTTGCTGCACATATTGACAGCATTATCGGCGTTAAGGTTCCGATAGTTACAGATGAAACTGCTGAGAGTGAATATGAGATCCTTTTCGGTGCGTCAAGCAGAGCAAAATCTAATCTGCCTATGGAAAATCAGGATCCTGAACCGAGTGATTACAGAATGTATGCAACCGCTCTTGACGGAAACACCCTGATTTTAGCAGGTGCAAACGCTTATACTATTGAAGACGCGGCAAACTTTATCCTTGAAAATTATTTATTCTACGGAATTAGCACTATTCCCAAAACGATCAATATAAAGGCTCCTTGCGCTCATACCGGAGTTTCTAAGCTTATTGGAATAGCAACAAACAAGAAAGTCACCGGTCACACCAATGTTGAGGATCCGTATGTATTTACCGAGGACTTTGCCGCAGATAATGGCTACTTTGCTGAAGAGGATAACACCTCCAACTGGGCATATGTAAACGGTGAGTACACCACTACCGCAGGTGCAAAGCGCAATCTTTCATATGTTCATGTATACGAGGCTGATGTAGACTATACCGCAAAGCTTAAGTATACCACCGCAGGTGCTAACGGAGATATGGGTATCATGCTCCGCTATTTGAACGAGTATGCTTATGCAAAAGCAGGCTATGATTTCGAAAACGGCGAATGGTACATCGAATACCGTGAGGGTGAGGACTTCTACACCCATCGTATAGCCTCCGCTAAAGCAACTCTTACTCCGGGTACCCAGTATACATTAAGATTTGTTGCAGACGATATGAATGCAAAGCTGTATGTTGACGGAGCTGAGATCTTAAGCACCGACAAGCTTCACCACATTCTCACCGGACGTATCGCAGTATACGCTGAGGATGCTGCTGTAGCAGTAGACGATGTAAAAGCAGTTCTCCTTTCCGGCGAGGGTACTATTCTCAGCGGAATCTATCACGCAAACCTTGATAAGGGTGCTATAGGAAACGGCGCAAGCTTCGTTGAGCTTTCAGACGGTTCTATCTATTTCCACACCGCTAAGATCTATTCGAATGTACCTTCGTATATCTCAAAGGATGACGGTCAGACTTGGACAAAGACAGAAAATCTTCTTATAAGCAAAGGTTGGGCACATCCGCTTGTTCTTAACAATGGCGAGCTTCTTGAAATCGTTTCAAAGGATTCTAAGATAAAGGCAATGATTTCTACCGATGACGGTAAGACATGGACCGAGCGCGGCGTTGTTTGCCCGGCTACCATTGACGGCGGCTACATAGTAAACAACATGAACGACAAGGTAACTCAGTCGCCCACAACCGGCAGAATATTCTATGTTGCATCTGCAGGTGCAAACGGCGATACCATTCATACTTCCTTCTTCTTCTATTCCGATGATAACGGCGCTACATGGATTGAATCCGACATGAACAGCAAGGATATTCCCGGTATCGAGGAATATGGCGAACGCTTCTCAGAGGGTAAGATAATTGAGTGCGCAGACGGCACACTTCGTCTTTATGTTACATGGGGCGGTATAAGCGGATGCGTTATCTATTCCGAATCCGCTGATAACGGCATGACATGGGGACCTATCACTAAGATTCCCGAGCTGTACGTTACCGGCTCCAGCTCTCAGATCATACGCGACCCTTACGCTGAGAACGATCACACCTACTATATGGTATTCGTTTACTCAGAGTTAAGATCAGTGGCAGGTAACGGCAACAGAAGCCGTCTTGCTCTTGTAAAGAGCGAGGACGGTAAGAATTGGTCTTTCGTAGGCGACCTCTGGCGCGGTGAGCAGTTCTATACTCATCATGGCGGACATGACTTCTATCAGGTCGTAAACCCCTCTATCGGTATCAGTGAGAATGCACTGTTTGTGGGTGCAGGTGTTCCCGAAAGACTCCGCCCTGACGGAAGCGACACCGCTCACGGTGACCAGCAGCAGCATATTTGGGTAATCAACCGTGACTCCTTAACCGATAGCAAGCCCATGAACAAGTTCACCGACCTTAAGGTGGGTGCTAAGTACTACGATGCAGTATCTTTCGTAAACGATAAGGGACTGTTTACAGGAACCTCCGACACCACCTTCGCTCCCGATGCAGTTATGGACCGTTCAATGTTCGTAACCGTACTCGGCAGACTTGACGGTGCTGACGTTTCTAAGTACACCACCCCCACCTTCAGTGATGTAGTGGCAGGTCAGTGGTACACCTCCTACGTTGAGTGGGCAGCAGCAACCGGCGTAGTAAACGGTATTGGCAACGGAATGTACGGTGTAACCGGCGAAATAACCGTTGAGCAGGCATGCGTAATGCTTGCAAGATATGCAGGCAATAAGGCAGCGGCTTCGCAGACCGGTAAGACTTCCGCAAGCTTCGCTGACGCATCCGCGGTGTCCGCATGGGCAAAGGACGGCGTTGAGTGGGCTATTGCAAACGGTATTTACTACGGTCAGAACGGTATTATCAATCCTACCGCAAATGCATCCCGTGCGCTTGTAGCTACCATGTTCTATAATTTTGTTAACGTATTCGGTGAATAATTCTCCTCTTTTCTCGCCGAATTAAGAAAAAT
>JAZRGK010000077.1:0-7702 GCA_045644145.1 Candidatus Flemingiibacterium sp.
TTACTACGCAACGACTTCCGGTAAGCTTGTGGTAAATGCAACGTGCTGGGTAAATCAGAAGAACGATCTTATTGGCGATTCTAACGGTTACTACAACTTTGATGCCGAAGGCAAGCTTGTTAAGACAGGATTTGTAACCGGCGGCGGCTACACATACTATTACGATAATTGTGTAAGGATACGCGGTTTTGCCAAGATTGGTGATGACTACTATTTATTCAACGCCGGAAGCGGTAAGATGTACAAGGATGCAAATATGTACGTTTCCGGAAGCAATCCTTACGGCTTTACCGGCGGTATGTACTATTTCCAGGCAGATGGTAAAATGTACATTCCCGACCTTATTAACGGCGAACGTAAGGTAATAGAGGAAAATGGCAAGCTTTACTTCACCATTGATGGAGTGAAACAGAAGAGCACACTGTGCGAGCTTGACGGGGAATATTACTATCCTAAAGCTGACGGAACTCTTACTGCAAATGCGGTTGTTTGGATAACTACCAATGATTATATTAAAGCAGGCTACTACAAGTTTGAGGCAGACGGCAAGCTTATGAAGGACGGCTTCATGACCGTACCTGCAACCGGCAAAACCTACTACTTCATTGATGGAGTGCTTGTAAAGGGCTTTACCAAGATCGGTGAGGATTATTACATGTTCAATACCGGCAGTGGTATGATGTATAAGGATGCTGTGATGTGGGTAGGTGGAAGCAATCCGTATGGATTTGCCTCTGGTTACTACGATTTCGGCGCAGATGGTAAGATGATTATTCCGGATCTTATAAACGGCGAAAAGAAGATCATTGAGGAAAACGGTGCACTTTACTTTACTATCGATGGCGTTAAGATGAAGAATGGACTTAATGAGCTTGAAGGGGAGTATTACTACGCAACGACTTCTGGTAAGCTTGTGGTAAATTCAACGTACTGGGTAAATCAGAAGAACGGTCTTATTGGTGATTCTAACGGCTACTACAACTTTGATGCTGAAGGTAAGCTTATTAAGACAGGATTTGTAACCGGCGGCGGCTACACATACTATTACGATAATTGTGTAAGGATACGCGGTTTTGCCAAGATTGGTGATGACTACTATTTATTCAACGCCGGAAGCGGTAAGATGTATAAGGATGCCAAGATGTGGGTAGACGGAAGTAATCCTTATGGAATTAAGTCAGGGATGTATGATTTTAATGCTGAGGGTAAGATGATTATTCAAGAAGCGTAATTTGTTTGCGCTGTACGGAGGTTTCCCTGTTTTTGGAAGCCTCCGTATAGTTGCGGAATTACATTTGGTTTTATTCTACTATATCACGCTACCAATAGGCGTATGTGAGTGTGATTACATGGCAAATGCGGATTTGAACAGATAAAAAACAACTCGGCATTCCAGATACGGCACATGCAATATATGCAAAGAATGATATTTTTTCTGCATTCTATTGGAAATTCGCACATGCTACCGCTTTCCCTAAAGGGGACATTGCGGCGCTTGTTCTAGCCTTAATGCCGATCAAAGACAATATATTGTGAATTCGGCAATAGTGGTAACAAACGTCCTGAATGTGATCCTCGTATTTGTATTCGCTTCCCTTGGCGTTGGCGTTGTCTGGGTGAAGCTTATAAGCAGTACGGTCTTTCTTCTAAGACCTGTCTTTTACACATTCTACGTTAAGCGGCACTACAATTTCTCCGGAAAGCAAACGGAAAAATTTGAGCTTAAAAACAAGTGGACCGGAATGGGACAGCATATTGCCTATTATCTCCAAACCGGCATGGATGTATTTATTCTGACACTTGTTACTGATGCTAAGACGGTGGCTGTGTATTCTGTGTATCACCTTGTACTGTTCAGCATAAAAAATATAGTTATTTCTTTAACCGGCGGAATGGAAGCTCTTTTTGGTAACATGATTGCGAAAGGTGAGCAGACCGAGCTTAAGCAGGCTTTTGAAGGCTACAAATTGATGCTTACACTGCTTGTTATCGTTTTGTTCGGCACAACCGGTGTGATGATCGTTCCTTTTGTTAAGATCTACACCTCGGGTGCAACGGATGCCAATTATATACAGCCCATATTTGCACTGATCCTTATGTTGGCGGAAGCTGTAAACTGCTTGACTTGGCCCTGCGCTTCTATAGCGATTTCGGCAAATAAGCTTAAAGAAACAAGATTTGGCTCTTATGGGGAAGCGGCGATAAACTTCGTTTTCTCTGTGGCATTGGTCTTTTGGAATCCTCTTGTAGGAGTTGCTATAGGTTCGCTTTTGTCGGTTATTTTCAAAGCACTTTTCTATACGGTGTATGTTTCAAAAAATATAGTTAAAATAAAATTTTCAAAAATGCTGTTCAGACTGTCTTTTTCAGTGATCCTATTAGGCGGAATCGCTGTTCTTGGAATGTGGGCAGTGTGGACGGTTGATATTTCCGGTTACTTTGTATGGGCGCTTATTTGTGTACCCATAGTAGTGGCTACTTCGGTTATTGCACTTATAGTGGGGCAGATTATGTACCCGGGAGAAGTTCGCGGTGTGATAAAGCGACTACTAAAAAAATCAAGATAACTTTTTTGTGTAGCGGCGTTCCCGCGAGAAAAATCAGCGACAAAGATTCCCCTTCTAACTTAGGTAAAGGGCTGTTTGCGAAGACAAATAATTAAGATATGAAAACAATTCTCATAGTCAACAACAATATGAAAATAGGCGGTGTGCAGAAATCCCTTGCGAATCTGCTTTGCTGCATACATGATAAATATGATATAACGCTCCTTTTGTTTAACCCCGTGGGCGAGTATATGAAGGATATTCCAAAGGACGTAAGGGTAATAACCACTGATACGGATTACAAATATTTCGGTACTTCAGATAGTGAGTGCCGTAAGAATATTAAAGCGTGGCTGAAACGCAGTTTTTACGCCGTAATATCCAAAGTGGTCGGGCGAAAATATGCGGTTTCCATTATGAATATAGGTGCAAAGAAGCTTTCCGGCTTCGATGTGGCCATATCCTTTTTACATAATGCAAGGGATAAGGGCTTTTACGGCGGATGCAACGATTTCGTGCTGAATTTAGTGGATGCACCAAAAAAAGCGGCGTTTTTGCACTGCGATTACGTTATGTGCGGAGCGAATACAGCCGAAAACAGGAAGCGGTATGCAAAATTCGATGTTATCGCCGCTTGTTCCGACGGATGCAGGGCAGTGTTTGAAAAAGAGTGTGCTGAGCTTTCAAGTAAGACTGTCACAGTAAGAAATTGCCATGATTTTGAACGTATCAGGACTTTGGCTGATGAGAAGAATGTTGATTTTGATGGGAATCATATAAATATAGTCGCCGTTTCACGGCTGAGCCATGAAAAAGGTGTATTACGTGCGGTGGAATCCATGGGAGCCCTTGGGGAAGCCGCAAAAAAACTGCACTTCTTCGTTATAGGAGAAGGCGGTGAACGCGCAGAAATTGAGGAAAGGCTTTCGGAGCTTGGTCTTTTGCAGACGGTAACTTTACTTGGGGAACTGGCAAATCCTTATCCGTACATGAAGGCGGCGGATCTACTGCTTATACCCTCATACGATGAGGCGGCCCCCATGGTGATAGATGAGGCGGCGGCTCTTGGCACGCCTATTCTCTCTACAAAGACTTCCTCGGCAGATGATATGATTTCGGAGCGAGGCTTAGGGTTGGTTTGCGAAAATTCCGGGGATGGAATTTCGTCGGCTTTGCAGGATATTATAGACTGTCCCAATAAGCTTAGGGAAATGAAGCTTAAAATCTCGGGGAAAACACACAGCAATGAGGAAGCACTTAGGCAATTTGGATTTATGATTGGATAGTGAAATAGATTATGGTAACAATCAAAAAGAATCATGTCATAATGTTAATATGTTTGTTGATTGCTGCTTTCTTATGTTTGGGTCACGCATTTGGTGGAGGAGCGCTTGTATTAATCGGTATCGGGCTGTTCCTTATTCTCACAATCGTTACAAGCATGAGCGGAAAAGGAGCTTATGTTCTGTGTTTCTTTATTCCGTGGGCACCTATTATGAAATTTGAGCCGGGAACGCTCTCATTATATACAGTAGGACTTATCGGCGCATGCATTTTTATTTGGTTCAGACACAGATCTCCTACGAGGTGGTATCTTATACCTACGGCACTTCTTATGGCGCTTATGCTGATGGTGCGATTGTTCTACGGGTTTGGCATAGACAACAGCTTCATACTGTTCTGCATCATGCTCACACTGTTTCCTGTTATATGCATGGATGCCGGCGGAAAAAGTGATTTTCGCAGATTGACACTATTTTTCTCCATTGGCATAATCGGTGCGGCGCTGTCTGCTTATCTCCTTGCAAGATATCCGGCGATCGCGAGATTTATTGATGTTAGTTCGCTCAGAGAAGTAACCAGATATTCCGGATATTATGGGGATCCCAATTACTATTCTGCACACATTACTGCGGCTTTTGCAGGTGTTTCTATATTGTTAGTCAAAGACCGCGCAAGGCGCTTGCAATATGTGTTTCTTGCGTTGTTACTCTTATACTGCGGGCTTCTTTCCGCATCCAAGTCTTTCGTTATCGTTTTGATCTTTATGGCGTCCCTTTGGATAATTTATGCCATGAACTCACGCATGAAAATGTCCAGAAAGGTTTTGCTTATTACAGCATCTTTCATTGCCGCCGGTGCCGTGTTGACATCCGGATTGTATGCGGGGCTTATTGATATGGTGCGCAGCCGTTTTGAAGGTATTGAGGATATTTCAGATCTTACAACCGGACGAACAGATTTATGGTTAGATTATGTGAAATATATTTTTTCTCATCCTCCCACGCTTTTCTTTGGGAAGGGGCTTTCAAAAGTTCTGGTAAGCGATACAGCAGCCCATAACACGGTTATTCAGATGGTATATCAATTGGGACTGACGGGATGTGTGATTTTTGCCTACTGGCTGAGATCCACCATCAAGATAGCCCTTGGAGGAGTACGGCTTAGTCGAAAAAACTGTCTGCTGTTTATAATTCTTGCGATAGGCGTTTTGATGCCTTGGATGGCTCTCGACTTGATGTTCTTTGACGAATTTTTCCTTATGATCTTTTACTTATGTACTGCTGTACATTGGTTAGAGGAGCAATCTTAGGTAAAGGTTCCAGTAAATATATTTAAATATGTTGTACCAATTCGGCAATGTGTTCGCACTGCAAAATCTTATTGGTTTGCCACGCAAAATATGGATACAGCTTGCCTTTGAAACACAAAAGGTAATTTTGTTAATGTGTTTTCTGAGCCAAAACCATTGAAAATCAAAGTGAAAGGAAAAGTATCCCACATACCTTAGATTGGGATATGGGATGCATCGGCTTTATTTATGAAAAGGATAGGTATATCGGTGATCGTGGCGCTGCTTTCTGTGGCGCTTATGATGCCCTTGGGAGCGGCATCGGCGGATAAACTTCCGTTTGTGGATGTTGCGGAAACGGCATGGTATTACTCTGACGTAAAAAACGCTTATAAGCTTGGGCTTATTAAGGGAAGAACAACTGAACTGTTTGTTCCCGAGGGTGAGCTTATGTACTCGGAAGCCGTAAAGCTTGCGGCGTGCATGTATCAGGTCAGCGTGGGTGATCCGATTATCCCGTCGGATGGGAATCCGTGGTACCGCCCGTATGCGGACTATTGTCTTGAAAAGGGCATAATAACAGAAGAATATGATTGGAATGCGCTTATATCCAGAGGAGCGTATATTGATATCTTCTCCCGCGCCCTGCCGGAAGATAAGCTGGCGGCTATAAACCTCATTGAAGTGGACGCAATACCGGATGTGGATGCAGAACATCCGTATGCAGAGGGAATATACCGCCTTTACCGTGCCGGTGTTGTGCAGGGCGTGAACGGTGACCATGAGTGCCGTCCTGACAGCGTAGTGACAAGGAGCGAGGTGGCGGCGGTGCTTACCCGAATGATGGATACCTCGGAGCGGCTGGAATTTTCGCTTACTGCAAAGAATGAAGAAAAGGTTATCACCGTGGGCGAATATGTACTTATGAAAACTCCTGTGGGAAGTATTCTCATGGATGTGGATTCCCGTGACAGATTCCGTGTCAGCGAAAATCAGACGGAGAGCTTATACACTGCCGCGGTATTCGGAAATGTAGACGGTCTTGAAAAGAAGCTGTTTACGCTGTCAGTCGGTAGATCAGGGGACGGTCATCTTATCGGCAGTGTCAGCGGCGCAGATATCAGGGTTAAAATTGAAGAACTGAGCTTCGATGAAGCATGGAGTGCGGATACAAGAAACTTTATACGCATACTGCAGGATGAGGTTAATACCGTGATCATGCAGATACAGAAATTTAAAGGGTTTACCGAGCCCCAAGGTAATAAACAGCCCGGCATCTCCAAGCCTGTGGAATACGGCAGTTATGTTTTTCTCCGTACTCCTATCGGCGACATCACTATGTCTGAGCGTTGGATTGATAACCTTACCGCGGAACAGTACTCCACTGAGGGATTTACAGCAAAAGTATACGGTAAGGCTGCCAGCGGCGAGAAGCTCTTATACAAGATATATATCGGTACCGGCAGTACAGCCGGATTCCTGCTTGGATACGTTGACGGCTGTCCCGTGAGAATAGAGGTTTCGGAGCTTAGCTTCAGCGCCAGATGGACTGACGGCGATATCTCGCTTATAGAAGAACTGCAGGATGAGGTAAATACGGTTATCGCTCAGATACAGCAGATCGATGGCTTCACTAATGAAAAACCGGGCGGAGATATTCCATCCGGCACACAGCCGGGCGGCGATTCTACGCTTATGGAAGGACATATAATAATTAAAACGCCGGTTGGCGATTTCGCGGTGTCCGAGGCGTTCAGAGATAACATTACAGCAAGCGAAGAAAGAAACGAGAGCGGATATTTTGCATCGGTATACGGAAACACCGATTCTGGAAAGCAGACAAAGCTCTTTACACTTTGCGTTGGCACGGAGAGCGCCGAGGGATATCTTGTGGGATATGTGGACGGAATTCCGGTAAGCGTCATAGTGGAAGAACTTTCGCTTGGCGGTGAGTGGAGTCACGAGGATGCGGAGCTTATGTATATTCTGCAGGACGAAGTGAACCACATTATCATGCAAATAAATGCTCTTGAGGGATTCTCAAAAGAGCTTATAATGGACGATGAGCAAATTGACACAGAGGGTGATTACACGTTGGCAAAAACCCCTGTGGGCGATATTCTCTTTGCGAAAAAATGGCGGAGTACCGTCCGCGTGTCAACTACGGCGGTGCAGAAAGGTCAGATATTCACAGTTATCGGAAAAACCGGCAGCGGTGAAATAGAGCTGTTTGCCTTTGCATTCGGATGCGGAGAGGGCGAAGGCGTTTTGCTTGGTGTCGTAGGCGGTTACGATGTGCGCGTAGACATTGATGAGCTTTCCTTTGGCAGGACATGGTCCGAGGCGGACAAGAGCCTTATGCAGACTGTTCAGAACGAAGTCAACAGCATTATAATGCAGTTTTATGAGATGGATGGTTTTGTTCCTGCGGCGTAAACCAAACAATAAACATCCACCCGCCAATGATATGCACCCCAAAAGTTAGACACTTTTGGAGGTGCATATTTTTATGGCAAAAAAGGGACAAATTCAAAGAAGGTACTCGTCAGAATTCAAAATATGTGTTATAATGGATATGCGAGAA
>JAZRGK010000078.1:0-77819 GCA_045644145.1 Candidatus Flemingiibacterium sp.
GCAAAATCCACACAAGCTGAGAGATAATAGAAAAGCCGTTATCTAAGCTCAAAGCGCGAATTCTATCAAAGGAACAGTTTTCGGAAGGTACTTCTTTGAAAAAATAAGCCTTTCCGCTTCCCTTTATTATACAAAATTTGCCTTTTGTATAATAGTATCGGTTTTTCCGAAAAGCCTGCTTTAAGGCGTATATAACATCGCCCTGCCGCAGGCTTTCATTTTTTATAAGTTGTACCGCCTATTTCTTAAGCGATTTCACAAACTCACCAATTGCATTGATCGCTCTTGTAATGTGTTCAACGGAATACGCATAGGAAATTCTCGCAAAGCCTTCGCCGCATGAACCAAACGCCGTTCCCGGAACTATGGCAACTCCACGTTCATCAAGAAGTCTTTGACAGAACTCCTCAGAAGAAAGCCCATACTTCCCTACATTCGGGAATACGTAAAATGCTCCCTCTGCCTCAAAGCATTCTATACCGATAGATTTAAGACCGTTCAGTATGTATTTGCGTCGGCGGTTGTATTCTGCCGCCATCATCTCTATATCCGGATCACCGTTCTTCAGTGCTTCGATAGCCGCCATCTGACTGGTTGTAGGTGCGCACATTATGGCGTACTGATGTATCTTGTGCATCTCTTTTACAAGAGGTTCGGGTGCCGCAAGATAGCCAAGACGCCAACCGGTCATAGCGTAAGCCTTGGAGAAACCGGACACGGTGACGGTGCGTTCCCACATTCCGTCAAGTGTAGCTATGGGCGTATGCTTGAAGCCGTATGTAAGCTCGCTGTAAATTTCATCGGAAAGTATCATAATATCTGTATCACGAAGCACCTTTGCAATCTCTTCAAGTTCTTCCCTTGTTAAGACAGCACCTGTGGGGTTATTTGGGAATGGCAGGATAAGAAGCTTGGTTTTGTCGGTAATAGCCGCCTTAAGAGCTTCCGGGGTAAGTTTGAATTTGTCTTCCTGCTTCGTTTCGATATACACCGGCACGCCATGTGCAAGCTCCACGATAGGTCCGTAGCAAACGAATGCCGGTATTGGAATTATAACCTCGTCGCCAGGATCAACAAGCGCACGCACAGCGATATCTATCGCTTCACTGCCGCCGACGGTAACAATAACCTCTTTTTGGGGGGTATAGGAAAGACCGAAGCGGCGGTTTAAATAGTTGCATATTTCTTTTCTTAATTCGGGCATGCCGTCATTGGATGTGTAGTAAGTCTTGCCGGCGTCAAGAGATTCGATAGCGGCCTCTCTTATATGCCACGGTGTTTTAAAGTCCGGCTCACCCACCGTTAAGGAGATAACATCCTTTTTGTCGTTCAAAAGGTCAAAGAATTTGCGTATGCCGGATGGCTCGATGCCCTGAACGCTTTTTGACAGAATTTTCGTGTAATCAAGCATAGTTTAAAGCATACACCTCGTGTCCTCTGCGGCTGGTTTGTGAATCGCGCCCTTGTCTTTGTATTTGCGGAGTACAAAATGTGTGGCTGTTGCGATAACGGCATCGATCGTAGCAAGCTTCTGCGCAACAAAGAACGCCACCTCTTTCATGGTTTTGCCCTCGATAAACACCGCAAGGTCGAAGCTTCCGCTCATAAGGTAAAGTGACTGTACCTCGGGATAATTGTATATCTTCTCCGCTACCTTGTCAAATCCGCGGTCACGCTGAGGTGCCACCTTTAATTCGATAAGTGCGGTAACATATTCGCGGTCGGTCTTATCCCAGTCCACAAGCGCCTTGTAGCCGAGAATTACGCCGTCTTTTTCGTATGCTGTTATTATATCGCGTATTTCGCCAACTTCCTTACCAAGCATTACAGAAAGCTGCTCGGCGGTGAGTCGGCTGTCGTTTTCAAGAAGATAAAGTATCTCGTTGTTTTCCATTGTTATTTATTCCTTTCGGTATGTTATTTGCTTTTGACACGGGACATGATCTTATCGTATGAAAGACCGAACTTGTCAGCTATGTCACGGGCGTAGGATTTGCCGTCGGGCTTGGCACGGGTAATTTCAAAGCTCCGCTCCGCGCCGTTTATTCCTGCAACAAGCGTATCTATTGGCACGCCGCCCTCTTCCCTGCACTTTTCGTTTATCTCATCAAGCTTTGCGGACAGCTCATGGAGATGGGTGGAGAACAGACATCTGCATCCAACGATGGAAAAGCCGGTCAGCACCTCGGAAGCGATATATGATGCCTCGTAAGAGCCGGTGGAGCTGAATGATTCGTCGAGAAGCACAAGGCTGTACTTGTCAACGCCGTCGAAAATCTCATTGAGCCTTGCACATTCCTCTCCAAGTCTTCCCTTTTCCAGCGTATCGCCGCTGTCGGTGGGAAAATGGGTATAAATCGCTGTAACCGGCGATATCTTAGCCTCTTTTGCCGGTACAGGGAGTCCAAGCTGAGCAAGCGCCTGCGCCTGACCAACGGCACAGGTGATAACGGATTTTCCGCCGCGATTTGGACCTGTGAGAACGTAGATTTTCGCGTTTTCGTCGAAATCTATGTCGTTCTTTACCATTTTATCGTCCACGCGAAGTGCAACGCATGGATTATATATGCCTTTAGCGGAAAATTCGCGTGCATCCATGTCGCATATCTCAGGAACGGCAAGCTCAAGCCCGCGGCTCTTCAGTGCAAGCAGCAGGTGCTGTGCTTTGGTAAGAAATTCAATTTCCGGCATGATGCGAAGGAGAAAATCTGTATTGGACAGTACATACATCTGCACAAGCTGACGCCACTGCCTCACATCCGCCTTAAAAATATCGTTCATCGCGCCGTTGAAAGCGTTTGTGAACGCTATTTTGGCGTTATCGGTATTGGAGCTGTTATAGGGGACGAGCGGGGCTATACATGTATAATCGCCGTCCTTAAAATCCATGCGCAGTATCTTGTCGATAACCTTGCCGGACTTGAAATGCTCGGCGTTAAGGCTGACTACGCCCGCATCGGTGGGACGGAATTCGTTGTCTAAATTGACGCCTATAGTGATAGATTTGACCTCGTGCACCTTGGCGGTAAGCTCGTTTAATTTTCTGTTTAAGTCCTTATAGTATTCGCTCTCGGAAAGCTCCGTCACCGTTTCGGTAAGCTTAATAAGCGCTGGAGATTTCACATTGTTGCGCACGGAAGCAAATCCTTTGGCAAGACGTGCCACGATATCTATATACAGCTCGATCTCGGTGATGCTGTAAAGGTAGTTCTTCGCAACCTCGGTTTCGCTTTTTATGGCGCGAAGCTCGATTATATCATTAAGCAGCGTAAGCGTGCCCTTCAAGGTTTCCACCACGGTGGGATTTGCCAAAAGATCGTTTATTGTTTTGGTGCGGTATTCAATTGTAGCTTTGTCGGTGGTAAAATAGTCCGAAAGTGAGGAGCTTTTCAGATTTATAAGAAAATCCAGTCCCAGCTCCGCCATTACCGTGTCGGATATATTTACCTTTTCGCCCCTTATCTCGTCTCCGTTAGGGTACAGAAGGCTGAATGTTGAATCAAGCATTTTTTTATTCCTTTATTCTATAATTCGATCTCTGTAAGCTTCCCGTCGCGCACTACGGTCTGGGACTTGAATCCAAGCTTTCGGAGCATTGCGGCGGTTTCCTCTATTCCTGCGCCGATATCCTCTATGCGGTGGGCGTCTGAGCCGATGGTGATAAGCTTGCCGCCGCAGTCGCGGTAGAGTGCGCAAAGCTCGCACCCGGGCATAGTGATTCCGCCTTTTCTGAGTCCCGATGTGTTTATTTCCATGGAAATTCCATTGTCTATAAGCTTTCGGAACAGCTTTTCAAAGCCGTCGGCGTAGCGTTCATAGGAAAAGGGCTTTTTGCATGCTGTAAGATACCGTTCAATATATGTAATGTGCGCCACGGTGGTGATACCGGGGAAATCCGCGATCTCAAGCAGCTCGGATATGTTCTGCTTTATGAGATAATCTATCTGCTCATCGCACATTAGATCCATTTTGAGAAAATAAAAATCCGGACATCCGCGAAGATTGTGCAATGATCCTATGACAAAATCAAAGCCCTGCTTTTCAAGAAGCGCCTCTGCTTCGGCTTTTCTTGCATGGGGCTGACCAAGCTCAACGCCGTAATTTACGCGAATCTTGCCCTTGTATTTTTCCTTTGCAGCAAAAACATCGTTTTTCACCGCATCGGCTTCGTAAGGGGGATATATTCCGTCAAGGATGCCGTCGATGTCCAAATGGTCGGTAATAGATATCTCACTGACACCGCGAGATATGGCAGCTTCTATCACAGCACCAATTTCGCCGTGGTGCCCCTTATCGCCGTCAAAGGAATATTTCGTATGTACATGAGAATCGTGAATATACATCTGCCGTACTCCAAAAAAGTAATCTACAATATATTTTAACACATTTTTTTGTATATCGCAAGTATATTCCATAAAGTTTTTTGAATTATATTGAAATTTCAAAATTTTTGTGCTATAATTGTTTTGGATAGGGCAAAAATTCCGCAAATTGTGTTTTGCCCATTATATATCAAAATATAATTTAAAGGAGATGCATACAAATGAAAGAATTTATGGACAAGGACTTTCTCCTTGAAACCGAAACCGCCCAGGCGCTTTATCACAACTATGCCGCAAAGCTCCCCATTATCGACTACCACTGTCATGTTCCGCCAAAGGACATTGCAGAGGATAAGGTGTACGGTAGTATCACCGAGCTTTGGCTTGGCGGTGACCACTACAAGTGGCGTGCGATGAGATGCTGCGGTGTGGATGAGGAATACATAACCGGGTCAGCTTCCGATTACGACAAATTCAAGGCATGGTGCACCGTTATGCCGAAGCTTATCGGAAATCCCCTCTACCACTGGTCACACCTCGAGCTTCGCCGTTATTTTGACTGCGAGCTTATTATAAACGAGGACAACTGCGATGCTATCTGGGCTACCTGCAACGAAAAGCTCCACGATCCTTCCATGAGTGTTCGCAATATCATTAAGAATTCCGGAGTTGAAATTGTCTGCACCACAGACGATCCCATCGACAGCCTTGAATGGCACAAGATGCTCCGCGACGACGCATCCTTCCCTGTCCGCGTGCTTCCTGCATTCCGCCCCGACAAGGCATTCGCCGTTGACAAGCCCGGCTTTGCTTCCTATATTTCCAAGCTCTCCGAGGTATCCGGAATAAATGTAGTTGACATTGATTCTCTTAAACTCGCTCTCATGCAAAGGCTTGATCATTTCAGCGAATACGGCTGCAAGACCGCTGACCACGCACTCGATGCTTACGAGTTTGCAGAGGCATCAAACTATGAGCTTACCGAAATCTTCAAGAAAGCCGTTGCAAACGACGGATGCGGCATTACCAAGGAAGAAACCGCGAAGATTAGGACAGAGCTTCTTGCATTCCTCGCCGCACAGTACAAGTGCCGCGGATGGGTAATGCAGCTTCATTTCGGTGTACTTCGCAATCAGAACTCCCGTATGTTCGCAAAGCTTGGTCCGGACACCGGATTCGATACCATCGGTAACTACGATATGATGTCCCATCTCCTGCGTCTTCTCGACAAGGCTGAGGCAAAGGCACAGCTTCCCCGTACGATCATTTATTCCATCAACCCATCCGACAATGCGGCGGTAGGCACTCTCTGCGGATGCTTCCAGTCCTCCGGTGACGGCAAGCCGCTGGTAGTACAGGGCTCTGCATGGTGGTTTAATGACCACCTTGAAGGAATGCGCCGTCAGATGACCGACCTTGCCAACCTTTTCCCTCTCGGCAAGTTCCTCGGCATGCTCACCGACTCACGTTCCTTTATTTCTTACACTCGCCACGAATATTTCCGCCGTATTCTCTGCGATCTGATTGGCAAGTGGGTTGAAAACGGCGAATATCCTCTCGACGTAGACAGCCTCGCTGAAATCGTTGTTGACATATGCTACAACAACACCAAGAGCTACTTCGGATTCTGATAATCAAATCAATAGAACCGTTTGGGACGTCTATGCGACGTCCCAAACGACTTCAATACACTGTTTAAGGTATTATAGAGGTTTATTATGGAAAAACAAAGTAAAATCTCAAAGAAAAAGCGTATTATGGCAATAACTGTAATCGCCGCGTGTGTCATATGCGTGCTCGGACTCCTTTTGATTGGGAAAGACGGATATACGGCGCTTCTTTTTGGGAATCTTACGCCCGAAGAAACAAAAAAATCGCAGCTCGACTATGACGGATACGGTGAGCACCGGATTGATCTGTGGGAGCCGGATTTTGAAACGGACATTTTTACTTTGGATCGCTGGCTTGAGAAGAATCGCTATATTACATATTCCGAAAACGGTGCATCCATTATTATTACCGACGGAAAATACGCCGAATACGGCTATACGGTTGCATTCTTGGCTGAATATTTTGATACGCTTATGCACGGGGATGCTGAGGCGCTGAACGGTTTCTACGCAGATTCGTATTTCGACTCACAAGAACGCTACGAATCCATTACCATGCAGAAGATCTACGATATTTGCATTGAGTTTATAAAAGCCACCGACAGCTATACTTCCACGGAATATGTATACAAGGTATCCTATAAGATTCTCGAAAACGACGGCACATTCCGCGATGACATGCCAAGCGATGCCGAAAGACCGCAGTTCTACACCGTTGCCGATTACGGAAGCGTTATAGAAATCCTATCGGTTGACTACAGCTTTAAAAAGTAACATGTGTACAGGAAGGAACGGGTCGCTTTTTTGAAAGAAAGCGACCCGTTCCCCATACACAACAGCCTACCCAACATTTTGAAGTTGGGTAGGCTGTTTTTTATTTATTCATCATCCTCTTGGGGGTCATCCTCGTCATCGTCGTCCTCGTCTATTGGGAACGGCTCAAGGCGTGTAAGCACCGCAGATTCAATCTGATGCTCTTCGATCACCGGCTCGCTGATGCCCATTCCCCATGCTTCAAGGGTAAATGTGCTTCCGTCGTCGGGAATCGTTCCAAGCTCAGAGAATACCATACCGCTGAAGGTGTCGAAATCATCCACAGGGATATCAAGCTTTAGTTCCTCTGCAATCTCGTCAAGAGGAACATTTCCGGTAAGCTTCCATGAAAGCTCGCCGATCTTTTCAAGCTGTACCGTCGGCCTATCACCCTCGGTATCATCACCAAGCTCGCCTACAAGACGTGAAATAAGGTCATTCATAGTAACGATTCCGCGCATCCCCCCGTACTCGTCCAGCACAACAGCAAACGTTTTTCCGCCGTTCTTCATATTGCGGAACAGAACGTCTGCTTTTACGCTCTCGGGGACGAAATATGGATTTTTTACCGCTTTTGCTATGACAGCTTCACGGGTTCTGTCTTCAAGACGAAAATAATCCTTGAGATACAGAACACCAACCACGTCGTCGACGCTTTCTCCGCATACGGGATAGAACATATGGCATTTTTCATGAATTGTGCTGCTCCACTCCTCGTCGCTTTCGTCAAGCCACAGCATGGTCACGTCGGTTCTGTGCGTTGCTACCTCACCTGCGGTCAGGTCGTCAAACTCAAAGATATTCTGGATAAATTCACGCTCATCATCGTCAATGGAGCTGCTTTTTGCGGCGGAATCCACCATTACGCGGATATCCTCCTCGCTTACGTCGTCATCCCTTTCGTTCGGGTCGATGCCCACAATACGAAGCACCAGATTGGTGGATACGGTAAGCAGCCAAACTATAGGCGCAAACAGCT
Organism: Candidatus Flemingiibacterium sp.; assembly: GCA_045644145.1. Taxonomy (GTDB): domain Bacteria; phylum Bacillota; class Clostridia; order Oscillospirales; family CAG-272; genus Flemingiibacterium. Next base: position 7,725 of record JAZRGK010000078.1, read on the forward strand.
TTGCGATAAAGGAAATAGGCTTTGCCATGGAGAGCGCGATCTTTTCGGGATTTCGCATGGCTATTCGCTTGGGTACAAGCTCGCCGAAAACCAGCGTGAAATATGAAAGAACCAGCGTAATAAGCACAACCGTCACCGCATCTATAGCGGCAGGAGAGATCATCGTCACGCCTGCTGACACGATCAGCGTTGTGAGCTTATCAGAAAAGTGCTCGGCGGCAAATGCAGAGCCGAGGAATCCTGCGAGAGTTATTGCAACCTGAATGGTTGCAAGGAACTTTGCGGAATCAGCTGTTAACTTAAGTAATTTTTTTGCGCGCTTGTTACCGTCCTCCGACAGCTTTTCAAGCTTGCTGTCGCCTACGCTTATAACGGCTATCTCCGCGCACGCAAATATAGCGTTAAGCGCGATAAGAACCACCTGAAGTAAAAGCATAAGCCATAAATTGCCTTCCAAAATATATCCTCCTAAAATACTTATATTGAATATACGAAATAACGCCGGCATAAAAATCATTCACGCCTTGGAAGGATGCGTATTTTCGCCACCCAAACGGCAAAAATATACTTTACCGCGCATAAAGGAGGGGGGCGTATGGCCACTGCCATCCATTATGTGTTTTCACCTGCTTTCAAATATACATTTAGAATATTATACTACACTTTACGCACTTTGTCAAGTAGTACGCCCTGATGGGTCTGTAAAATTTTATGTGGGAAAGTTTTTCCTCTCTCTTAAGATAAACCCTTTAAAAAACTTGTTTCTTTTAAAAACAGTGTGGGATTTTTGTAGAATTCTTTGTTAGAAAAAACTTGTTTCTTTTAGAGTTTGTGTGGGGCACATCAATATATCTATAAAAACACGGCAGTACAGGTTATTTTCTGTACTGCCGTTCCTCTTATTGTAGAGGTTTTACACTGCCCTAATGTGGGCTGTCACTATTTATATCAAGCCTTTCAGCTTAATATCGTAACTATAAATAGCTTAATCAATACAATGTCCACCAGTAGTCAAAATGCTTGCGGTATCCATTGCCCTTTTTAGGAAGCTCGTTTCTGCGTGCAACTTTATTAGAGTGCCGCTTATAGAATCTCTGCTGATTTGAATTCTTGGGATACTTAATATGTTTACCGACAGGCTGCCACTGTCCTTCTACCATTCCCCATTCAACATATCCTCTTGCCGGGGTATAACCTCCACGATTTATGATTGACATTAACCGTTTCTTTTTATGCTGACCTATTACACGGCGGTATTTTCTGCCTCTGGTATTCAATGATATCTACATCCTTTCTGAATGACGCCGTTATCTTTGGTACGACAATCACACATCATTTTATATAATATGTAGTGTCGTTGTCATAATGAGGAAACAGCAGGTGAACGTATAGGGTGTTACAATGCATGAGTATCTTTTTCTATACCGCTACTTGCTGTTATTTGTATTCATCAAATCTGAACACAAACGGTTCTTCGCCGGGAAGACCTACGATTGCCTCACCAATCCGCAATCCGGTGATGTCCCAGTCCTCTACAACGTTTCCTTCACGCTGGGTTTCTATAAGCCCCTTGCTCTGCAGGGATGGCATATACGCTTCAAGCTTTTGGTTTTTGCCAAAAAGTCCTTGAATATATTCTCTTGATTTTGCATCATTGACGCGGAAGCAAATATTTGTAGAAAAGCCAGAAAGAATACTACGAGCTCTCTCTTCACCGTAATTAGCGTATAACTGTTCCACATTTTGTACGCCTACCATAAACTTAGTGCCAAGGCTTCTACCGAAGTTTACGGCATCATCAATATGCTGCAGGTGAGGTAATAGCTTGAATTCGTCCGTGATGAAATACACATTGCCTTCGCTTCGGCTTCTGCTTAGTGCTTCTTTTATGGCAAAATCAAAAAGAAGGCTGTAGATTGGCGAAAGTAAGTTGCCAAGGCCAAGGTCGTATTCTATAAATATCCTCGTTCCACCTTTCGCTCTTATAAGCTTTCTGACGCCTATGTCACCGTGCTTAGCAAAATTACCGAGAAATACCTCGCGACAGACTTGCTGAAGTTCTGACAGTACGCCTTGAGTTTGAGGCGAATCATCGATTGATATATAACTGCTCATAGCACGGAATAAATCGTACTTACAAAGCATATCGCGCAGGTCTTTAGTTGTGGCGCTATTTATAAACGCAAGAAGGTTTTGATTTGTACATTTTTGAGGTTCGACAGTTTTTACGAAGTGATAGAGTGTTGCCATAAAAATATCTCTTGCTGCGTTTGGGAAAAACGGCTGATTAGTATTTTCACAAGCATCGGTAAAAATAGAGCGAGATATTTCTATAATGTTTTCATACAAATGCTCGTCACGGTCTATTTCTTCAAAGATGTTCCAATAATCAACGCCGGAGCCTCCGGTTGCTGTATTGTCATTGCTTATTACTACGTCTCCGGGACGGTAAAATTCTTTATAGAAATCACCTTTTGTATCGAAAATAACCATAACGTCGTTTTGATTCATTTTCGCGCTGATTTGAGATATTACCTGGAAGAACGTATTTGTTTTGCCTGTTCCGATAGCTCCAAGCAGCATAATGTGTTTGCTTAACAGGTCTTCGTCAAGAGGAATCGATGCACCTTCTTTATTCGAAAGCAAGCAAATTGGCTCGCGAGGAGATATGATTTGAGGAGAATTGTGCAGACTGTTTCCAAATAGTACGTCTGCTTTTTGTCTGTGATTTATGTCCATCGTATGCACCTTCTATGATTTTACTGTATACCGCCCTTTAGGGCTTGTCCTGCGGTGGGTGTAGTTGGGGTGTCGCCACCCATACCTAAATCACCTTTGAGATCTATGTCGCGAGAATTATTGCGCGTATCGAATGTTTCGCATCCGGTTTCATTTCTGGTATAGGGGTCAATTTTTGTAATGCTGTTTACTTGTGGATTTTGCTCTAATGCTGGATGTTCAATTCGATTATAAACGCTTGGAAAATCTTTTTCTGACTGTCCGTTAGGGCGAGGATCAATTCCCTCAACAACGTGAATATCTCCAGATGCCTGTTCAGCAAAGGACTTAGAACAGTCCTCCCAAAATTTATTACTTTCTTCTTGGTTTGAGCCGTAAAATATTTCAACGGTTCCGTCAGGGCGACCAAAAAACTCAACCCCAGATTGTTCTAATTTGTCTCGATGATCGAGCATACACATTTCCAAGGTCTTGCCATTGTTTTTCGATGCAATATCCATGGCAACATCTTGTCCACCACAACCATTTGTGCGTCCATGCCAAAAATACGCCTCATTTTCGTTTGTTTTAAAACAATCCCTGTGGGCATCAACATCAAAATACATGATGCGCCACCTATTACCAAAGGACTAAAGAGGATCCGTATTTTTTAGCTTCTTCTATTACATACGCAAGCACTTCGTCGCGCAGCTTTGCATCTACATACACAAAGTGATTATCACCAATGTTTGAAGAATCCGTCCAACACATTTTGTGAACAGAAGATTTGTAAATGCAAAACTCACCTTCAAGGTTTCCCTCGCCATCAATAAGAAGTGTTTTGCCTGAATATTTTTCGTTTTCTTCAAATACAACTTTGCAGCATCCACGATTAATCAAGATTTTCATATTTAAATTTTCATCCTTTCAAACCATCCCATCCTTAATTACAGGTGAAGGGTATATTTTTGTAATATATAGGGCTGTATCAATGTACAGCCCTTGTTTTTTTATTAATTGCTCTGCCCTAATTTTTCAATACCGAAGTCACCAAGCGTCTTGATACCATCAACTTTTTAATCATAGAGTTTGAGCAAATATATGTATTAAATCCAACGCCATATATCATGTAAAATTTTCGTCTGAGCGAGCTGAATCTCGATGTTGTGCTGCATGCTTCTTTCTACGTTCCACCTGTGCAGCTGCTCTTCAAATTTGTCAAGAGCTTCCGGTAGTGTGGTCGCTCTCCCGTTAATAAACAATTCTTCGATATAGCTCGTAGCAAGCGGATAACGGTATTGCGTCGGAATTATTTCAAGCTCTTTCGAATGAAGTTGCAGGAGCTTATTAGAATATTTTTCTTTTTCCTGAACTTGTTTTTGATACTCAATTGCCGAATCATGATGCTTTTTTATGTCTTTTGCTCTATTTCTGGTGAAAATAATCAATAAACTGATTGAAAGAACTACAATGATTACACCAATAAGCAAGTACACCATAATACCAACAGTATCAGTTACTTGCATTACACCCCGTTCTTCCAATAATGATGTAATAATGGCGAAACCAAATAGCAATGGTAAAAACGAAATTATCGGAACACCCAATAAGCAAAACGCACAGATTCCAACAAGTGATCGCTTCTTTTTGCAGTTCTTCTCCATGTACGTTTCGTTAGCAGCAAGATTTTGTAATTTGTTTTTTTCTTCAGCAACAGCAAAAAGTTCATGCGTAATTCTGTTTACACTACATACTTGCTTGGTCAAGAGGGGTGTGTAGTTATTATTCATGCTGTTCACCTCATATCAAAGAGTCTGCCATTTCTCGATGCCAAGGTCTCCGAGAGTCTTTATATCGTTTATCACGGCCCCGATTTCCTTGATAGCGAGGTCGGTATCTTTACTTGGAAGTATCTCATCAAATCCGGAATAATCTTCGGATTTGTGCCAGAAGAACGAGATGTACTTGTGCTTTATCTGTATGGACTCGCCGCTTCCGTTCTTTATCTCAATAAGCAGGTCGGGTTTAAGGCAATTCAGGAATAGCGAAACGAATGTAACAATAGCGGAAATTCCGAATATCGGGATAACCAACCACAGCAAACTGCCCTCGCCGTGAGTAACAGAGCCAATAATCTGCCCCAATAACATATTAGCTCCGATTGAGGAGCAGAACATTTTCAGATAGAACCGTCTCTTTAGGAGGAAGAACGGCATTGTAAACGCCGCGCCAAACAGCATACACAAAAACGCCGGGAATCCCGATGCACCGCTTGCTGTGCCGATAACCATAGGTAATGCTGCCGTAAACGTATACAGTAACCACAGGTTTATAAAAAAGTCTAAGAATCTGAAACGGTAGCCTTTGCGAAGCTTGACGCCATCTATTTTATCAAGTGCAAATTCTTCTTGGTATATAGTTTTGCCAAACAAAGAGCGACCGTTTGCCCTAAACAGCAGTCGTTTATTGGTTACCTGCATACGCCCATAGGCTTTTTCAAGCTTCAAGCGGGAACGCAGAACAGCTACATCATATTGTTTTACAGGCACTTCACCATCGTTCAGCTCTATCGAGTCAGGGACGATTTTTTTATCAATTTCAAAGCATTGTTCCGGAGTCATCATCGGATCGCCTATTCCTGATCTCCCGAAGAAGTTGATGAATGCCTTCTCAATATGCTTACGCATTCCTTTTACTTTGGTGGTAACTTTCGGTTGCTTATCGCAGGAATGCGTATCTCCGGGTATAAGCTCCTTGCCACAATACTTACAGTAAATCATTTTTGTTGTTTCTCCTTGAAATGGTTTTGTTTTTACTCCTTCGTAAAGGAGTTTCCTTTTTTAGGGCGAGTTATTGCTCAAGAAATGATGAAAATTTCTCCATTTGCTCCTTTTTGGCCTCCATAGATGGGTGGACATACAGATCCAACGTAATCTTCACGTTAGCATGTCCAAGTATTTCGCTGACGCTTTTGGGGTCAATACCAAGTTCTATAGCCCTGCTGGCAAAGGTATGCCTGAGCGTATGAAAGCGATACTTCGGCAATTCACATTTCTTTAAATACGATTTGAAGCGGTTTTGATAGGTGCGGGGCTGGGTGAATTCATTGCTGCCTGTGGTAACATAATATTCCTTGTTCTCAGGCTCAATATTTCGCAGTAGTTCCGCAATAAATGACGGCAGGGGAATAGTGCGCTCCGAGCAAAATGTTTTGGGTGAATCAACAAGAAAATCATCATCAAGCCGTTGTATCGTTCGCTTTATACTGATATTACCGTTCATTAGGTCAACATCAGACCACTTAAGTCCACACAGCTCGCCAAGCCTAATACCTGCATACAGACTCAAAAGAATTCCCGTTTTTGATAAGTTCGTTTTGTTGAGCAAGAACGCGGTTAGTTTCCGCTGTTCCAGCACAGACATAACAACCGGACGAGCTCTTTTAACGGGGATTTTTGCGTTTTTCATCGCAAAAGGCTTTGCGTATCCTTGTTCAACAGCAAATTCCAATATCTGTTTTGCAATAACGCTTACATCCTTTGAATATTTGGAGCTGTATTTTTCCCTCATGGCATCAGCGAGCTTTATCAATATATCATCGGGAAGTTTGCGAGGGGAATACATTGACCACAGCGGCTTTAGCAGCTTGTTGCAGGTCCTTTTGTAATATGCGAGCGTTGATGTTTTGACCTGATTCTGCTTGCTGTCAAGCCAAAGCTCAATGATGTTCTCCATTGTCAGGCTTTTGAGTTTGATTTTTTCGGATTGTGATGCCGAACTCTGCGAAAATAGCTTTTTTTTCATAGATTTTCCTCCATACTTATAGTAGCAATAATATTTTAGCTCAAATATTTTACAAAATACGACAACTTTTGATATTTCTCCTTGATTTATTCGGAAATATATGGTATAATAGGTATCAGTAAGATGATACTCAAAGGAAACTCCTTTGCGTAATTTTTTCGAATAATAAAAGGAATGTCAATGGCGATTTTGTAATTGCCGGTACATTCCTTTTTATTTTTTCTATTCAAAATGGTGAAGCGGTTTTCGTATTCTGTCATACTATTATCCCAATCCTTTTTAGTGTATCAGTTTTGAGCTATAACAATATCAAAACAAGAGGTGTGCTATGAATACAAATAACGCTGCCAAGTCCTTACTAACATCAATTCCAACCGGATATGAACGTGTTAGTCCGTGTCCGAGTTTGAATAACACCGAATTAAAAATTCTCGAGTGCATACGTCCACTTGGTGTGCATGACGAATTGATGTTTTATTGCGAACCAATCGAACCGTATAAGAATTGCTGTATTCATTGCGGCTCTCGTAATTTCTATGCTCACGGTAGAACTGCCGACAGGTTGGTGCACGATTGTGATATCGGACGGGCCCGGGTAACGCTTCAGGTACGTGTACCTCGTTACCTCTGTAATGATTGCGGCAAAACATTTACATACCAATTTTTGACGATTATGCCGCGGCAGCCGTTTACCGTAGAACTATATGAGCAGATTCGTCACGAAGCACTCATTGGTCCTTTTTCAAAAGTTGCCGAAAGATTTGGTATATCTGTGCCAACTGTAGCTTCTATTTTAGAAGAATATGGCAAGGAGTTAGAATCATCGTACCGCCCAACTGCTCCACGGGTTCTTGGGATTGACGAAAAGCATATAGTTCGTAAAAGACGTGGGGTATTGGTTGACATAGAGAAAAGAAAGCTTATCGAAATGATGCCGGATAACAAGCGAGAAACAATGATACAAGCTATTACGAATTTGCCTAATTATGAACGCATTGAGGTAGTTACAATGGACATGACCAGCGGCTATGTATCACTTGTTGAGGAAATACTTCCTGCTGCCACTATTGTTATAGACAAGTTCCATGTGGTGCAGGACCATCAGCGAAAAATCGCCACAACAAGAAAAAATGTTTTCAAATATCTTAAAGAGCAGATTGAATTAATTACCGACGAAGACGAAAAGAAACAAAAAAGCGCTTTGTTAACAAGAATGGGCAAAGATTCATATCTTTTTAAATATGGAGTGAAAAAACTTCCCAAGCGACCAGCTCAAATTTCGCTGATGACAGAATTATGCGAAACATTTCCAGTGGTTAATACTCTACGCATGGTAAAAGAAGGGTTGGAACATATCTACGACGCTAACAGTAGAGAAGAGGCGGAAGCCATTTATAACGAATGGAAAAAACTTATTCCAGCTAAAGATCCAATATTCTCTGAAGTAATGATAATGAAACGGACAATGGATAGATGGCACAAGTACATCTTTAATTATTTTAACGAGAATTGCCAATACACTAACGCAGCCACAGAGGGTGCCAATAGTTCAATCCAACATGTGAATAACCAAGGGCGAGGATATAGCTTCAACGTGCTACGAATAAAAGCCCTTTTCCAGCCACAGAAAGAATGTGAATGCTTTCAATATAGACGGAATAGGAAAGTTTTTTCAGATACTTTCTCAGACGGTAAAAATACAGAATGATGCTTTCATTCCCATTGTATTGTCCAAGGAGTTAATGATTGCAAAATATTTTTCGATTCTTCAACTGTATACTTTGGTATTTCATCAGGAAATAGAACACAATAATAATTATCAAGGAGCTGCATCACAACTTCATCATCTTCCAAGCGTTCTGCCTTTTTGATAAGAGTGGTAAGTTCTTTTTTGCTCACACCATTTGGATTCATTCCTCTAATAATACTTTCCTGACGCTCTGTGTAAATTGTTCCGTAAGGATTATAGTCAGGTTCAAATTTTTTGTGGTATCTAAAACGCGCTTTAGCCATTAAACCATCTCTCTTTCTATAAAATATTATACAGCCTCGGCGACAAAAAATCACCTACACAAGTTTATGTTTTCAAAGCCATAACTAAAAAGCGTTAAATCCTACACTTATAGTGTGCGTGAAAATACAAATAAAAAAGGCCTCGTTTTGAGGCCTAAAGAAATTATCACACACAAAATTTTAGAGAACCGCCCTGATGTTATCAGAAATACACCGAACATCTTGATTTTTCCTTGAATATGCGGTATAATTGAAGTAAGGGCGCAATGCTGAAACAAAGGAGAAACACAATGACAGCAAAACTGTTCTTTCAGGCAATCCTTAAATTTTTCATCGGAGTTATTTTGGTGGGGGCTCTTATATTCTTCCCTGCCGGAACATTTCATTTCACGAACGGCTGGCTTTTTATGGGGATTCTGTTTATACCAATGTTCATCGCAGGAATTGTCATGATGTTTAAAAATCCAATGCTCCTTAAAAGCCGCCTTGACGCAAAGGAAACCGAAGCGGAGCAAAATCTTGTTGTAAAGCTCAGCGGTATTATGTTTTTAGCCGGCTTTGTTGTTGCCGGATTGGGCTTTCGCTTTGGCTGGTACGCGCTTCCAAAGTGGGCGGTGATCGCCGCATCCGCGGTATTCCTTGCGGCATACATTCTGTATGCAGAGGTTTTAAGAGAAAACACCTATCTCAGCCGCACAGTTAAGGTTCAGGAAAACCAAAGGGTTATAGATACTGGGTTATATGGCATCGTAAGGCATCCCATGTACGCGGTTACGCTTATTTTGTTTTTATCCATGCCACTTGTACTTGGCTCGGTGTACTCATTCTTTATTTTTCTTACATATCCGCTCATAATTGCAAAGAGAATCAAAAACGAGGAAGCGCTTCTTGAAAAGGAGCTTGACGGTTATACTCGGTATAAAGAAAAGGTAAAATACCGACTGATACCTTTTGTGTGGTGAAATCCTTAGAAACAAAAAATAACGGAAAGCGTTTGCTTTCCGTTATTTTTTGTTTCTTTCAAATCAGCCTTCAATGACCTTCGCGTTGTCAAGGATAAAGTTGTGTACCATGATATCGGTAAGTATATACTGCTTGATATATGGTGCGCCATATGTTTCGATGTAGCTGTCGTAGCCGTTTTCGGTTATATCTTCAGCAGTTACGGTAAGACCCTCAAGCTCTGCGATTGCTTGTGCCGCAAGATAGTTGAGCGCAGTGGATTTGTATGCTTCCATCTCTTCCTCGATGTAAGCATCAACAGACGCATATCCGCCGGTAGCCATGTATTCATCAACAGTTAATCCATACATATTCGCATAATACTCAAACTGGGCTGTGTCCGCGTTGATAAAGAAGTCAAGTACGTTCTGAGGGATCTCTTCGCATGTCGCCGCAGAAAGAATACCGCCGACAAAATCATATTTCTGGTTGCTTACAAGCCACTCTTTGATATCCGCCTTAAGCGCATCCACATTCTCAAAGCCGTAATCTGCAGCAATTTCGTCGGAAAGCTCGGGAATTACGGTTTCAATAATCTCGCCCTGAATATAGTTGATGGTGATATTGAAAATCGCATCCTTGCCGTTAAGCTCTTCCTTGCCGTAATCCTTGGGGAAAGTAACCTCAATATCGAAGTTCTCGCCAGGCATGTGATCGATAAGCTGCTCAAGGAAGTCGTCTATATAATTGGTAACGCCGATGGTAACAACAGTTCCGTTACCGTTGGTGCTTCCGCCCTCAAACTCGACGCCGTCAACGCTTCCTACATAATCGATATTCAATGTATCGCCGTCTTCTACAGCTCTGTCGGTGATCTCTTCGTAAATCTCCTCGGCATAGGATTCGAGGATTATATTGATCTGAGCATTAACCTCTTCCTCAGAAGCAGATGTTACGGCAGAAGAAAGCTCCACGCCCTTGTATTCGGGGAGAGTAACGATCTCCGATGCCTTTATGCCTTCGAAAAAGCCGTTTTCGTCAAGACCTGCACTGTAGTCATACGTCTCGGCATCACCTGTATCAGTTTCGTCTGCGGCGGTAGTATCCGCTGCGGTGGTATCTTCTCCGTCACCGGGCTTTGCTCCGCAAGCGCATGCAGATACCGCGAGAACGCCGGCTAAAATAAGCGCTAAAATTTTGCTTAACTTCATTTTTCAGTTTCTCCTTATTCGTTTGTGATAATTTTGGAACTATTCAAAGCACGTATATTATACCACACTTTGCCCTTGATTGCAATAGGTATTTAGGTGTGTAAAATATATTTTTTGTGAATCTTTTCGGGATTTTGTGTGATGAGTTTTTTCACACTTGACAAAGCATGGCTTTTGGTATATAATATCTGTATATTTATTTTGTGTAACTACCCACTTTGAAAGGATACAGGACAATGAAAATAACCCCCGTAAAAGGTACAGCCGATTACTTACCAAACGAAGTGCTTGTACGCGACTATCTCCAGTCTACCATCATCGAAACATACCGCTCCTGCGGCTTTGAGCGCATAACCACCCCTATAATCGAGGATATCGAAAACCTTGACAAATCCGAGGGCGGCGAGAATCTTAATCTTATATTCAAGATAATGAAGCGCGGCGAAAAGCTTGACGAGGCTGTTGCTTCAGGTGACGTGAAGGAGCTTTCGGATATGGGACTCCGCTACGACCTCACCCTTCCCCTAACACGTTACTATGCAAATAACAGAGCCAAGCTTCCTTCTCCCTTCAAGGTGATTCAGGTAGACAAGGTATACCGCGCAGAGCGTCCGCAAAAGGGGCGTATGCGCGAATTCATGCAGTGTGATATCGACATTATCGGAAGCGATTCCTACACCGCAGAGGTTGAGCTTATCGGCACTACCGCAAAAGCTCTTTTAAATATCGGCTTTGATAACTTTAACATCCGCATTAACGACAGAAGACTCCTTAAAGCTATCATAATGAGCGCAGGATTTGAGGAAGCAAGCTGTGATTCCGTATGCATCTCCCTTGACAAGCTGGACAAGATAGATATAGACGGCGTACGCGGTGAGCTTCTCGAAAAGGGCTTCGACGGTGCGGCTGTTGAAAAGCTTATGGCAAATCTCGCTATTAAGCCCTTTACACTTGAAACTGCCGCTTCTATATGCGGTGAGCTTGACTGCGTTTCAAATCTCCGCCGCATTATGGCGCTTGCAAATAAGGTGTCGGACGGAAAATATTCTGTTATCTACGACATGACGCTTGTCCGCGGTCAGGGCTACTATACCGGCACCGTTTTTGAAATTACAAGCCCCGAATTCAGAGGCGCGATCGGCGGCGGCGGACGTTATGACAACCTTATCGGCAAATTCCTTGGTGAGAGCATCCCGGCTGTTGGATTTTCCATCGGTTTTGAGCGCATTGCGGGAATTCTTCTCGAAAAGAACTATAAGCTTCCCGGAAGAAAGCTCCGTATGGCGCTTATTTACGACGAAAACACCTTCCCCGCCGCACTTTCTCACGCCAATGAGCTTCGAAGCGAATACGACGTTACTCTTTTTGAAGCCCCCAAGAAGCTTGGCAAGCTGTTCGCACGTCTTGAAGAGAGCGGATATGCCGGATGCATCATTGAGGGCAAGGATGAAATCAAGATGTTCGGCGAACGCGCATGAAAATTGTTACCCTTACGCTGAATCCCGCTTTTGACGTTCACTGTCACACGGCTCACTTTGAGCCTTTCCACGAAAATTTAGCTGAAATCACATGCCGCGACGCCGGCGGTAAGGGTATAAATATTTCCCGTGCGCTTAGCGTAAACGGCGTTGATAATCTTGCCTTTGCGGTTCTCGGCGAGGAAAACGCCGCCGACTTCGAGCGTGCGCTTGCGGCGGATTCAGTCAAATATCTTCCGATGTACGTTCCGGGGCGCATACGCGAAAATATCACACTACACGCCGACGATTCTGGGGAAACCAGAATCAGCTTCACAGGCTTCTCTGCGAATGACACCCTTATCGAGCGTGTGGGAGATGGGATTCTTCCTTGTCTTGACACCGACTGCATTGTGACATTCACGGGGCGCGTGACGTCAGGCTTATCATTGGATGCCGTAAAATCTATGCTCCGTCAAATCAAGGATAAAGGCGCAAAGCTCGTTATAGATTCCCGTTCGTTTTCGGTGGATGATCTTACTGAGCTTTCCCCTTGGCTTATAAAGCCGAATCAGGAGGAGATAAGTGAATATCTTTCAAGAAAGGTGGAAGACTTCCAAGAAATCGTTTCAGCGGCGCAAGAGCTTCACCGACTTGGGATTGACAATGTAATGGTAAGCTTCGGATCAAAGGGCGCGCTCCTTGTATGCTCCGATGGGTCATTTATAGCCGTTCCGCCAAAAATCGAAGCCATATCCACCATCGGTGCCGGCGACAGCTCCATAGCGGGCTTTCTTTCGGCGGCAAAGGACGGAAAATCCGCGCCCGAAATGCTCCGCACGGCGGTTTCCTACGGCACAGCCGCATGTCTTACCGAGGGCACACGTCCGCCGCGCTCAGAAGATATCTCGCACATTTTTGATAAGGTGTCTGTTATGAAGATATAAATCATCTGCAAATATAAACGCTGTGGCTGTTGCACTTATGTGCAACAGCCACATTTATTAACTTATACCGTTCCTTCTTCAACTGCCTCGTCATCAAGCTTTGAAAAAACAATGCGCTGACCGGAATACAGTCCGAATTTTCCGGTAAAGAGATGGGTTGCAAGCACCGCGGTCATAAAGTATATCATACCCTCTGAACCGAACAGTTCTATACCTAAAATTATTGAGGTAATGGGACAGTTTGTAACGCCGCAGAACATAGCAATCATACCTACGGCAGCACCAAACGGTACTCCGAATCCAACCGCTGCCGCTACTGTTCCGCCAAGTGTTGCACCGATAAACAGCGTGGGTACTATCTCGCCGCCTTTGAATCCGCATCCCATGGTTACAGCAGTAAATATCATTTTAAGCAGAAATGCTTCCGGTCTTACGGATGCGCCATCAAATATTTCCTCTATTATTTTTGTGCCGCTTCCGTTGTAATCTCCGGTTCTTACCGCAAAAGTCAGCGCAATGATAATCAGTGCGCCGACGGTTACTCTTAAATATCTGTTTGGAATAAAATTTTTGAATAATTTTCCGGTCTTGTGCATCAGCACGCAGAACAGTATGCTTGCAAGTGATGCGGATATAGTAATAAGCCAAACGTGCCACATTGACTGTATGGTGAACTCGGGCATTACCACATTATCATATCGCTCCGCATGAACGCCCAGCATACGCGCGGTGCTGTAAGCAACGGTGGATGATACCATACACGGAAACATTGCGGCTGTATAAAGCCGTCCTACACATGCTACCTCTACCGCGAAGATACAGGCGCCTACAGGCGTTGTAAAAAGCGCGGAAAACAGTGCACTCATACCGCACATAGTAAGTATATGTCGCTGTTTGTCGCTGATTCTGACAAGTTTTCCTATTACGGTAGCTATGCTTCCGCCAATCTGCAGTGCGGCACCTTCACGTCCCGCAGAACCGCCGCAGATATGGGTAAGCAATGTTCCGAGAAAAACCGCAGGGGCAAGAAGGGGCGATACCGCTTTTTCGTCGCGTACTGTTTCAAATACAGTGTTGGTATTAGAACCTACAGTGCCAAACAGTTTATAAATGAGTGCAATAAGCACGCCTGCCGCAGGCAGGAGAAATATGGCAAATGAATGATCAGCGTAAAACATTGATGCAAATGTCAGTCCGTGGGAAAAAGCAGCCCCCACTGCTCCGCCGATGAATCCCGTAAGGATTCCGAGCAACAGCCACAGCGTACACACACCGATATACTTCTGCACGCTTTCAGAGCATGCTTTGATTTTTTCTTTTATAGACATATCTTCCCCCTGCAAGTGGCAAGCTAAAAAACAACTCTTGATATTATACAACATATTTCTCTATATTGCAACATACATTTTACACAAAATTGAAAGCCAAATAAAAATTCGAACCCAAATCCGGTAGGCGAAGGGTTCGGATTTCTACTGTTTGTGCAAGGACTATAGATAAAGGTATTTTTGTTGTTTTTGCGTACGAATTTGAACTCTCGCGGTTTTTAGTTTTGGGTGATATTCCGTCTTCGACGGAGTGATATATTTTGCTGCGCAAAATGTGATATTGAAACCTGTGGTTTCAGTGATATTATATTCGCTCCTAATGTCCGCAGGCATATCACTTGCGAAGCAAATATCACGCGCCGAAGGTACATATAACTCGCCGTAAGACGAATATAACTGAAAACGACAAGTTTCAATTTTGAAACTTGTCGTTTTCTGGTGCGGGTAAAAGGACTTGAACCTTCACGAAGTTGCCCCCACTAGAACCTGAATCTAGCGCGTCTGCCAATTCCGCCATACCCGCGAATATATCCTTTAATTTTTACACGGAGTGGGGTCTCCGAGGCGGTGCTTATCGCATACTCCGCATAAGTGCTCTTGGTGAGCACTCATATATGATACCATAGTTACGCTGTTTTGTCAAGAGGTTTTGGTAATTTTTTTGCCAAAACCTCTTAGCTTTTTATTCTGATTTCATGTTACGAAACAGCCGAAAAATCAATGGAAGCTCCGTATTCTGTATACACTATCTCCATAGTATCCATGAAGCTATCGTATTCCTCGCTGAACTTGGCGTAGGTGTAATTTTCGTATATCTCCTCTCTGATAGTTTCCATATATTCCGCATCCTTGGGACAGCGTTTTACTATATGGAAGCCGTACTCTGATTCGATAACATAGCTATACTCACCCTCTGCAAGTCCTGCGGCGGCATCATAAATCACATCGAGAGCATCAAATTTCATTGTGTAATATCCGTGCTCAGGTGACAGCTCCTTCTCGTTGTAATCGCTGTACTCGCGCATCATATCCTCAAATTCAGCGCCTGACATAAGCTTTCCGAGTGCTTCCTCAGCACGTTTTTCCGCAATATCGCGGTTTGCCTCAGTAGTAAAGGCGACATATATCTCTTTTATGCAGATTATCTCATCCGATTCCAGCACTTTATCAAATTCCTCGCCGTCCCTGATTATTGCACCGGATTCCTTCATTTTATCAAGCACCGAATACGCAAGTGTGGATTCTTTGGTAAGCTCGCGGAAAAGATAATCGGTCATATATTGTTCATCGAGAGCCAGCAAATATTCCTCGTCGCTTCCGAAATAAGTCTTCCTGTATTCGTCTACATATGCATCAGCTTCCTTTATTTCCTCAGCAGTCAGCTTTGCGCCATATTTGTCAGCCATCTTTATAAGTGCATGGCGGTGTCTTGAGTTTTCCTCAGTCATGGCAATAAGCTCGTCCGTCTGCTCATTTGTAAGCTGTTCATCCGCGCCAAAAGAATCCCTCTTGTTATTTAAAAAGAAGTATCTGTATTCCTGGTATTCAACATTCTCTCCACCGACCGTCATAACGATCTTTTTATCCTCTGCGGTGGGCTCAAACTGTGTTTTCGAGGAGTTGATTCCGCAGGAAACGCTTCCTATGCATACAGCCGCAAGAAGTGCGCCCACAGTCATGTGTTTTTTCATAACTTTTCTTATCCCTTTCTAAAGGTAATACGGCAAAAAAACCGCTCTTTAGGATATTATACCGCACAAATGTGACGGTAATGTGAAGAGCGGTGAAGTTATTATAGAAATTTACCGAAAACTTTGTAGGAAATACCGCTCACTTGTGATACCAAACGGTGTGCCGCGGTATTTTTTTCATGCTACAATTGTGTAAACATCAAAGAAAGGAGTCGTAGCCTTGGCAAGTATCACAACGGGAAAAAAGCTTCTCACTATGATCCGCTCATATGTTGACGAATGCAGAAATGCTGATACAAAGAAGCCAATTTTCGCTAATGTTGCGGGATTCTGTCGCTTTGCAGGTATTTCGGTTGGCGAATTCCTTCTGTTTAAAAAAACATTTCCCAAGGAATTCGAGAGCGCGGGAGCATATTTTGAGGATGCCGCCCTTAATTCCGGGGCTACGGCATCTCTTGTTGGAATGTATCTCAGACAGTACGGTTTTTGGGATACCGCCGCCGAGGATGAAATCGTTTGCGACCATGACATGCTTGCGGACGGTATTTAGGAGGTTGTTTTTTGTATCTTCACGGAAAACCAAATGAAAAGCAGGCAGAATTTTTCCGCTCAACCGCCCGCTTCACCGCTTACGGCGGATCAAGAGGCGGCGGCAAAAGCTGGGCGCTCAGGCGCAAGCTTATTCTTTTAGCTTTAAGATATCCCGGAATCCACTGTCTTATTATACGCCGCACCCTTTTCGAGCTTTCGCAAAACCATGTGACTCCCCTGCTTAACGAGCTTGGTAAGAGCGTTACATATTCCGCAGGTGAGCATGTTTTTCGCTTCAAAAACGGAAGCCGCATTGATCTTGGTTATCTCTCCTGCGACAGCGACACACTTCGTTACCAAGGTCAGGAGTACGATATCATCGCCATCGACGAGGCGACACAGCTTACGGAATACGCCTTCGCGGCGCTTAAGGGATGTCTTCGCGGTGTTGGGAAATATCCGCGCCGCATGTATCTTACCTGCAACCCCGGCGGCGTAGGTCACGCATGGGTAAAACGCCTTTTTATTGATCGTAATTTCAGAGAGGGCGAGCGTCCCGAGGACTACAAATTCATCCGCGCCTCTGTAAAAGACAACAAAGTGCTTATGGAGCGTGACCCGGAATACATTCACAATTTGGAAAGTCTTCCCGAAAAGCTCAGAGCCGCATGGCTTGACGGCAGATGGGATCTTTTTGAGGGGCAGTTCTTCCCCGAATTCTCAAGAGAACGCCACGTTAAAGCGCCCCATTTCATTGAGCGAGCGCGGTATTTTGCGGCTTTTGACTACGGCTTTGACCGTTTTGCGCTTCTCATATGCGCGGTGTCCGGCGGCATTATGTACGTTACCCGTGAATTCTGCCGTTCCGGGCTTACTCTTACCTCAGCCGGTGAGGCGCTGTCCCGTATATGCGCCGAGGAGAGCGCTTTGGGGCACGACATCACATATGCTGTGGCTTCGCCCGACCTTTGGAATCGCAGGCAGGACACCGGTTACAGCGGCTTTGAAATAATCAGCCGCATCTCCGGCGTTCCCTCTCTTGTGCGCGCCGATAACCGACGTATCCCGGGCTGGCGAGCCGTTCGCGAACGGCTTCCCTGCAAGCTGTATATTTTCTCAGGTTGTGACGAGCTTATTACCTCAATGGAATCCCTTTTATGTGATAAGCACACCGCAGAGGATGCCGCTGATGAGCCGCACGAGGTAACTCACACCCCCGAGGCTTTAAGATACGCGGTCATGAGCCGAATATCGGAGGCTCCTACAGTAACTCACATCCGCGACGGCGGCTTTATAGCCTATTAACAGGCACGGATTTAAATGTATATTATCGCCTCATATCCGGAGATGCGGCGATCATATAAATATAAATTTTTTTGGAGGTTCTTATGGCAATTTCTTCTTTTATTCCCACCGTATGGAGCGAAACGCTCCTTACCGAGCTTGATTCTCAGTATGTAGCGGTACGCAACTGCAACCGCGAGTTCGAGGGCGACATCAAGCGTAAAGGTTCTGTTGTCAAGATCGGCAGTATCAGCGATATTTCTGTATTCGACTACACCAAGGACACCGATATGCAAGCGCCTCAGACACTTTCCGATTCCGCGGTCAGCCTCACCATCGATCAGGCTAAGGCGTTCAATTTCCAGATCGATGATATTGACCGTGCGCAGTCCCAGCCCAAGCTTATGAAGGCGGCGCTTCACAAAGCGGCAAACGCGCTTGCGGATGTGGCGGACAAGCACATTTTTGCTATGCACGATCAGGCGCTTTACGATAATACCGTATTTGCGGGTATGGTCGACGCTTCCTCTATTATTCAGTGGATCGCAAAAGCCCGTCAGCTTCTTTTGGTAAACGGCGTTACCGATGCCTCTGACATCGTGCTTGAGGTTTCACCCGCTGTTGCATCCTTAATTCTTCAGGCGAAGCTGAATATCGCCACAGACAATACCGATATCATGAACAACGGTTACATCGGCAAGCTTCTCGGCTTTGATATTTATGCTTCTCACAACGTGGTTGTGGATGAGGATAACGTAAGCAAGTGCTTTGTGCGTACAAGACGCGCTATTGCATTCGCCGAGCAGCTCAACGAGGTTGAGGCTTATCGCCCCGAATCCAGATTTGCCGATGCAATCAAGGGACTCCACCTCTACGGCGCAAAGCTCGTATATCCCAAGGAGTTCTTTGTTTTCGAATTTATCGTGGAATCCAATGACTAAATTTGTGTGCACAGCATACAAAAAGCATTGTATTCCTGCACATACGCGCCCGGCTGCTGCAAGTTTTGAAACTTGCAGCAGCCTCATTAAAATAATCATATGGAAAGGAAACACACTATGACTTGCATGAATGTATATCACGCAGCACTCAATGTTATAGGCGAACAAATGCACCGTCCGGCACTTTGTGACTATGAATCACGCTCGGTATCGCTTCTCGGTGTAGTTTTCAGTCGGTTTGCCCACATTTCCTCACTTATTAACGGCACAGAAATTGACCTCGCAAACCTTATTATAGACACACTGGACTGCGATTTTCCTCTCGATACTTCACTCTTCCCTGCGTCGGCATTGGCGCTCGGATCTTTGCTTATAATAGATGAATTTCCGGAGCTTTCGGCTTCCCTTGAGGAACGTGCTGAAAAATCAGCAGCCATAGCCGCAAAAGCTGCCGAAAGCGTTACTTCTACAAAAGAGGTGTATCCGGGATGAGCTTGCTTAAAGAACACATCATTTCTGATTTTTCAAACGCGGAGCTTCTCGACAACTTCAGGCTTGCGGCTGACGGCACTCTTGAAAAGCGCGAAGGTTACGCACTTCTCGGAGAATTTGACTATCCTGTTCGCGGAGTCGCTTCCGACGAGCATGTGACTTATGCGGTAAGCGGAAACTATCTTTACCGCATAACAGAAGATTCCGTATATTATGCAGACTGCCTTGATAACTGTGTTTTTGAAAATGAACATGAGGCGGTCACAATGTTCATGGAGTCAGGGGCGCTTTATATAATCGGCGGCGGAGAGTTCTACAAATATTCGCCATCTGCGAACGAGCTTTCCGTAGTAAGCGGATACGTTCCCCTTATAAGGCGAGGTGCATCCGACAGTTCGGTGGGTGAACCCTACGAAGCCCCGAATCTCTTAACGTCCCGTGTACGCATATCCGCATTTACAGAAAACATAGAAAATTCAGTAAAGCTCTGGGGATTTGTCTCAAAAATAATTTCTGTTTATTACGGTAACACCGTACTGAACCCGGATCAGTATACACTTAATACTACCGAATACGATGTTTCATATCTGGTTCTGCAAACAGATTTTTCAAACATTACTGATGAGCTGTTTGTGGAATATGAACTTGCCCCGCTCTTTCATCCGATTAGGCGAAAAGAATTATTCACAGGAACAAAATCTTATATCAATCACGATGATCTGAAAACAAGGCTGTTTCTCTACGGCAGTACCGAAGGAAAGGTTTACACATCGGAAATCGGTGCGTTTCATACCCACGAAACCGAAAGGCTGGACTATTTCACCGAAACCTCTAATTTCATCGTGGGAGATGCCGCCGAACCGATCCTCGGCATACAGCAGCTTGGGTTAAGAACGGTATTTATGACCGCCGGGGCTATTTTTGAGCTTACAGCTTCAAAGATATCCACATCCGCCGGTATCGAAACCAAGAAATTCTCTACCAAGACTGTTACGGGCGAAATGGGGATATCGGAAAAATCGGGAATCGTGCTTTACGACGATGAGCTTTACTTTATGAATGAAAACGGACTTTACAAGTTCGCATACAATGCCGAAACCTTTGATTATTATGCCATAAGAATCGATTTTGCAGATTACTGTGCACCTCATTTCAGCGAGTACAGCCAAATAAGCTTGTTTTTATTAAGAAGCCGTCACGAGCTTTGGTGTGTTCACAAAGACGGTGCATATGTATACAGCCTTCGTTTCAAATGCTGGTACAACTATTCCGGCTTCAACGCTGTAGGTCACATGTTTCTCCACTGCAAAAATGCGGCGTTCTGCACGGACAATTCTCTTTATGCATTCAAGGAGAACAGCTACACCGATGCAGGCAAGGGATTTGATGCGGTCTACATGAGCAAGGTTATTGACTTAGGAAACATTTTCAGGTACAAAGCTTTGTACGGCTTTGGTGCGGCGTTTGACAGAATAGAAAACGCCAAGTTACGATGCTCCGTGACAAGCGATTACAGCAGAACGGCTGAGGTGGAATTTTCGGCTGAAAACTCCGCCGATCCTTCACCGCTGTCAATGTTCACCCATCTTAAGCTTGGACGCTCGAAGTATTTCGTGTGCAAACTTGTTTCCTCTGCATCAGACGCACCTGCCAATGTCCGCAAGGTTATATTCAGGTACCGTGAATTCGGAGGTGCAAAATGATTGCTCTTCTGTATCTTTTAGGTTTTTTATCCGGTCTTGGGGCAGCCTTTCTCTTTTACTATGTAATGAAGCTTAAAAAGAAAAAAGATAAGGCGAAAGAAAGCTGTTCCGATGCTTTTTTTCGCATACTTAACTATTAACGAAAGGAAGAATATACATGAAGGAAAATATATCGTGGCGGCAGTTTGAAGCAGGACGTGATTACAACCGCCGTATAGGACTTTACGAAAATGTCACTCTCTGCGAACGCTTTTACCGAGGTGATCAGTGGAAGACCGTAGCATCCGGTCCCCTGCCCACACCAGTTTTCAACTACATCCGCCGAATCACAGATTATCTCATAACCCAGATTTCAAACTCCAATGTTGACATCGTATACTCAGACGAAAATCTCCCCTTTGTTTCTGACGAACACCACAGAGAGCGTATCGAGGAAGCCATAGCACTTTTAAACCGTCACGCCTCGTTCAGATGGGAGCAGTGCCGCCTTGACCGCTTGGTACGCCGCATGCTTCTTGATGCCGCTCTTACGGGTGACGGTGTGCTCTTTACCTATTGGGATCCCACTATCCGCACCGGTCAGGCTTACACCGGGGATTTTGTCACTGTTCCCATCGATACCACCAATATCTTTGTGGCAAACGTAAACTCCTCGGACATTCAGTCCCAGGAATATGTTATCATCTCCGGCCGCGAATCCGCAAATAAGCTTCAAAAAGAGGCGCTTGCCTCTGGCGCGGCACACGATGATGCCATGAAGATTCGCTCCGATGAGGATCTCCACTACGGTGCAGGCGATTGTGCTGCGTACGAGAATCTTGATGCGTCGGTGGAAAAGGCAACATATATTATTAAGTTCTTCCGTGATGAAAACGGCTATGTGCAGTTTGAAAAATCCACACGGGACTGCATTATAAAGCGCGTGTCAACTCCCCTTAAGCTTTACCCCATAGCCATGTTCAACTGGATACCAACCAAAAACTCATATCACGGCACGTCGCCCATTACGCCCCTTATCCAGAATCAGAAGTTCATCAACAAGGCATACGCTCTTGCCATGAAGCACATGATCGACTCTGCATTTACCAAGGTGGTATACGACAAAACGCGCATCCCCGAATGGACTAATGAGGTTGGGCAGGCGATCGGCGTTGTGGGCGGTGATATACACGGCGTTGCCGCTCCCATCGATCACGGTGCCATGGACGAGCGATTCACGGAGATCGTGGAAAATGTGATCTCCAACACCAAGGACAGCATGTCCGCCACCGAAGCCTCTCTCGGTGAGGTTGCGCCAAACAACACCTCGGCGATTATCGCACTGCAGGAAGCGAATCACATGACACTTGATTTTGTCAGAAGCTCACTTTTCGCCTGCCTTGAGGAGCTTGCGGCTATTTGGGTGGACTTTATGTGCGGCTACTACGCCGACGGCAGAATGATTCTCACCGGCGACAGCGTCCCCCACGCCCTTGACTGCCGCGTTCTCCGCGAGGAGCTTATTATGGCGAGGGTTGACATAGGTACTGCCACAAGATATTCCAAGGCATCGGCACTTTCTGAGCTTACAAAGCTTCTTGAGGGCGGACACATCACCTTGAAGCAGTATCTTGAGCGTGTTCCTGACGGAGTTATCCCCGGACGCGAGGCGCTCATTACGGAATTATCCGCAGAGAATTCTGCTGAAACCGATAAAACCGACGAAAACATCACGGAGGTAAAGTAAAGATGGAAGAAAACAAGGTTAATTTACCGGAAAACATGCCCGAAAGCGAGAAGACTGCGCAAAATCCCTCTCCCGAGGAGATAAACGCCGCAAATGCCGCTTCATCCACGGGAAAAATCAGCGATGACGGTCAGGGCGCGGCATTTTTTACATCCTCGGACGTACGCGCCATGAGCCGTGAGCAGGTAAGGCGGAATTTACCGAAAATTCTTAAATCTATGGAAAGTGCGGAGTTTTAGAGCGGCGAGTCGGGACTATTGACATACGGTACTTGACGTGATAGAATAGAGGCAGACATTCAGAAAATTATAACGGAGGACCCGATGTCAAAAAATATCCGACGTAGCTTTTGTTTAGTGTTTACTGCACTGCTTATAATGAGCGTCGCTTCCTGCACTGCCGGTTCGGTGTGGCATCTTAACACATCCGCAGAAACTGCTGTTTTGGAAGCGCTTACGATGTCCGCTGACAGCGGCGAAGAAGCAATTCCCGATACAGCTTCAGCGTCTGATACACATACTATCCCCGACCGTATCGCAGAGCTTGATGCGCTGTTTGATGCTTCTCTCCCAACACCCGACGGTTCTTCGGCATCCATGTATGCATACGCCGAGGGGCTTCGCGAACTTTGGTATGCGGAGATTGAGAAGCTGATAGCAGACGATGCCAAGCTTTCGGCAGAATTTGCGGATTTTTCCCATAAACTCGCCGCAGAGCTTGAAGCGGAAGCGGAAAAATACCGTGACGGTGAAAATTCGCCCTACGGCAGTGCTGTAGGTTACGAGCTTACATACAAGCACGCCGAGGCGCTTAGAGAGTGGTACATCGCGAATACAAAAACATCCCCTGAGCCTACTCTATTCGCCTGCGGCGAGTGATATTGCTTCGCAGTGATATTTGGACTTCGTCCAAGTGATATTCGCTGCGCGAGCTTTGGTGGCGAATAGAATATCACTGCAAGGTAATGCCTTGCAATATCACTTTTGCGGTAGCAAAAATATCACGCTGTCGAAGACAGCATATCACTAAAAACTATCAGGAAATGCACATTTGCTCACCGCCGAAAGTGGTGATACAACAGAAAAAAGCCGATACGGAAATATCGGCTTTTTTACTGTACTTTAGCAACCTGAGTCGTAAACCTCAGGGGATGCGGTTTTATCCAAGCTTCTTGATAGCTTCGTCAACAGCCGCAAGCTGTTCGATGAACTTCTCTTTCTTAGCCTTTTCAGCTTCGATAAGCTGTGCAGGTGCTTTGGCAACAAAGCCCTCGTTTGCAAGCTTCTTTTCAACTCTGTCGATTTCGGAGAGGTACTTTTCCCTTTCCTTGTTAAGACGCTCGCGCTCCTTGGCAAAGTCGATAAGCTCGCCCATGGGAATAAACACCGTAGCGCCGTTTGCTACGATCTGTACCGCGTTCTCGTCAGCGTAGGAATCCGCAAACTCAACCTCGGATGCGGATGCAAGCTTCTCGAAGAATTTAACGGTATCGTCGGAATATGCGGCTCTGTCCCCGGTAACGATGATGACCTTCGCCTTCTTTGAGGGAGCTACGTTCATCTCGGCGCGGCGGTTTCTTATCAGAGTGATAGCTTCGATGATCTTCGCCATCTGCTCCTCTTCCGCGGGGAATTCGAACGCCTTATTGTACTTAGGATATTCCGCGATCATAACAGACTCGAACTCGTGGGGGATCGCCTGATAAATTTCCTCGGTGATGAAGGGCATAAAGGGATGGAGCAGCTTGAGTGTTTCGCCAAGAGTGTAGCAAAGCACGTTCTGGCATGCGATGTTGCCCTCGTTGAGTCTGGGCTTCACAAGCTCAATATACCAGTCGCAGAGGATATCCCAGATGAAGTCGTATATCTTCGCAAGAGCCACGCCAAGCTCGAACTTGTCAAGGTTTGCGGTAACCTCACCGATAAGAGTGTTGA
Source organism: Candidatus Flemingiibacterium sp. (assembly GCA_045644145.1). Lineage (GTDB taxonomy): Bacteria > Bacillota > Clostridia > Oscillospirales > CAG-272 > Flemingiibacterium. The sequence continues at coordinate 32,447 of JAZRGK010000078.1, forward strand.
GCTTAGAGAGAAGCCACTTATCCTCAGCCTTAAGGTCAGCGGCAGCAGGAAGCTCTACCTTGTCGATAGTCAGATTCATAAGAGTGAATCTTGAAGCATTCCAAAGCTTATTTGCGAAGTTTCTCGCCGCCTCAACCTTTTTGTCGGAGTAACGCATATCGTTGCCGGGGGCGTTACCGGTGATAAGGGCGTAACGGAGCGCATCCGCTCCATAGTTGTCAATGATCTCAAGGGGATCAACGCCGTTTCCGAGGGATTTTGACTTCTTTCTTCCCTGTTCGTCGCGAACAAGTCCGTGGATGAACACATGCTCGAAGGGCGCTTTGCCCGTATGCTCGAGAGCGGAGAATATCATTCTCGATACCCAGAAGAATATAATATCATATCCGGTAACAAGCACGCTTGTAGGATAGAAATACTTCATATCCTCGGTTTCATCCGGCCAGCCGAGAGTTGAGAAGGGCCAGAGAGCGGACGAGAACCATGTATCAAGCACGTCATCTTCCTGACGCATTACCTTGCCGCACTTCGGGCAGGTGTGAACGTCGGTCTTGGAAACCACCATCTCACCGCAGGCATCGCAGTAGTATGCAGGAATACGGTGTCCCCACCAAAGCTGGCGGGAGATGCACCAGTCATGGACGTTTTCCATCCAATTAGTATATATCTTTGTGAATCTTTCGGGCACAAACTTAACGTCGCCGTTCCTTGAAGCCGCAAGCGCAGGCTCTGCAAGAGGCGGCATCTTAACGAACCACTGATTGGATGTAATAGGCTCAACGGTAGTCCCACAGCGGTAGCATGTGCCTACATTATGGGTGTGAGGCTCGATCTTTACAAGGTATCCGCCGGCTTCAAGGTCGGCAACGATAGCCTTGCGGCACTCGTAGCGGTCCATACCCTCATACTTGCCGCCTGCCGCATTGATAGTGCCGTCGCCGTTCATAACGAGAATCTGCTCAAGTCTGTGGCGAAGACCTACCTCGAAGTCGTTGGGGTCATGTGCGGGGGTGATCTTAACGCATCCCGTACCGAATTCCTTATCAACGTAGCTGTCGGCAATAAGCGGAATCTCGCGTCCAACGAGAGGAAGCGTGAGAGTCTTACCTACAAGCGCGGAATAACGCTCATCCTCGGGGTTAACCGCAACGGCGGTATCACCGAGAAGTGTTTCCGGACGGGTGGTAGCGATAATAACCTCGCCGGAGCCGTCTGTGAACGGATAGCGGATGTGCCAGAAATTGCCGGGCTGCTCACTGTACTCAACCTCTGCATCGGAGAGGGCGGTCATGCAGTGAGGACACCAGTTGATGATGCGGTTTCCGCGGTAGATAAGTCCCTTTTCGTAGAGGTTTACGAAAACTTCCTTAACGGCTCTGGAGCATCCCTCGTCCATGGTGAAGCGTTCTCTTGTCCAGTCGCAGGATGAACCAAGCTTCTTAAGCTGATTTATAATACGATTTCCGTACTGATGCTTCCAATCCCATACACGCTCAAGGAATTTCTCGCGTCCCAGATCGTAACGGGTAAGGCCCTCGTTCTTTCTGAGATTCTCCTCAACCTTGATCTGAGTTGCGATACCCGCATGGTCAGTGCCGGGCACCCACAGAGTAGAAAAGCCCTGCATGCGCTTGTAGCGGATAAGGATATCCTGCAGAGTTTCGTCGAGAGCATGTCCCATATGAAGCTGACCGGTTACGTTTGGTGGGGGGATAACAATGGTAAAGGGTTTCTTTTCGGGGTCGCGCTCTGGGGTGAAATATCCCTTGTCGCACCAATTCTTATAGATGCGATCTTCAAATTCACCGGGAGCGTAATTCTTTGGAAGATTGATTTCCGTGTTCATTTTGTGTTTCCTTTCGTTCCTTTATTTGTATCGGAATACAAAAAGCACCCCGACACACATGTGTCAGGGCGCATAATATGCGCGGTACCACCTGATATTTCTAACTTACGATGGGCTGTATACCCATCATCTTCTGTAACGCGAAGAACGCGGCGTCGGCTATTTGATATCCCTCACAAATAGGAAATACCGTTCACTTGGCGGCTCGGGGACTACCTTCGGAAGCTTCGCGTGACCGCCTCGCACCATGCGGCGGCTCTCTTGACACGCTGGGAAACCTACTCCTTCCCGTCATTGCCTTTACGGTATTATACCATATTATATATATATTTGTCAAGAGGATTTTTTGATTTGTCAAAACTTAGCGGCACGGTGTTTTGCATAATGCTAAAATATAACGCACCAATATATGCAAAATGCAAAATATACAAAAGTGATCGGCTCGTATTTTTTAATAATTCACACGACTCACCAAAAATTCGGATTATGCAAAGTTAGCTTTGGAATCGACATTTTTGTGCATATATTACACTTTTGTATATTATACATCCGCTTATACCGTTGTTTTGTATATCCGGTCAACAAATTTATTCATATTACCTGCACATGTATGGCACTGTATATTTATTCTGTGCAATATACAGTATGCCCCGTATTTGGAATGGTTTGGCAAAATTTATGGAAATTTCTTGTTAAAATAGTATATTGGTGCATAAAACAAGCTTCATAAATCCGTTGAAAGTGCCCATTTTTACCAAAAGGGGTTGCTTTTTCCGGGCTTATGGGGTATAATAATATTTGCTTCGCCTGAACGAGGTATGGCTGCGGCACAATTTCAGATGCCGTGAATATTTTAATAATTCTTGTCATACAATTTAGATCAAGACACCCTTCGGTCAGGCATCTGCCCTTCCCCTGCACCGTTCTTTACGATTTCAGAAGCGGCAGTAAGCGTTTAAGAAAGGAAATTTTTATGATTCCATATCAACAGATCAAATCCAAGGTTATGGGATGCGCCATTGTAAAAGCCCTCGCGAACAAGCTAAACGTGAGAACAGTTTCGCTGCTCACCGTTTGTGCAATTACGTTTGCGTGCGTTGCGGCTTGCATAATCACCGCATCTCCGAGCATCGAGGATTCGGAGCCTGCACTTATTTATACAGAAGGTCCCGTTCGTGTCGTTGCTCCTGCCGCATCCGAGGATATCACCGTCCCCGAAACGGATGAAATTGCTCCCACGGAAGCTTCGGATGAAATCGTTACCGTTTTAAGCGGCGGTTTGGTTGCGAGCGCACCGGAACTTGATGCAGCTCCCGAAACTACTGCAGCACCCGAAACTACAGCGGCTCCCGAAACTACTGCAGCTCCCGAAACTACATCGGCTCCCGAAACTACGGCAGCTCCCGAAACTACGGCGGCTCCCGAAACCGAGGCTCCCGAGCCTGCGGCTTCAAAAATGATCTTCCCCGACCCAAACAGCGAAAAGCTTGTGGACGAGATCGGACTTTTACATACGGTCGTAACTCCCGTTCACACCATAACCGAGGAAGAACTCATCATGGCGGCAACGGTCGTACAGCTTGAGGTTATGGGCAACGGCTCTTCTCTCTACGGTTTTGAGGATGTACAGGAAAAATACTGGGAAATGCTTTCCGTAGCTCAGTGCATACGCAACAGAGCCGAAAGCTCAAGATTCCCTAATTCCATAAGAGAGGTTATCACTCAGTCCCACAAGGGAAGCAGAGGTCAGATCATCTACCAGTTCAGCCCTGCAGAAAAGCTCGCGCTTTATACCCCTACCGAGGAAGCTATAACTGCCGCACGCGAGGTGCTGGTTGACGGAATTTCAGTCCTTCCCTTAAATTACTACTATTTCTGTGCAACCCGTATTACCGAATCCTTTGAATTATATAACGATTATATATTTGTAAAGGATGCCGACGGCAATTACGACAAGATCGAAGGACACCTTACTACATTCTACGCAGGACGCTAATGATATCTGAAAAAACAGCCTTGATGCAGTGCATCAAGGCTGTTTTTGAATTTACTACAGTACCTGCCAACTTATTTCTCTCTTACGGAAATCAGTTTGGAAAGCGCAGGGACTGCGCTTATTATAACTGTGCCGATCATAGTGAACACCGTTTCGGGAAGCATATACGCACCGTTGTAGGCAAGCGAATACAGCCATACGTTATTCCATGTATCCGGCATAGAAGTTTCCCATATAGTAACACCGGTTATGTAATGGCACGCCATGCGAAGCACAAGCGCCACTGCAACGCCGACACATACACCGACTCTGCCCTTTCCACGGAAAAATCCCGTAACACCAAGAAGTGTAAAAGCCACAATGTAGTCAAAAAGAATACAGATAATAAGTACCGTTGGCGTAAGTCCCCAAGCAAAGCATTTGCTGAGCATAAGCTGGATAACGGAATAGACGAACGCCGTACCGAATCCCCATTTAGGTCCGTAGATAATCCCCGCGAGGCATACAGGAAGCATTGACAGCACCGTCACCGAGCCGCCCAGCGGCGCTTCATACAAAACCAGCAGACTGAGCACCGTGGACATGGCAACAAGTATGGCGCAGAGCACCATTGCGTGGATATTTGATTTTTTCAAGGTAAAAACCTCCGTAAAATAAAATTCTCCGAACAAAATAACCATGTTCGGAGAATCAATGACGTGTGAAGCAGTATTTGCTACGCAAAAACTGCCAAGGTATTTGCAAAGCAAATACCAGCATTTTCTACGTAAAAACCGCTATCGCGATATCCCTACGTCGGAATTACCCGTACAGGTTCAAAGGGTTCGGTCGTGTAACCGTCTCAGCCGTACATACCCGTGCACTGATATGTGTTATAGGCGCCCCTGTGTCGATTATTCAGTTTGGAGTAAGAACATTATAGCACGTTTTAAGTCTTGTGTCAACTGTCGTTTTAGCCAATCACTTTACTTTTTTATATCTGTAATATATGTAAATCGTTGGAATTTTGTAAATCCCATAGCGCGAAGCTCAGCTTCGGAATGGTGATTATCCTCCGCAGAATTGTATTCCGGAATAAGCGGCAATCTTACGGTCGCCCTGCTCGGTGCATAGGATAAATACACAAGATTTTTCTTCAAAAAAGCGTTTTCCTGCCCTGTGTAGGCGCGATAAATTTTCGGTGACATGTCCTTGACATCAACAATATATTCATCCAAAAGTCCGTCAACAAGCATGAGCTCATCTATAGGCACAGCAAGCGAAGTTTCGAGAGAAAAACGCCACTGTTCCCCCATGCTTCTTGTATACAAAATGAACTCTTTAATAAATTCCGCCTGCAGAAGCGGCTCACCTCCGCCGAAGGTTACTCCGCCGCCCGTGGCGGTAAAGTACAGCGAATCCGGTTTTATTTTTTCGTAAAGCTCCGCCGCAGTATAGCTTTTTTTACATCCGTTTCGTTTGCATTGGGGATTTAAGCAATACTTGCAGTCAAGAGGACAGCCGAAGCCGCCAACAAGCGTTGTAACACCCACGCCGTCCGTTCCGATCCTATGGCGTGACACACCTATAGCTTCAAATATCACTTTGTATCTCCATCCTGAGGGCCGTCCGGTGCAAACGGGATGCCTCCGGCGATCTCGTACACCTCGGTTTCATCAAACATATCAGGATCATCCTGCAAAAAGCCGGCTACGCCCACACCGGTATTCTCGCTTATGTCGGTATCTGGGAGTAACGCAATATCGCCATCAAGTGCTATCTCGGTGTCAGGCTGTGCGGCAAGCTCACCGTCAAGCGAAGCAGTATCTACCTGCATATCGCCGGCTATATCGCGTCCGCTAAAATGGTCAACAATGGTTGTAAGCGGCTCACATGCTGTGGTGCTGAGCGCGATAAGCCCTGCTGACACTCCGGCAACGGCGACTTTGATGCCGCGGCGGCGTTTTTCGGAAATCGCGCGCTCAAGATAGCGCACTTCGGATTCGCATCTTGGGCATGTTCCAAGGCAGTCACCTTTATGGGTACATTCGGGAATCTCAAGAGAGATGCCGTTGGCGTTGGCAATGTCCTTTCGTATCTGTTTTAATACCTTGCATTTTTCTTTTCCGTTCATGCTCATATCTCCTTTTTTGGGGGGGTTACTGCATATTTTGACGAACGCAAAAAGGATTTTGTTCCCGAAAATGATATTTTTGTGCACAAAAAAAGACTGCCGAAGCAGTCTTTTTCGTGTTTTGATTATTTCTCGTTGTGACAGCAATCGCACTCGTCATCGTCGTCGCAGCAATCAAATTTCTCGTTGCATGCGGGACAGGTGATCTCAGAGGGATCAACAGTTTCATCGAAGTAAACCTTCTCACCGCAGGCGGGACATTCTACTTCATAGAAAACCTCGTCATCGTCATCACAGCAACAATCACAATCGCAGTCGTCATCGTCGCAATCACAATCGCAGTCGCACTCGTCGTCAAGCTCGTCGAGGCACTCGTATACTTCCTCCTCAAGCTCGCCAAGATCATGGTCAAGCTCGTCAAGGTAAGCGGTGTGGGTGTCGATCTCGTCTTCAAGAGCGTCGATCTTGTCAGCCATATCGGAAACAAGCTCTAAAAGCTTTGCTATAAGCTTGCCCTCAGCCTTGGTTTCGTCAAGGTTAAGACCCTCGGCAAGACCCTTTAAATATGCTGCATTTTCAAGAAGTGTCATAGTAATTATTCCTTTCTTAAGCGGAATTTTTCGGTTTTTAATGTGTCCGTCACACAGTGCATCGCTTACGCGCGCTCAAGATACTCGCCGGTTCTGGTATCGATCTTGATAACAGTACCGATGTCGATGAACAGCGGAACCTTGATGGTTGCGCCGGTTTCGAGAGTTGCGGGCTTGGATGCTCCGGTAGCGGTATCGCCCTTGAAACCCGGCTCGGTGTCGGTTACTTCCAGCTCAACGAACATGGGGGGCTCAACAGCGAACACGTTGCCCTTGTAGGAGCATACTCTGCACATCATGTTTTCCTTAACGAAACGGAAGTTGTCGCCAAGTACGTCGGGACCGATGGGAAGCTGCTCAAAGCTTTCCATGTCCATGAAATAGTAAAGGTCGCCGTCATTGTAGAGATACTGCATCTCTTTTCTGTCAACGATAGCGTTTTCAAACTTATCGGTGGGGTTGAAGGTGCGCTCGGTTACAGCACCGGTGATAACGTTCTTCATCTTGGTGCGAACAAAAGCCGCGCCCTTACCGGGCTTAACGTGCTGGAATTCAACAACCTGCAGAACCTGACCGTCCATTTCAAATGTTACACCGTTTTTAAAATCTCCGGCTACTACCATAATTTTGTAATCCTCCAAAAAATTAAGATTATGTCGGGTTAGTACCCGGACATTTACATGGGTATCTTTATTTTACACCATTTTACGGATTTTTTCAATAGGTTTTGGCAAAGAAATGCGCATGTTTACAAAATATTCACAAAAAGCTGTTTCTAAAAATATTTACATTATAATATTGCAAAAACCGTTTGGATGTGATATAATTTATAAGTTAGATAGTCTTATATCGGGGGGACACACGGTGAACAAAAAAGCTGTAAAGGTGTTGAAGATCGCCCTCGCTGTTTTAGCCATCGCTGCAGCGGTAATGCTTTGCTTGCGTCTTATTCCTGCTGTACTCTCGCTCAGGGATGCAGATGTAAGAGAAAGCTTCAGAGTATTTATAGAATCCCTCGGAATCTTCGGCGTTTTAATGATGCTGCTTCTCCAAATTCTACAGATAGTAGTGGCGGTTATCCCCGGCGAACCCATCGAAATACTTATGGGACTTATGTACGGCACAGTGGGCGGACTTTTTCTCACTCTCCTCGGGATTGCAGCGGGGCAAATAATAATCTTCTTCGCTGTAAAACGCTTTGGAATTAAATTCGCGGAAAAATTCGTGGATGTGAAGAAATTTGAGAATCTGAAATTTTTAAATGATCCCTCAAAGCGCGACAGCCTTATATTTATTCTTTATTTCATCCCCGGCACACCCAAGGACATACTCACCTACTTCGCCCCGTTTACGGGAATCTCGTTTAAAAGATTTATTCTTATAGCAACAGCGGCTAGGATCCCCTCTGTTATTACGTCTACATTGGCAGGCGCTTCCATATCGGACGGAAGCTTTATAAAAACCATTATAATATTCGGCGTAACGGGAATTCTCGGCATCGCCGGTATAATACTTAATAACTACATTACAAAAAAGCATAATTCTAATGTCAAGGAAACAAAATGATAAAAGTAACACCGGAACAAATAAAAAAACAGTATAATATCATGCACGCCATGCGCGAAGAAAACAAAAAGCTTGATACGCCGCCGAAATGCTTCATCCGCACCTTCGGATGCCAGCAGAACGAGGCGGATTCGGAGCAGCTTCGCGGAATGGCGGCTGAAATGGGCTACGCACGCTGTGACACCCCCGAGGAAGCCGATCTTATTCTCGTGAACACCTGCGCTGTCCGCGAGCATGCTGAGCTTCGTGCCCTTTCCGTAACGGGACAGTTCAAGAAGCTTAAAGAAAAGAACCCTGCCCTTATGATCGGCGTTTGCGGATGCATGGTTACCCAAGAGCACCGCATGGATCAGGTGAAAAAGAGCTATCCTTATGTTGATTTTCTTATCGGCACGGGTATGCTGTATAAATTCCCGGAAATTCTCGCTGAGCGTGTGGGAGGCGGCAAGCGCTCTTTTACAGTGGATGCGCCCGAAGGCTCACTTTCAGAGGGACTTCCCATAATCCGCGAATCCCCCACCACAACCTTTGTAAGCGTCATGTACGGATGCAACAACTTCTGCTCATACTGTGTGGTTCCCTACACAAGAGGTCGTGAGCGAAGCCGTGAGCGTGCAGACATCATCGCCGAGGTAAAGGACGTCATAAAGGGCGGCGCAAAAGAGATAACGCTTCTCGGGCAGAACGTAAACTCCTACCGCTCCGAGGGCAGAGATTTCGCCGATCTGGTTTCCGAAATATGCGCCCTTGAGGGTGATTTTATCGTAAGATTCATGACAAGCCACCCGAAGGATGCTTCAAAGAAGCTTATCGACGTTATGGCAGAAAACAAGAAATGCGCAAAGCAGTTCCACCTGCCGCTTCAATCCGGATCGGGACGAATACTTGACGTGATGAACCGGAAATACACCCCCGAAGCCTATCTCTCGCTTGTTAATTACATGAGAGAGCGGATGCCGGACATTGCGCTGTCTTCCGACATTATCGTAGGATTCCCCGGCGAAAGCGATGAGGAATTCGAGGAAACTCTCGAAATGCTCCGAACGGTAGAATTCGATATGATATATTCCTTTATCTACTCCCCGCGTCCCCTGACCCCTGCGGCGGCAATGGAATGTCAGATTCCGCCCGAGGTAAAATCGAAAAGATTCGACAGGCTTCTTGAGGTGCAGAATGAGATATCCCTTAAAAAGAATCTGCGGCTTGTGGGACAAAAGCTTCGCGTGCTTATCGAGGGCGAAAGCAAAAATTCCGCCGACATGCTGACCGGCAGAGCCGATTCAAACAAGCTTGTGCATATTCCGAGAACTGCCGAAACGGAAACGCTTATCGGAAGCTTTGTTACTGCAACAATAACAAAAGCCGAAACCTTCGCTCTTTTCGGCGAAGTAGTGTAACAGGCATAAGGCTTGTATTCATCCGTAGGGGTGATTCACCAATCGCCCGTCCAAACAGTCAAACAATTATTTTATATAAAAGGAGTACCCCAAATGGAAATCATGGAACTTGCCGCTGAGCTCGGCAAAAAAATCAAAGAAGACCCCAGAATGGCGGCATTAAAGGAAGCCGAAAAAGCTTACGAGGAAGACTCTGCGCTTCGCACACTTATGGTTGAGTACAACGCACAGTCCACCGCCCTTACTGAGGAATATAAGAAGCCCGAAAAGGATACGGAATTCATCAAGCGTATCGAGGCACGCATTAACGATATATATCACGAGATCACCGAAAACCCGAAAATGGCGGCACTTCAGAGTGCCCAGGAAGTTGTAAACGACCTGATGAACGAGGTTAACGCTGAGATCAGCTTCCAGATCACCGGTGAGCGCCCCTGCTCCCACGACTGCTCCTCTTGCGGCGGCTCTTGCGGACATCATCACTAAGATCATACCGTCAGCGGCGGAGCGTAGTTTTCCCCTCTCCGCCGTGTATAGGCGGTCTGCGCGACGTGTGTGCCGAAACGCAAGTGGGCTGTCGAAGGCGCCAGCCCCTACAGGAATAGACGTTTTTGTATGTAAAACACCTGTCCCTGCAAGGATGCCTGTTTTGTATGTATTGCCCTGCAAGCGGGGATTTCGGCATAAACGTGACGCTGACACAAAATCCATTAAGAAAAGGAGTACAACTGCGCCATGACACCAATGATGCAGCAATACTTTGAGATAAAGAATCAGTATAAGGACGCCTTGCTTTTCTACAGACTTGGCGACTTTTATGAAATGTTCTTCGATGATGCAATCCTCGTTTCCCGTGAGCTTGAGCTTACCTTGACGGGCCGTGACTGCGGTGAGGCGGAGCGCGCTCCCATGTGCGGTGTACCCTTCCATTCGGCAGATGCATATATCGGAAGGCTTGTTGAAAAGGGCTATCGTGTGGCAATATGTGAGCAGGTGGAAGACCCTGCCACCGCAAAGGGGCTTGTGCGCCGTGAGGTCATCCGTGTCATAACCCCCGGTACTGTCATTGATCAGGGACAGCTTTCGGAGCAGAAGAACAACTATCTTGCCGCTATCGCCGCCATAGATGAGCGCATCGGAGTATGCTTTGCGGATATCTCCACGGGACAGCTCTACGCAACATCATTTGACGGCAAGCGCCGCTTTGAAAGGCTTTCATCTGAGCTTTCCGTCTACATGCCAAGCGAGGTTATACTTCAGGGGAGCACTGCGGAGCTTCGGAGTGCCGGCGAATTTATTGAAAAGCGGCTATGCCCCTTTACCGTCCCCTGTCAGTCCCACAGATACAATAAAAACGACGCAATCGCCGCTGTCACATTCCGTTTTAAGGATAAATATGCCCCATCCGAGGAAAATCTTCCCATAACTCTTGCAATCGGCGCGCTTTTATCCTATATTGACGAAACACAAAAGACTGATCTATCCTATCTCACCGAGCTTAAGGTATACTCCGACGGTCAGTATCTGGAAATGGATGTTTCCACCCGCCGAAACTTAGAGCTTACTGAAACTATGCGCACTAAGGAAAAGCGCGGCACACTTCTTTGGGTGCTTGACCATACAAAGACATCCATGGGGGCGAGAATGCTCCGAAAATGGGTAGAATTACCCCTTATAAACCTTTACGACATCGAGCGCCGTCTTGATGCGGTGGACGAGCTTTCCTCCGGATTCATGCTCCGCGAGGAGCTTGCACTCTCATTAAAGGGCGCACTTGACCTTGAAAGACTTACCACAAAGCTTGTGTACGGCACTGCCAACGGAAAGGACCTTGTGGCAATCAAGCAGACTATCGGTTTATTCCCCGAAATCAAGCGGCTTCTTGAAGGTGTGCGCTCCGCTGAGCTTTCCGCGCTTCACCGTGAGCTTGATACCCTTTCCGATCTCTACAAGCTTATCGACGATACCATCGTCAATGAGCCGCCGTTCTCCGTAAGAGAGGGCGGAATTATAAAGGAAGGCGCATCGGATGAGATCGACTACTTAAACAGCATCATAGACGATTCCTCGGCGATCATAAAGCAGCTTGAGGAGCGTGAGCGTGCCGCAACGGGCATAAATAAGCTGCGTGTGGGCTACAACCGTGTTTTCGGCTACTATATAGAGGTCACAAAATCCCAGACGGACATGGTGCCGGACACCTACATAAGAAAACAGACTCTTGCCGGCGCGGAGCGCTACATTACCGATGAGCTTAAAAATACGGAAGCAACCCTTCTCGGAGCATCAGATAAGGTAAATGCGCTGGAATACGAGTATTTCCGTGATATTTGCTTAAAGCTTACGGAAAATGTTTCGCGCATCAAGGCATCCGCCGAGATCATGGCAAAGCTGGATGCTTACGTTTCTCTTGCGGAAACGGCTGTGCGCGGCGGATATGTGCGCCCCACCGTCGATACCTCGGATAAGATCGAGATCGCCGACGGACGTCATCCTGTAGTGGAAAAATTTGTTGATGACAGCTATTTCGTCCCCAACGACACACTTCTTGACACGGAAGATAACCGACTTATGCTCATTACCGGCCCCAACATGGCAGGTAAATCCACATACATGCGTCAAGTGGCGCTTATTACGGTAATGGCGCAGATAGGCTCATTTGTACCCGCAAGAAGCGCAAGGATAGGCATATGCGACCGTGTATTTACAAGAGTCGGCGCATCCGATGACCTTGCAAGCGGTCAGTCAACATTTATGCTTGAAATGACCGAGGTTGCAAATATTCTGAAAAACGCCACCAAAAAGTCCCTTATCATCTACGATGAGATCGGACGCGGCACATCCACCTACGACGGTATGTCCATTGCTCGCGCCATCGCTGAGTACACGGTAAGCCCCAAGCTCTCCGCTAAGACACTGTTTGCAACTCACTACCATGAGCTTACGTCCCTCGAGGACAGCCTACCAGGTGTTGTAAACTACAATATAGCCGCAAGAAAAAAGGGCGACGATATAACCTTCCTTCGCAAGATCGTCCGCGGCGCAACCGACGACAGCTACGGTATAGAGGTGGCAAAGCTTGCAGGTGTTCCCTCATCGGTCACAAACCGCGCAAAGGAAATACTTGCGGAAATTGAATCCGGCGCTCCTAAGGTTATTGTAAAAGAAAAGGAAGTCGAGCCTCAGAGCGACGAAATGACCGTAGAAATGATGATGGCGCTTAATGCGGCATCCAAAATACGGGAGCTTAGCCTTGAAACCCTTACACCCATTGAGGCTATGAACGAGCTTTATAAGCTTAAAAAGATGCTTTCTTAAACCATTTTACACATACACTTTAACTCCCCTGAATGAAAGGAGGAATAACAATGGGAATAATCAGACAACTCGATTACGAAACTGCAGTGCTTGTAGCGGCAGGCGAAATGATAGAACGTCCGGCATCCATAGTGAAGGAGCTTGTTGAAAACTCCATTGATGCAGGCGCAAAAAAGCTGACAGTAGAGATCCAAAAAGGCGGCGTTTCCCTTATCCGCTGTACGGACAACGGCTGCGGTATGGAGAAATCCGACCTGCCCATGGCAATAAAACGCAACGCCACAAGTAAGATACGCACATCCGAGGATATCTCTGCCATCTTAACGCTTGGATTTCGCGGTGAGGCGCTTGCATCTATCGCGGCGGTGGCTGATCTTCGCATACGCTCAAAGCGCGCCGAGGATGAGGTAGGCTGTGAGCTTGCCATAAGCCCGGGCATGGATACACCGACGCTTACGGATGTTCCAATGGCAAACGGTACTACCATAATCGTGGAAGACCTTTTCGCAAGTATCCCGGCAAGGCGTAAATTCTTAAAAAAGGATTCTTCCGAAACCGCATATATAAGCGAAATGTTTGAGAAGCTCGCGTTATCGAACCCCAGCGTTTCCATGACGCTTATCGCAGACGGTAAAATGCGTCTTACAACTCCCGGTGACGGAAATTTACGGCACACTGTATACAGTATCTACGGCGCAGAATTTGCCGAAAAGCTTATTGAACTGAATCTTAACAGCGATGTTAAGGTGTACGGCGGCGGAAGCGTCAATATAAAAGTCCACGGCTTTATCGGAACCCCCGACAACAGCCGCGGCACACGCCAGCATCAGATATTCTTCGTAAATTCCCGAAGTGTACGGAGCAAATGCCTGCAGGCGGCGCTTGAACAGAGCTATACGTCCTATATGGAAGCATCACGCTTCCCTGCTTGCGTTTTGTTCGTTGATATGCCGCCGGAGTTTGTGGATGTAAATATACATCCCACCAAGGCGGAAGTGAAATTTGTATCCGACAAGCCGGTTTTCGAGGCTGTGTACTATGCTGTTCGCGGAGCACTTGACAAATTCATCCCGCGTCCTAAACTTGATATTGACGGCAAGGATTCAAGCGGCGTAAGCTACGAAATGCTTAAGATGCTGAACGCATTCACTCCAATCGAGGAACGCGGCGCTGTGACCGAGCCGAAGCCGGTTTACAATAATCAGCGAAACGTGAGGCGCGGTCAGCTTTCCTTTGACACTCAGGCGGATGAACTTCAGATTCCTGAAACGGTGACCTTCGGTGAAACGGCGGTTAAGCGTGCCGAGCGAATAATTACCGCATCGAAGGGGGAGCTTATTCGTGAGCGAGCAGACAATCCCCCGCCGGAAAATGCCGATGCCTTTGAAATGATACAGAAAAATACTCCGTCAGCCGATGCAGACGGAAAACAGGAGCTGTTTTTAGAAGAGATTCCGGGAGAGCTTGATAGCACTTTGATCTCCGACAATGGTACTCCAGCCGCCCCCCAGCTGATGTATCTCTCGAAAATTTCTCCCGAGGTAGATCAAATGGTTTCCGGACCGAGAGTAAAATCGGTGGTTCCGGATAAGATGCCGAGTAAAATGACAGACGAGGAATTCGCGGAGTTAAAGCGGAATTACACTGTCACAGATTCCGCCCCATCATTACCCGATATTCCGAAAACAAGCGACCTTTCGCGCGGTAACTCAGTTAACGGCACAAAAAAGAGCGTTCCCGAATTTAAAATAATCGGCGAGGCGTTTTTATCCTATGTGTTTATCGAGGTGGGCGACAAGGTGCTGGTTATTGACAAGCACGCCGCTCATGAGCGAATTATTTTCGAGGAACTGAAAGCAAATTTGAAGCGCAGGCTGGCTTCCGACGACGTTCCCATGCAAATGCTGCTTGCACCGCTTACACTGGAACTCTCCGCCGAGCTTTTATCGGCCGTTGAGGAATTCTCCGATGACATACGGGCTGTGGGCTTCGATTTTTCCGTAAAGCTTCCGAGAACAGCGGAGATATCCGCCGTTCCGATAGAGCTTGATCTTGCCTCGGCAAAAGATGTATTTGAAACCATAGCTGAGCGAGTAGCAAGCGGTACGGGAAGCGCCCAAATCACCCGTGACACCTTATTTGAGAAAGCGCTCTATCAGGCGTCCTGCAAAGCCGCGATCAAGATAGGCAGAGAATACGGCGAGGAGCATATTAAGTGGATATGCGGCAAGCTGCTTATGCTTGATGACATCAAGGTGTGCCCCCACGGCAGACCCGTGGCGTTTGAAATGAGCAAATCCGCAATCGAACGGCAGTTCAAGAGAATATAGCTTGAAAATAAGTTTTAAATCATAGAAGTTTTATGCTTTCGCGTCACTGACGCGAATTTCCTGCGGAAACCGCACGAAACTTGAAAATAAATTTTTCAAGCCCACGCTTTTTCATACACAACCGAAAGGACGATTACAATATGTTTACACTCATAAAACAAGAAGGAAACGCGCGCCGCGGTCAGTTTGAAACGGTGCACGGCACAATTCAGACCCCCGTTTTTATGAACGTGGGCACATGCGCCGCTATTAAGGGCGGCATTTCCACAATGGATCTCCGCGACGTAAACTGTCAGGTGGAGCTTTCAAACACCTACCACCTGCATCTCCGTCCCGGCGATAAGTTGATCGCCGAAATGGGCGGTATCCATAAGTTTTTTAATTGGGACAAGCCGGTTCTCACTGACTCCGGCGGATTCCAGGTGTTCTCCTTGGCACAGCTCAGAAAGATCACCGAAGAAGGTGTGCGCTTCGCGTCCCATATCGACGGTGCACGCATTTTCATGGGTCCCGAGGAATCTATGCAGATACAGTCGAACCTTGCTTCTACCATTGCAATGGCGTTTGACGAGTGCATTGAAAATCCTGCGCCGAGAAAGTACGTTGTGGACAGTATCGCCAGAACGACACGCTGGCTTGAACGCTGCCGCACGGAAATGGATCGCCTCAATTCCCTCGAAGGCACAATAAACAAGAATCAAATGCTGTTCGGCATCAATCAAGGCTCTACCTATGCGGATCTCCGAATCGAGCATATGAAGCAGATCCGCGAGATCGAATGTGACGGCTACGCTATCGGCGGACTTGCGGTAGGTGAATCCGCGGACGAAATGTACGCAACCATTGACGTGGTTGAGCCGTACATGCCAAAAGACAAGCCGCGCTATCTTATGGGCGTGGGAACTCCCTGCAACATTCTCGAAGCCGTACACCGCGGAGTAGACTTCTTCGACTGCGTAATGCCCAGCCGAAATGCCCGTCACGGCAACATCTTCACCTGGCATGGTAAGATGAATCTTCTCAATGAGAAGTACGCAAAAGATCCCCGCCCCATTGACGAGAACTGCGGATGCCCGGCTTGCCGCGCTTACAGCCGTTCCTATATCCGCCATCTTTTCAAAGCTAAGGAAACCCTCGGCATGCGCCTTGCGGTTTTGCATAATCTTTATTTCTACAACGAGCTTATGCAGAAGATACGCGATGCCCTTGACGCAGGCGAATACGAGAATTTCTACCGTTATTACAGAGATATTCTCGGTGAGCGAAGCGAAAGCTAAATATTGCTTCGGCGTAATGGAGAATATTATGCGAATTAAGGAACTCAGGGAAGATAGTGATTTAACACAGGAAGAAATAGCAAGTTATTTGCACATAAAGCAAAACACTTATTCACAGTATGAGAACGGTCAGCGACAGCTTCCGCTGGAGTGCCTGATTGCTTTAGCAAAATTCTATAAGACATCAACCGACTATATTTAGGATTAACAGACAAACGATAATGTTGAACCGTAATCTGGAATTTTGCCGATAACTTTGTGATTTTATAAATACGCACTTTTTGGCAAACTGAGAGCTGATGCACATAAGTGCATCAGCGCCTCTATCATTATTGGAGATTTTCAGCAATATTTGCTTTGAAACGCGCCACTACGAACACACGTTCATATCTTCCACTTCATATCGCCGATAACCGCCTCGGCGCGGAAACACTCGTTCTTCTCTGCCGCAGCTCTGAGAATACGAATGAGAGCCTCGCACTCACGGGAAAGTGAGGGGTATGCGTCGTCAAGCCCCATTATGCGTACACACACGGAAATATCGCCGCTTCCGATAGCGGCAATACGCTCGCAAAGTGCGCGCCACAGCTCACCTTTTAAGATCCTCGACACATCTATATTAAATGCACGTGCAAGACGCATAATAAAGCTTGTACGTCCGGTACATCCCTCGAAATTTGCTATATACACCTTAACTGTTTGTTTCATTGCAGCAGTCATTTTTATGTCCTCCGAATATACCGAATGTTTGTTCGGTTTCCTGTCGTGAGAACATTATAGCACATATGTTTGGTCTTGTCAATAGGTTTTAGAAAATTTTTTTTGATTTTTTCGAATATTTGTTCTGTACAGTGATTACAACAAATAAAAAACGGCGTTCTCCCATGTCTTTATGAGAGAACGCCGTGTATTTTACTTTAAAGAAACCTGATTTTTACTTAAGACCAAACAGCTGCATGGCGTTTTTATAGAACAGCTTTTCGATATCGGAAGCGCCAAGATCAAGCATGAGGCAAGCCTGACGCAGTGCCATTAGATTCTCAGTTCCTACAAGCCAGCTATGGAACTCTGTGGGAGCACTGAAGCTTGCAAGCTCTTTCTCTCCAATCCAGTAGAATGTATCTGCAATGGAGATGGCCTTGCCTGCCAAACGGCTGATTGGGTAATCACTTCCCCATATACAGCGATCTATACCGCACTTACGCATGATCTGAAACATGGCAGGAGATTCGCAGACGCCGGAGAAGTCGAACCATACGTTTTCAAGCTCCTTCACTGTATCCACCGATTCAAGCGCAGTCCATGCCGCAAAGCTTCGTGCCGCATGAGCAAGAATAAGTATCGCGTTTGGATATTTCTTAGCCATTCGCACGATGTACTCGCTGTTCACCGGATCGGCAAGGGAGTTATCGCGCACCATGTGCAAAGTAATAACAAATCCGTGCTTGTTGGCTACCTCCCAAGCACTCTCCGGCAGATAGTCGCCAATAGGAGCGTTGTATGTGGGCTTGTTATGCGCCAACAGATGATAGCATTTGAAGCCTCGGATGCTCGGATGAATCAGCATTTTTTCGATGTCACTGACAGTATCGTCAGGTCCTACAATAACCTCACCCACATGTCCTTCGAAGCGGGTAAGCTGATCAGCCAGGAATTCTACGCTGTCCCAGCGGGTTTTGCTGTCCGGAGCCGACATAGAGGCTTCAGGAGTAGTAACAATATTCATCCGTATCTTGCGATCACCGAAAATAGGCTTCATGTCCTCAAAATATTCAGGGATCCCGCATCTCTTTCTTATAGAGAACGCTCCGCCGCCGTTAGCCATGCCGGAAACAAAGGAATCATCGTACAGATGTGCATGGGCGTCAAAAATCTTATCGGGTATGAAGTCCTGCAGTATTTTTACCGCCTCAAGATCATATTTACTGTATACGCCGTTTGTGTATTTCATATACTTCTCCTATTTCAAATAATTCTATTACGCTAATGTCGACTTTACTATGTTAATTATACCATGTATCAAGAAATATTTCAAGTATTTTTCCAAAACGCAGAAAATATTTTATCCTACGGTTATTTTAATGTTTCCCGTATCGGTTATGATCTCGCAAATGCCGCCGGTTACTCCACGCGGCACTTTGACCTTTCCAGTGTCAGATTTTGCCGAAAATATCTTTTCCGAAAGCAGCGTACCCGTTATATCACCGGTATCGGTTTCAATGAAAATTTCCGCGGCATCGCAGACCTCAAGCTTTACATCTCCCGTGCTTATGTTTATGGAAATTTTATCTGAGGCGATCACATTTGTTAAAACAATATCGCCCGTACTTCCGGTTGATATGACATTCCTACATTCAACATCTGTAATATTAGCTTTACCCGTGGTGACACCAACGATCACATCGCCATCGCATGTAACAGAATCCACAGATACCTTTCCCGTTGTTACGGAGAGGTTAAATTCTCCCGAATAAACATCTTTAATATGTATACTTCCGGTGTCAAGCTTTATTTTGCACAGTTCGGGGCGGAAGCACTGCATTTCACGCTTCCGGTGCTTGCTGTTATATCAATGCTTCCAAAGGTAAAATCCTTCGGAATCGTAATTCCACCCGTGCTCTCGTCTATATAAAGTGATTCGTATTCCCTATCCGGCAGATACACGGTAATGCTTGGCGTACCAATGTTTATGCCGATATATTCGTACCATTTTCGATTGTCAACCTGGCTTACCGTAAGCGTACCGTCCTGAAGCCTAACCTTGTGACATACCCTTTCATTTTCATAGCAAACTACTCTGCATACTCCCTCATCAGATGGAATAAACCTTATTTCGGCGGTATCCGTTTTAAGCGATATTCTGTTGAATTTCTCGTTAAATTCATAGGCAGAGGTTTTATATTCTACCGAGCTTAGCTTTGTAAAATCCCAATTGTGCTCGGTCATTGCCCACGCAAAAATTGCCGCTCCCACAATTACAAGCAATGCTGCTATGATAAGCCAGATTTTTGTTGTTCTGCTCACTTATAAACACCTCTTTTTATGAAACAGTTTTTGAAACCTATAGCCGCCCGCTTTGTAAGCAGTAAAACACACTTGGAAATCCCCTTGCATCCGTAAAACAAAAAAATAACCAAGCCTGCGCACAAAATTCCCGCACCAATTATTGCGGCACCTGAAACAGCATTACCGTTAACGGCGAAAACGATAGCGCATGCAATACATCCGAGAAAGCATGCAAAAAGCGAAGCTTCTACCGCCCACAAAGTGATAATCACCGACCATACTGCCGCGTAAAGCGAGATAATTGCCGCAAAAGCACATATAAGCAATGAAAGCCACAAAGGTGAGCCGAGGGATAAAAGTAAAATTACCCATCCGCTTAGCCGACTTTTATTTTTTACTTTTTCCTTTGCGGCTTCATTCTCACAGGCACCTTTTATTCCACCGTCTGATATATTATTTATATCGTTCAAAGAAATCAACTCGCTTCAAATTATCAAAAACCCTCGCGGCAAAGCTTCTGCTGCGAGGGTTCTCACTTAAATCATTTTGGTTTCAGCAGAGCAAATATGCTTCTGTTTTATATCTAAGGAAGATGTGTAATCTAAATTTCTTCTGACTATTTTGATTACTAAAGTTACCATTGCTTACGCCAGAAAATTTTTGATCTCGATGTTCTCACGTTTGAATGCTTCGCGGATTCGCTCCACGAAAAGTAACGCGTTGGGACCGTCGCCATGCACGCAAAGCGTATCGCCATGTATTTCGATCTCCTTGCCGGTGATAGCGGTGACTTTGTGCTCCTTGATCATTCGGACGCATCGTTCCACTGCTAAATTTACATCGGTAATCATGGAGCCTGGCTGCTTTCTGGGAACCAGTGACAGATCTTCCATATATGCACGGTCGGCAAATATCTCACACAAGGCGGTCAGTCCCATTTTTTTAGCTTCTTCGCCTAAAACTGCTCCGGCACAGTAGAAAACGCGGATGCTTGGGTCAATTTCGAAGACGGCTTCGCAGATTGCGCGAGAGGTTTCACGATCGTATTGGCAGATATTTCCCATTGCTCCGTGAGGGCAAACATGCTGAATGGTCATACCGTAGCTTTTTGCAAATGCCCACAATGCTCCGATTTGATATTTCACATAGTTTTTCACTTCGTCAGGAGATATCTCTATTGGTCTGCGGCCAAATCCTATCAGATCGGGATAACCGGGATGTGCGCCAACGGCTACACCGTGCTCTTTCGCCATTCGTACAACGCGATCCATAACCATAGGATCGCCTGCATGATAGCCGCACGCAATGTTGGTGGATGAAACGTTGCGAATAAGCTCCTCATCGTTTCCTATGCGGTATGCACCAAAGCTTTCACCCATATCGCTGTTCAAATCAATTGTATACATATGATAATATCCTCTCTTAGTCTATAGCTTCGACAACAACGTCGTATGTTTTGCCGTTAACGGATACAAGATAGGCATGCGTATCAGGTGGATCGTTCATAAATCGGATCAGATCATCCATCCGGGACTTATGTTCTTTTAATAAGCGATGCGCTTCTTCCAGTGAAACTGCCTTGAAACGGATGATATCACCCGGACAGCACTGACCGATCACCGGCAGGTCCACAGAGATCACTGTGGCAATTTTTGTATATCCGCCAGTGGACTGATGCTCTGCCAGCATGATAATGGGTAATCCCGTAGTGGGAATCTGGATGGAACCGTTCATTATTCCGTCAGAAATGATGTTTCCGTCCGTCTTGTGCTGAATGGGCTCACCTTCAAGACGACAGCCCATTCGGTCAAAATCCTTGGAAACGGTATACGGTGTTCCCAAAAAGGCGGACAGTCCTTCCTCGGTAAAGTAGTCATCTTGCGGTCCTAACAGAACTCTTACGATATTTTCGTGTTTCCGTCGTATGTTATGGTGGACAAACCGATGTGAAACGTTTTGCGGAACACTAAAAGCAGGACGAATCGAAAGCTCGTCCCCCTTTGCAAGCTTGCTGCCGTTAAAAACGCCAATATGATTCTGGATACTTGTAGCTCTGCTTCCCATAATCGGCGGAACGTCAAAGCCGCCGCAAAAGGCAATGTAAGAACGGCTGCCGTTTTTTGCTGCCTGCAATTTCACCGTGCTTCCGGCGGGAACAACCACTGCCCGATACATGGGAATGTGTGTGCCATTCAAGGTCGCAGACATGTCAGCACCGGTTATAGCGATAACTGTATCTTCCGTCACGCGAAATGTGGGACCAAGAAAGGTCGCCTCTAAAGCGCTTTCTCCCGGGGCATTGCCTACCAGCAGATTTGCAATATTAAAAGATTCAACATCCATGGGCCCGGATGATGTTACTCCGAATTGAGCGTACCCAAACCTTCCTTCATCCTGAACAGTAGTCAGAAGTCCGGGATTTTCTATAATGATTCCCATGTCACGCCTCCTTCTCGTAGGTCTTGCACCGGTAACAGTCCAATTCAACCTGACGCTTGATTTCCATGAATTCGGAGCGGCTGATCGGGACATAACGCACCCACTGACCTGCTTTCAGAAGAAATGGTGTTTCATGCCGATAATCACATAACAACAGCGGTGTCGTGCCGATCACATTCCATCCGCATGGCTGCTCGAAGGGTGCGATATTGCTTTGTTCCTGCTGTACAATAACGCTTCCTCCGGGGATGCGGATTCGCGGAGAGGACCTACGTTTGAAGGAAAAGGGATTTTCAAACCGTGCCGTATAAGGGTGTCCGGGAGAAAAGCCCAACATATAGACATAGTAGTCGCTCTGGCTATGTATACGAATAATTTCCTCTACGTTTTTGTTTTCCATTTTGGCAATGTCTTCGATATCCATTGCATATTCGCCTTCATAAAGGACAGGGATCTCTGTAATGACTGCCTTTGGAATCTGAACGGTTTCTATGGAGCCAATACATTGTTCGATGACTGTCCTTATAGCCGTCCATTCCACCACAAGAGGGTCGTATAAGATCAGCAGAGTACGATATGTTGGAACGAGTTCCTGAAGCCCCTGAATCGCCTGTTTCTCTAAGATCATTTTGAGTGCGCACACTTTTTGGTTGACCTGAAGACTTATTTCGTTAGCGAACTCAACAGAAAGCGCATGATCGCCAACATGACGCAACGTATAATCTGCCATAAACGCCACCTCCTTGTCGAAAACATTTATATGCCCTTCCAACCATTTTTTGCTCTTTTGATCTCATTGACTGCAATGCGTTTTTATCAAAACGAAAGTGCCCGAAAGCACATTCTTTCAAAGCCTTTCGGGCACTTGCAAGCGAGTAAATTTTATTCCCATTCGCTTAAATTAGCATTATATCGAGTGAATTTAGGTCTTTTCGCGCGGTTTTTCGGGGAATTTGACCGCCTTTTTCCGCTTTATCTATGGAGTCTACGAAAAAACGGTATCAAATTGGTATCACCGATACCACCCGGAATGCGCGGCTTTTCTGTGTAATTTATTATAGCATATATTTGGAATAATTACAAGAGGTTTGCAAAAGATATTTGCGAATTATTGATACTTATTGTATGTATACTTATTGTCTGTTATAGTGTATCATATAAAATGGAGGTATTTAATTATGGACATAGTAAAAGTTTTTGGAGCGAATGTAAAGCGACATAGGCAAGCAATGGGTATCTCCCAAGAAGCCTTTGCCGAAAAATGTGGCCTTCACAGAACATATATCAGTGCAATTGAATGTTACCGCAGAAGCATATCCCTCGAAAACATTCAGCGCATTGCTGATGCACTTGAGATTGAAACCTATAAATTATTTATGGAGGAAAAGGTGTAATGAAAGAGCTTTTGGCTGAATTGACAAAATTAGAACACAATACAAAGGGTAACAAAGAAACAATTAAGGAGATTAAAAACGAGAAAACCTTATTCCCCTTTAGCACAGAGAGCAGATTGTTAGCGTATTTTTTATCTATTGGGGAACTTTCTTATGAGAGATACTCTCAACTCAATTTAGAATATGCCAACAGAAATAAATATCTCGATTTGTTCGATATGGCACCACGTACTTACGGTCAGACATGGGGTGAACAACATATTCGTGCGCTTTTCCCCGAGTTCATAAAGGCAACAAAAGAAAATGTTGCTAAAGCATATCCAGCTTTTGATGGTGAATTTGACTTGTGGTTAGACGGCATTCGAATTGAAGTAAAGGCTTGCCGAGCTAACAGCACAAAAGCAGGTGGCAGCTTGGCAAGTAGGGCGTATTTACATACAGAAGCAAAAGCAGCCGGTTTCAAATATCACTATCAGCAGTTAAAACCCTCGTGCTGTGACGTATTCATTTGGATAGGCACTTGTAGAGATGAATTGATTTATTGGGTACTAACAAGTTCCGAATTACAACAAACAGGAAAACTTAGTTCACAGCATAGAAATGAAAACACTGGTATAGCTGGTGCAGAGGTTTTCGAAGGGCAGGTCTTTATGACTGAGGAAGAACTTGCTACTTTTAAGGTAGAGGAGAAAGACATTTTAAGCAAAGTGCGTCAAAAAGGAAAATCTGCAAAATAATAGTATTTAGGGTGTATGGCAATCGGGCTTGATTGCCATACATTTTTTATTATTCTGCTAAAAATAAATTTTTATCTTTTAGTGCTTGTCGGATGGTTTCTCTTTGCGATGTAGTTAATTTGTAAATATCCATTATTAACTCGTCAATATCTTTATATTTTGCTACAGCATCCCCTGTTGAGGTCAGTATAGCATCCACCTTTTCAATTATTTCACTTTGCCTCAACTTACTGATCACTGGTATGGGCAAAGCTTCGATATGTGAACGCAACAATTTAACTGAATTGAATTTCTTAGCAATAAAGAATGCAGAAACACTCGAATTTAAAATCGCTAAGATATATTTCATTTCAAGACCCTTGATCTGTGGGATAACAATATTACAACTATTCAAGGATAATGTTTGTTGATCATCATATGTAAAAACTGGAACTTCGCTAATAAAACGATATAATAGTTTTTCTTTTGCACGATATATTTCTGTAGGAGCTACTTGTTGAAACGACTCAGGGATGAACCGAATGTAATTTTCAGACGCGGCAATATGATATCTTTGAATGTCGCTCCCTTTTAATATAATCTCATTGTCTTCTTGCTTTTTTTCTGAAATATATTCCTCATTGTTACCGGTAACAATACCAAGAGCAAATATTGCTCTATCCTTTAAATACGTAGCATTATCAATATTACTAATTACTTTAATACAGTCACATTCTTCATCTGATACATTTAAAGAGAGAATTCCATCGTAAAAATTTCTCGCACGGGAAATAACAAACTTCTCATTGTCACTTACAACTTTGCACCCCACTACAGTAGGATGATTATCAGGAACAATACCGAGAATAATGGAAGGACATTGAACTCCCGAAAAAACATTTCCTAAGTACGAAACAAATTTAAACGAACAAGAATCAATCATCAATTTTCTAACCGCATCGTGAGCAGCAACGCTTAAAATAGCCTCCGGAAGCACAAAAGATAAAACGCCATGTAGATGAAGCATCTGCAAAGATTTTTCCACAAACAAATCATATGATTCAATGCTTTTGCCGATAGCTGTTTTAAACAATTTACGACACTTTACTTCGTCTTCTTCCGAGAATGTGCTTCCCCATGGCGGGTTCCCAATAATAACATCAAATTTTCGCGAGAAGGTTCCAAAATAAGTATTGCCAATAATAATCCGAGAACAAAGCTCTAAGTAAGGAATTTGTGGTGCCATAAGCGCAATATTTATACGTGTAAGATATACACTTATTGGATCGATATCTTGACCAAATAGGTGATCACAAACGATACCTTTTTCCCCAAGGCGCAGCAAAAAGTTTCCTGTGCCACAGCAAGGATCACAAATCATCTTAGAGAATAAATCTTTATCGGCATCAATTAAGTGATCGATAAGCTCGTTGACAACTTTTTCTGGAGTATAGTATGCACCTGAACTCTTACGCTTACCAATGTCTTGGAGAGAAATGTAAACAAAACCTAACGAGTCTTCGCCTTTGACATAAACAAGTTCTTTTTCTAATGCAGGCTTCAACTTTTTAATTAAATCATTATGGACAGTACTACTTCCAATTAAATCACAAACCAATGGATAGAAGTTATCTTCGCTACTTCTTTTCAAAAATGTTTCAAGTACACAGTTGTCTGAATATACAATTCCATTTCGCTGATAATAAAGTTGAATAGCATAGTTGGCAAGAACTATCAGCAGTTCCTTTTCTTCCTCAACTACGCCTAATTCCAATAATTCTGCCACTAATTTTTGGTTGCTTACAGTATGAACATAGTCTTTATATAACACTTTGCCAGAAGCGCTTTTTTTGTTTCTTCTGCTTTTTAGTTTTGTATTATTACTCAATTTAAGTTCGGCAACAAAGTGTTCGATATATTCCTTACTAAATAATTGTTCACCTGCATCTGGTGTTATTTTGCCTAACCGAATCCAATTCTTGATTGTTGCCTTGGATATGGATAATATTTTACACACCTCGTCAAGAGATAAGGTGTTCTCAAAAACATCAAAAAAACTTAATTGAAAGTCCTCTGTTTTCTTTTTTCTTCCATCTATAGGTTTTGGAGCATTTGATGGTATCAACCATACTCCACTAACCATATTGGCGCCCTCAACACGGCCTTGCTCACATAAAATTTGCACTCTTCGCTTTGATATGTTGAATTTTTCAGCTGCATCAGAAACGGATATATACATTATTTTGCCCTCAAATTTCTTTAATGATTATATTATAATCTATCTTGCGAACATTGTCAACATCATTAATGCGTTTTTTGCAAAAATAACGGCAAGAAATTATCACATTCCTGCCGTTGTTTATTATTCTGTTTGGTATCAAAACGGTATCAAAAATCCGTTTCAAGTACCGAAAACCCTTGATATATAAGGCTTTTTCGACTTACGTTTATTATTCCCACTCAATAGTACCGGTAGGCTTGGGAGTAAGATCGTACAGCACGCGGTTTACACCCTCGACCTCGGTAATGATGCGGTTTGTAATGGTGTGGAGCACGGGATAAGGAATCTCCTCGATGGTTGCGGTCATAGCATCCTTGGAGTTCACAGCACGAATGATTGCAGGCCATCCCTCGTAACGCTCGTGATTGCGTACACCAACGCTCTTCATGTCAGGCATGGAGATAAAGAACTGCCAAACATGCTTTGCAAGACCGCTCTTGTCAAACTCCTCACGGAGAATCGCATCAGCCTCACGGAGAGCGTGGAGTCTGTCGCGAGTGATAGCGCCGAGGCAGCGAACGCCAAGTCCGGGACCGGGGAAAGGCTGACGGTCAACCATTTCGGAAGGCAGACCGAGAGCACGTCCAACCTCGCGTACTTCGTCCTTGAACAGAAGCTTGATAGGCTCAACAAGCTCGAAGGTCATGTATTCGGGAAGACCGCCAACGTTGTGGTGCGCCTTTACAGCCTTCTTGCCGTTGGATTCAAGAATATCGGGGTAAATTGTACCCTGCGCAAGGAAGGAAATACCGTCAAGCTTCTTTGCTTCCTCGTCGAATACCTTTATAAATTCACCGCCGATGATCTTGCGCTTCTTTTCGGGGTCTGCAACACCGGCAAGAAGATCAAGGAAGCGATCAGTTGCATCAACATAAATAAGGTTCGCGTCAAGTCCGTTCTGGAATACCTCGATAACCTGCTCGCTTTCGCCCTTTCTCATAAGACCGTGGTTTACATGAACACAGACAAGCTGTTTACCGATAGCCTTGATAAGAAGTGCCGCAACAACGGAGCTGTCTACACCGCCGGAAAGTGCGAGAAGCACCTTTTTATCGCCAACCTGCGCACGTACCTCTGCTACCTGCTCATCTATAAACTTAGCGGCAAGTTCGGGTGTGTTGATTCTAACCATTGATTCTGGACGTACATTATTGCTCATAATTTTTCCTCCGCTTATTTTACAGCACACATACAGCGTATGCTGAAATATCTTTACACAATATTGTATCACGTTTTCTGTGCTTTTTCAAGTAGTTTTGTAAAAAAAAATCATTCGGTGATGATTTCATATGGCAAAAAACATTTAATCATTACAGGACAGATTTACAGGCTAATTTCCCTCTTAAGATAGTAGGATCATTCTGAAATCCGGATGTTGTTCAGGCGCTCATTTGTTTTTTTCATCTATATGTTTCAAAAGCCCGATGCATCCTGCAAGCACATCCTCGTAAGTTGCTTCAAAATCCCCGGTGTACCAAGGATCAGCCACATCTTTGTCAAAGCCGGCAAATGAAAGCAGCTTATGCACCTTTTTATCTCTGTCAGAACCCATAATACGCAAAGTGTTTCGTATATTGGCACTATCCATACACACTAAATAATCGTATTTTTCATAGTCGGATCTTTCAAGATGTACTGCACGCTTATTACCGTATGATATTTCAAGCCTGTCTAAGATTTTTGCGGTGCCGGGATGCACGGGATTCCCTATTTCCTCATAGCTGGTGGCAGCCGATGCTACGTTGAAACGTTCACTTCGCCCCGCCTTTTCTGCCAAGTCCTTAAAAACAAATTCCGCCATTGTGCTTCGGCATATGTTACCGTGGCAGATAAATAAAATACTTACCATAATCTACCTCATTGACTTTGATTGAATATAGGTTATCCAAAGTAACTCGATCTCTTAAAGGATTCGGATATTAAGCGTCATTAAAGCGAACAACCAATTTGCATATACATTATATCACATACCACCTGTATTTTCAAGTACAACTGCAGAATCTTTACCGCTTTGAAAACTTTTGTATACATAAAAATGCTCGTTCTCATTGACTTTACCGGGAAAATAGGGTATAATTGTAGCGTATGACATTTAAGGAGATTATAAATGCAAATACAGCTATCTGACCATTTTACATATAAAAACCTGCTTCGCTTCGCATTTCCGTCTATTGTAATGATGATATTCACGTCAATATACAGCGTTGTGGACGGACTTTTTGTGTCAAACTTCGTTGGCGACACGGAATTTGCTGCAATAAATCTTATAATGCCATATCTTATTATCGTCAGCGCATTCGGTTTTATGATAGGCACCGGCGGTACGGCGCTTGTTTCTAAAACGCTCGGAGAGGACGACACTGAGAAAGCCAACCGCCTATTTTCCATGCTCGTGTATGTGGCAATCATACTTGCGGCACTTATCGGTACCGTTTCCTTTGTATTCTGCCGTCCCATTGCCGTTTTTCTCGGCGCTGAGGGCGAAATGATAGAGCACTGCGTGCTGTACGGCAGAATTATGGTTATAACGCTTCCCTGCTTCACGCTTCAGAATCTCTTTCAGAGCTTCCTCATAACAGCGGAAAAGCCTAAGCTCGGACTGTACGTCACCGTGGCGGCAGGTATTACCAACATGGTGCTTGACGCACTGTTTGTAGGTGTGCTCGGCTTCGGACTTGCCGGCGCGGCTGTGGCTTCCGCAATCAGCCAGCTCATTGGTGCAACTATACCCATGATATACTTTATGAAACGCGAGCGTACGCCCCTGCGGCTTGTAGGCTTCTCCTTTGACGGAATGGCGCTTCTCCGCGCTTCGGTGAACGGCTCCTCGGAGTTTGTTTCGAACATCTCTGCGTCCGTTGTTAACATGGTGTACAATTTCAGCCTGCTTTCGCTTATCGGCGAGGACGGAGTTTCCGCGTTCGGCGTTATAATGTATGTGCAGTTCATTTTCGTTGGAATCTACTACGGCTTCGCGCTGTCCATAACTCCCGTGGTTGGCTTCCACTACGGTGCCGGAAACAAGAATGAATTAAAGAGTCTTCTCAAAAAGAGCCTCATTCTTATCGGCATTGCAGCCGTTATCCTGACCGGACTTGCGGAGCTTTTATCATCGCCTCTCGCACAGATTTTCGTAGGATACAAGCCGGAGCTTTTTGGGATAACCAAGCACGCCTTCCGGATTTATGCCATCTCATACCTAATCTGCGGCTTCAACATATTCGGCTCGGCGTTTTTCACTGCGCTTAACAACGGTCTGGTATCTGGCGTCATATCCTTTATGCGCACCTTTGTTTTCCAGCTTGCCTGCCTGATACTTATTCCCCTCATGCTTCCGGAACCCTTAAAGCTTGACGGAATCTGGCTTGCCATAGTAGCGGCAGAGCTTCTGTCCCTATCGGTAACGCTTATATTTCTTATCGGCAAGCGTAAGAAATACGGATACATGTAAAAAACACGGCTTCATAAAATCGGCGAATCGTGCGTTATCTGCACGGTTCGCTTTTCTTATTTACGCATACCTTGTTTTCTGCACAGTTTTTTAAAAAATGTGTACAACTAAAATGTGCACAGCCATTGACTGCGCATAAAACGGATGCTATAATCTTCACAAAAGGAACGCACGAAGCGTTTCAAGAAGGAGGATTATATGAATTACCTGAAGCAACTCAAAGGTTTTTATCTGCGCCGCCGTCTTTATCCGCTTTCAAGCTCGGCTATAGCTCTTTACTATATGTTGCTTGAACAGTTTAATCTTGTGGGATTCCCCAAGTACATGTCAATCCCATTAAGCAGGCTCATTGGTGAGTCGAATCTTGGCAAGACTTCGATTTGCAGGGCACGCAATGAGCTTGTGGATGGCGGATACCTTAACGTAAAAATGTCACTCTACCGCACCCAAAGCGCCGTTTACAGTATTATTTCCATCGATCCGGACGAATATCTTTCCCCGCCAAGGCTTTTCGATTCTACAGAATCAGCGGTGGCTTCACCGTGTACGGGAGGCGAAAAATGAGGCTTTACAACTATCCAACGTCCCTACTGTTTTTCTCGCGCTATGACTGGTATATGCGTGCTCTCAACTCCAAAAGCGCAGAGCGCAGAAAAATTCTCGCCGACATAAATTCGGGACTTATCAGCCGCGACACCCTTGACGAAGATTGGAGCGCATCCTTGGAAAGTGAGATATCTGAACTTAAAAAGAAGCTTCACGATATCGAATTTACTGTAGACTCTATCCCGGAAACCCCTGTGCTTCTTCCCTGCAAGCTATTTCTTCGCCTTCATTTCATCTGCGGCATGAGCATGACCGACACCGCCGAAAAGCTCAACGTCAGCCTCACAACCCTCAGGCGCATCCGCGATCGCGCCGCTCGCCATTTTGATAATTTTCCGCCTATGAGGGGTGAAAGCGGTAAGTGATTGTATGGGAGTTACGCGGCTTTCTTGAAAGAAAGCCTGGCAAAGAACTTTATACACGGGACAAAATGCAAAACAACGAGAATCGCTTGTGTGGCTCAATGTGCGAATCCGTTCGAGCCACAGATTCGCGCCGCCTGCATTGGTCGGCATTCCGGCGGCTTGGGGAACGGTAGTAACTTGGCGCTAAACTTAGTTTAGCGTAAGCCGACGGCGGATAGCGTAGCGGTGTGCCGCAATTGGTGCGTATCTAACCTCTATCGTACATGCGAACGATTGCGTAAATCCAATCTTTCCGCCGCGCATATCCGCTATGGTGCATGCGCCATCGGAGTGGCATCGGCGTGCGCCGCGCGGAGCGGCAAGCCTCGAACTTATAAAAATTCACATAAATTTTCCGTGTGTACTATTGCATTTTCGGTGAAAATATTGTACAATAGTAGTGTATAGTTTCGAAATATCGATAAAAAACTGTTTTTGAGGTATGATTATTATGAACAGAATAAAAATCTTTTCTCTCGCAGCGGCATTCTCTCTTACACTGACTGCTTTCCCCATGCTTGTGCACGGCGATGAAGCTGTATATAACCCTGAGGATGATCCGCTGGTTTCACTTTCATACATAACTGAAATAGTAACTCCCGCTTACGACAAAAAAATCGAAGAGCTTAACGATACGATCACAACTCTCACGGAAACTCTTACAGAACTTTACGAAAAGCTTTCCGAGTATGAACTGATAATTGAGAACCTTGAGGCAAGGCTTGACGAAGAAGAGCCTGCGGATGAATCTGCGGCAAACCACTTTGAGGTGGTTTATCTGAATAAGGGCGCAAAGATCATGGCTGAATCTCCTTGTGAGATCGTGCTCCGCTCCGGCTCTGCTATTGTCGTGTCTATTGTTGCGAACGGTCTTAGCGATATGACTGACGGCACAGAGCTTCTTAATACCGCCAACATACCCCTTAACCACCATTTGTTAGTTCCAAGAGGCGGTGACGGACGGGGAATTGAGATAACCTCTGAGGAAGCTTATATTATGGTGAGAGGAGATTACAGCGTTGTCGAATAAGAAAAACCAAAGGGACAAGCTTCGCAGACTTCTCGCCACTCTGATGGTGGTGTTCCTTGCCCTTTCAACCTTTGGCACTGCTATATACTTTTTGAGCGTTTCTCTGTCCGCAAATGACTTTGCGAATATGTCACAAAAGGAAATCCTGGAGTATCTTCAAAGCTTAAGAGATGAACAGAACAAGAATCCCAATACCGACTCCGATGAGTCTGAAGCTCCTGAGAAAACAGAAGATACGGAAGATACAGATTCACCTGACACAGATTACATTCCGGACGACGACAAGGATATTCTGCCCGATGAGGAATATCCCACCTTGGGCGACTCAGGCCTTGTAACCTCGGACGATAAGCTTATGCGTATAGCCCTTA
Organism: Candidatus Flemingiibacterium sp.; assembly: GCA_045644145.1. Classification (GTDB taxonomy): domain Bacteria; phylum Bacillota; class Clostridia; order Oscillospirales; family CAG-272; genus Flemingiibacterium. Next base: position 64,578 of record JAZRGK010000078.1, read on the forward strand.
TGTACGGCTCGAATGTTACAGTAGGATTCGAAACCTGCGCAGACTACGGATTTGGAATAAATGCCGTTAAGCGTCTTGGTGATCTCACCCATGAGCTTCTCTGGGAGATTCCCGAAACTAAAGTTTCCTGCACCGTTGATGCCAATCTCTCAAAATCTGCTATGACCTACAGTAAAACCGCCGACGCTTCCTCTGCTGTTATCGGCGGATATCATGTTGAAATCGGTGAAGAACTTACATACGATGATGCGGTTGAAATTATTGAGGATATAGAAGATATTCTTGAGGAATTTGATCTATATCCGATTCCCTCGTATATCGACGGAAGCTACAGAATAAGAACCGGACATTTCACTAATTTTTCCAAAGCACATGCCCTTGCCGAAGAGCTTGCTGATATATTTCCCGATCTGTATGTTACGGTAGCTGAACCCACCGATACTGCGGTTTCGGTGGTTGATCCCATGACAGATCGCATACTGTTCGAATATGACGACGGCGATATTACAGCCCTCGGCCTTACTCCCCTTGACTCTCCCGAAGGTGAGCGCGCTTATCTCATAACTCCGGCAAAGAAGCTTTACGACGGCGTTTTTATGTTCCGCCGCTACATCTCTGACACGGTTGACGGAGTTTCACTTACAGATATCATCCCTCTTGGAGAGTACATAAAAGGCGTACTTCCCTATGAAATATCATCCTCATGGCCTCTTGAAGCACAAAAGGCATTCGCTATATGCGTGCGCTCCTTTACTCTTGCAAGTGTGCGCCACGAAAGCGCATATCAGGCGGACCTCTGCAACACGGCTCATTGCCAGGTGTATAACGGAAGATCGCGCATTACCGATGTGGTGGAACAGGCTGTTGATGAAACCGAAGGGCTTGTTATGACATACGGCAACAAAATTGTCACCGCATATTACAGTGCGGTCACGGGAGGAGTCACTGTAGGTGTTGACGATGCTTGGGGCGGTGCACCACAACCATATCTTGTTGCGGTGCAGACACCTTGGGAAATATATACGAACCACTCCAATGGTGTGTGGACTTCTGAGGTTTCTCCTGCTGAGCTTTGCACTTATCTTCGCACTAATAAAGGCTACGCCACGCTTAAAGGTGAGATCGCGGACATTTCAATAGATAAGTTAGCGAAAAATTCCACATATGTGTATCAGATCACCTTTACCGACTCATACGGCAATAAGGTAACGGTAAAAACCACAGATGCGGTTCGCACAGCTCTTTCGAAGTATGTAAACAGCGCCAATTTTGTGGTAGGAAAAGGCTCTGTTGAAACAGAAAATGCTAAGTTCACTACTCTTTCTCCGGATTCTCTCAAAGCAGTAACCTTTTCGGGAGAGCTTGAGATGGGGGAGCTTGACAGTGTTCGGGTTATGGATAAAACAGGACTGCACGAGTCGGAAATTTCCGGTAAAACCGTCATAAGCGCTAAGGGAACACTCACACTTGGCGAAACATCGGCTCTTACAAAGACTGAAACTGTGTACGCCGCCGACAAAAACAACTTTATCTTTGCAGGAAAAGGTTGGGGACATGGTGTAGGGCTTTCTCAGATCGGTGTCCGCGATCTCGCAAAGCTTGGATATGAAGCATCCGATATTCTTGCTAAATATTTCGCTGGAATAAAAATCCGCGATTGGCGTGAGATTTTGGACTGACCCTATAAACACCGAGAAAGGATCCTCACAAAATGCAGAGATTTCCTAAAAATTCCCGTGTGATCTTCATCGGCGACAGCATCACAGCAGGATGCGAGTACCCCACAAGAGTTGTTGAATATTATAACAAGCATTTACCGGAGCTTAACGTAAAATTTGCGGTAGGTGCGGCGGCAGGCAGCACATACGACGATGCTCTCAAATTTTTCGAGGCTCATGTACTTCCCTTTGCTCCCACACATGCTACGGTCTATTTCGGGGTAAACGACGCGCACCTCAGCTCTCTTGATTCAGAAGACAAGGATCAGCGCCGCAGTGAGGTTGAGTTATACTACGAGAAATATAAGAATAACATCGAAACCTACCTCGATTTACTTATTACACACGGCATTACGCCCATACTTATCACCCCATCGCCCTATGCGGAATACCTTGACTGTGATACAAAATCACACAAGCACGCCCATCGCTTAATATACGAGTATGCGGAAGCAGTGAGAGAAGCGGCATACAGACGCAGGCTTGATGTTATCGACATCCACGCAAGAATGTGCGAGCTTTACTTGATCGAGGATATTTACACTACCGACCGCGTGCACCCAAATGAGCTTGGTCTGTACCGTATTGCGGAGTACATACTCCGTGCCCAAGGTTTGAAAATTGACGATTATCGCCCCATAGAGGCGATAATCACCGAGGAATATATGGGAAAGTGGTTTGGATGTGTTCGTCCGCTGTCGCTTATCTACACCACCTATGTGTGCGTGCCAACCGACATTTACCACAAGCCTGCAGAGGAGCAAATACACATTATGATCGAGTATCTCGCGGAAAAGAAGTACGGCGACGTAGATGTAAGGCGGGAACTGACTGAAACCTTTCTTAAGTACAAGCCCATGGAAGCGGAGCTTCGCGAAAAGCTTGCCGCACTTTAAGGGAAAACGGAGAGTTGCGGTCGCTTTCAAACACATCGCTGCAGGCGATGTGCCGAAAAAAGCTCCGCAAAAAACTTTATACAGGGAAAAATAAAAAACTGTAGGGGACGGCGTGACGTTCCCGTTCTACCACGTACGATTCGCGCCGCCTGCATGGCGCCTATCCATTCCGGCTATTAGGAAAGGCAAAATTTGTTAAAAAAAAGAGGTGTTATGATGAAGGAAGCTTCTGTTGGAATTATTGGTGGGGCAGACGGTCCTACCGCGGTTATGGTGACGGGCGAATTATTACCCGTTATTCTGATTGCCGGCGCAATTGTTCTCGTTGCGGCACTGATCGTTACGGCGATTGTTGTTTCGAGAAAGAATAAAGGATAACGAAAAGCCGCGCATCTGCGCGGCTTTTCTACTTGCATATTATAATATAATACGCCCACTTTATTACTTATTCTGCACAAGATGGAACGCAAAGCCTGCGATCTCGTCTGCAAAATAGATTGCAGTAAGTGCGCCCTTGTCGTTGCGCTTCGCGGAATCAGCGTTAAACTTGATGCCCATGTTCTCGAAATAGAACACAGCGCGGTCAATAAAATTAGTGCCGATTGCAATGTGACCGTTGGTGCCGAGGTAAGGAGCGTACATAAGCTCAATACCTGCGCCTGCGAATGCGCTGCTGTTGCCGTGCTTTCCGGCAAATCCAAACATGGTTTCGAGAATGGTGAGTGCCGAGCTTGCCTGCTCCTTGTTAGCGCAGTTGATACCAACGTGCTTAACCTCGAAGCCGAGCATCTGCATAACAGCGTTTCTTGTAAGCTCAGTGATCTTGTCCCACTCGCCTGCATTTACCAGGTCAGAGGATACCATGTAGCTTCCGCCGCATGCAAGGATCTTATTAAACTTTAAGTAATCGAGAATGTTCTTCTCGTTAAGACCGCCGGTAGGCATAAATTTGAGTCCACCGTAGGGCGCGCTCATAGCCTTGATCATGGGAAGGCCGCCTGCAGCCTCTGCCGGAAAGAATTTTACTACGTCAAGACCAAGCTCAATAGCCGCCTCGACGTCGGACGGATTTGCACAGCCGGGAGTTATCGGCACGCCGATCTCAACGCAGTGCTTTACTACACGTGGATTAAGTCCCGGGGATACGATAAACTTAGCGCCTGCCGCAACAGCCTCGTCAGCCTGTTCGGGAGTAAGTACGGTGCCGGCACCAACAAGCATGTTGGGGAATTCGGTGGTGATGCGCTTAATAGCCTCAGCGGCGCAAGCGGTGCGGAATGTGATCTCCGCTACGGGCAGACCACCCTTGCAAAGTGCGCGTGCAAGCGGAATCGCATCGTCGATGTTGTCGATCTTGATTACGGGCACAATACCGTAAAGACCTATTTTCTTAAGAATGTCGTTCATTTTTTATTTCTCCTTTTAAAAAATTATTTCAAAATTATTTGTAAAACGCGCAGATAGCCTTGTGAACCATGTAAACATCGTTCTTTGCTACAAGCTCGTAGGGAGCGTGCATGGAAATAACCGGCACACCAAGGTCGATGGTGTCAATGTTGATGTTTGCGATATATTTTGCAACAGTTCCGCCGCCGCCAAGGTCAACCTTGCCAAGCTCCGCCATCTGCCAATCAACGCCGTTTTCGTCGAAGATTCTTGTAACGAACTCAACAAACTCAGCGGAAGCATCAGAGGTGCTGGACTTGCCTCTTGCACCGGTGTACTTGGAAAGCACCACGCCGTGATTAAGGAAAGCGGTGTTGCGGCGCTCGAATACCTCGGGGAAATTGGGATCGTACGCCACATTTACGTCAGCGGACAGACACTTGGAGTTTGCACGCACTACTCTGGGGTTTCCGCCCATAGCAAGAGCGATCTCCTCAATAATATCGGAAAGAAGCGCACACTGCATACCGGAAACGCCGTCAGAGCCAACCTCTTCCTTGTCGGCGATAATGTTCATAAGAGTATGCTCGCTGTCATCGGACTCAAGCATAGCGGTGATTGAGGGATATGCGCACACTCTGTCATCGTGACCGTAAGAGCCGATCATGGAGCGGTCAATACCTACGTCGCGTGCCTTGATTGCAGGAACAGCGCAAAGCTCAGAGCTGATAAGATCAGCCTCGGTGCATCCGTACTTCTCGTTGAGCATAGAGAGCACGGTAAGTTTTACCTTGTCGGATGCCTTTTCGTCATCGAAAGGCTCGGAACCTGCAAGAACATTAAGCTGTTCACCGGTTATAGCCTCGCCTACATGCTTCTGATACTGAAGCTGTGCGATATGGGGCGCCAGATCGGAAATATAAAATACCGGCTCACTCTCGTCCTCGCCCACGGTAACGGTAACATCACCGTCCGGCTTGCAGATAACTCCGTGAAGCGAAAGAGGAAGCGCTACCCACTGATATTTCTTGATTCCGCCGTAGTAATGTGTCTTGAAGAAGCACATTTCGGAATCCTCAAATACAGGACGGGGCTTAAAATCAACTCTTGGGGAGTCGATGTGGGATGCGGTGATACGGATACCGTTTTCAATGGATTCAGTGCCCAGCTTAAACATGAAAAGGCTCTTATTTCTGTTATTGAAGTAGTATTTTCCGCCGCGCTCAAGCTTATCGCCAAGCTTATATGGCTTGTAGCCCTTAGACTCGATCATGGCAATAGCCTCGGTTACTGCCTCGCGCTCGGTCTTGCTGTTGTCGAGGAACTTCTTATAGCCCTCGCAGTATTCGTTTACCGTGCACTTGTCCGCGTTCTTTGATTCAAAGGTGTTTTTTGTCTTGTACACAAGCTTCTCGGAAAGAAGCTGACCTTTTGACTTTTCTTCCATGTTCCTTATCTCCTTTTAATTTTCATCATAATAAAGCTCGCTGTATATCTCAGCCGCTTCCATAACACGTTCGACGTACCGTCTTGTTTCGTCAATCGGAATATAGTCAAGAGTTTTGCCGTCGGAGCTGTAATTTGCATCCCCAAGCCAACCGGATACTCGCCCATAACCGGCGTTATACGCGGCGGCGGCAACATCCCATGAGCCGAACTGACGGTACAGATAGGCAAGATACCATGTGCCGCGGTCAATATTGATGGCAGGCTCATATATGCGCTCAGGCATCGCCTCTTCGCCTTTGCGGCCTGCTATCCACTCATTGGTGCTGTCAATTATCTGCATGAGCCCCTTAGCCCCAGCTTTTGATACGGCGCTGACGTTGAAACGGCTTTCCGTGTGTATAACCGCAAAGATAATTTCCTCAGGCACGCCGTATTCGTCGGCACACCTTGACACAATATCGCTGTACGTTACGGGATATCTGCTCATAAGGAGCTGTTTTTCAACAAATCCCGTCCATATGAAGTATCCCAAAGCGCAGATTACAGCTACCCACGCAAGGAATTTAAGAAAACTACGCAAAGAAGTTGATTTTTTCGAGGATGTTGTTTACCTGACCCTCGAGAGCATCAATGCCCGAATTGTTGTATACCGTAAAATCGCAGGTGTCAATGAAGAACTGATTGGATTTTTGGGAAGCGATACGCTTCTCAGCGGTTTCTCTTGATATGCGGTCACGGGATATAATGCGGCGAATGCGTACATCCGAATCTGCTATAACGCCGATTATGTAGTCGCAGTGGCGGTCAAAGCCCGATTCAAATAGCTGTGGAGCATCTACCACCGCGTATTTTGCGCCATCGCGCTCTCTTTCGTGAAGCCACTGATTCATAGAATCAATAATATGCTTGTGAGTGATTCTGTTAAGGGCAGCATGCTTGATCTCACGTTTTTCGGGGTCTTTCTCGCCGAAAACCAACTCCGCAAGCCCTTTTCGGTCAAGCTTTCCGTCGGGAAGAAGTATACCCTCTCCAAAATATTCCACAAGCTCGTTGAGGCAGGGTTTTCCCGGCAGACAAACCTCTCTTGAAACCTTATCGGTATCAAGGCATTTTATGCCTTGGGAAATAAAGCAAAGTGAAACCTCGCCTTTTCCGGCACCGCTTCCGCCGGTAAGACCGATAACTCTCATATCGTTTATCATAGCTATCTCCTTAAAGATTGTTGATGGATATCGCCGCAGCATTCCATCCCCTTTAAATCATACATATTTATTATATCAAACAGCGCACAAAATTACAATAGTTTTTTGAAAATTATTGCGAGAATTTAGAGGCACGGGTCGCTTTCTTGAAAGAAAGCTCCGCAAAGAACTTTATACATGGGGAAAAAGAAAAAACAACGATGGCGCTAATCCTTTTGTGCGCTCTATTCGCGCCGCCTGCATGGTGCCTATCCATTCCGGCGGCTTGGGTTGGCGGAAATTTGTTTGTATATAAAATATTCTGTTCCTTATAAACTCGCCGTAGGCGAATAGAACTGGCGTGATACTCGATAAGAGTATCACGCCACATTCCCGTTTATAACGCCCAACCGTAGAAGTTCAGGTCTGTTTCGTATATGTTTTCAACATTCTCGATTCTGTAGCCGCCGTCGCCCAGCTCTACGAGGGTTACACGGCGTTTGAGGGCTTCGACAGAGCGGAGCTGATCAGCAAAATAGGTTATCTCAATAATATGTATTCCGCTTGCTTCGGACACGGTTTCAACCTCGCACACATTTGTGTTAAGTCCGTGACCGCCGTGATCGATCACGCCGGACGCGGTATACTCATTCTCGAAATCCGTAAATCCGAAGTACTTTTCGCACCACTCCTTGTACTGCTCACCGGTAGTTTCTTCTATCGCACCATTGGTGCGCTTGATGTATCCAAAAAAATCAAGCAGATGATGAGCATAAATCTCGTTTGTGGGAGTCATAAACTCAAGGGGACACCAGCCGCCGTAGTGAGATGCCCACTCATGCGCCCACTTCTCCGCTTCTGTGTATACCGTCTTGACACTTGATGAGTGAACGGGCGTTATATCAAATCCCACATCTATCCCGTCTGTGACGGTTATTATATACTGACCGTCGGGATAGCGTTCCACATTGCTGTTTTTGAACGTGGCGATAATACGAAACTCGTAAGGGCCATAGGGCTCGGGGGTTGGTATGGTTATGGTATAATCGGTTATCTCCAAGCCTTCCCAAACTGAAAGCGTGCCGGATTCAAGGTAAAATAGCTCCTCAAGTGCCTGTACATCGGTTTCCAAAAATGCCTTAACACGGGCGAATATATAATTATCGCCTGTGACACCAGGATTTCCGTAATCCGAAAGATCGGTTATGGTTATCGGCTCGTCAACTCCGGAATATGATATCTCAGTCTTGTAGTATCCTCTGAAACCGCGTCCTTTGAGGTTGTTAACTTCAAAAAATCGCTCATCTGTGGTGTAAAAACCGTATACCTTGAAATATGCATCACATGTGTTTGAATATACGGTGAAATTTATCATAAAATCATTTGTAAGCTGTTCAAACTCATATTCAATGCGATAATCTTCAAAATACTGTCTGCTTCTTCTGTATATGTCGGCAGCAGTATACATGGAATTAAAATCTGTAATAGGAACGACCTTCAAATCCACAAAATCGTATATATCTGCCCCGTTTTCGTCGTATACCACAGCACATTCACCACCGTTGAAGCGGTACACGTTTTTCTTTTTTGCCTCCTCGGCAAACCGCTTATCAACGGTGAGCGAGGTTTCCTCGTCTTCGGGCATAAGCGTATCCGCCGCAACACCGCTTTCGTCCACAGGCGTATTTGGTATTACTTTCTCCACCGAATCCACAAAATCCGGCTGTTCTATGCCAAGCATTTCCTTTATCGGGATGTTGTCGGAAATTTTCGTGCTCCACACAAAGCATGAGCTAAGGCTGACAGATACCGCCGCCAAAAGTAAAAGCGTAAAAATGCGTTTTAAATTCATAGCTGTCCCCCCTCTTTCTTGGTTATACCCTTTAGACGAAAAAACTCTCCCTTTGTTGCAGGAAAAAAGGAGAGTTTACATTTTATTTACAATCATTCTGCATAGTGTTATCCTCTTTGGTAGATTTTCCGGATATCACGGAGAGTACCGTAAATGCCGCGATAGGAAATATTGCCGCTGCAAGCATGCCTGCCTTTAGCCCAAAATCTCCCGCGAATCCCGAAACAAATCCCACCAGCCCCGGGCCGAGAGAACATCCTACATCCCCACCAAGGGCAAGAACCGCGAACATGGTTGTACCGCCCATAGGCACGCGTCCGCTTGCCACACTGAGCGAACCGGGCCAAAATATGCCAATGCCGAATCCCACTATGGCGCATCCTATAAGCGAAAGTATGGGATGGGGCGCAAATACCGCAAGCAAAATGCCGACAAACATACATCCGGAGCAGTATTTCATAAATCGCACCAGATTCAGCTTCTCGCCAAAAACTCCATACAGCGTGCGCGAAAGCGCCATCATAAAGCCGAACATGCAGGGCCCCAGCAGGTCGCCGACGGTCTTGGAAACGCCAAGCCCTTTTTCCGCAAAGAGCGATGCCCACTGTCCGATGCCCATTTCCACCGCACCTGAGCATATCATAAGTATGAGGAACAGAGGGAATCCGCGAAGTCTGAACAGCCTGATAAAAGAGCCGCTGATGTGCTTGTCTTCCTTAAGCGGAGCAAGGGGAACGAGAGCGAAAAGCACGCAGTTTACAGCAGGTATAAGTGACCAGAAGATCGCCATTATCCGCCAATGCTCCATGCCGGCAAGATCAAAGAAAACGGTGGAAAGTATAACGATAAAAAGATGCCCCCAACAGTAAAATGAGTGGAGCAAGCTCATGGCGGAGCTTTTTTCACCAAGCAGAAGCGCTTCCACGGTAGGGCTTGCCATAACCTCAATAAATCCGCTTCCTAAAGCGCAAAGCGTCGTGGCAAGAAGCAGTCCTAAAAACGGCGGCATGATGAGTGTAAACAGCGCAAGGCCTGACATACCTAAAAATGAGGTGATATGAGCGATAAGCAGCCCCCATCTGTGACCGATACGGTGGGCAAATTTAATGCCGAAAGCGTCAACCGCCATCTGTACGATAAAATTATATGAAATAAGCAGTGTTATCTGCCCCATTGAAACGCCGAATTCTTCCGAATATGTAACGAACAGAAGCGGACTGAACGTGTTTACGATGGCTTGTATGAAAAAGCATCCGTAGCAGGAAATAAGCGTATGTCTGTAGGTAAGCTTCATTTTGCTCTCCGTTTTTATATTATGTACACACGATGGGACCGCAGAGCGGTCCCATCGTGCTCAGTTATGATAATCTATCTTGCCGTCGCCCTCGATACTGGTAACGGGAACATCCTTAACTGACATAAGGGATTCCGCTTCCTCATCGGTTTCGGGCGGCACAACGGCGATTCCGGTGCAGTCGTTTGCCGACGCCACAGAGCCGTGAAGAAAAGCATCCTCGCAGGGGTATTTCGACGGAAATTCGTAAGGCGGACGGTCAGTTGGGTACGCGCCGATAAAATCCTCGTTTGAGCTTTTTAAAATCTTGACCTTGGGTGTTTTATCCATATCCGATCCCCCGTCAAGATTCTATCTGCTTTGCGAGAAACGCCGCGGCAGTACCGATAAGCTTGTTCTCAACGTCGCCCTCAACCGGCTCGGCGTCGGGGATGTGGGCGGATGCCACGCATCCGATAAGATCGCCGTCGGCGATTATGGGCATTGCGCAGGAAACTGCTGCGCTTGTGGATTCGTTTGTGATTCTAACGGGATTTGAGCCTTCAAGGTAGCGGTAGTTGCCCCGTCCCTCAACGATATCCTCAAGCTCGCCGGAAAGCTTCTTGTCGAGATACTCCTTCTTGGGAAGTCCTGCGCAGGCGATAACAGCATCTCTGTCGCAGATAACAACCGCCATGCCGGCAATGCGGTAAAGGGTTTCCGCGTACTGTGCGGCAAAGGCGTTTAATTCGCCGATGGGTGAATACTTCTTGAAGATAACCTCGCCCTCGCGGTCGGTAAATATTTCGAGAGGGTCGCCCTCGCGAATACGCATTGTTCGGCGTATCTCCTTGGGTATTACGACACGGCCGAGGTCGTCAATGCGTCTTACAATTCCTGTTGCTTTCATATATATATTCTCCTTTTTTATAAACAAATGCTACGGCTATAGTATCTGTAAAGAAAGGAGAATTATACTGATAATGAATTTTATTTTGATGATTCAAAAATGAGTGGCGCTACTGCTTACAAAAACTCCACCCGCCGTAAATACAATCCCTCAGGCGGTGCGGTCATGCCAGCACACCTACGGTCGCAGGAAGCGATAATATCGCCCATGTCCGACGGCTCTATCTTGCCGAGCGCCACGTCAAGAAGCGTGCCAACGATGATTCTCACCATATTATATAGAAAACCGTCCGCCGCAATGCGGATGCGCACAAGCTCCACATCCTCGATTATCTCAAGGCGCGTCACCGTCCGTACCGTGTCGGCAATATCCGAGCCGGAGGACATGAAGCCTGCGAAATCGTGGCTTCCCACAAAATACGCCGCCGCCTCACGCATACGTTTGATGCCGTCGGGCAATATCGGCTTCGGGAACTGCCACGCTCTGTCAAGATAAAACGGGTCGGGAATCTTTGAAAGGCGAAGGAGATATTCATACTCCTTCTCTTTTACGTCGTGCCGCACATGGAAATCTGCGGCAACCTCAACAGCGGAACGCACAGATATGCGGCGGTCAATGGCGCTGTTTAAAGCATACGGCAGTCTGTCAAGGGGAATGTTTTTGTCCGTATCAAAGGTAGCGTAATAGCGAAGCGCATGCACGCCTGCATCGGTTCTGGAGCAGCCCTTTACATCGTAGCGTACTCCGTAGACAGCCTCTATGGCATCCTGCAGTGCTGACTGCACCGTTGGTTTATCAGGCTGGACCTGATAGCCGGAAAATCCGGTACCGAGATAGCTTAGTTCAAGTAATATCTTCATAATCTTACAGTGAAATCGCCACGGGGATAAGGTTAAGGCTCGCAACTGCGGCTATAAGCAAAGCCATAAGAAGCGCCGCAAGAAAATCCCTCGGTGCGTATTTTAATTTGGTCATTCGTGTACGTCCGTCACCGCCGCGGTAACAGCGGCATTCCATAGCCGTGGCAAGCTCATCCGCGCGTCTGAAAGCGGAGATAAACAGCGGTATGAGTATGGGGACAAGTGCCTTCGCGCGGTGCATAAGGCTTCCCGACTCAAAATCTGCGCCTCTTGCCTTCTGCGCCGACATAATCTTGTCGGTTTCTTCAACAAGCGTGGGGATAAAGCGAAGCGCAATGGTCATCATCATGGAAAATTCGTGCACCGGCAGCTTCAGCTTACGAAGGGGAGCAAGCAGGCGTTCCAGCGCATCCGTCAGCATAATGGGCGATGTAGTATATGTCAAAAGTATGGTCGTGCCTACAAGCATCGCCGTTATGCGGAGTATCATCATAAAGGAATACACCACGCCCTCAAGGTAAATGTTCACTCTCCAAAAGCTTACAAGAAGCACGTCGCCCGTAGTCCAAAAAAGGTTGAAGAATGTAGTAAACGCCAGCACAAATATAAGCGGCTTCATGCTTTTTAAAACGGTTTTCCAGGATATGCCCGAAACCGTCACAAGCGCCACCGCGCTTATTACAACAGCGGCAAAGGAGTACAGATTTTTGGCAAGGAACACAAAAACGATGTACGCCACCGTGAGTATTATCTTCATTCTCGGGTCAAGCTTATGGATAACGCTATTACCCGGGAAATACTGACCGAGAGTTATGTCTTTTATCATTTTGCGCCTCCCAAAAGTTTGAGAATTGCATCCCTTGCGGCTTCGGTGGTGTAGATTCCGTCCGGTATATCAAGTCCTCTCGCCCGAAGCTTCGTGCAAAGCTCGGTGACCTGGGGAACGCTTAAACCAACCTCGCGAAGCTCCTTGGCTCTTAAAAATACGTCTGCGGTCTTTCCCTGCATATATATTTTCGCCCGGTTCATAACCACTATCTCGTCGGAATATCTTGCCATATCCTCCATGGAGTGAGATACGATTATAACCGTATTTTTCTTCTGCCTTTGATAGGAGCGGATTCCGCCGAGGATCTCTTCTCTGCCCTGAGGATCAAGACCTGCCGCAGGCTCGTCAAGCACAAGCACCTCCGGCTCCATAGCCATAATTCCGGCAATGGCAACACGTCGCTTCTGACCGCCCGAAAGGTCAAATGGGGATTTATCAAGCATTTCCGGCGGGATTCCACAGAAAATTGCCGCCTCCTCAACTCTGCGTGCAACCTCAGCCGCATCAAGTCCCATGTTTGTGGGGCCAAAAGCGATGTCACGGCGCACAGTTTCCTCGAAAAGCTGATATTCGGGGTATTGGAACACAAGCCCCACCTTAAAGCGGAAGCGACTGATTTTTTTCGGCTCAGCCCAGATATCCTCGCCGCCCACAAGCACCTGCCCAGAGGTGGGACGGCACAGACCGTTAAAAAGCTGTACCATGGTAGATTTTCCCGAGCCGGTATGCCCCATAAGCCCGGTTATTACGCCCGAATTTACGGTAAGCGAAACATCGTCAAGCGCCACCTTTTTAAAAGGGGTGTCCGGCGAGTATATATACGATACGTTTTTCAGTTCTATGGCAGTCATTTATCTTCTCCAAACAACTTCATTATCTCATCGGTAC
>JAZRGK010000079.1:0-8519 GCA_045644145.1 Candidatus Flemingiibacterium sp.
ATTACAAAGTTTTTGATTTTAAAAAAAGAAAGGGTTGATTTATTTGAAAAGAGCAATATCGCTATTGCTTATACTCGCAACCTTAATGGGTTGCTGCACCATGCTGTTTGCTTGTAAAAAAGACAAGACGGATGGTACTGAGGGTGATAACGGTCTGAATTACGCTACCGAGGCGGTAGTGGATTTCGGTGTTGCCGAAAATATCACTGCAAGCGGACTTACGGTGAAAACGGACGTGATCAAAACCGCTGCTAACGCCGCGTCCTGGAAGCCTGCCGAAAAGGCAACCGTCGAGTTTGCTGTTCCCGAAGGAAAGACTGATATGACCTTGTACAAGGAAATCAGTGTCTGGATGAACAACGTTTCCGGAAAGGAATATAAGCTTGTAATAACGTTTACGAGTGAAAATTCCGGAACCGACGGTATTGTTGACGGATATAAAACCGTTGCGATCAACGTCCATCCGGGTTGGCAGATGTACAACATACCGTTCAGTGAACTGATCACGATCGGAACTCCTATGGGCTTTAAGAGTATCACGAAGATTTCGTTCAGCACCGCCGACGGAGTTGACGCGAGTGGAGTTGAAATCGTTATCGATACTATCAACAGAAAGACGCAGAAGTTCGGAACCACGAAGTTCTTCGAAAGCTATCCCGAAGTAAAAGACGCGGTTCTGTTCTACGATCAGCACAATAAATATCTCTACAACCAGAGCCGTTACGTTCTCGAAGAGGGTAAGGAGCTTGTTGAGATAACGGCTGACACAAATACCGTTTACGTTCCGATTTCTATTCTTGCGGAGCACAGAGGCGCAACGGATATTGTTTCAAGCGCTGAAAAAGTATCATTTAATTATAATGGTACCGCGTACGAGTTCACGCCTGCGTCGGATATAGTATTTACCGGAGACGAGCGCGGATATATTCCCGGTCAGACCAAAACGGTAAAGCCCGTTGTTATGGGTAACTACATAATGCTTCCTATGGAGTACTGCGCAAACCTTTTCGGTTATAAGCTTTACTACAATAAAATGGGACTTGCGATATTCTCCGATACGGAAAAGCTTTTCTTCCAGAACGGTACACCGTACACCGAGGATTCTCTTGACTGTAACGACTATGTTTACGACCTTATTCTTCAGCTTGTAAACGACTACTATACCGGAAAAGAGCTTCTCCAGAATATGGATGAGCTTTACGGTACTGAAAGCGGAACAATGAGACTTCTCGTAAATCAGGAGCGTATCGACGAGCTTCGTGAGCTTGTTGACACCGACCCCTTCTACGGTTCATGGTTCCAGAAGTTCGAGCAGCAGTACAGCCAGAATCTTCCTACAAAGAAATTCGTATTCGGACTTTACGACGGTATCCGTATGCTTGATATCGCCCGTGAATTCCAGGAGCTTTGCATCGCTTACGGCTTCCTCTATAAGATGACCGATAAGGATGAATACGCTCAGGTTGTTCTTAACGCTATGCTTGATTACACGGCGATGGTTGACCCGTGGACAAAATGTCCGTCATGGCACGTTGAGCACCCCATCGACTTCGGAGAAATTCTCTACGGTTATGCTATTGGATATAACTGGCTGTACGATTGGTATACCGATGAGGACCGCGAGACCATAGAAGAAGCGGCGTGGAATATCGGATACGGTACCTTCCTCGGCTTCGGTAAGTCCATGCAGTGGTGGGCGGATACCAATAACTTCGACGAGTACTGGGCAAACAGAACCGAAAAGGAAATAGAAGAAAACGACTACATTATTCTTAAGAACCAGGGACGTGTCGGCTGGTACTACCCCGGAACCGAAAAGCTTAAGGAATTCGGTATAACCCAGGATAACGGACTTCTGAAGCCCTATACCTGTACTACCGAGCATCAGTACGACCAGGAAATGTGGGTTAACAACTATAACGCGGTATGTAACGGAGGACTTATAAACTTCCTCATAGCGTTTGCAAACGTTAACGAAAACTTCAGAGCGGCTTCTGAATATACCCTCGACTGCACAAACTTTGCTATACAGTGGGGATTCAAGGATGCCTACGCGCCCGACGGCGGATACCCCGAAGGATACGCTTATTGGGACTACGGTACCCGTTACTCCGCTCAGCTGCTTGAGGCTATGCACTGTGCAACGGGAATAGACCAGAGCTTTATCGACCTTCCCGGCTTTGCGGAAAGCTTCTATTATTCAATTTATATCGGAACTTATACCGTTGGAGGTTGGAACTATCACGACAACGGAGAAGATCCGAGCCTTTTGACGACGCAGCTACATCCATGGGCGGCATACAGACTGAACGATAAGGATTTAGCAGTACACTACGTCAGACGTTATCTTGATGATTCGGCTACTAACCACGCATTCTCCCTTATGTACTATGAGCCTGAGCTTGTTTCAACGGAGAGCGAGCTTGCTCTCGATAACACCTGGAGCGGACTTTCCATGAGCGTATTCCGTTCTGACTGGGAGACCGAAAACGTATTCGCTGGACTTCACGGCGGTTGGAACAACTGGTCTCACTCCATGCACGACATCGGACAGTTCATCGTTGAGTTTGACGGCGTAAGATTCTTCACCGTTCTCGGTAAGGACGATTATAACATCGTTGCGTACCCCGGACCCGGTGAAAGCCCTGATAGCCCGAGATATAAATCCAATCCTCAGGGATATTGGTTGTACAGAAACCGCGCTGAAGGAACGAATACGCTTGTTATAGACCCTGTAACGGTTAACACGAGTAACTTCTCAAGAGGCGACGCAGGACAGGGTAAAAACTGGGACCAGATGCACGACGTATATTCCAAGACGCTCCGTTATGAAAGCGGAAAGAATTCCGGACTTGCTATCGTTGATATGTCGGTAGCATATGACGCACCTTACCTCAGCAGAATGGTTAAGGGCTCCGGTAGAAGAGGACTTCTCCTCACCGAGAACCGTTCGACCGTTGTTATTCAGGATGAGTTCACCCTTACCGCCGACCAGAAGCATACCGTTTACTGGTTCGGTCATACGATTAAGGGCATGGAATGTATTATCAGCGAAGATAAGCAGACTGCTATCCTCACCAAGGACGGTAAGAGTATGCTTGTTCAGATAGTAAAGCCGAAGGGCGCAACCTATAACTTCGAGTTCTCCTTCGGACCTGCTGATTACCTGCCCGAAACCGGACTCAGCTCGGTTGACCTTGAGTACTCCCGTGTTGGACTTGGTAAGCTTACCGCAAAGGGTACAAACCTTTCCGGAACCATTAAGCTTGCTATCGTCTGCCGTCTGCTTTCCTCCGGTCCTTCCAGCTACACCTACACCGATCTTGACGATTGGAAGGTAGACTAATCGGGTAGCCCCCGATGGCATATGGCGACGCGTACCGATTGCGAACATATCGAATGACGCTAAGCAAATGTTATGTGGGAATTTTGCAGAGG
The DNA here is from genome assembly GCA_045644145.1 of Candidatus Flemingiibacterium sp. Classification (GTDB taxonomy): domain Bacteria; phylum Bacillota; class Clostridia; order Oscillospirales; family CAG-272; genus Flemingiibacterium. The sequence continues at coordinate 3,439 of JAZRGK010000079.1, forward strand.
CATGCACGTCCGCAAAATCACAGCTAAGGATTAGAATTAGGAAAATACAAACAAAAAATGCACCGCTTCGGCGGTGCATTTTTTTCGGGTAGCTCCCCCGGTAGCGGGCAACCACCCGGTGGGAATGGAGACGGTATTGTTTGTGCAATCACACCGAGCGTCGCTAAGTCAAGGTTTTGCAAAAACGGATATATTTGATTTTGAAATCAGAACAAAAAACAGCTGTAATGTTTATCTGAAAAACTCAAAAATCACAAAAAAATAAAAAATTCTCTTGACAAATAACTTTAACTGTGCTATAATTTCTAACATAAAGGCAATGACCGGAAAAAAGTAGAGCAAAGTAAAGCTTTCAGAGAGCCGTCGGTAGGTGTGAGACGGTAGCAGACCTTTCCTTGAATACATTCTGTGAGCCGCAGGCTGAAATATTAGTAAGCCCTTGCCGGGGACGCCCGTTACAGCGAAAAAGCATAACCGTACTACGAGTGCTATTGACTTTAACAGTGCCTCACGCCCGTACTACGAGTGCTTTGTGAGGTTCCTTTCCGTGAGGAAGGAATAAATAGAGGTGGTACCGCGGATTTTTCGCCCTCTGATATTTCAGAGGGCGTTTTTTATTTGCCGTTTATGCCCTTCTGAAAAATAAAAAACAGAAAGGTGTGTGATTAAAATGGCAACATCAGGAGTGGTTTTAACCGTAATTCTTCTAATCTTATTTTTCGGTACAATGCTTATGACCGGCTTTTACTGCAGAAAGCACGCAACGTCGGTTAACGGCTTTGTTCTCGGAGGACGCAACGTTGGTCCGTGGCTTACGGCGTTTGCGTTCGGAACGTCGTATTTCTCGGCGGTAATTTTCGTCGGATACGCGGGACAGTTTGGCTGGAACTTCGGTCTGGCTTCAACGTGGATAGGGCTTGGTAACGCGTTTATAGGCTCACTGCTCGCATGGGCGGTGCTTGGACGCAGAACACGTCTTATGACTAACCATATCGGCAGTAAAACTATGCCCGATTTCTTTTCAAAGCGCTACGGCTCCGAAAAGCTTAAAATAGCAGCGTCGGTTATAGTATTTGTGTTCCTTATACCTTACACCGCATCGCTTTACAACGGGCTTTCCAGCCTCTTTAAAATAGCCTTTAACATAGAATACTGGATTTGTATTGTTGTTATGGCAGCCCTTACCTGCGTTTACGTCGTTTTCGGCGGCTATATGGCTACCGCAATTAACGATTTTATTCAGGGTATCATTATGATAGGCGGAATTATTGCTGTTATTGCGGCAATGCTTATAAATAACGGAGGCCTTACGGAGGCTGTAAATAAGCTTTCGCTTATTCCTTCTTCCTACCCCGAAACAGCGGGCGCAAACGGAGCGTTTACCTCCTTCTTCGGCGCACAGCCGTTCTACCTTGCAGTAGTTATACTTCTTACCTCTCTCGGAACGTGGGGACTGCCGCAGATGGTTGGTAAGTTCTACTCAATCAAAAACGAGGACGCTATTAAAAAGGGAATGATCATATCTACCGTGTTTGCGATTATAGTTGCGGGCGGTTGTTACTTCCTCGGTGGCTTCGGGAGACTCTACACAGGGCTTCTTACCGATACCCCGGATACGTTTAAGAACTTTGACGCAATTATTCCTACAATGCTTTCAACTATGCCCGACGTAATAGTTGCAGTGGTAATAATACTTGTTTTAGCGGCATCGATGTCAACCCTTTCGTCGCTTGTGCTTACCTCGTCATCAACCTTTACGCTTGACGTTATAGTGCCGCTCAGAAAGAAAACGTCGCAGAAGAGCGAGATACTTATTTTACGTATATTTATAGCATTTTTCGTAGTTGTTTCCGCAGCACTTGCAATAATCAAAGACTTAAATCCCGGCTTTACCTTTATAGCTCAGATGATGGGCGTTTCGTGGGGAGCGCTTGCGGGATCGTTTATGGCACCTTTCCTCTACGGACTTTACAGTAAGAAAATCACCCGCGGAGCGTGCTGGGCAAGCTTTATTTCGGGTTGCGCAATAGAAACTGTACAGCTTGTTATAATGCTCGGCGGTTTCAAAGTTACGGGACCTCTTGGAATTATATTTACCAATTCGCTTTACTCAGGGGTTGCGGCTATGCTGTTCAGTATGATACTCGTACCCGTGGTAAGTCTTTTTACACCCAAATGTGATAACGAAAGGGTTGAAGAGATTTTCGAATGCTACGAAAAAGAGGTTGTAATGCCTGTTAAAGATGCACTTGGAAAATAAGACTTTATAAATAAAAAAACAAAAGCGCTTGTCATATCCAAGGAAAAAGGATGCGGCAGACGCTTCTGGTTTTATAAAAGCTTACTTTTTCATAGGCAAAGGTATTGACTTTTAGGTTAAGATGTGGTATAATAATTGGGAAGCAAAACGGTATTTTATCGGGGTGTGGCGCAGTTGGTAGCGCGCGACGTTTGGGACCATCAGGCCGCAGGTTCGATCCCTGTCACTCGGACCAAAAATGCCGATTTGACTGCTGTTTTACAGTCAAATCGGCTCAAAATTAATATGTCACCGGAGGCTGTGTACCGTAGTACCGTAATGCCGGATTAGGTGTCCACATCGAAGCAAACCTTATAGGTTTCTACAATATTCTGGAAGCATGCCGCGCAACTATGGGTACAGATCATCCCGTTGAGCATCTTGTTTATGCTTCTTCATCGTCTGTTTACGGAACCAACAAGAAGATCCCATACAGTACCGACGATAAGGTGGATAATCCCGTAAGCCTTTATACTGCCACCAAAAAGTCCAACGAGCTGATGGCGCACGCATACAGTAAGCTCTATAATATCCCTTCCACAGGACTTCGTTTCTTCACGGTTTACGGTCCTGCAGGTCGTCCCGATATGGCTTACTTTGGCTTCACAAATAAACTTCTCAAGGGTCAGACCATCGCAATTTTTAATTACGGTAACTGTAAGCGAGACCTTACCTTTGTGGACGACATCGTCACCGGTGTGAAGCACGTTATGCAGAATGCTCCCGAAAAAGCCACAGGTGAGGACGGACTGCCGTTGCCGCCTTACCGTGTGTATAATATTGGTAACAATAATCCGGAAAATCTTCTGGATTTCGTGCAGATATTGTCTGAGGAGCTGGTAAGAGCAGAAGTACTTCCTGCTGACTTCGACTTTGAGGCACACAAAAAACTGGTTCCCATGCAGCCGGGTGACATGCCCGTGACTTATGCGGATACCAGCGCTTTGGAACGAGACTTTGGCTTTAAACCCTCAACTTCTCTTCGTTCCGGCTTGCGCAAATTTGCCGAGTGGTATAAAAAATTCTATAAAGTATAAAAATTATATATTGCATTATCGCACGGCTATAGGTTGAACCACAAGGGTGCGATGAATGCGGCGGCAGTCAAGGTCAGTCAATGAAAAGACGCTATCAAACTGCATCTCCAAAGTAACGCATCACCGGGAGGTCGGGGGCTGAGCGGAGGAATCTTACAATTCATATTTACAAAATAATAAGGAGAAACCAATATGAGAATTGCAGTAGCAGGTACCGGCTATGTGGGCCTTTCCATTGCAACGCTGCTGGCACAGCACAACGAAGTAACCGCTGTGGATATTATCCCGGCTAAGGTCGAACTCATCAACAATCGCAAATCTCCTATCCAGGACGAGTACATCGAAAAGTACCTGGCGGAGAAGGAGCTGAATCTTACCGCAACGTTAGACGGTGATACCGCCTATAGTGATGCGGATTTTGTGGTTATTGCCGCACCGACAAACTATGACAGCAAGAAAAACTATTTCGACACTTCTGCCGTTGAATCTGTTATCGAGCAGGTCATCGATGTCAATCCCGACGCTATGATGGTCATCAAGTCCACCATTCCCGTTGGATTTACCGCTATGGTGCGTGAGAAATACCACTGCGATAACATTCTCTTCAGCCCCGAGTTTTTGAGAGAATCCAAGGCACTTTACGACAACCTCTATCCTTCCCGTATCATCGTGGGTACGGATACCCAGAATGCACGGCTCGTCAAGGCGGCAAATATCTTCGCAGGTCTTTTGCAGGAGGGTGCGCTGAAGCCCGAGATCGACACACTTATCATGGGCTTTACCGAAGCAGAAGCAGTCAAGCTGTTTGCCAATACCTATCTAGCCCTTCGTGTATCCTACTTCAACGAGCTGGACACCTACGCTGAGATGAAAGGACTTAATACCGCGGAGATCATCAAGGGAATTTCTCTCGATCCCCGTATCGGTGACTACTACAACAACCCCAGCTTCGGCTATGGCGGCTACTGCCTGCCCAAGGACACAAAGCAGCTCCTGGCGAACTACGATCACGTTCCTCAGAACATGATGAGTGCCATCGTTGAGAGTAACAGAACGAGAAAAGATTTCATCGCTGACCGTGTGTTGGAGATTGCCGGTGCTTATGAGGCAAACGACGACTGGAGTGCCGAAAAGGAGAAGGAAGTCATTGTCGGCGTGTACCGTCTGACCATGAAGGCGGGATCTGATAACTTCCGTCAGAGCAGTATCCAGGGCGTTATGAAGCGCATCAAGGCGAAGGGAGCTACCGTTGTGGTTTATGAACCTACCCTTGAGGACGGCAGTACTTTCTTTGGAAGTAAGGTCGTAAACAACATAGAGAAGTTTAAGTCTATGTGCGGCGCTATCATTGCCAACCGCTATGACAGCGTACTGGACGATGTCGAGGAAAAGGTTTACACGAGAGATTTATTCAGAAGGGACTGAGACCTGTGCTTCAAATGAATGAGCACATACCCGGATGCGGTCCCTCCATCCCTGCCGTCCTTCTTTGCCTCCGGCATCGCAATTGTTGATCTATGATTGTTGGTAACGCCTCAAAGCAAAGCTTATGGCTCTTGCGAGGTGATGCGGATGTACGGGATTTCGTTCTGACCACAAGTTTGCCATTTACGGCTTCGGAGTGTCTGGGATTTATGGATTTTGTGGCACGAAAAAGCACGGTTTTCGGACGAAAAAGCACCGAAAAGAACGCAAAATGAGGCAAAAAACGATGTCGTGCGGTTTGGGAGCATGCAGGCAGTTTC
>JAZRGK010000080.1:0-130047 GCA_045644145.1 Candidatus Flemingiibacterium sp.
TGCGGCGAGTTCTATGCACAAGTGCGTGATACTGCTTTCAGCAGTGGTATGCGCTTCGCGCGTTAGAAGTGACAAGGCGAATATAATATCACTGTGAAACAATATCACTTTTGCGTAGCAAAAATATCACGCTGAGCGTAAGCGAAGCATATCACTCAAACTCTTTACATCTTGCAACTTTTATGTTATACTATTCTTAGAGGTGATAACAGTGGCGGAAAGTGTTCTAAGAGATAAATCCAAAGAGTTTGCAAAGCAGGTTGTTTTTCTTTGCCGTGATATAAAGTCGAATATGAAAGAGGCAGTTTTGACCAATCAACTTTTGCGCTCAGGTACAAGCATCGGCGCAAATATTCACGAAGCACAATATGCGCAAGGAACAAACGATTTCATATCCAAATTGGAGATTGCGCAAAAAGAGTGCTACGAAACGGAATATTGGATGGAATTGCTTTTTGAAACGGGCTATATTCCCGAAACTGTTTACAAGCCTCTGCAAAATCAATGCGGACAAATTCGCAGAATGTTAATATCATCACTTAATACAACCAAAGCTAATCAAAGTATGTGCTGATAATACGATGTACTTCAGAGGAGGAATTGGATGTTTACAAACGAATTTATTTCAATTTGCAAAGATTTCGCTCAAAAAAGAAACTATATTTTAAGCGAAGAACTTGAAGATACTAAAAAAATTTGCAAATACAAAATAGAATTTTACAGTTTTATTTTAGAATTTAGATATGTCAAAAAAGAGTCTGCGTTTTTCAAATCCAGTTCGCTCTATTGTGTAGTCTACTTTAGAAAAAATAGTGTTGTATACTACCATTTAACCGATATAATTCCTTTTTTGGATCATAGAACATTCAAGTCTTGCTATTTTTGGAACATAGAAAGTCCTGAAAGATTAAACTGTTGTTTTGAAAGTCTTATGACGATACTTGACAGTATCACTTCGCAAATCCAATCCTTTTTAATTGATGACTCACTTCTGTTGAAAAATCTTTTTAACAGTTATAAAATGATATACAACCTCAAAGAGAATGATATAGATTTCAATAAAATCGAGGATGATAAGGATTATAATCACTCTTATTTTTTATATTTGCAAAATATGCGAGATGGGTATATTTTTTCAAGATACTGTAATTTTGCACCTTACGCACTATTGCTTAAAAACAAGGTTGACAAAGCTTTAAAAAAGTATGAAAAACTTAATAAGAAAGACAAACTCTTTGAATATGAAAAACATTTGATTGACCATATCCGCAACTCTGAACCTTGCGAATTTCACGCATTTGATTCCACCTGCGACACTTCCATTTCAGAAAAGCTTATGGCACCGCTGTCAGGATTAAAAGCATTTGCAGCAGTTTTTTGCATCTCTTCAATTTTCTTTTGTGGATTTTCTGCTACTTACAATTTGATTGTCTCTATTAATGCGCTGCTTGTGTTGTCTGCACCGTGGTATACGGGTTTTATCTGCGCAGGGCTGTGTTCAGTTTTTGGTGCGATCGCTTTCATTTCATATATGCCAAACAGGCATCTTACCAAGAAAGAACGAAAAGCTTTTTCAAATATATTGATTTCAAAAGGTGTCAAAAAATTCTCATTTGTGACTTTTGTGCTCTCTGTTTTGGTATCAATGTTTTTTGCTGTGATGATAATGTTTTCAAACGTTAGGTTTTATGATTATGGTGTTAAATTTGATAAACAGTCTTATGATTACAATCAAATAGACAGTGTTTATCACATCGATGCAAGATATAATGTTTACGGAGATAGAATAGAACGTGCGTCTTATGTGATTTTATTTAATGATAAAACATCTCTTGATTTAGATGGTTATACCTCGGTTGAATTTACAAAAAAAGAGGTATTGCCTTTATTAGAAAGTAAGGGCTTTGATGTTAAAAATGCTGATTCCGAAAGAGAATTGCCTTGGTATTCGGAATAGTATTAACAGTTGCTTTTTGAATCCGTTATGAACACCCGCACCAAATACATAAGGAGAGGGCGCAGCCTGCTTCGGGTTTGTTCATGCAAATATCGGTTGAGAAACGAAACCAAGAACGCGAAGCGTTCTTATGGCGATGAAGCGGAGCGGAATCGTGTGCTCCGCGCCATGAAATGGCTACAAAAAGATATAGCCTCAGAAAAACTCTGATTTTTATCAGATTTTTCTGCTTTTATAGGTAAAACTTTATGGAAACAAAGATATGAAATAATAAGCCATAAGGTGGTGATACAATGAATTTTGAAACGACCTCAATGCTGCTAGATGCAATAAAACCCTATGTTAAAAATGTCACTGTTGAGATTGCTACCGAAAACAAAGATTGGCGTGGCCGCAACTATAAGTCCGACTTTGTAAATGTGGATGCGGAAAATCACGTTGGATTTGAAGTTTTTGAAAATGAAATTATTGTGTTCTATTTTACAGACCACTCTCATTTCGAGGATTATTTCTCAGAACTTCAAAACGGAGAAGATAATTATATTGAACTAGCCAAATCATTTTTAAAAGAATTGTTTGAATATAAGATTCGACACATCGAATATTACAAGGGAAAAACACTGTCTTCTGAAAAATATTTTTTAATGTATAACGATGGCAGAGATGATGAACGTATAGGAAACGCTTGGTATGGTCTTTCGAAATTCATCAACCCTTTTGGCAAAAAATCCATGCATTCTACAACATGGCAGTTTGATAAATCCAAGGGGATATTCACTACACGACAACCCAAAAGAGTGGATTCAAATGCTATTGAGGTAATTGATATTAGTGATGACTGCTATATCGAAATTTTCAGTGATCACAACGTATATACCTATGCCATTACGGAAATGGATTTTGATGATTATTTGGGTATGTACTATTGGGTGCCTGCTATAAATATTTGGCCGACGGGGCTGTATGATACCAAAGAAAAGGCAATTGACGCCGCAAGGGAAACATTGGAATGTCGTGCTAGACTGAAATAGCTGTGTGAGAGTTCAAAGTCATGCGCAAAACTGCTCGAAATATCTTTTTTAAGTCCATCCACAACAACCCCGAAGTGGGCGCAGCCTGCTTCGGGTTTCCCTATAAATACAGGTTGTTTTTCGCCGCTTTTCGCTTTCCCTTCTCGGATGGCATTGAGCATATATCCTGCGTTTGATCCTTGGCAGCGGTGAATTGTCTTGACACAGAGATGCGACAGGTGTATAATGATGAGGTAAGATCTAAAAGCAAGGAGCACCCGAAATTGAACATTGAACGATTAACGGAGATAGTCAAGGAAACCGACAGAAAATTTTTTGATAACGGACTTCGCTCGGATGTCAGAGAAAAGGGCGATTCAGATTATGTAACACAAGCTGATATAGCCATATCCGATTATCTTCGCGGCAGACTTGCGGAGGAATATCCGAATGTGGGCTTTATTTCCGAGGAAGCTGATACGGATATGAGTGAGAATGTGGACTGTTTTATACTTGACCCCATTGACGGCACCACCAATTTTATGCATGGGCTTCCATGGTGTGCTGTGTCGCTTGCGTACTGCTTGGGCGGCGAGGTGACAGCCGGGGTGATATATGTGCCTTACACCGGAGAGATCTTTTGTGCCGAGAAAGGCAAGGGCGCATATCTTAACGGGGTGCGGATATATTGCAGTAAAAATCAACACCTTAGTGACTGCGCAGGATTTTATGAATTCAACGCGTACTTTAAAAATGAGTGCTCTGCTGTGATGGAATATGCCCAGAGAATGTATAAGAGCTGTCAGGGACTTCGATGCCTTGGCTCTGCGGCGGTGGAGCTTGCTTATGTGGCGTGCGGCAGAGCGGATGTGTTTTTGGGTACTTATCTTAAGCCATGGGATTATGCCGCGGCAGTAATAATACTGAAGGAAGCCGGCGGCAGACTTGACAGAGTGGACGGCGAATTATCGTTATCACAACTTAACGTAAATATAGCGGCGGCGAATTCTGCGGTATTTGACGAGTTTGTGCGGCTCATAAAAAACTAAAGCGCAACATGTACCCGATGTATGCAGGCAACAGTAATTTTGCCTGTGGATCGGGTGCTTTTTTGCAGTTACCAGCAATTGCATTTGAAATATGATTCGGGTTATGTTATAATATTGGTGATGATGACGAAAAAACGCTGCACCGAGATCTTGGAGTTGTCATCAATACACAACGATCGGAGGTATCAACATATGAAGAAGTTATTATCACTTGCGGTGAGTACCGTACTGCTTGCCGCGGTGCTTGCAACGGCCACATCTGCCGCAGTTACTCATAAGGTGGTGTCGGGAGACACCATGTGGAAGCTGGCGGTAAAATATGAGGTGGGGCTTGATGAAATAAGAAGCGCCAATCCCCAGATTACCAATGCCAATCTGATATATCCGGGACAAATGCTGAATATTCCCACACCTGATGCCACTACATCGAGCTATGAGAGCGAAGTTGTGCGTCTTGTAAATCTGGAGCGTGGCAAAAACGGTCTGAAACCGCTGACTGCTGATTGGCAGCTTTCCCGTGTGGCAAGGTATAAGTCCCAAGATATGCGGGATAACAGATATTTTTCGCATACGAGTCCTGTGTACGGGTCGCCGTTTCAGATGATAAAGAATTTCGGCATATCCTACAGAAGTGCAGGGGAAAATATTGCTATGGGGCAGGCGACGCCACAGGCAGTGGTGAATGCTTGGATGAACTCCTCGGGACACCGTGCTAACATTTTAAATTCGTCTTATACCCATATAGGTGTGGGATATGTAGCCGATGGCAGATACTGGACTCAGATGTTTATTTCCAAATAATTGTTTGGAAATGCAAGTCGCTCCTGCTAAAATTGCAGGAGCGGCTTTATATTTTCACGGCGGTGGAGTTCTTTGGCATGTGTGAGCGGAAGTTAGCGGCAAATTCACGCTATAGCCGTATTACTCACAAAATATACAATAATATGCAAAAAGATTATGTCAAAATCAACAAAATATCAAAAAGCTGTTGCAAAGACTGAAAAAATATGCTATACTGTATGAGTAATATCTATGCTTTGTAACATGTTAAAGCTGGAATGTTAACAAAATGACGCTAAATAGTTAAAAAATGTGCTGTTTTGCGGCTCTTATTTTGGTTGTATCCCGTAATGATACGGGTTGCAATAAATTAAATTTATTTTTTATGGAGGAAGACCATGAAGAAATTTCTTGCACTGTTACTTGCAGCGGGCATGATGTTCTCTGTGGTAGCTTGCGGTGACAACAATGTTTCCGACGACACCACCAATACAGGTGACGCGGCAAACACTGATACTACTGCTCCTACTGTGGTTGAATACGTTGATCCCTATGCAGACATCGAAGACTACGATGCACTCTCCGCGGCTATCTACGCTGACGTTCTCGGTGCTTTCGATGAGGCTTACACCGCAGCTAAGGCTGCAACCAACGTTTCCGAAAAGTATGCGCTTATGGCAATTGCCGAGGCTAAGCTTATGGAAGATGCGCTTATGCTCCCCCTCTCCACCAGAGGCGGTAACTACGCTATCTCCAGAGTTGCTCCTTATACTGTAAGCTCCGTACTTTGGGGTAATGACAGCGACAGATTCCATGATGCTGTAGTTGTTACCGAGCCTATCACCGGTGCACACCGCGATGAGATGAAGGCTAAGTGGGCTGAGCTTAAGGGCACAGGCGAATACGAGGCTTGGGCTAAGCAGTTCCTTACCGACAACGGCTACACCATTAAGGATACATATGCACTTACATACAACAGCGATCCCCAGACTTGGGATGCTGTTGCAACCTCCAGAGCGGCTGACTCTGAGGCTATTGTAAACACTTACGACGGTCTTTACGAGTACGACATCGAGAACGTACTTAAGCCCGCTCTTGCTGAAAGCTACACCGTTTCCGAGGACGGTCTTACCTACACCTTTAAGATCAAGTCCGGTCTTAAGTGGGTTGACTCTCAGGGCCGTGAGATCGCTGATATCAAGGCTGACGACTTCGTTGCTGGTATGCAGCACATGATGGACGCTGCAGGCGGTCTTGAGTACCTCGTTGAGGGTGTTATTGTTAACGCTTCCGAGTACATCGGCGGCGAGGTTGACTTCTCCGAGGTTGGTGTTAAGGCTATCGACGACACCACTCTCGTTTACACTCTTGTTAAGCCTACCTCTTACTTCATGACCATGCTCGGTTACAATGTATTCGCTCCTATGTGCCGTGAGTACTATGTATCCATGGGCGGTCAGTTCGGCGCAGATTTCGATTCTTCCGCTGAATCCTACACCTACGGTAAGACTCCCGATACTATCGCATACTGCGGTCCTTACCTCGTAAGCAACGCAACTGCAGAGAACACCATCGTGTTCACTGCTAACCCCACTTACTGGGATGCTGACGGAATCAACGTAAAGACCATCACTTGGCTCTTCAACGACAGCTCCGAGGCTACTAAGGCATACAATGACATGGTAGCAGGCACCATCGACGGCAGCGGTCTTAATGCAGCTTCTCTTGAGCTTGCAAAGGCTGACGGCAACTTTGAAAAGTTCGGTTACGTTTCCTCTACCGACGCTACCTCTTACATGGCGTTCTATAATGTAAACCGTGCTCAGATGACCAATGTTAACGACCCTGCTAAGGGCGTTTCCGTAAAGACAGAGGAAGATGTTCTCCGTTCCAACGCAGCTCTCCGCAACGTACACTTCCGCCGTGCGCTTTCCTTCGCGCTTGACAGAGGTGCATACAACGCTCAGACTGTAGGTGAGGATCTCAAGCTTACCTCTCTCAGAAACTGCTACACTCCCGGTACCTTCGTAACTCTCGAAGAGGAAGTTACCGTTTCCATCAACGGCACCGACAAGACCTACCCTGCAGGCACCTTCTACGGTCAGATCATGCAGGATCAGATCGACGCTGACGGCGTTAAGATCACTGTTTGGGATCCTACTGCTGACGGCGGCATCGGTTCCTCCGACGGTTTCGACGGCTGGTACAATGTTGAGAACGCTGTAGCTGAGATGGCAACTGCTATCGAAGAACTTGCAGCTATCGGCATCGAGATTTCCGCTGAAAATCCCATCTACATCGACCTTCCTTACTACTCCGGTTCCGAGGTATATGCCAACCGCGCTCAGGCGTACAAGCAGTGCCTTGACACCGCTTTTGAAGGCAAGGTTGTTATGAATCTCGTAACCTGCGAGACCGCTCAGGAGTGGTACTATGCAGGCTACTACACCGATTTCGGTTCTGAGGCTAACTACGACATTTACGACGTATCCGGTTGGGGTCCTGACTACGGTGATCCTTCCACCTACCTCGATACCTTCCTTGCAGACTATGCAGGCTACATGGTAAAGTGCATCGGTATTTATTAATATCGGATATATTTACCTAAACTAACGACACTGTGGAGGATGGACCTCGGTTCATCCTCCATTGTGATAATAAAAGAGAGCTAATATGACAAAATATTTATTGAATCGCCTCCTTCGCGGTCTGTTTTCCATAGTTGTTGTGGTAGCGATAGTAATGACGCTTATATATTCCTGCCTTGACAGAAATCAGATTTTCGCCAGCGACAGCAATTATTCCCACCTTAAGAGTAACGCAAAAGAAATATACAAAATGCAGCAGTGGGAAAAATACGGTTATCTTGATTATGTGCCCTATTCCGATTGGCTGAGCTCTCTCCTCAAATCGGGAGAGATAGATCAGGATACCTATACCTCCGCCGTGAAATTCGGTGATACCGCAGAGGATGATTCCGAAATTGCGGCAGAGTACATTGCACGGTTCACCGAAGAAATGGAAGCAGACGGCTATGATATCGGGCGCCTCCCTGCACAAAAGCAAGGCAGAAAATATAAAGAGGGCGGAAATCCCCGTCTTTATGCGTATAAGGATATTCCGCTTATTTCCAGACTTTTTGATTATGTAACAAACATCTTCCAGGTTGATAATATTCACTATGTTCCAGAAGAAGCTGATATCGGCGAGAGAGGGCTTACCTTTACCCTCTACGATCCGCTTTATCAGAATACCGAAACGGGCGAGAAGAAGTTTTCACCCGCAATTATAGGCAACGGCACAAGATACAAGTATCTTTTGTATTTTGACAACCATTTCCCGTATATCCATCAGAATCTTCTTACGGTAAGACTGGGAAGCTCTTACAGTATCAGCAAGGATACTGACGTATTCAAAATCATGAGCGATACCCAGGGTTCACGAGTTATCTCTCCAATAACATACCCCACAGGATATTCGGAGGCAAGTGCGGATAATCTTCATTCCGCAACCTATTCGAGCGGCTCGCTGGAAGCGGGCGGCGCGTTCCTTAAAACCCGGTTCACGGATGATTACACATCTGTGGGAACATACAAAGCAGGTCTATCAAAGGTAGGATATTCCTTTGTTATCGGTATTATTTCCGTACTGCTTGCGTATGTACTTGCAATTCCGATAGGAACTGTAATGGCGCTGAAAAAGGACAAGCTTATTGATAAGCTTGGTACAATATATATCATTTTTATAATCGCTGTACCCTCACTTGCATACATATTCCTTTTCAAGGCGATAGGTCGTTCTATAGGACTTCCCGGAACTTTCGATATGGAAAATCCTACATGGATAATGTATGTGCTTCCTATTATCTCCCTGGCACTTCCGTCTATTGCCAATCTTATGAAGTGGCTCCGCCGCTACATGATTGACCAGATGAACTCCGATTATGTAAAATTCGCAAGATCGGGCGGACTTTCCGAGGGCGAAATTTTCAGAAAGCATATTCTGAAGAATGCGATTATTCCCATCGTTCACGGTATCCCGGCAGGCGTGCTTTCTGCGCTTGTTGGCGCGATTATTACGGAGCGCGTGTATTCCGTTCCGGGTGCAGGACGTCTTCTTACCAATGCTATAAACGCCTACGATAACGGCGTAATAGTAGGTATGACGCTGTTCTACGCACTTCTTTCAGTGGTTTCCATAATCCTCGGCGACATACTTATCTCCCTTGTTGACCCGAGAATTTCCTTCGTATCAAAAAAGAGGTGATAACATGGAAGAAAATAAGCTTGTTAATTTGGATGAATTTAATATGTCCGAGGAAGAGCTGTTCTCCCGTGTGGATCATAACAGCCTTGATTCGGAGAAGATCACCGCGCCGAGATATTCCTATTGGCAGTCCGTGTTCCGCGTGTTTTTCAGAAAAAAGCTGAATATTGTAATTCTTGCTGTTCTCGCTGTGATAATAGCATTTACCTATATTTATCCCATTGTTATCGGATACGATGCTAATGTGGACCCCTATGAGAATCTTCTCGACCCCACGGCTAAGCATCTGTCGCCCTCGGCGGCACTTGAGAAGTTCGGAAATCATATTAGCTGGATTCTCGGCTCGGGCAAATCCGGCGAATCTACCTTTGACGCTATCTGGTACGGCTCAAGTATATCCATATCACTTGCGCTTATCTGCGCCGCTATCAATATGACTGTTGGTGTTATTGTTGGCGCTATCTGGGGCTTTTCCAAGAAGGTGGACGTGGTTATGATGGAGGTATACAACATCATTGCCAACGTACCGTATATTCTCCTTATATCCGTGGTCGTACTTATTATGTCCGCTAACTTCTGGTCTATGGTGTTTGCGCTGACCGTTACGGGTTGGCTTGCCATTGCCTACTTTATCAGAACGCAGGTTATCATTATACGCGACAGAGAATATAACTTGGCGTCCCGCTGTCTTGGAACTCCTATTTTCCGTATAGCGACCAAGAATATTCTGCCCTTTATGACTTCGGTTATCGTTACACTTATTGCAACCGAGATCCCATCCTATATTTCCTATGAGGTGTTCCTCTCATATATTGGTATGGGACTTAAGGATATGTCCCTCGGTAAGCTTATAGAGGTAGCGCAGGATGCCATGTTCACTCCGGGATGGCAGCTTGAATTCTGGAGCCCCGTTGCAGTTGCGTCCATTATAACTGTGGTGCTTTATGTGGTTGGTCAGAATCTCGGCGACGCATCCGACCCGAGAACCCATATGTAAGTGAGGTGCGTTATGGAAAACAAAAATGTATTACTTTCTATAAAGGATCTCACTGTAAAGTTCAGTGTACGCGGAAGAACGCTTACTGCTATTCGCGGCGTTTCGCTGGATCTTTATGAGAATGAGTCCATCGCAATTGTTGGTGAATCCGGCTCGGGTAAGTCTGTGCTTACCAAAACCTTTGCCGGCATGCTGGACGCAAACGGCTATATAGACGAGGGAAGCATAATTTTCAGCGACGAGGAGCTTGCGGATACGAACGTATCCTTGGGCGGTCTTGACAGAAGGCTTATGTCTTATGCTGTAAACAAGCTGAACGATTATGCCCGTCTTGAGCTTGGCGCGGATATTTACCGCCGCATATTGGAGCTTGAAGCAGAAAACAAGCGCAGATTTACTCTCGATGAGGAAGAAGAAAAGCGTACGAGCGATGCTATTGCGGAGCTTAAATTCAAGAGAACGGAAGCCTATAACTACAGGCTGACCGTAGATTCACGAAATCAAAAAGGCGAGTACAAGGAGCTTGGCGCTAAAATTGCGCAGTATGATGCAGATATAAAGGCTCTCGAAAAGGAACGTGACTGCAGTGTTGCCCAGCACAAGGCGGCGGCTAAAGCAGACGGTGCATATCTTGCTTCGTACAACGAAAAAATGGCCACGCTCAAGTCGGAATACGCGAAAGCCGTATCCGGAGAGATCAGCGAAGCGCAGAAAACACGCAATTCACTGATTGCCAAGGAAATTTATCTGTCCGTAGGCAGATTTCCGCTCAAAAAGCGCGTTTCCCTTATAAATTCGCTCTTAAAGGCGCTGAAAAAGGCTATGGAGCTTGGTGCAGACCTTAGCGACGATGCGGTAAAGAACAAAATATTCGATGATATTGCGTTCAGGGTTAAATATCTTGACGAAACCGAAGATAAGCTTCACGGCAAGTGCATACTCAATCTTGCAAAGGTCAAGTATTCGAAGGACTGGACAAAAATTCGCGGCGGCAAGATCGCTACGGTGTTCCAGGATCCCATGACTTCGCTTAATCCTATTGTAACTATCGGTAAGCAGATCACCTCGGTTATCTTAAAGCATCAGGAATGCTCTGAGATAGAGGCGAGAAAGCGCGCTATCATTCTCATGAAAAAGGTTGGTATTCCCAACGCCGAAAAGCGTTTTGACGATTATCCTTTCCAGTATTCAGGCGGTATGCGTCAGAGAATCGTTATCGCGATTGCTTTAAGCTGTCAGCCGAAGATACTCATATGCGATGAGCCTACCACGGCGCTGGACGTTACCATCCAGGCGCAGATACTTAAGCTTATCAAGGATCTGCAGAAGGAGTTTGGCTACACTATCGTGTTTATAACGCACGACCTTGGAGTTGTTGCCAATGTGGCTGACCGTGTAGCGGTGCTTTACGCAGGACAGATAGTTGAGCTTGGTACTGTTGAGGAGGTATTCTACGACTCACAGCATCCATATACATGGGCGCTGCTTTCCTCTCTGCCTCAGCTTGCACAGAGGAACACCAAGCTGTATTCCATTTCCGGTACGCCTCCGTCACTTTACAATAAGATCGTCGGTGATGCGTTTGCGCCGAGAAATCCCTACTGCTTAAAGGTGGATACTTTAAAAGAACCGCCTATGTTCAAGATCACCGAAACTCATTATGCCAAAACATGGCTGCTTGATCCCCGTTCCCCCAAGGTGGAGCGCCCCGAGATCATCCAGGATATCCATGAAAAGATGATGAGTACATACAATATGTAAGGAGGAGAGCCTGTGTCAAACGCTAAAGAACAGAAGACACGCTTCGGTAAATTGCCGGAGATGGGTCCAAAGGATAAAGACGGCAGAGAGATACTGCTCTCTCTCAAAAATGTTGATATAACCTTCGGTAAGGGTGACAAAGCAGTAAAAGCTGTAAAGAATGCTACCTTTGACATTTACAAAGGCGAAACCTTCTCCCTTGTGGGCGAGTCCGGCTCGGGTAAGACCACTATCGGACGTGCTGTTATCAGGGTAAATCCCTGCGCGGCGGGTGAGATACAGTATAAGGGCGTGCGCATTTCGGGCAAGATATCCCATGCCCTTGACCGTGAGGTTATCAGAAACATTCAGATGGTGTTCCAGGATCCTGCGGCATCGCTTAACGAGCGCGCAACTGTTGATTATATAGTATCCGAAGGACTTTACAACTTCCATCTTTTCAAGAATGAGAAGGAAAGAGTAAAGAAGGTTGAGGATATTATTGAATCGGTAGGTCTGCTTCCCGAGCATCTTACACGTTATCCTCACGAATTCTCCGGCGGTCAGCGCCAGAGAATCGGTATAGCAAGAGCTATGGTTATGGAGCCGGAGCTGGTTATTGCCGATGAGCCTATATCGGCTCTGGACGTGTCTATCCGCGCTCAGGTGCTGAACCTGATGAAGAAATTCCAGAAAGAGCGCAATATAACCTACATGTTTATAGCCCACGACCTTTCGGTTGTAAGATTTATCTCCGACCGTATCGGTGTTATCTACAAGGGCGATATCGTGGAGATTGCGGAGGCGGAGGAGCTGTTCAACTATCCTCTGCATCCATATACCCGTTCGCTTATTTCCGCTATTCCGATTCCCGATCCGAAGCTCGAAAAGAGTAAGGTGCTCTTTACATACGATCCGTCGGTGCACGATTACAGCGAGGATAAGCCGAAGCTGTGCGATATCGGACACGGCCACTTTGTGTATGCAAACAAGAAAGAGGCGGAGGAATACAAGGCCATCCGTGAGCGCGGTGAGCCGATGAAATCGGTTATGTTCAGATCCGAGGGCGAGGACGTAAGCGAAGCCGCTCAGAAGGCAGCCGAGATTTCCATAAACGATGAAATACTTGATACGCCCATCCATGATACGGGAAGTAAGTGGTACTCAGTAGGTTCGTTCTTCTTACCGCCTATCGGTCTTATTGCAGGTTTTATTTTCAAGCATTTTAAGCATATGAGAAACTTCAAAGCATGCCTTAAAGGCGCTTTGGCAGGACTCGGCGTTGCGGCAGGCATCGTGGCACTGTTCCTGATACTTCTTATTTTTGCTGTTATTTAAACTATTTAAGGGCTGTCCCGCTGAAATGTGCGGACAGCCCATAACCTTTTGGAGGACATATGAAGAATTCCGGCGACAGACGCCCACACGGTGCGGAAGCGGTAAAAAATATTGAGGTTTCCGAGTCCCATATCAAGCCTCGCGCCATATTTGCGGTCATATTCCTCATTATGGGAATTGCGGCTATCGGTTTGTGTGTTAAGAATCTCTTAAACACAGCCCCGGGGTGGCAGAGGGTAGAGGTGTATCTATCCGAGCCGAGCGCGGCTGATGAATTTACGCTTGACTTGAATTTTGGCGCTGAGGGACGGAATCCCACTGCGGAAAGCAAGATTGTTACAGCGCTTTATTCGGAAGCGTGCGTAAAAGCGTACAAGCTTTTTGACTCGGAGCTTTTGTTCGACGGTGTAAATAACGTAGCATATATAAACGCTCATCCAAACGAGGAAATAACCGTTGATCCGGTGCTGTATGATGCCTTTTCAAAGTGGGATAGGTACGGCGGAAGATATTTGTATCTGGCACCCGTATACGATGAATACGATGCGGCGTTTTTCGGTATTGAAATGCCGGAGAGTGCAGCAGAGCTTGATCCATACGAGAATGAGGAGTTTGCTTCCGAACTGAATCAGCTTGCAGAATTCGCAAAGGACAGTGGACATATATCATTAAAACTGCTCGGCGACAATAAGGTGGTGCTTTATGTGTCGGATGAATATGCTGCGTTTGCCGCCGAATATGGAATCACGTCATATGTCGACTTTTACCGCACAAAAAACGCATTTATTATCGACTATTTTGCTGATATTCTCGCAGATAACGGATTGGGTGCGGCGGTAATATCCAGTCACGATGGTTATACCCGTAATTTGGATGCTGACGGGAATGAGTATGTTTTAAGTATTTTTGACCGTACAGGGGATCAAATTTGCACGGCAGGCAAGCTTAAATACACTTCGCCGCAGGCGTTCGTGATGCTCTCCGATTTCCCGATGAGTGAGCGTGATTCGTACCGTTACTATATGAAGGGCGGACGCATTATTACGCCGTTCATTGATCCCGAGGACGGACTTTACAGGACAGCGGCAAGCAGTATGATTTCTTATTCAGGAAGCATGGGATGTGCGGATATTCTGCTTCAGATGCTTCCTGTGTATATCGCCGATGAAGTTGACACAACGCTTCTCGGTGCGGCATCGGAGCAGGGAATCGACAGTATTTGGTGCGAGGATTTTACGGTATACCATACCGATAAAGATGGGGCGTTTTTCGATGTTTTCTCGGATGGGGAAATATTGTATGATGCGGAATACGCAGGTGAATAACATAATAAAGGCTGTCGGCTAAAAGCGGACAGCCTTTACTATTCTATTGCACCCCCCACATTTGATGGTGAGTAAGTGCGCACTTGCGAGCGAACGAAGTATGCCTCACACCGAGAGGGAGGCCGCGAAGAGGTGGAAGGAGTTTGCGTAACTTTAAAATTGCATCAAGCTTTATTGTTGGCGTTCTCCCTCAGGCAGCTAAGCTGCCAGCGCCCTCCCGCAGGCAGCCTCTGGTTGTGACCGCTATATTATTCTGCTGCTTTCTCTAAAAACCGCCCTTTAGAGCACAACGCTTTTTTGTTAGCGGTTTTCTTTACGGGAAGCCGCCGCGCAGAGTGCCGCGAAAAGCACATCAGCTTCACGGGTATCCATATGCTCGGGATGCCATTGTACACCAAGACAGAAGCGTTTGTTTTTATCCTCTGCCGCCTCGATAATTCCGTCTTCTGCCACAGCGGTAATTTGGAGTTTGTCGGCAGGCTTGTTTATTGCCTGGTGGTGAAAACTGTTGACCTCCAGCGTGTCTGCGCCTATCAGCCGCTTAAGAAGGCTTCCCTCGGTGATGCGGACAGTGTGGGATGGCTGATCGCGGGCGAGCTTTTGTGCGTGTCCCGGGATATCGAAGAACAGCGTGCCGCCGAGAGCGGTGTTCAGCACTTGTATTCCGCGGCATATTCCAAGCAAAGGAACATCGCGGCTGTGGGCAAGCACGGTCAGCTCAAGCTCATATTCATCACGGGCGGGTGATACTTCAAACAGAAATGCAGGATCATACTCATCAATTCCGCAGAGTCTTGGTGCTATATCCCCTCCGCCGCTGAGTAAGAATCCGTCACAGATTCCAAGTGCCGCCGCCGGTCTGCCAACCGGCGGCAGGAGTATGGGAATTCCACCGGCACGGAGCACGGCGGTACAGTACTTGCGGCGAAGAAAATAGTCGCCGTCCGAATTATTTCCCACGGTTATACCAATAAGAGGGCTCATTTTATGTAATCTCTCTTTCTTTATGTAGGTGTGATGGCTCACACTAACAGTATAAGCAGTTCTTACGGTGTGTGACACCGGGTCTAAAATTTGTAAAAATTTTTGCAAACTGTTTACTTCTTACAAAATATATGCTATAATAAAAGCTGATAAATGCCTGCGCTTCGCTACGGCGAAACTAAGGAAGGTTTTATTTGAACATAAATTTTCTGAACCAAAAATTACACGGAAAATTTATGTTATAATGGGATAGTTGAAAGTTGTCCGCTGAGGCGGATGCCGGTTTGGGATTTTTAAGCATGTGTAAAGCACACATGCACGCAATAGAAAGGCTCGGTTTACAATTATGAGATGTCCCGTCTGCGGATGCACTCAGGATAAAGTCCTTGATACAAGACCTATAGATGATGAACGCAGCATACGCCGCCGCAGGGAGTGTCTTAACTGTCAGCACAGATTCACTTCCTATGAAACGGTAGAAAAGCCTGCTTTGATAGTATGCAAGCGCGATAATACCCGTGAGGCGTTTAATCGCGACAAAATAATGAACGGCATAAAAAAAGCCTGCCAAAAGCGTCCCGTATCGCTTAGACAGATGTCGGCGATTGTTGACAGCATAGAGGCAGATTTTCAGAATAATATGCGCATGGAAATTTCCACGTCCGAAATAGGCGAAAGAATAATGGACGGACTTCGCGAGCTTGACGAGGTGGCGTACATACGCTTTGCTTCGGTATACAGAGATTTTGACGACCTTGATTCCTTCCTTGAGGAGCTTGATAACCTGAAAAGGCTCAGAGAAGAGCGTAAAAAGAACAGCAAATGAAGAAGCCGCTTCATCGGTTAATCTGATGAAGCGGTCTTTTCGTGTTTTTTTAGTATTTTATCCACTTTTTCGCCAAGGTCGGAGATTTTAAGCGGCTCAGTGAACCATCTCTCGCGACAGTCCGTGTCTGGCTTTGTGCCAACGCAAAGCTCGAAAATGGCAACGTCTATCCATTTGCCGAACTTGTAGCCCACGAGATGCTCTCGCCCAACCTCGCGGAATCCAATCTTTTCGTGAAGACGGAAGCTTTCGGGGTTGGGGACGGTCACGATTCCGTAGATGTTTTTGCAGCCCATCTCCGTAAGCAGCTCGATAAGAGCGCCGTATAAGCTTCTGCCGATGCCGTGACCGTGTACGTCCTTTTTAAGATAAACGGACAACTCTGCCGCATAGCGGTAAGCATGGCGGACTTTGTATCGGTGAGCGTAAGCGTAACCCACACACTCGCCGTCAAGCTCGCAGACGATGTAGGGATATTCGGCGGAATATTCCACTATTCGATTCCTAAATTCTTCCTTAGAGGGTGCAACGTATTCGAAGCTTACAGTGGTATCTTCCACCCACGGGCGGTAAATTTCGGCAAGCACCTCGGCATCCTCGGGGACGGCAAGGCGAAAGGAAACTGCCATTATTATTTCTCGCAGTACATTTCGAGGTAAGCTTCCATGCGCTCGCGAACCTCGTCGTTAAGCGGGATCTCGCCGTCGATCTCACGGCCATGCATGTGATCGATGATCTCGCGGACGGTAACGATTGGGTGAACCTTGATGCCGAACTCCGCGCCTATTTCCTTGATGGCGGTTGTGCCGGACTGACCGCGCTCCATTCTGTCAACGGAAATGATCATGTGCTCAACCTTAACGTCAGCCGCAGCCTTAAGCTGGGGGAGCGTTTCGCGTACAGCGGTGCCTGCGGTGATAACGTCCTCGATGATAACTACACGGTCGCCGTCGGAAAGCTTTGCACCTACCATGTTTCCGCCCTCGCCGTGATCCTTGGCTTCCTTGCGATTGAAACAGTATGGCTTGTCAATGCCGTATTCGTTAAAGAGGGAGCATGCGGTAACTGTAGCAAGCGGAATACCCTTGTACGCAGGACCAAACAGAACATCGAAATCGTCACCTACGTTGTTCTTAAGGCACTCAGCGTAGTATTTGCCAAGCTTCGCCATTTGTGCGCCGGTCTTGTAGTTGCCGGTGTTTACAAAGTATGGGGATTTTCTGCCGCTCTTGGTAGTGAAATCTCCGAAGCGAAGCACGCCGCTTCTAACCATAAATTCAATAAAATCGGTCTTGTAGCTCATTTTATATCTCCTGTGTATTTAATATTATCAACAATAGTATATCATCTTTTTCTTCTAAAGTAAAGACAATTTTTCAAATTTTACTGTACAAACGTCAAAAACTGTGATAAAATGACTATAGTAAGTACATGAAAGGTTGTTTTTTCATCTATGGCTGAATTCAAGACCAATGTTTACCGAATATTTGACAAAGAAAAGCTGCCGTACACACCCCATACATATCCGCACGGGGACGAGGCGGTGGACGGAATGACAATAGCCGCATCTCTCGGCATCGCGCCGGAGAAAATCTTCAAAACGCTTGTTACGGTGGGAAGCGACAAGAACTATTATGTGTTTGATGTTCCCGTTAACCGCGAGCTTGATTTGAAGAAAGCCGCGGCGGTGGTGGGGGTCAAATCTGTTTCCATGATCAAGGTTGCGGAGATAAATAAAATCACGGGATATGTGCGCGGCGGATGCTCACCTGTGGGAATGAAGAAAAAATATCGCACGGTGTTTGATGCCACGGCGGAAAGCTGCGATACCATGCTTGTGAGCGCAGGTAAGATAGGCTGGCAGATCGAAGCAAAGCCTGCGGATCTTGCCAAGGTTTCGGGAGCGACGTTTGCGGACATACTTTTGGCGCAGGTGTAGTGTTGCCTCTAACTTACAAAATGCACGGTGAAGCAAAAAATTTCCCTTAACCTCTTGCATTTTACAAAAAGATGTGGTATACTAATATAAATGCGAAGACTGAGTTTGCTAACCGAACATCGGATGCCCAGAGATGACCGCCTTGCGTTTTGCATGGCTGTGAGCGGTCACATCCCCACGGTATGGCGTTTCCCTCACGAGCAGTGACGGTGAAATTTCACAGTAGCCGTCAACGACTGACTTCCGTTAAAAAGTTGCCGAGTGTATTGCTTGGTTTCAGGCAATAAAATAAGGTGGTACCGCGGAAAACGCATATTATTATGCCGCTTTCGTCCTTAATTTTAAGGGCGAAGCGGCTTTTTGTCGCTCCACCCACGAAATATCTATAATTTCCATTCAGAAAGGATTAGGAACATGAAAGAGAAACTTGAACAGATCCGAGCATCGGCTGTGGCGGAGCTTGCGGCTCCCGATGCCGACCTTGAAGCGCTGAGAATACGCTTCCTCGGTAAGAAAGGTGAGCTTACCGCCGTACTTCGCGGAATGGGTCAGCTCACAGCAGAGGAGCGTCCCGTTATCGGTGCTCTGGCTAATGAAGTCCGCGAATATATCGAAAATGCTATTGCGGAAAAGGCAGAGGCTCAGAAGACTGAAGCTCTTGCAAAGAAGCTTGTTTCCGAGCGCCTTGACGTGACCATGCCCGGAAAGGCTCCCATTGTGGGCAAGCGCCATCCCCTTGCGCAGGTGCAGAAGGATATGGAAGATATCTTCATCGGTATGGGCTTTAATATTGTTGAGGGCCCCGAGGTTGAGTATGATTACTACAACTTCCAGGCGCTTAATATTCCGGAGAATCATCCTGCCCGCGATACACAGGATACCTTCTATATTACCGAAAATATTCTGCTCCGTTCCCAGACCTCTCCCGTTCAGGTAAGAACCATGGAGAAGCAGCGTCCGCCCATCCGCA
This sequence comes from Candidatus Flemingiibacterium sp., assembly GCA_045644145.1. Classification (GTDB taxonomy): domain Bacteria; phylum Bacillota; class Clostridia; order Oscillospirales; family CAG-272; genus Flemingiibacterium. The sequence continues at coordinate 19,182 of JAZRGK010000080.1, forward strand.
TAATCTCTCCCGGCAGAGTTTACCGTTCTGACGCGGTGGATGCTTCCCACTCCCCGCTGTTCCATCAGCTTGAGGGCCTTGTGGTGGATAAGGGTATTACTATGGGTGACCTTAAGGGTACTCTTGAAACTTTCGCAAAGACCATGTTCGGCGAGCAGACACAGATCCGCTTCCGTCCTCACCATTTTCCGTTCACTGAGCCGTCCGCAGAGGTTGACGTTTCCTGCTTCGTTTGCGGCGGAAAGGGCTGTAAGCTTTGTAAGGGCGAGGGTTGGATAGAGATCCTGGGCGCAGGAATGGTGCACCCCAACGTGCTTCGCGGATGCAATATTGATCCCGATGAATACAGCGGATTTGCTTTCGGTATGGGCGTTGAGCGTATTACCATGATCAAGTACGGCATCGACGATATGCGTTATCTCTACGAGAACGACATTCGCTTCCTTGATCAGTTCTAAGCCCGGAGTTATACTTTAAACAACAGACGAAAGGAATATAAAAATGAATTTATCACTGAATTGGGCAAAGGATTACGTCAGTCTTGACGGAATCACGCCCAAAGATTACTGTGACCGCCTTACTGCTACCGGCTCTAAGGTAGAGGGCTATGAGATTCTCGGCGAGGATATTGAAAATGTAGTTGCCGGTAAGGTTATCTCCCTTGAACGCCATCCTGACTCCGACCACCTCTGGGTATGCCAGATAGACGTAGGTGAGGAAGCTCCCGTACAGATCGTAACGGGCGCACAGAACGTATTTGCCGGCGCAATGGTGCCTGTGGCAAAGGCTCCCTCAAAGCTCCCCGGCGGAGTAAATATCAAAGCAGGCAAGCTTCGCGGCGTGCCCTCTAACGGTATGCTCTGCTCTATTGCTGAGCTGAATCTTACAACTCACGATATGCCGGGCGCTGTTGAAGACGGCATATTTATAATGGACGGCATTGACTGCAAGCCCGGCGATGATATCCACGATGTTCTGAAGCTTTCCGATACCGTTGTTGAGTTTGAGATCACCTCGAACCGCCCTGACTGTCTGTCCGTTCTCGGACTTGCACGCGAGAGTGCAGTATCCTTCGGACGTGATTTCAAACCGCAGATTCCCGCTGTTACCTACGCAAATGACGGTGACAAGATCGAAAACTATCTTTCTGTTGACGTGCAGAACGCGGAGCTTTGCCCACGTTACACCGCGCGCGTTGTAAAGAACGTAAAGATCGCTCCCTCGCCCCTGTGGCTCCGTATGCGCCTGCGTGCATCCGGCGTTCGCCCCATAAACAACATCGTTGACATTACTAACTATGTAATGCTTGAATACGGTCAGCCCATGCACGCATTCGACTATGCATGCCTTGACGGCTCGATGATCATCGTAAGAAATGCGGCTGATGGCGAAGTATTCAAGAGCCTTGACGATATCGACCATACTCTTAACTCTACCAACCTCGTTATCGCAGACGAAAAGAAGGCGGTTGCCCTTGCAGGCGTAATGGGCGGCGCTAACTCCGAGATCAAGGACGGCACAGTTACCGTAGTGTTCGAATCCGCAAACTTCCTCGGAAGTTCCGTTCGTATCACTGCAAAGAGTCAGGGTATGCGCACAGAATCTTCGGGACGTTTCGAGAAGGGGCTTGATCCCGAGAATACCATGCCTGCACTTGACCGTGCATGCGAACTTGTAGCTCTGCTTGGCGCAGGTGACGTGGTTGACGGCACTATCGACGTATACAAGGGTAAGGAAGAGCCCTTCAAGATGAAACTTGAAGCCGCACGCATCAATGCGTTCCTCGGCCTTGACGTAAGCGAGGACTACATGAAGGATGTGCTTCGCAAGCTCGAATTCGGTGTTGACGGCGATACGCTGACTGTTCCCTCATTCCGCGCTGACGTTCGCTGCATGAATGACGTTGCTGAGGAGATTCTCAGAATTTACGGCTATGATACCATCAAATCTACAAAGTTCGTTACACCTATTACCTCAGGAAGCCGCACTCCTATGCAGAAGTTCGAGCTTCTCATGGCGGATACACTCTGCGCAATGGGACTTTACGAGTGCGAAACCTTCTCATTTATCAGCCCCAAGTATTACGATAAGATCGGTATGGCGGAGAACGACGCTCGCCGCAAGTCTATCGTTATCTCCAATCCTCTGGGTGAGGATACCAGCGTAATGCGCACCACTGCTATTCCTTCAATGCTTGAGGTGCTTTCAAGAAACAACAATTACCATGACGGGAAGACCGCTCTTTATGAGATGGCGAAGATATATATTCCCGACGAAGATCCCACAAAGCTTCCCGAGGAGCGCCGCCGCATAACTGTAGGCTTCTTCCGCGACGGAGATTTCTACACCTTAAAGGGCATGTGCGACAGACTTCTCGATAAAGCAGGCATTGCCGATGCTGCATATGTGGCAGAGCGTGAGAATGCCGCGTTCCATCCCGGAAGATGCGCTAATATCATATGCTCTGACGGCACGATGCTCGGTACTATGGGTGAGATTCATCCTGCGGTTTCCGGTGGCTATGAGATAGACGTGCCCGTATACGTTGCAGACCTTGATTTCGAGAATTTGTTTGCAAAAGCAAATCTTACAAAGCAGTTTAAGGCGCTTCCCAAGTTCCCGGCGACCACACGCGACTTCGCGTTCGTATGCGACGATGAGCTTGAGGTTGGCGCGATCGAAGCTGTCATGAGGAAAGCCGGCGGCAAGACTGTAGAGGATGTTAAGCTCTTTGACGTATACCGCGGCAAACAGCTCGGCGAGGGCAAGAAGAGCGTAGCATTCAAGGTTATTCTCCGTGCTCCTGACCGCACTCTTACCGATGAGGAAGCGGATAAGACCTCGAAGAAGATACTCACACTCCTCGAGCGCGAGCTGGGAATAACCCTCAGAGCATAAGTTCGTTTCACACGTCGAAAGGAGCGGTTCAGGTGAGAATATCAACTGAGATAAAATCTATAGCTGAAATTGTTGGCGGCGAAAAGGCTGTTGAATATTGCGCCAAGGCAGGATTTGACGCGTGGGATTTCTCTTTGAACGATATGGTAAACTACGACCGGTCGGCAGGGCGTGTTATGGACAATCCCCATCCGCTTGGGGGCAATTACCTTGCTTATGCGAGAAAGCTTAGGCAAGTCGGTCTTGACAATGGTATTGTGTGCAATCAGTCACATGCGCCGTTTCCGGTAAAGGTGCCGGAAATACGCGATGCCTTGAGGCGTGCCATTGAGTGTACAGCCGAAGCGGGCGGCGAGATTTGCGTTATCCACCCGGATAACGACAAATCCCCCGAGGAGAATGCGGAGATGTATTTTGACCTTCTCCCATTTGCGAAATCCCACTGCGTGAAGATAGCTACCGAAAATATGTGGAACTGGGATCTTAAAGCAAATCACTCCTGCTTTGCCGCATGTGCCACTCCCGCAAGCTTCAACGCGCACCTCGATGCAGTAAACGATGATTATTTCGTTGCTTGTCTTGATATCGGTCATGCGGAAATGCTCGGTTCGGATACATCGGCGGTAGAGATGATAAAAGCACTTGGTAATCGTCTTGCCGCTCTGCATATCCACGACAACAACAAGCTGGATGACTCTCACCAGATTCCCGGATCTATGGATATTGACTTTGATGCTATGGTGAAAGCGCTTCACGAAATAGGCTACAACGGCTATTTTACGCTTGAGGCGAATTGCTATCTCAGAAAATTTAATGCCGATAATGCATTTGAGGGGATAAAGAACCTTGCTGCTTCCGCGAGGGCACTTGCGGATAAGTTTGACGCTATGTAAGATTGTGGCGCACCCGTGATTCCACGGGTGCGCCGATATTTTTGGCTGTGAATCCGAATTTTTAGCGTAACTTGAAGAATTTTCTTGAGAAATTCAGCTTTTTTGCGTCATGCTGTGCTTTTTTATACATTTGTTGTTGACATATGCCACAAAAAATCGTATAATAAATATATATGTATTAAAATTGGGCGAAGTGTTTGTTTTAAGCCCGAGGAAAGGCGGACGGCGATGAAATTTGCGGTCATATCGGATATTCACTCCAATTTTATGGCGCTTGAAAACGCGCTGTGCGTCATTGAGGAAATGCGCCGCACGGGGCATGGCGTAGATGGAATAATTTTTCTCGGCGACTATCTTACCGATTTCCCCTATCCGCAGAACACTCTTCGCCTGCTTGATGAGTGTGCGGCCGAATTCCCATGCTATTTTGTGCGCGGGAATCGAGAGGATTACCTTATCCGTCACAGATATGCTCCGGACGACGGATGGAGTCATACATCAAGCAGCGGTTCACTTCTTTATACATACGAGAATCTGACGGACGCAGACCTTGACAAGCTGGAATCCTTGCCTATATGCCTTGATGTGGATATGGGTGATTCCCCTGCAGTAACTGCCTGCCACGGCTCGCCTCAGAATAACAAGGAATGGATAATGAACCGTCCGCAGCTTATTGATAAGTACACGGCTGAAATCCGCGGAGATGTTTTGATTTGCGGACATACTCATCGCGGCGGTGTGGTTGAAGCCAACGGCAAGCGCGTTATATTTTGCCCAAGTATCGGACTTCCTCAGGACAGGCATCGCGGTTCACGCATGCTGATACTTGAATCAAGGCGCGGCGTGTGGCGCTACAACTCGGTGACGGTGGGATACGACAAACAAAAGATGCTTTCTGAATTCCATCGCAGCGGACTTTATGAAAAATCGGGAATATGGGCAAGGTGTATAATCAAGTCTATGTTTGACGAGCATGATCATGCGGCAAGATGCGTGGCGCTTGCATGGCGAATAGCGACGGCGGATGGCTTTCCCGGGGGGCAGGTGCTTCCCGAAAAATATTGGATCGCGGCGGCGAAAGAACTTTCACTTATATAAATTATAATTTTTTAGGGAGAATAAAAATGAGCAGTATTAAGGACATATCACTTGCAAAGAGCGGACATGATAAAATAAATTGGGTTAAAAGCTACATGCCCGTGCTTAATATCATCAACGAGCAGTTTACAAAAGAAAAGCCTTTTGCAGGCAAAAAGATCTCCATGTCTATACACCTCGAGGCTAAGACGGCATATCTTGCTATTACTCTTGCGGCGGGCGGCGCAGAGGTTTATGTAACCGGCTGTAATCCGCTGTCCACCCAGGACGATGTTGCGGCGGCTCTCGTTGACCTCGGTTTTGAGGTTAACGCATGGCGCGGTGTTACGGATGCAGAGTATGAGGAGCATCTTAAAAAGACGCTTTCCCTTTGCCCCGATGTTATGATAGACGACGGAGGCGACCTTACACATTTGCTCCACGGCGAGTGCCGCGAGTACGGCAAGAATCTTATCGGCGGATGCGAGGAAACCACTACCGGCATCCACAGACTGTTCGCACGTCAGGCGGCAGGACTTCTTGACTACACCATGATCGACGTAAATGATGCGGACTGCAAGCATCTTTTCGACAACCGCTACGGCACGGGTCAGTCCACTCTTGACGGTATTATGAATTCCACCAACCTTATTATCGCAGGCAAAACTGTTGTTGTGGCAGGCTATGGCTGGTGCGGTAAGGGCGTTGCTATGCGCGCAAAGGGCATGGGCGCAAATGTTATTGTTACCGAGATCGATCCCGTAAAGGGCATCGAAGCGGTGATGGACGGCTTCCGCGTAATGACCATGGATGAGGCTTGTTCGCTTGGCGATCTGTTCATTACAGTAACCGGATGCAAGGATGTTATCAGAGCCGAGCATTTCGAGAAGATGAAGGATGGCGTGCTCCTTGCTAACAGCGGGCATTTCGACGTTGAAATTGACAAGATGGCTCTCGGAAAGATGGCGAAAAAGCAGTGGGAGCGCAAGCCTAACATCATGGGCTACGAAATGGCAGACGGCAGAATTATAAATCTGCTTGCAGAGGGACGTCTTGTAAATCTTGCGGCAGGAAACGGTCATCCGGCGGAAATTATGGATATGAGCTTCGCAATTCAGGCTAAGAGCCTTGAGTATCTTGTGAAGAATGCAGGTAAGCTTGAGAAGAAGGTATATCAGGTGCCCCGCGAAATAGACAACGAGGTAGCCGCGCTCAAGCTTCGTGCTCTCGGCGCTTCTCTTGAAGTGCTCAGCGAGGAGCAGAAGGAATACCTTGCGAAGGTTGACTGATTATGTATTGCTTACGGGACTGCACACGGTGGTGTGCAGTCCTTTTGTACTAAAAAGATATGGCAATACACTGTGTTTCCAAAATGTTCAAACAAAATAAACAAAAAATTAAAAGATATCATCGAACAACCGTTTGCTTTTTTGCAAAAAGTATGGTATAATTATTCTGTAAACATAAAAAACAAAAGCGGAGGTGCCGTTATGGCAGACAAACTTACACCGCGGGAACGCGAAATATATGATTTTATTCTCAATGCAATCAGAAACGAGGGTTATGCACCCAGTGTGCGCGATATCTGCAACGCGCTTAATATGAAGAGCACTTCTACTGTGCACACATATCTTGCAAGGCTTGAAGAAAAGGGTATGATTCAGAAAGACCCCGGCAAGAGCCGCACACTTCGTGTGGATAATGGCGGTACGCAAAGCGGCTCTACCGTTCGTGTACCCATTCTCGGCAAGGTGGCGGCAGGGATGCCTATCCTCGCTGTTGAAAACTACGATGGATATATTGATTTTCCCCGTCCCTCATCGCGCACTTCGTCAAACGATTTGTTTGCGCTTAAAGTTCAGGGCGAAAGCATGATAGAGGTGGGAATAATGGACGGCGACCTCATTGTGGTGGAAAAATGCACCACCGCTAAGGATGAGGATATCATAGTTGCCTTGGTTGACGATGAAGCCACCGTTAAGACGTTTTATAAAGAGGAAAACAGATTTCGTTTGCAGCCGGAAAACTCCTCTATGAAGCCCATTTATGTAAACGAGCTTATCGTTCTCGGTAAGGTCGTTGCTTCAATGAGATTCTATAAATAGAGTTACATGTTTATATAATGTGGCGGGGAAAACTTTTTTTACAAAAAGTTTTCCCCCCGCCCTTTTCAAAAAACTTCTTATAGCCAAAATATGAAAAATCGTTAAGGGCTATGATCACTTTTTCACCACAGACGGCAAATTTGTATATAATATTTGACAAGCGCGTTATTTTATGATATACTATACGATGTATAGTAATGTTTATTCGGAGATATACGATGACTGCCATCAGCCTAAGCAATATTTGCCTTGAATTTGGAACGGATGTCATACTTGATAAGATATCATTCAGTCTGAACGAGGGTGATAAGCTTGGAATTGTGGGCGTAAACGGTGCCGGCAAATCCACGCTTTTTAAAATAATATATGGAGAGTATACTCCAACCGACGGATCGGTTTTTATATCTAAGGATAAAACCGTGGGAATGCTTGAGCAAAACACGGGGCTTGAGGGCGACAGCACGGTGCTCGACGAAATGCTGCTGTCGTTTTCTGATCTGATAGCTGATGAAAAAAGGCTTGAAGAACTTCAGTGTGCTCTTGAAAAAACTCCGGCGGACGCGGTTTTGATTTCCTCTTACACCTCTCTTGCGGACAGATTTAAACGTGCTGGCGGATATGAGTTCCGTTCGAGATGCAAGGGAATACTCAAAAACCTCGGATTTGACGAGCGGTTTCACGATCTAAAAATATCTGCATTGTCCGGCGGTCAAAAGACACGCCTTGCCCTTGCAAGACAGCTTATAACATCGCCCGATATACTCATGCTTGATGAGCCAACAAACCACCTTGATATAGAGACGCTTGCTTGGCTTGAGGATTTCCTTGCAGGCTACAAGGGAACTCTTCTCGTCATTTCCCATGACCGTTTCTTCCTTGATAAGGTGACGAACAAGACTCTTGAAATTGAAAATACTCACGGAGAGCTTTATAACGGAAATTACTCACGCTATGTGGCGCTGAAAGCCGAAAGCCGTGAGATACGGGAGCGTCAGTATAAAAATCAGCAGAAAGAGATTGCTAGAATAGAGGCGTATATCGAACAGCAGCGCAGATGGAACCGTGAGCGCAACATAATCGCGGCAGAAAGCCGTCAGAAGGCGCTTGACCGCATGGTGAAGATCGACCGTCCGGAGAATCTTCCGGAAAAAATACGGCTGTCCTTCACAAAATCCGGCGAAAGCGGAAACGATGTGCTCACTGTCAAGAATCTTTCAAAGGCTTTTCCGGACAAGCCATTGTTCTCGGATGTTTCGTTCTTGGTGAAGAAGCGTGATCATCTGTTCATAGCCGGCCCCAACGGATGCGGTAAGTCCACACTTATAAAAATAATCGCGGACAAGCTCTCTCAAGATTCGGGAAGCTTTGAGTACGGTTATAACGTAACGGTGGGATATTACGATCAGGAAAATCAAAATCTTGATCCGGAAAATACTGTGCTTGACGAGCTGTGGAACTGCTATGAAGGACTTACGCAGACCGAAATTCGCTCTGCACTTGCACTCTTCCTTTTCAAGGGCGACGATATTGAAAAAAAGGTGTCCGTTTTAAGCGGCGGCGAAAAAGCAAGGCTTACGCTGTGCAAGCTGATCCTTTCAAGAATGAATCTGCTTATCTTGGACGAGCCAACCAACCATCTTGACATAAATTCCAGAGAAGCGCTTGAAAATGCGCTCTCGGAGTTCGACGGGACAATAATTGCCGTGTCCCATGACCGATATTTTATATCAAAATTGGCTACACGTGTGCTTGATCTTTCCTCAAAGCCTGCCCTTGATTTTATGGGCAGCTATGAGCAGTACAAGGCGCATATGGCAAGGGTGAGTGCATCGGAATCCGCTCCCACGCTGACGGTGATTACGGATGCAAAAGAGAAGTATTTGAAGGCTAAGGAACAGGCATCGGAACAGCGAAAGCTTAAAACCAGAATGAAAAAGAACGCCGAAGAAACGGTCAGGCTTGAAGCCGAGCTGGAGGAACTCACGGAAAAGCTTGGAGATGAGTCCATACAGGCTGACTATGTTAAGGTAAACGAACTTTATACACGTCAGTCGGAGGTGGAAGAACGACTTATGGAATTATATGAGGAGGCAGAAGGCTTTGATGAAAACTAAAATGCTTGTTTGCGGCATAACTATGAATTGTGCCGGCACAGAAAAATCTTTCCTTTCCTTTTTATCTTGTCTTGATTTTGACAGATTTGACGTAACCCTTCTTCTTGCAAAAAGAGAGGGCCTGCTTCTTGACCAGGTGCCGAAGCAGGTCAAAATTGAGATCATGGAAAAGTATGGGGATATGTTCCTGCTTTCGGCTAAAAATGCGGCGAAAACCATGTTTGACTGCTTTGTTAAAGAGAATCCTCTTACGCTTTTTGAAATCCTGCCATATTTTCTGAGGACTCTGTTTACAAGGGGCGAAAAACGAAGCTCTGCGGCAACCTGGATGTGGCTTCATTTTATGAAGAAAATGCCCGCAGTCAAAGAAAAATACGATGTTGCTGTGGCTTATTGGGGTGACCGCACCATGTTCTATATGTGCGACATGGTGAAAGCTGACAAGAAAATAGCGTGGCTCCACTTCGATTATTCAAATCCCCCTCGTGATGATACTATCTATCTTGATTATTTTAAGAGATGCGATAAGGTGGTAACCGTATCAAAGCTGGTTGACGATTCTCTTAAAAGCAAGCTCCCCGAAATAGCCGAGCGCACGGTGATGATGGAAAACATCACAAGCCCAAAGCAGATTTGGGATCTTGCGCTTGCAGGCGATACATTTCCCGACACTCATTTCACAGGTAAGCGAATTCTGACAATTGGCCGTATAGGTGAGCAGAAGGGACTTGACCTTGTGGTTCCGGTGCTGAGGCGGCTCAGAAACGACGGCTTTGATGTGCGTTGGTATGTGCTTGGCGACGGTGAGGAGGAATATAAGCAGTATTTGTCACAGCTTCTTGTGGACAACGGCGTTGCGGATATGATGATATTCCTCGGGACTACCCAGAATCCCTACACTTATCTTCGTGACTGCGACATATATGCACAGCCCTCTCGCCATGAAGGTAAACCGATTTCCGTTGAGGAAGCTAAGATCATGTATAAGCCCATTCTGGCTTCTCATTATCTTTCCGCACCTGAACAGCTTGACGGCGGAAAGCTTGGCGTGATATGTGATATTTCCTCTGAGGGCATATATGATGGTATAAAGAAGCTTTTGTCTGACGAGGCGCTTTGCGACAGTCTTTCGGAAACTCTTGCCGCCAGAAAGTTCGGCAACTCCGAGGAAATAGAAAAGTTTTATAAAATGCTCGATTAAAGCATAATAATATTGATAAACCGTAAAATTCAACGTAACTTTGCAATTTACCGACCTATATGGTATAACATGTACAATATTGCAATGATGATGGAGGAACTACATTGATAATTCAACTTGAAGAAGCTAAATATAAGCTACAGAATATGCGTGCCGATATAGATGAGCTGGCGTCGGCACTGCGCATCGAACAGCTTTCCGCAGAGGTTGCCGCTGATGAGGAAAAGACTGTTGCGGCGGACTTTTGGAACGACGCCGAAAATTCCAGCAAAATACTTCAGCAGATAAAGCAGAAGAAAGATAAAATCGAAGCTTTTGAAACCCTTAAGAATCGCCTTGAGGATGCTATTGTTTTGGCAGAAATGGGCATAGAGGAGAACGATGAATCCGTGGTTGCCGAGGTTGAGGCGGAAATGGCGGAGGTAATCAAGGAGGAAGAACGTCAGCGTATAGAGGTTCTTCTTTCCGGTGAATACGACCGCAACAACGCCATCGTTTCCTTCCATCCCGGTGCAGGCGGCACCGAGGCACAGGACTGGGCACTTATGCTGTACCGCATGTACACCCGTTGGGGTGAGCGTCACGGCTACAACGTAAAGCTCCTTGACTGGCTTGATGGAGAAGAAGCCGGCATAAAGAGCGCAACTATTATGGTTGAGGGAACCAACGCTTACGGCTACCTTAAGAGTGAAGCGGGTGTTCACCGCCTTGTGCGAATCTCTCCCTTTGATGCATCAGGACGCCGTCAGACATCCTTTGCATCTGTTGACGTTATGCCTGAATTTGAGGATGACGGAAAGATAGAGATTCGCGATGAAGACCTTGAAATTACGGCTCACCGTTCGTCCGGCGCCGGCGGTCAGCACGTCAACAAGACCGACTCGGCTATCCGTATAACTCATATTCCTACCGGTATAGTTGTAGGCTGTCAGACCGAGCGCAGTCAGCTTCAGAACAAGGAAACGGCCCTTAAGATGCTGAAATCCAAGCTGATGGAAATAAAGGAGCGCGAAAATCTTGCGCGTATAGACGATATCAAGGGTGTTAAGAACAATATAGAGTGGGGAAGTCAGATACGCTCCTATGTATTTATGCCATATACCCTTGCAAAGGATAACCGCACGGGTTATGAGGATGGAAATATTACTGCGGTAATGGATGGCGAAATCGACGGATTCATAAACGCTTATTTGAAGCAGAACGCAAACAAATAAGACACGCACAGGGTAAATAAAAATCAAGGGGCTGCTGCAAGTTGTACAACTTGCAGCAGCCCCGTTTGTCATGCATTGTTATTCTTCATCGCTTACAGCTTCGATAGCTTCAATAGCTTCATCTACTGCTGCGGATATTTCGTCCGATGTGTCCTTAGCTTTGGAGCATTCACATTCATATTCTTCATCATCGAAGCGGAGGTCACCCAACATATCCTCGTCGAATCCCCAATCGTCGTCACAGCAGTCACAGCCGCAGCCGCAGGAGAGCATTTTTCTTTCTTCAGCTTTCTTAATAAGCTTCACAACAAGGAATATAATTCCTGCTGCCGCAACAATGGAGCCGGTAATAATAAGCGCCAGCTTAAGCCCATTTATGCCGGAATTTTTGTTTTGCTTTCTCATTATATCGTACCTTCCTTTTCACAGAATAGTATTTTACGCTTTTATTATAGCATACATGTTAAAAAATTGAAAGACTTTTTTATGAAATTATTGTAAAACCCTTGTGACTCGACCTGCACCTATCAGATTGCTCAATATTTCAAGCTTGTTTTTAGGTTTTTGACCATTTCACTTAATAAGCACACTGTTTATTTCTTGTTGTTCTTTTTGATGTGTCTTACGTCGTTAAGCATCCTTAAGCTGTCTTTTAGCACATGTACCTTGCTTTCACGGTGGGTTACCACCTTTACGGGCATTTCTGTGATTTTTGCCCCCATATTGTTTGCTTTTATAAGCACCTCGAAATCGAAGGCAAAGCCGTCTACAACGCAGGACGGAAAAATAGCGCGCGCCGTATCACGGCGGAATGCCTTGAAGCCGCACTGCGAATCGGTGAGCTTGAATCCTGCCGCCAGCGCAAGGCACTTTATATATGCTTTTGAGGCTAATTTGCGAGATAGCGTATATCCGCTGTAGCCGTCATCGGTCAGATTTCTGGAGCCTATGACAACATCGGTATCACCGTTTCTTTTGAATATCTCGGCGGCTGTTTTTATAACGTCAAGTCCGTACGCAAGGTCGCAGTCTGTGAAGATTATTACGTCGCCATCTGCGCTCAGTACCGCATTGCGGATTGCCGCGCCTTTGCCCTTGTTTTTTTCATATCCCACAGCTTTTATCCGCGGATTATCAAACGCATCAACGGCAGAACGGCATTCGTCAGTGCTTCCGTCGTCGGAAAAAATTACTTCGTAATCATCAAAGGTTTTCTCCATGTAGGCGGAAACCGTTTTCAGTGTGTTATCGATTATGTTGTTTTCATTGTACATTGGTATGCAAAGCGAAATTTTCATAATGCTGTCCGTTTTCACCTTTTTGTGTAAATAAATATATCGAAATCCGCTGTGATTTCAAGATGACCAAGGCTGTTTATCTTGGCAGCATCTGTTTTTGAGGTCTTGAATGCGTAAGGGGTCATGAGAAAGAGCGGCATAAGATCCTCACCCTGACAGTCAAAGGTGTATTTTACTTTTCTCAATTCTGTTTCATCAAATCCTATGGGAAGATCACGCCTGCCTTCATTTTCGTAAGCATTTTCATAAATTGCCTTTTTAAGCTCCCATAAATGGTGACGTCCTGCCGCGCCTACGATCAAAATTCCGCCGGGCTTCAGGATTCTTAAGAATTCCTCGCCTGCAACCGGAGCAAACAGGCTTATTACCGCATCTGCGGCTTCATCCGCCACCGGAAGCTCAAAAACGCTTGCTACGCCGAAGAATGAATTATCACCTGCCGACTTTGCACGCTTTGCGGCCTTGTCGCAGGCGTATTTTGAAAGATCGAAACCATAGACAGAAGCGCCGCCAGAAGCCACTTCGTGTGAATAATATCCCTCACCGCATCCGGCATCAATCACGATTTTGGCATTTCCCGCTGCCTCGGCTACCGCTTTGGCAAATGGGGCGTAATATCCTTTATCAAGGAAAGCGGTGCGGGAGCGAACCATTTCGCGATCATCACCGGAAGTTCCTGCCGCCCGTGTCAGAGTCACATATCCGCTTTTCGCAATGTCGAAGCAATGCCGCCGCACTCCGCCGCAGTACAGACTGCCGGCTTTACGTTCAAGCGGTGCGCCGCAGAAAGGGCATGACAGTATATTCATTGGTTTTACCGCGCTTTTGCCGTAATGCCTGATATGCGGCAAAAGCGAGCCTTTCTTCTTTCGTTTATTTCTCCACCTTTATGAGCTTGGCGTGAAGGGCAATTCGTCCCACATAATAGGAGGAGGCATCGTTTGAGGGGGTGCAGGTGGATAGTGTTATTATTTTATCGTCACCTGTGAATGTCATATTTTTATTATGCTCTGACTGCGACTGCATTTCCTCGCAGAACGCCACAAAGTCCTCGTCGGAGGAGAACTCCATGCGGAAATACTGATATGTATACACCGTTTGGAATATGGAGAACGGCTCATAGGTATACATTCCGTCAAAGGTATATACCTCAATAAGCTTTGAATTGAATATCTCCTCGTCACGGAACAGCATAACATTATTGAACATGTTGCCGTCAAGCATGTTGTGACCGTAAAAGACTGTGTTGCGGTTGTTCTCAATATTGGCGTCGGCGCGGTAGTCGGCGTATATTGAGCCGACCACCAGAAAATCCCCGTTCCACGCACGGTTTAAATAATATTCATTGTCTTCACCCTGCACGATGGGGAAGCTTATGTTTGTGCCGTCTATGTGGATGTATCCGTATATATCGGGATTTACCGATTTAAGATAGTTTAAATTTGCCTTTATCTGCTCGAATTTTGCATTGTGTTCTACCGTATCGGAAGTAATATCCGAAGCATCGGATGAAAGAGATGTGTAGTAATCAAGCAGTACGGGTGATTTGGAAAGGGGCGTTGAGGGCGCTATTGCATGCTCGCCTGAAAGATCCTCGCTAAAAATGTTGTCTGCAATATTTCCGTAAATATCATCGCCTTTCTTATAATCCGCAAGGCGCTGTACAAGCGACCACCCGCTTCCGATAAAGATAGCCGCGAATACAACAAGCGCGGTGTAGCGAATGATGGGAAATATTCTGCGTTTAGCGGAGCTGTTGCTTTGGGGGGCAGGGGCTATATCATCCGAGCTAAGGGTTTCAAGAGAATCGAGAAACAGGTCACAGCTTACGGATATGGGTTCGGCATCGGAATATGATACCTCAGATTCGGCATCGGATTCATCGCTCGGTTCGCGTACAAAATCCTGTTCTGCGTCAAAAGAAACAGCATTCTCTTCCGACTGAGCCGGAAGAACGTTATTTGCTTTTGGGGTATGCTTTTTTTTACGGCTCAAAGAATCACCTCACGAAAATAATGCTTATTCTAATATTATAAATCATAATTTGACTTTTGGCAAGCACTAAAACGAAACTTTAACACTTTTATAATAAAATATGTGTGGGGATTACCTTGGAACACGGAAAAAGCTCGTATCACATCAGGATTTATATGCCGTTTCTGTATTTCCTTGGGGTGATCCCGAATTTTTCTGTAAATATCCGATGGAAATAGCTCTTATTTTCATAACCAACCGCAATTGAAATATCTTCAATGGAAAGCGAGGTGCTTTTTAAAAGGAAAGCTGCTTGGGAAAGCCGTTTTTCTTGAAGATGCTCAGTGTATGTTTTGCCTGTGCGGTTTTTTATCTTGTGGCTGAGCCAATAAAAATCGTAATGCAGAAGCTGTGCCGCATCGTTCAGTGTGCCATCTCTGTAATTCTCCTCTATGTAGCGGAAAATTTTCATTATAGCCGCATCCTCGCGGGATTTGTAAACAAGCTTGTCAGTGTAGTTGAGGAGCTGCATAAATATCAGTGCCATTGTTGTTTGAGCGATGCTTTGCTTGTTCGGTGCGTTTTGGCGGAGGGTGAGAATAAGATTTTCGATGAGATTCTGTACCGGCAGAGCATCAGCAATCTTGAAGTGCAGATATCCTTGGTTTTTGCTGTCAAACAATGAACTGATAAGAAAATTTTTGATAGGCGTGTCTTCTGCGCCCAGCATCTCCAACGTCTTATCAAAAAACGATGGCAGGATAATAAAGTTAAGGGCAATGTCGTGTTCGCCAGCGGGCAAAATTTCGTGATAGGTGTTCTGCCCCAAAAGCAGAAGCTCACCCTCTTTCATCGTTATCTCCTCTCCGCAAAAAACGTGAGCCGTTTCTCCGGAGCACATATAAACCATTTCAATGAAGTCGTGAATATGTCCGGGAAAATGTATGAAGCGCGGATGCGTTCTGAGCCCGATAGGCTCATGGATATCAATAAGCTTTTTTGCACGGATGGCATTACCACCGTTTGTTGTGTATATACTTTTGTCAACCGAGTCAACGCCATCTGAGAATGCTTGTTCTTCCTCGGTTGTGCGCATAAGCTGATTTAGTATTTCGCTGTTTATCATTCCGTCACCCCCGGTGGGATTATTTTACCATATACCCGATAAAAAATCAATACAAATAAGGACACTTTTTAAACAAATAATGTCCTTTTATTTTTGGCTCTCCTGTGGTAATATTTAATGATAAGGGAATGCGTTGACGAGATTACAAATATGAAAACGGGGTACAGTTAAAAGATGAAAAACATAATGGATGCGCCGTTCTTGGCGGAGATCAGAAGCACATGCGCCAATATGTACCGTCTTGGATGGGACGAGCGAAACGGCGGAAACATAAGCTATATGTTAAATGAAGCTGAGGCTGGGGAGTATCTTGATCTTGGCAGAGTAATAAGAGAAATTCCGATTGGCTTTGATGCGGCGGCTCTTGCCGGCAAGATATTTGTTGTTACCGGTACGGGTAAGTATTTCAAAAATGTTGAGGGGGATCCCGAAACCAATCTTGGAATTTTTAAGATATCAGCAGACGGCAAGACAGCGGAACTGCTTTGGGGTTACCGTGACGGAGGAAGATTCACAAGTGAGCTTCCCACACACCTTATGAGTCACATGTCACGTCTTGGCGTGGATTCGGAGAATCGTGTTGTAATGCATACCCATCCCACCAATACATTGGCTATGACCTATGTACATGAGCTTGACGATAGAAAATTCACCCATACTCTGTGGGAAATGAATAACGAATGTATTATGGTATTCCCGGACGGCGTGGGAACACTGCCCTGGATGCTCTGCGGAACAACCGAGATAGGTGAAGCTACTGCAAAGAAGCTTGCGGAATTCCGTATTGTGGTGTGGGGGATGCATGGTATTTACGGTGTAGGTAAGACCCTTGATGAGGCGTTTGGCCTTATCGAAACCGTGGAAAAGGCGGCGCAGGTTTATATGCTTACCGCGCATCTTCCCAGAGTAAACGGTATATCAGATGCCCAGATGGCAGCTCTTGCGGAATTCTTAGGTGTTGAATACAGAAAGGATTTCCTTGATTTATAATTTGTGAGATATAGCGATGAATACGGCAGGAGCAAGCACCTGCCCTACATAGAATGTCTGTGTGCATCCGTAGGGCGGGGGCTTGCTCCCGCCGTTTCTTTGTTGCTCGGCTCTTCTCAGATTTACGGCTTTACCCTTACAGAGTGCTTTATCTCTGTATCAATAATGTCGTATATCCGCGCACGGTCTTTGTCGGAAAGCTTCTCAAGCTTCTCGTGAAGCAGGGAATCCTTGACGGCGTAGCTTGCTTTCACCAGATCGCACAGAAGCATGTCAGAAGATACTTCGAGAGCGTTAGCAATGTTTATAAGGGTTTCAAGGGAGGCGCTTTTTTCGCCGCGCTCAATCTGCCCGAGGTAGTTTACGCTTAAATCTACCATCTCGGCGAGCTTGTCTTGATTCAGCTTTTTTAGAGTTCTGTATTTCCGGATATTTTTCCCTATAGAAACAAAATTCATATTATCACCACCTATGCTATCAGCGTTGTATACATACTAATAGTATAGATTTACGAGGGCGCACAATACACCATATTTTAGGGTTGAATAACGCTAAAAGTATTGATTTTTACGTGGGGATGTGCTATAATGTAGAAAACCACGCAAAGGAGTACAGGACATGGACAGAGAAATTACCGCTACATTCATCGGACACAAGGAAATCTTCGGACTTGATGAGGAGCGTGTCAAGGCGGAGATAATAGGTCTTATCGACAGAGGCATCGTTCAGTTTCTCAACGGATACATGGGTGGATTTGATAAAATGTGCGCGCGCCTTGTGCACGGGCTGCAGGAGGATTATCCTCATATAAAGAATTTTGCGGTGATACCCTATTTGACGCATAAAATAGACAGGGAAGATTATTTTGACGAGATCATATACCCCGACGGGTTTGAAAAATATCACTTCAAGGCGGCAATTCCAAAAAGAAATAAATATCTTGTGGAAAACAGCAGTGCCGCTGTCTGCTATGTAACCCATGATTGGGGCGGTGCGGCGAAAACACTGGAGATGGCGTATAAAAAGGGGCTTTATGTGATAAATCTCGGCGAGTGAAACTTTTTTTCAAAAACCTATTGACATTTGGAATAATGTGTGGTATAATACCAAGGTAAAACAAAGAAGAACTCTCCGTTCTCACCGCCTCAAATTGATGACAGCGGTTAATAATCGGTAAAATGACACTATCCGTGTCTTAGTATCGTGCGGAGGATTCTTCGCACGATCTTTATTTATGTTTTGGAGGTGTCACCTATTAGCACAAAGGAACTGCAGATCAATGAAGAAATCAGGGCAAAGGAAGTCCGTATCGTAGGCGAAGACGGCGAGCAGGTCGGCGTTATGCAGACAATAAAGGCTCTTGAAATGGCTTACGAAAAGGATCTCGACCTCGTTCTCATTGCTCCCAATGCCGAGCCGCCGGTATGCCGCATCATGGACTACGGCAAGTACCGCTTCGAGCGCGACAAGAAGGAGAAAGAAGCAAAGAAGAAGCAGACTGTTGTCGAGGTTAAGGAGATTCAGCTTTCCTGCCGTATCGACACACACGATTTTGAAACCAAGTTAAAGCACGCACACCGTTTCCTCGGTGACGGCAACAAGGTAAGAGTCGTTGTGAAATTCAGAGGACGCGAGATGAGCCATCAGGACATCGGACGCGAGATGCTCGAAAAGTTTGAGGAAGCCTGCAAAGGACTTGGAACCGTTGATAAACGTCCTACCCTCGAAGGCCGCTTCATGAGCATGATCGTAAATCCCGTAAAGCAGCCCGCGAAGTAATTTGTTGTTTTGCCGTGATTTTGCGGCTTCGGACACTGATAACACGCGCACGTTCGGCGCATAAACAGAACGGAATAAACAAAAGGAGTAAACTAAAATGGCAAAAATAAAGACTCACAAGGCAACAGCCAAGAGATTTTCTCTCACCAAGAGCGGAAAGGTTAAGCTCAACCACACCAATCGCCGCCACAAGCTCGGTCTTAAGACCGCTAAAAGAAAGAGACAGCTCAGAAAGAACGGCTATCTCAGCACCTCTATGGCACCCACCATTGCATCTCTCATTCACAAATAATCACATAACGAATAACCGGAGGATAATATAAAATGGCAAGAGTTAAAGGCGCGATGATGACTCGCAAGAGAAGAAATAAGATGCTCAAGCTCGCTAAGGGCTACTGGGGTGCTAAGAGTAAGCACTTCAAGATGGCTAAGCAGCAGGTAATGAAGAGCGGCAACTACGCTTTCGCAGGCAGAAAGATGAAGAAGAGAGATTTCCGTTCTCTCTGGATCACCAGAATCTCCGCGCAGGCTAAGGTTTGCGGCATGAATTATTCCACCCTTATGCACGGTCTTAAGGTAGCAGGTATTGATCTTAACCGTAAGATGCTTGCTGAGCTCGCTGTTTCCGATAAGGACGCGTTTGCTGCAATCGCAGAGCAGGCTAAAGCAGCTCTCGCAAAGTAATTTATAGAAAGAACAACAACCGGCTCACCCCCGGTTGTTTCTTTTTAAGAAAAAAGGAGATTTACATGGCTTCTTTTTTGGAAGATACCATAACAAGCCGACAAAATGCGCTGATTACGAGAATATCCAAGCTTTCTGACAAAAAATACCGTGATGCCGAAGGTCTTTTCCGAATCGACGGCGTAAAGCTGTTCCTTGAAGCTCATAAAAGCGGTATACAGTTTGAATATATCTTCATTGCGGAGTCAAAACGCGGAAAGCTTGTTGGAGAGCTTGGAAATGAGCTTTCGGAAGCAAGCGGTACGGTTATATTCGTGTCCGACGAGGTGCTTTCGAAGCTTACAGACGAATCCGCACCACAGGGAATCGTGGCGGCGGCGAGAAAATTCTCCGTGACTGAGGCGGATGTTCCAACGGGCGGTGACTTCCGTTCGCTGTACCTCTCGTCGGTACGCGATCCGGGAAATCTTGGGACTATGATACGAAGCGCATATGCGTTTGGCGTTGACAGAGTGTATATAAGCTCCGACTGTGCCGATATATACTCTCCAAAGACTGTTCGCGCGGCTATGGGAACAATATTCCGTCAGCCTATATCGGTGGTGACGGATGAGCTGGCTTTCGCAAGAGAAATGAAGCTTGCGGACTGCACGCTCTATGCGGCGGCGCTAAGGCGTGATGCAATGCAGCTTGGCGGCTTCGATATGCCAAGCCGCGCGTGCTTTGCCATTGGCAACGAGGGACACGGGCTGTCGGATGAATTTATTGATGCCTGCAGTACCGCGGTGTTTATTCCCATGAGTGAAGGCTGTGAATCGCTCAATGCGGCAGCGGCGGCTAATGTTATCATATGGGAGATGTGCCGAGGCACACTCTCACGATAATGTGAGGTGAAATGTTTTTATGAAAACTGCATACACAAATGCAAAAATATATAATACCGAAAAGAAATGCTTCGAGGAAGGCACACTTTATGTGTGTGACGGCGTAATATCTGCCCCGTTTGAGGCTGAAGAAACTGTTGACTGCGGCGGCGCCCGTATGATTCCCGGCATGGTTGACGTTCACACCCACGGCAGAGGCGGATATTGCAGTGACGATGCAAGTGCCGAGGAAATGTGCGAAATGGCAAAGTCATACGCCAAGGCAGGCACGACCTCGTTTATGGCAACGGTTATGACAGTCCCCACAGACTGGTATCCAAAGGCTATTTTCAACATCAGAGAGGCGGCAGCACGTCAGGGTGAAAGCTGTGCCGGCGCGAATATAATAGGAATACATTTCGAGGGACGATACCTTTGTGAACCCAAGAAAGGGGCGCACGATGCGTCGCTCCTTGCTCCGCTTGATGCGGATGAAGCCGCAGGATTTATTGAGCAGGCTATCGGCGGTGATTCACTCGGCGGTTATTTACCGCTTAAATGCTTCCATATTACCTGTGCACCGGAGCTTCCGGGCGGCGAGAAATTTGTGAAGCGCGCTGTTTCCATGGGGGCGACAGTTGGAATCGGACACAGTATAGCAACCTACGACGAATGTGTAAAGGCAATGGAATGGGGCGCTTCGGCGTTCACCCACCTTTACAACGCGATGGGGTCGTTCAGTCACCGAGAGCCAAGCTGTGCCGGCACGGGGCTTGTTACGGATGCATATGCCGAGCTTATCTGCGACGGCTATCACGTTCATCCGGGGGCGGTAAAGCTTGCGTATCTGGCAAAATCTGCGGAGAAGCTTGTGCTTATTACCGACTCTTTGCCTGCCGCAGGGCTTGAACCGGGCATACACAAGATGGGTGCAAGTACGGTTGATACGAGGAACGGCAAGATCGGATACTGTCCGGATGGCGTTACCATAAACGGCAGTATTATCGACCTTTTCACGGGGCTTAAGAATTTCATGAGCTTCACGGGAATCTCTATTGAAGAAGCTATCCCCTATGCTACAATAAATCCGGCAAGAATGATAGGGGCAGGGGATATTATCGGTTCCATCGAAACCGGAAAATATGCTGACTTTATTTTACTTGACGATGACAATAATATAGCCGATGTTTATGTCAGAGGCGTAAAACAGTAAAACTACAATTAAGGAGGAAACAAGAATGTGCAACACTCCAGAAAATAAAAAATTCTATATTACAACACCTATTTACTATCCCAGTGATAAGCTTCATATAGGTCACACCTACTGTACCGTTGCTACCGATGCAATGGCGCGTTATAAGAGAATGACCGGCCATGACGTTATTTTCCTTACCGGTACTGACGAGCACGGTCAGAAGATCGAGGATAAGGCAAAGGCGGCAGGTGTTACTCCCCAGGAGTTCGTTGACAACATCGTTCTCGGCGAGCGCGGCGTTAAGGACCTTTGGAAGCTTATGAATATCTCCAATGACAGATTTATCCGCACAACGGATGATTATCACGTTGAGGCTGTTCAAAAGATTTTCAAGAAGATGTACGAAAACGGCGACATCTACAAGGGAAGCTACAAGGGTAAATACTGCAAGCCCTGCGAATCCTTCTGGACGGACAGTCAGCTTGTTGACGGCAAATGCCCCGACTGCGGCCGCGAGGTTGAGGATGCGGAGGAGGAAGCTTACTTCTTCCGTCTTTCCAAGTATGCCGACAGAGTTCAGGATCTTCTTGAAAACACCGATTTCCTCGAGCCTCGTTCCAGAGTTAACGAGATGGTCAATAACTTTATAAAGCCCGGTCTTGAGGATCTTTGCGTGTCCCGCACATCCTTTACATGGGGCGTGCCGGTGGACTTCGACCCCGGTCACGTTGTATATGTATGGGTTGACGCGCTGTTCAACTATACCACAGCGCTTGGCTTCATGAACGGAAAGTACGACGATTATAAGGATTACTGGCCGGCGGATGTTCACTTTGTGGGCAAGGAAATTGTGCGTTTCCACTCCATTATCTGGCCCGCAATGCTTATGAGCATGGATATGCCGCTTCCTAAGAAGGTGTTTGGTCACGGTTGGCTGCTTCTTGACGGCGGAAAAATGTCAAAGTCCAAGGGTAACGTGGTTGACCCCTATGTGCTTGCGGAAAAATTCGGCGTTGATGCGCTGAGATTCTTCCTTCTCCGCACATTCCCCTTCGGTTCCGACGGAAACTTCTCAAATGAAGCGCTTATCGGTACTATTAACGTGGATCTTGCAAACTCCCTCGGCAATTTGCTGTCCCGTACTGTATCCATGGTTGAAAAATACTTTGGCGGCACACTTCCTGCGGCTCAGGCTGAGGACGCTGAAAAGGATGCCGAGATGGTATCGTGTATCGCAAATCTCCGCGCACGTTATGAGGAACAGATGGAAAAGTACGCTTTCCAGAATGTCCTTGCGGAAATATTCGCGGTGATCGGCAGAGCTAACAAGTATATCGACGAGAATACTCCCTGGACTCTTGCCAAGGATATGGACGCAAACGGTGCAAGGCTTGCGCGGGTTATGTACAATCTCCTCGAAGCACTTCGCGTATCTGCTATTCTTCTGACTCCGTTTATGCCTGCTACTGTTACTGAGGTGCTCCGTCAGATCGGCGCTTGCGAGTGCTGCTCAACATGGGAGTCTGCGGCAAACTACGGCGGTCTTAAGGTTAATGCGACAGTTGTTCGCGGCGAAAACCTCTTTCCGAGAATTGACGAAGCAAAGATGCTTGCTGAGCTTGAAGCTGAGAGAGAGGCGGCTATGAAAGCGGCTGCCCCCATCGAAAAGCCCGAGGGCTGTGCTATCATCGGTTTCGACGATTTCATGGCGGTTGAGCTTCGCACGGCACAGGTTATCGCATGCGAGCCGGTGAAAAAGGCGAAGAAGCTTCTCTGCCTGCAGCTTGATCTCGGTTACGAGAAGCGTCAGGTGGTATCCGGAATTGCGCAGTTCTATAAGCCCGAGGATCTTATAGAAAAGAAGCTTATCGTTGTTGCCAACCTCGCGCCTGCGAAGCTTTGCGGCGTTGAGTCAAACGGTATGATCCTTGCTTCCGGTGAGGAAACCGTGCGCGTGGTATTCCTTGATCCCGAAACACCTCTCGGCGAGCGTGTAAGATAAGATGAAGTTTGATTTCACACCGTCCCATAATTTGCCCATATTTGATACACATGCGCATTACTATGACGAACGGTTCGACTGTGAAATTGACGGCGGCAGGGACGAAGTCCTTGCCGCCCTGCTTTCGCAGAATGTGCGAAATATAGTAAACGCAGGTACAAATCTTGATTCCTGCAGGCAGTGTATCGCGCTTTCCGAAAAATACGAGGGTGTTTACGCAACTGCCGGCATACATCCGGGTGATATAAATCCTGAGGATGATATTGAGGCGGTTATGTCCGAGCTTCGGGGACTCCTTAAGCACCCAAAGGTGCGCGCACTTGGTGAGATAGGGCTTGACTATCATTACGATGAGCCGCCGCGTGATGTGCAGAAAGCATGGTTCCGCCGTCAGCTTGAGCTTGCAGGGGAGCTTAAAATGCCCGTTGTCATACACGACCGTGATGCCCATGGGGATATTGTGGATATTCTATGGGAATATCCTGAGGTAACGGGTGAGTTTCACAGCTTTTCCGGCAGTGCGGAAATGGCACGTCAGCTCGTGAATCGGGGATGGTATATTTCATTTTCGGGTGTAATTACTTTCAAAAACGCAGCGAGACTTGCGGAAGTGGTTCCGAGCGTGCCTCTTGACAGAGTCATGATCGAAACCGATGCCCCGTATCTTGCCCCAGTGCCCTATCGGGGGAAAATGAATCATTCTGGGCTTATGGAGCTTACGGCACTGCGTGCCGCCGAGCTTTACGGCATAACACCGGAAGAATTTTCCCGTCATGCTTACGAAAACGCATGCAGATTTTTTGGCATAGAAGAACTATAAGAATATAACAACGGGATACCGCTGTTTTGCGGTATCCCGTTGTTTATTTAGCCTCAGATGATGTAAGGTTTGATCTCCTCGAGAAGTGCATCGGTGTCTTCGCTGTGAGCGGTAAGCTTGATGGGCTTCATAAGATCAAGGGAGAAAATACCCATGATGGACTTAGCGTCAACAACATAGCGTCCGGACATGAGGTCGATATCCATATCGTACTTTGCTACGATGTTTACAAAGTTGCGAACATCCTCAATAGAGGAAAGCTTAATATCTAAAGATTTCATTTTAATCCAACTCCTTTAATTATGATTATGTATATATGATAGCGTAAATTTAATGTTTTGTCAATAGAGAATATGTAAAATCTTAGGTGTATATTACAGAGAGATCTTTCTTGCCTCAAGGTAGAAACGCTTGTCGTCCGCCTCACCCATGGAGAATGTCTTGCGCGGAAGTGCACCGTCACGGACAACGGTGGGGAACAGCTCGCATTTTTCCATGCCCTTGAATATAAATCCGATTGCGTTTTCGCCGGAAGCGAGCTTCTTTGTGGATTCTATTCCGTGGATATAGTCGATAACTGCACCATCACAGGTTTTGATGTAGTTGTCGAGGAAAGTCTGTAGCGTACCTACGGGCAAGAGAGAGGTAGGATTCTGCACCGAGAGTACACTTTCGCCCTCTGTGGTGATAACATCAAAGCTCTGAGGCTCAATATCACTTTCCGGAAGCTTATTTACATAATCCGTAAGGTCATTCATGAGTTTCTTCGTGTCAACGCCGAAGATTACGCGGTAGATAGGCTCAAATTCGAGAGATTCGTCGTGGATGTTGACGATTTCGCAAAGTGCATATCTTGCCGGATGAACACCTCGTTCGGAATCGGTGAGGGTGGGCTTTATCTTTTCCCAGAATGCTTTTGCGGAAGCAAGAGAATGGTTTCCGTCGCCCATTGCGAAGATCAGCGGCTTGTCGCAGGACTGCTCCTTTGCTGCTTTATCGTAAAGTGCATCCAAAGCGGCTGATACACGGTTTATTTCTTCTGTCGGCAGGAATTTGCCGGATGCATGGCCGCCGTTTGCCATGAGGTCGAAGTCGTATGCGGTGGCATATGCGCTTGATTTACCGATAATAGGCTCGATAACTGTCTTGTCGGGATCGTCAATAAGTATCATTATGTGGGGAAGCTCAATGGAAGCGCCCTCACGAATCTTTACACGGGGCGGAATACGGTCGAGAACCGTTCCCTCGGTGGCGCGGATGAGGGATTTTGCACCCTTAGTGTAATCGTAGCACTCCAGGTCAATAGCCCCCACAAGACCGCGGCGGATATTGCCGTTATTCTGTGTGCGCTCAAGATAGATCATGGCTGATTCGTGCTTTTCGAGAAGTTCGGCTTCGTACTTCTTCATATTTTCGTTGATAGTGGGAATACGTTTCTCGGCCTCGGCAAGATAGATCTCGGGAAGCGTGATACGGAGCGTTGACGGGGCGTTTCCGACTACGGATTCCGCCTTGTCCCAATATTCAGGCTCCGAGGTATACTGATCGCAGGCAATGCATGCATATTTTTTCATGGCATCCGCATCATTTGCGAATTTTGGCAGAAGTATGTCTGCAGGATAAAAGCAATGTTTCATTATTTTAGCTCCTTATATAATAGTGGCAGTATGATTATACCAATATAATACCACATTTCAGCTTAGGAATCAATATATACAGAAAAAATATTTCTTTCAATATAATTTCTGCACACCGTCATACAGCCGTCACAATTCTGGGGTATACTTTAGCTGTACGGTAGAAAAATAATCCGCATATGCGGATTACCCCAAATTAGGAGGAATATATCTAATATGGATAACGAACGTAATTTAAACGGACTTCCCGTTGATGATGAGAATTTTGCAAAGCAAAATGAAACCGAAAATAAAAACGCCCAAAATCCTGACGAAGAAACGGCAAAAACCAAGGTGACAGACAGCACCGCGGATGCGCCCATGGGCAATGCTGTATATACCGATGAGCAGAATTTCACTCAGCCTTCCGCTTTTGCTACTGAATACGGTGCAGATGATTCGTATGCACCGCCCCGTGAAACGGTATATACGGACAGCGTGGGCGATAATCGAGGCAAGCCCCCAAAAAAACGCCGTGGAATCGGCATGTCGGCGGTGCTTGTTGCGGCTTGTGTGCTTTTATCGGGCGGCGCGGCCTTTGCCGGCACATACATTGCTAACTCTATCAGCGGTAATGGACAGATGACCGTGGGGGAAGATGGCAAGCCTGTTTCCGTGACTCCTTCGGTACTGCTTCAGTCTTACACCAATCCTGCTGTAACTCCAGGAAGCTTTGAAGATGTGGCAGAGGTGGTATCGCCAACCGTAGTTGAGATAACGACGGAATCCATCGTGACCGATTCCGTATTCTGGGGCGGCAACTACGTTACTTCCGGCGCAGGAAGCGGTGTCATAATCAGCGCGGACGGACTTATAGTAACAAACAATCATGTGGTAAGCGGCGCAAATACTATTACTGTCACCACCACCAACGGTACGGAGTATAAGGCAGAGGTTATAGGCTCTGATTCCGATTCGGATATTGCGGTGATCAAGGTTGACGGCGAAAATCTGCCCTTTGCGCTTATGGGTGACAGCGATAAGTTGGTTGTAGGACAGTCGGTTGTGGCTGTGGGCAATCCACTCGGTGAGCTTGGCGGTACAGTCACAAACGGTATAGTCAGCGCTCTTTCCCGTGATGTAAGCATTGACGGAACGGAAATGACCCTTATTCAGACCAATGCGGCAGTGAATCCCGGCAATTCCGGCGGCGGACTTTTCAATATGTACGGCGAGCTTATAGGTGTGGTAAACGCAAAGTCTACCAGCACTGCTTCCGGAACTTCCGTTGAAGGTATCGGTTTCGCAATTCCGGTGAATACTGCGGCTAAGGTTACCGAGGAACTTATAAACTACGGATATGTGCGCGGCAAGGTTATGCTTGGTATAACCTATGTTGATGTAGACAGCTCTTACAAGGCAATGTACTACCGTGTGAATGCTCTTGGTGTGTATGTGGCAACCTCGGAATCTGAGGCGCTTGAGGCAGGCGACCGCATCGTAGCTATTGACGGCGATGAGGTAACCTACGGTGCAGATGTTAAGGCTGGGCTCAGGGGACATTCGGTAGGCGACGAAATCTCCGTGACTGTAGTGCGCGGCGGCAAATATGTGGATGTAAAAATAGTCCTTAAAGAATATATACCCACAGATGCCGGAGAACCAGAAGAAGATCCTGCAGAATTCGAAAACAATTTCGGCGGAATCTGGTAATATGATTTATATATGATGTATGCGGGGGAAACTTTTTTGTGAAAAAGTTTCCCCCGCACCCTTTTCAAAAAACTTTATGCAATAAGCATATAATAAGGGACATGGCATAATGCAGAGCCTTTTTTCATATACATCCCAGTAGCTGCTGCACTTAAGCGCAGCAGTTACCAACAAAATTTTGTCTTTGACGGCTTCGCCGCCAATTTCGCACGCGAAACCGTCAAAATTTTTCGACAAGAAAGGTGTAGTTGTTATGAAATGTAAGCGAATTCTTTCCTTATTTATAACGGCGGTAATTCTTCATTGTATCGCCATTCCGCTTAGGGCGGCGGATTACAATGCGCGCTCTTATATATTGATGGAAGCCTCCACGGGGACTGTGCTTCTTGAAGAAAATGCGGACGAAGCACTTCCGCCGGCATCGGTTACCAAAATTATGACGCTTCTTATTGTAATGGAAGCGATTGCGGACGAAAGGCTCAGTCTTGATGATTCTGTACAGACATCCGAATACGCGGCGTCTATGGGCGGTTCACAGGTGTTCCTTGAGCCGGGCGAGGAAATGAGCGTTTCGGAAATGCTTAAGTGTGTGGTCATATCCAGCGCAAACGATGCGGCGGTGGCGCTTGCAGAAAAGGTTGCCGGAAGCGAAGAAGCGTTTGTTGAGATGATGAACAAGCGCGCCGCAGAGCTTGGAATGACTTCTACGGTTTTTAAAAACACAAACGGTCTTGACGATGATGTAGAGGGACATCTGACAAGTGCGCGCGATATTGCTATTATGTCCCGCGAGCTCATAACAAACCACCCGAAGATACTTGAATACTCCTCCATATGGATGGACAGCATACGGGACGGCGCGTTTGGGCTAACCAATACCAACCGCCTGATACGGTTTTACCGTGGGGCGAATGGACTTAAGACCGGCTCGACCTCAAAAGCGAAATTCTGTATCTCGGCTACAGCCGAGAGGGACGGTATGCAGCTTATTGCTGTGGTTATGGCATCCCCGACCAGGGATGACCGCAACGAAACCGCAAAGAAACTGCTTGATTACGGATTTGCAGGCTGGGAAGTGGCGGAGCTTTCGCCCAAAGAGCCTCTTGGAGAGATAAGAGTAGCGGGCGGCATATGTGACAGCATTACGCTTGAATGTTCTCCGGGAACAGTTCTTCTCAAAAAAGGTCAGGCGGCTAAACTGGAGCAGAAAATTTATCTGCCGGAATACATAAGCGCTCCCATAGCGGCAGGTGAGATGCTTGGGCGGATAGATTACATCGCCGAAGACGGTGTGGTGGCATCTGTGCCTATTATCGCGGCGGAAAATGCTGAAAAAATAGGCTATGGTGATGTATTGGTGCGCATTATACGGAAAATGCTGCTTGTAGACGGCTCGCCGGCGGCGTGAGTCTGTAGCAACGGGTTTGTCACATATTATAGACGCTTGCTGAAAGCTTGCGAAGAATAGAATCTTTTTAAAACTATCTCAAAATGAGTTTTTTGCAAAAAGCCTTATACAACCTGACAAAAAACAATGCCGGGAAAAACGGTGGCGAAATATTAAACCCACTTTAAAATTACAAATACCTTACAAGATAATAAAACTACTTGCAAAAAAAAGGCACTTGTAGTATCATATGTACAGGGAAAATCTTCATTAACAGCGAACTTATCTCAAAAATACCCGGACATTCCCGTGAGACCGGATGCTCGGTGATTTACGAGAAAGGCGCTTCGGAGATCTAACCGACAATAATTTTTTACAAGGAGAAAAACAAAATGAGAAATCTTAAGAAGTTTCTTGCATTAGTACTCGCTATGATTATGATAGTTAGTGCTTCTGCAGTGGTTTCCGCTGATTTCACTGACGTTGCTGCTGATGACCGCTATGCGGCTGCTATCAACGACCTCGCAGTGAAGGGTATCGTTAAGGGTACCTCGGACACCACTTTCGCTCCTGCTAACGATGTTACCAGAGAGCAGATGGCCCTCTTCGTAGCAAGAGCTATCACCGGCGAAGTTGAGTCCGATGATATTTGGGCTAACGGCATTGTTCCTTTCGTAGACGTTACCGATTATAAGGGCGCTATTCAGTGTGCATACCTCAACGGTATCATCAACGGTACTTCCGCTACCACCTTCGAACCTAAGGGTGGCATTACCTACGTTGCAGCTCTCAAGATGGCAGTTTGCGCACTTGGCTACGGCGAAGGTCTTGAGTGGCCTTGGGGCTACTACAACAAGGCAGCTGAACTCGGTCTCACCGCTAACATGGATATAGATACTCTCGAGGCTGAGCTCAACAGAGCTGAGACCGCACAGATCATCTACAACATGATCTACGCTGCTCCCGCTAACGGTGGTAAGACTTTCGCGGCTGCTAACTTCTCTATCGCAGCTCCCGAGAACACCACTCTCTTCGCAATCACTGCTACTCCTAAGCAGTACTACTACACCGAGGCTGGTGCTGGTGAGTACAACTCCGCAGCAGATGTTGAAGGTACCTACGTTGGTCTTCAGACCCTCGTTAACGGCGTTCCTTCCGGCAAGATGCTCTACACTGCTGTAGAGAACATCGGTCTTGACAAGAAGACTGTTGAGAATTACTTCAACTATGCAGTAGAGCTCATCAACTTCGATGCTGCTACCGGCACATTTGATAGAGCTGAGATTGTTGGCGAGCCTGTTGTTATCACCAACAAGGATGTTACCTATGCTGCAAACAACAACAAGATTGTTTACAACAACACCACCTACACTGCAGTTGATGCATTCACTGGCGCTTCTCTTATCAACGAAATGGTTGTTTACGACGGTACCGGCGTATCCTCCACTGCTAAGATGCTTCTCACCGACAAGAACGGTGACATCATCAGCGTTGGCGAGAACGGCGTAACTGTTGTAGCTCTCTTCGCATACGAGTCCTCCACCGGTGCTAAGTACTACTACGATGGCGCTGACTCCAAGAAGGTTATCAGCGAGGCTCAGGCTCTCACCCAGTACGGCGTATATGTTGACGATGCTGAGAACCCTGACTACATCGAGTACAACACTCTCACCACTGCTGAGGGCGAGATCGCAGCAAACCTTTACAAGAACGCATACGAGCTCAAGCTGTTCGACGATGACCGCGACGGCAAGTACGAGCGTGCATTCTATGCTCCTATCTATGTAGGTACCTACGACGCTTACTACATGGGTTACGGCGACCCCAACGGCAATGGCTACAAGCAGAAGGGTACTATTGATGCAATGGTAGCTGCTGCAACTGATACTTATGTTGCTGCTGAAGATGTTACCTACTCCGATGTTGCTGCTAAGGATCCCGGTACTGTAATGGTATTCACCTACAACAAGCAGCTCAAGCAGGTTAACGTAATCGAAGTTCTTGAAATGCAGACTGGTGTAGTTGAAGAAAT
This sequence comes from Candidatus Flemingiibacterium sp., assembly GCA_045644145.1. GTDB lineage: Bacteria > Bacillota > Clostridia > Oscillospirales > CAG-272 > Flemingiibacterium. The sequence continues at coordinate 50,163 of JAZRGK010000080.1, forward strand.
CGACGTGAGAAAAGAACTCTACCTCACTGTTGACGGCAAGAGATTCACCATGGCACAGAACACTGCAGACGACAAGGTAGCTGTTGGCGCTAACTTCGCAATCTACGGTATTGCAGGCGGCGTTGAAGACATTGCTAACAATCCTTTCTTCCAGCTCATCGCTGGCGGTTCTGCAAGCGCAATCAGAACTTGGGCTAAGGAAAACCTTCTCATAGACAAGGATCCTACCATCGGATTCTATGCTTACAACGACTACATTCTCTATGCAAGCGTTCTTCCCGAGGCTTCTGCTGTTATCAACCTCGCAATCGTTGATGATTTCGCAGGCTTCAACCTCAACGAAATCTACCTCGATATGTATGTAGACGGCGAGCTCGTTGGTGAGGCTCTTGTAACCGATATTCTCGGCAAGGATCTCTCCACTCTCTCTGACTACAAGTTCTCCATGGTTCTTTCTAAGAAGGAATACTACTATCCCGGCACTATCTATGCAGTAACTGTTGATGAGGATGCTTACAACCTCAAGGCAGTTGTTGACAACGACAACTTCGAAGACTACGGTCTTATCAACGCTAAGGTTGCTTCTGAAGATGCAGTTGACGGCGTAGGCTCCATCAAGTTCAACGACGGTTACTCCGAGAACGAAGACAGAGCTCTCAGAATCCGCACCGGCGCAAGCACCGTATTCTACTTCATCCAGCCCGGCGAGTGCACCTGCGAGCAGGAAGAACACGATGAAGAGTGCGCATCTGTTGATCCTTACGAAGTAACTATCTCCATCTTCAAGGGTCAGCCTGACGATGCAGACATCTTCTTCGATGAGAACACCAGCATCTGGGTTGACGCTCTCGGCTACGGTTCTAACAAGACCAACGGCAGAGCTACAGAAATCTATGTAATCAACCCTGTTGATACTGCAGGCTTCTTCGGAATCACCGATACTTCTTATGTATATGTTTCTTCCGTTAAGAACTACCTCAAGAACTCCGCTGCACGCTTCGAGCTCCCTGAAGAGTACACCGGTTACTACTACAAGTATCCCTCCGCTGCACTTAACCTTGACGACGCTTCCATTGTAAGCATCTACTCCAAGGAGCCCATTAGCGGCGGTCACTACTACAAGGTAGACGAGAACGGCGTAGTTGTTAAGATGGCTGACGATGTTATTACCGAAGCAACCGCAACTCGTGACTTCATCAAGTACGGTATCGGTAACTTCAACGGTTATGATACAACTCTTACCTCCAACCGTTGGGGCAGCTACTGGGATAAGGACTGGGCAACCATGACTGTAGACATTTACGACTACATCTGGGCTACCGATCCTGATACCATCAGAAAGGGCCGTCTTGAGCCTAAGCAGGAAGAACTCGCTGCAGCTCTTATGGATGTAATCGCTGGTAACACCACCATTGCTGATCATAACGTTCTTGGCGGTGCTGAGTTCTCCGCACAGGCATACATTGATTGGTTCAAGGCTGAAGGACTCGACGAGATCGAATTCCTCGACATTCCTGATACCATCGATGGAATCACTCTTGTAGATCCTATCGTATACGCTGAGTACAACGACGACGGTTACCTCACCATTGAGGTTCTCAGAGACGGTTTCGCAGGCCTTGAGCTCGGCGATTACCTCCTCGATCAGGAAGACCACATCAAGGATATCGTCGTTGTTAAGAGAGACCTCTCCAAGAAGTGGACTGGTGAGGATGCTATTGAAATCCTCAACAACTCTCCCAGAATCTCTCTCGTAGGTGCAGTTGATGCAGGCGATGCAGACAACGCATACCTCGTAGAGGATCTCTTCAAGGAACTCCTTGTTGACGGTACTATCGTATTCCTCTGCCAGCAGGGCTAATAATCGATAATACGGTTAATAAGAGTTAACTGAAAACTTAAAACCGCTCCCTTCGGGGAGCGGTTTTTTGCGGTCGCATGTCAGAAATATACGGTAGGCGGCTTGCTCTGCCCGATTTATATGTAGTCGATGACCAAAACGGGAGAAGCAAGCCCCTCCCCCACGCAGTTGTTATTAGCTTTGGCAAACGGTTTTATATTTGCAGAATTTGTCTGCACTTAAAAAGGAGGGCTCAGCCCTCCTTTTTCGCTATTGTTTACGACAGCTTCTGAAGACGTATATCCTTGCCTGCGAAGCGCATTACCATGAAATCGCCAAACAGTCGGCTTGTGATACGGTCGCTGTAGCGCTCGCGTATCTCGCCTTGAGTGAGGTTGGTACTTATTATCATGGCTTTCTTTTGATTTATGCGAGTATTGAATATGTTGTAAAGGCAGGAAACTGTAAATTGATTTGACATTTCTGTGCCGAGGTCGTCTATTATAAGAAGATCACACTCGAAATATTTGTCAGTGCGAATTTCTGAGGTGTCACCGTATCCGCGTACGAATCGCTCATACTCGAAGTCGGCAAGAACATTCTGTGCCGTGTCGTAGACCACATCAAAGCCGCGCTCAATCACCGCTTTGGCAACGGATGTTGACAGATGCGTTTTGCCAAGTCCGGTGGTGCCGCAGAAAAACATGTTTTCAGCAGTATCCGCTGTGAAGTTTTCTGCATAAGCCTTGCACGTTTCAAGTATCAATGCCATATTGCGCCGTTCCTCGGGAGAGCGACTGTAGTAATCAAGACTGAATGTGTCAAAATTTTGAGTTCTGATAAGACTTCCGATGCCGGAGCTTTCATAGCCCGCTAATACAAGGTCGCGGCGCATACATTCGCAAAGCTTTGTGCCGATAAATCCGGTGTCACTGCACTTTTCACATTCGTATTTGACCGAAGTATAGTCGGCAGGGTATCCGAGGGATTCCAAATACTGCGCACGCACCGCGAGAAGCTCACGGTTGCTTTCACGAAGCTTTTCAATGCGCTCATCAAGCCCCACCTTGCCTTGCATTGCCTCGCGCATGATGGCAAGCCCCGTTTCCGAAAGAACGCGGTCAATTTTAAGAAGCTCCGGATAGCTTCGGTGAAGCTCATCCGCGCGTTTCTTTGCCGCTTCTTTGGCGCGGAGATTTTTATCGGCATATTCCTGACGTATTCTTACATAGTTTTCTTTGTTATATCCCATGCGTTAGTCCTCCGGCGGCTTTTTAGCGGATTTGCTGTTTTCGAGATATTTTTGGCTTCTTGCAAGGGCGGCTTCAAAATATTCATCAGTTTCAAAGCCCGAAGCCGTTTTGGTGGCAGCTTTTTTACTGCTTTGATACGCCGCAAGTGATTTTTCAACGGCATCTACGGTTTTGATGCCGCTGTCATGCCAGTTTTGAAGTATGCGGTTCATGTAGGCAAGCCCATATTTTCCGATACTGTCAACGGTAGCTTCATATGCGCGGGTGATCATATCGATATCGAAGTTTTGCTCGTTTATCCATACCTCGATGGTTTTCTTCTCCTTCGAGGAAAGTGCTCGCGAATCCGCGCCTATCAGTGTGCGCACCTTTGACATAAGAGCGTTTGTGCGCTCTCTTGCTTTTATGTATTCGTTGAGTTTGGCAGTTGTTGTAATTCCGTCGTCATGGAGCGTGATTGCAACTTTTTCGATATATCTGGATGATGTTTTGCCGTTCGCGGCGCAGTAGGAATAAAGCGTTTCGATAAATCCGGTGTCGTTTAATTTAAGATAGTCGTAAATCGATACCACACATGCGGTTTCCGCCGGAGTGAATATCTTGCCAAGTATCTGCTGGCAGGCATCAATGATGCCTTGAAGCTCGCTGTGGCTCTCAATGACATCTGCGCTCTCGCTTTCGCTGTATGAAGGAAGCTCGGACGGCTGAAGTGTGGCTTTTCTCACGGGGGATGAGGCAGAGATGCCCTTGGATACCTCAGAGGCTTCTGAAACACTCATAACCCCTGCTTTCTGCCAATAATCAAGAGCACGTCCAAGCGCTGATTTTGTGCAGTCAAGCTCACGGCACAGCGTTTCGCATGCCAAGCCATAATCGGCGCGCAGCGCATCGTTTGAAGCCGCCAAAAGCAGGACTTTAAGCTCAAAGCCTCCGGCATCCCTCAGCGCAGACATAACATTCTCGCGAGGAAGCGCGAAAACACTGTCGCTATATTCGATTTTCAGTTTTTTCACGCTCATTTTGTCCTCCGGATGGGGTTATTTTGTAAGTTCATAGCACAGAGTCATAAGCGAGTCGCCCATGTGCACGTTTTGCACTATTACACCTTTGTGCGTAAGATCAACTTCTGTGCTTGCAAAGTTCCAAAGACCTTTGATGCCCATATCGGCAAGGCGGTCAGCGGTTTCACGCACAACCGTCTTAGGAAGCGTTAGTACCGCGATATTTACGGTATTGTTTTTGCAGTATTCCTCAAGATCATCCATAGATCTTACGGTATATCCGGCGATTTCCTTGCCGATTACTGCAGGGGAATTGTCGAAAAGCGCTGTAAGCGTTACTCCGCGGCGTTCAAATATGGGGCTTGCGGCAAGCGCTCTGCCAAGGTTTCCGGAGCCAATAATAACCGCGTTGAAATGATGGGAGACGCCGAGAATTTCGCCGATCTTTCCATAGAGATATTTTACGTTATAGCCGTAGCCCTGCTGACCGAATCCGCCGAAACAGTTAAGGTCCTGTCGGATCTGGGATGCGGTAACATGCATAAGCTTTGACAGTTCACCTGAGGAGATGCGGAGAATGTCGTTCTGCAGAAGCTCCCGTAAGTAACGGTAATATCTCGGAAGCCGCTTTATAACGGCAGGCGACACATAGCTTCGTGCTCCGTCAGCCAAGGTTTCATCGCGGTAGTTGTCACGGTTTTCCGGTTTCATAAACGTTCTATCCTTTCTTTTTAATACCAAAAGCTTTGGTGTTCAAAAGCTTAAAGGGATTTTACGGTATCCATTACATAAGCCGCGAACTGGTCGCAGGTAGCACCGGTATCGCGGCCGGTAACCACATACTTTTTGTCTTCGAACATGCAGAAGTCCAGTGCTTTTTCGAGCTTATCCGCCTCGGTCTGTCTGCCGATATGCGAGAGAAGGAGCACTGCCGCACGGAGCATAGAGCAAGGATCGGCGAATTTGCCTCTGCCTTCCTTGATCATACGGGGCGCGGAGCCGTGAATAGCCTCGAACATAGCGTACTTCTTACCGATATTAGCTGAGCCGGCAGTACCTACGCCGCCCTGAAATTCAGCCGCTTCGTCGGTGATGATATCGCCGTAGAGATTGGGAAGAACAAATACCTTGAAATCGGTGCGGCGCTTCTCGTCAACTAACTTTGCGGTCATGATATCGATGAACCACTCGTCGGAGCTGATCTCCGGATATTCCTTAGCGATCTCCTCGCAGATGCGGAGAAATTTACCATCAGTAGTTTTAATTATGTTAGCCTTGGTGACGATGGATACGCGGTTCTTCTTATTCTTGCGTGCGTACTCGAACGCAAGGCGTGCGATACGGTTTGTACCCTCGGTGGTGGTTACACAGAAGTCAACAGCCAGATCGTCGGTAACATTTACGCCCTGAGAGCCAACAGCATAGCTTCCCTCGGTATTCTCACGGAAGAATGTCCAGTCGATGCCCTTATCGGGAACCTTAACAGGGCGCACATTTGCAAAGAGGTCCAGGTTTTTACGCATTGCCACGTTTGCGGACTCAATGTTGGGCCAAGGATCGCCGGCACGGGGAGTTGTGGTAGGACCTTTAAGTATAACATCGCACTTGTAAAGCTCTTCCATAACGTCATCGGGAATTGCTTTCATGCAAGCGGCGCGGTTTTCGATTGTAAGACCGTCGATAACCTTGAAAATTACCTTGCCTGCCTTAACTTCATCTGCAAGAAGGAATTCAAGTACATCCTGAGCGGCTTTGGTAATAATAGGACCGATGCCGTCACCGCCGCAGATGCCGATGGTAAGCACGGGAAGCTCTGTATAATCAACGAAATCCTTAGCTGCGTTTATTTTTTCAACGCGCTCAAGCTGAGAGCGAAGAACTGCTTCAAATTTTTCAACAGCAGATTTAATGTTAGCGTCGTAGTTGTTCATTTTTTTGTACTCCGTTTCATATAGTAGAATTTATGAATTGTGGGAAGACCACATTATCAACATGTTTTGAATCGGCGACGGTTATTTTCCGGTAGCCTTTGCATTAAGCGCGGTATTTGCACGCACTCCGACAAGATATTCGTAATATCCTTGCGCCGCGATCATTGCCGCATTGTCACCGCACAGAGAGCGGGGCGGCAAGTATAGTTTCAGTTTGCGTTTCGCGGCAAGCTCTTCAAGGGCATGGCGCAGATGGGAGTTTGCGGCAACACCGCCGGCAAGCACAAGCTCGGTAATACCTGTCTTTTCCACAGCCATTGTAAGCTTTTTTACAACTGAGGTTGTAACTGCCTTTGTAAAAGAAGCGGCAATATCCTCTTTTATAATGTTTTCGTCTTTTTGCTCCGCATTGTGGAGATGATTTATAACAGCGGTTTTAAGTCCGCTGAAGGAAAAATCAAGGTTATCGCCTATAACAGCGGCAGACGGGAATTTTACCGCATCGCTGTTGCCGATAGCGGCAAGCCTATCCATCTCGGCGCCACCGGGATAGGGAAGTCCCATTACACGCCCAACCTTATCAAATGCTTCACCAATTGCATCATCGCGTGTGCGGCCTATGGTTTCGAATTGGGTATAGTCACTGACCTTTATAAGGGAAGTGTGACCGCCGGATGCCACAAGTGCAAGAAAAGGCGGTTTCAAATCGGGGTGGACGAAATAATTTGCCGCAATGTGTCCCCTGATATGGTTAACGGGGATTAACGGCTTGTTGTTTGCAAAAGCCAAGGCTTTTGCAAAATTTACGCCCACAAGCAGTGCGCCGATAAGACCTGGGGTAGAAGTAACTGCTACGGCATCTATATCTTCAAGTGTTACGCCTGCCACGTCAAGCGCCTCATAGGTAATGCCGGATATGGCATCACAGTGAGCACGGCTTGCGATTTCCGGTACTACACCGCCGTAGAGCTTATGGGTTTCGATTTGAGAAGCGATAATATTCGACCGTATTATGGGCATCTTTCCGTTAAATTCACAGACGGCGGCAGATGTTTCGTCGCAGGAGCTTTCAATTGCAAGTATCAGCATTTTTTGTTCCTTTATTTGTAGCGTGGTATTACGGCGCGGCTCATAAGCACCGCATCTTCTTTTGGCTTTGCATAGAAATTTTTTCGTACGCCATCCACCGCAAAACCGTGCTTTTCATAAAGCGCACGCGCCGCGGTATTTGACAAGCGCACATCTAAAAGCAGTCTTTCAACGCCGTCTGTTCTGCACAGTGCGTCAATCAGCATAGAAGCGACGCCGTGACGTCTGAATTTTTCGGTGACTGCAAGATTTGTGATCTCCCCGTCCCCGAGAATAAGATTCATCCCAACGTATCCAATAATTTTATCGCCGCTCAGTGCCGCAAGGCATACGGAGCATCCGTTTGCAAAAAAATCCTCAAATGCCGCCGCGCTCCACGGTGATGAAAAACATTCTTCTTCGAGGGCGCACAGCGAGGGAATATCCCCTGCTGCGGCGTTTCGTACTGTAATATGCATCATGGCTTTAGCTTATCGGGGCAGATACTCATACATCACATCGCCCACCGATGCGCAGATTTTTGTTGAACGGTCATAGATGTAATTCTTGCCGTCCTCGGCTTCTATGTACACAAGGTTGTAATAAAGTCCCTCATACTTATCTGATGCGAATTTAAACTTGTACACTTCACCGGATGGAATAATTGTTGTACGCTCACCGTTCTCGAATGCGGCAATGATGCTGCCAATATCGTCAGCATCGTCAACATTGCCGATGGCGGTAGTTATAGTCTGCTCTATACAGATTATTATTTGATTCGCTTCAAACTCTGAGAGCGTAGGAAGGGTAATCTCTCCGTCGGCGTAATAAACCGCACCTATACCCTCGAATTTTTCCGTAAGCCAGAGGTCGGTGTCGCATCCAACGATGCCGTAAAGCTCTATTTCTGGGTCTTTACATACAGCATAAGGCTCAAGCTCTGTTGCAACCGGCTCAAAGCACAGCGGCGCACTTATATATGTTATTCCGTTTACAGTATCAATAAGATTGCCGGCATCATAGGTAAGCTTGACCATACTATTTCCGCAGGACATGCAGAAAACTGCGAGGCAAGCTGCCAGAACGGTCAGTATAGATATACGTTTTTTCATCTTAATAGCCAAACTTTCCCGAAAGACTGTCATCATCGTCGATCCAGCTCTGCACGTCAATGACGTTGTATGTATCGGGAGCTGTGCGGACAATAACCGTTTCGATACCTGCGTTTATAACAAGGCGTTTACACATCATGCAGGAGCAGGTGTCACCCACAAGTTCGCCGGTTTTTCCGTCAATACACGCCATATATAGGGTGGCGCCAAGCATTTGCTCACGGGAAGCGGCTATAATAGCATTAGCCTCTGCGTGAACGGAGCGGCACATTTCGTAGCGCTCTCCGCGGGGGATGTTAAGCTTATCGCGCATGCAGACACCAAGATCGGTGCAGTTTTTTCTTCCTCTGGGAGCGCCGTTGTAGCCTGTGGAAACAATGGTGTCGTTTTTTACGATGATGGCACCGTATTTTTTTCTTAAGCATGTGGCGCGTTCTGCCACTGTTTGCGCGATGTCAAGATAGTAATTTGTTTTTGATACACGTTCCATAGGTAAATTATCCTTTGTTATTTTATAGAATCGGCGAATTCGATGAGAAACTTTTTGAAGTCTTCGCCTATTTCGGGGTGATTTATTCCGGATTTCACATTTGCCATAAGGAATCCCAGCTTTGATCCGAAATCGAAGCGTTCGCCCTCAAAATCCACCGCGGTCATTCCGCCGTTACGAGCCAGAACCTTCATTGCATCGGTAAGCTGAATTTCTCCGCCGGCACCGGGCTTTGTTTCTTCGAGTATATCAAAAATATCCGGAGTCAGGAGAACTCTTCCAAGTATTGAGAGGTTTGTGAATACTTCGTGGGGCTTCGGCTTTTCGATCATATCGGTTACGCTGTATGTATTGTCGCCGTTGGACTCCGCCTTAAGAGAACAGTATTTTGAAACTAACTCCCACGGAACTGCTTTTACACCGCAGCAGGGCTTGCCGTATTTTTCATATGCATCCGCAAGCTGTGAGCAGACAGGTCTTTTGGAGATAATAACATCGTCACCGTAAAGAATATGGAACGGCTCGTTGCCGATAAAGTTTTTCGCGGTGAGCACGGCATGGCCAAGACCTTTTGTTTCCTTCTGACGCAGGAAATACACATTTGCCGCCGAGCATATACGGCGCATTTCCTCAATTTGATCCAGCTTGCCGGATTCGGTAAGCTTCTTTTCGTATTCTATATTAAAGTCGAAGTAGTTTTCAATAGTATCCTTGCCTCTGCCGGTGATTATAAGTATATCGGTAGCGCCTGCCGCTGCTGCTTCTTCAACCAGCACGGAAATAGCCGGGCGGTCAACGATGGGAAGCATTTCTTTTGGCACGGATTTTGAGATAGGCAGCATGCGTGTGCCGAGTCCTGCCGCAGGGATGACGGCTTTGGTTATTTTTTTCATTGTTTGCAGTTGCTCCTTTCTGATCATAAAAGCTTTGGGGATGTATAATGAAAACAATTCATCACTTTATATTATAACGCGTTTTTGTCAAAAAATCAAGAGTTTTGGCTTATAAAAAAGGGATAACTCATGTAAAATTGCAGAATTTAGCCGTATATCGCCTAAAATAGATTTCCTCTTAGACCAAAGTTTACAGTTTTCGTAAATTTATTATTCAGAGCTTGAAAATTGGGGCAAAATGTTGTATAATATAACTACTACTGAAACTTGGAGTTAGAATTTATGATAAAGATTTTGCACTGCGCCGATTTGCACCTTGACAGTCCGTTTACATCAATAGATATTGAAAAATCGGAATTGCGCCGCAGTGATATGCGCGCCGCTTTTACATCGCTTACACTGTCCGCCAAGATGAATAATGCGGATTTTATACTTATATCCGGCGACCTGTTTGACGGGGAGTTCGTTTCAAAGGATACGGTTGCACTTATCTGTCGTGAGTTCGCCGCGATTCCACAATGCAAGATCATAATAGCACCGGGAAATCACGATCCATATACCCAGTCAAGTTACTATAAGCGTGCGGATTTTCCGAATAACGTGTACATTTTTGATTCACCGGAGCTTACATGTTTTGATTTTCCCGAAAAGAATACCACCGTATACGGTTGGGCTTTTACCTCGGAGCACATGGGAAGCTGTCCTTTGGAAGGATTTACGGTGGAGGATTCCTCGCGTATAAATCTTTTGTGTGCACATGGGGAACTTAATGTGGGCACTTCAAAATACTGTCCCATTCCGGAACGGATGCTTGCGGACTGCGGCTTCGATTATGCCGCCCTTGGACATGTTCACACATACAGTGAGCCTATGCAAATCGGTGTGGGATATGCCGCATACAGCGGTTGCCTTGAAGGACGTGGATTTGACGAGTGCGGCGAAAAAGGCGCGGTTTTGGCTGTGGCAGAGAAGGATACGGTGCTCCAGTTTGCCGCAAAGTTTGTGAAATTCTGTAGACGCACATATGAGATAGAGCTTCTTGATATAGGCGGTGCAAGGTCAAACGCAGATGTTCTCCATAATCTTGCGGCACTCATATCCCAGAAGCATTACGGGGACAATACGGCACTACGTGTATGTCTGCGGGGGGAAGTATCGGGAGATTTTAAGATATCTCCGATGCTTATTTGCGACAATTTCAAAAATCTCTTTATGCTTGAAATAATAGACGAAACGACGCCTACGCTTGACTGCGAAAAGTTACGGGAAGATCCCACTTTGCGCGGGGAATTTTACCGAAGCCTTGAAGATATGCTGAATAGTGATGATCCGGATATGCGTGAAACTGCCGGAATGGCACTGCGGTGCGGACTTGCGGCACTTGCGGGCGAAGAATTTTGAGGTGCAAAATGTTTATTGAGAAGATACATATAGATACGTTCGGGAAGCTCTCGGATTTTGAGCTTGAGCTTACGCCTGGCGTAAATATAATTGAGGGCGACAACGAAAGCGGTAAATCAACGCTTGCGGCATTCATAAAGTTTATATTTTACGGTGTCAGTGCGAGGGAACGCCAGGAGATCATGTCGTGGAAAACAGGCGGGGCGGCAGGCAGCCTTACCGTGTCGGTGGATTCTCACCGTTATCGCATCGAGCGTGCGATAGTGGGAAGCCGTGAGGCGGTACAGCTTGTGGACGGCGAAAATAATATGCCCATAAGAAATGTGCCTTGCGCAAAAACTCCCGGTGAGCTGTTTTTCGGGGTGGATGCAGATATGTTCTCGGCTACCGCATTTGTTTCACAGCTTGGGGGGACATCTGTCGGCGGTGCGAAGCTTAGTGAGGGTATCGAAAATATACTGTTTTCGGCGGATGAGAGCATAAATACACAGCGTGCCGCGGCAAAGCTTGATGCGGCGCGTGCCGCCTTACTGCATAAAAATGAAAAGGGCGGACAGATATACGAGCTTGACAATGAGTGTGCCATGTTGGAAGTAAAGCTTGCAGATGCACTGCGTATACATGGAGAAATACTGTCGGGGGAAGCACAGCTTGCGGATGCGAAGGAGCGGCTTGAAGATGCGTCAGCCAAAGCGGATACGCTTAAAGGCAAGATTAAACACTTTGAAGCAAACGCACTGCTTGAGCTTTTTGAGCGCAGACGTCTGATAGAATCACGACTTGCTCTTCTGCGAGGACGTCTTGAGAGCGAGAATGCTCAGGATGCGGCAGTGCTTGAAGAGATGGAGGAATACAGAAGCAGGCTGTCCATCTTAAAAAAAGAGCTTGACGATATCACACAGCGTTATGAAGAATGCAATCTCATACAGCCAAGCCGTGAACTTGAAGAATTTACAGACATGGGCGGAAGAGCTGGTGTAATATCCAAAATAAAGCGCGCTGTGGTCAGATCAAGAGTATGCACGGTGCTCTTCATAATACTGATTCTTGCGGGCATCGTGGCGGGAGTGCTTGGGATAATGCCGATGATAGGCGGCGGGCAGCCCGATATTATTTTGATGGGCGCTTGCATAGCATCGTGTGTAGTCGCAGTTGTTCTGATGTTCGTAGGAAAGCGCGCCGGAACCAAGGTGGAAGAGATAAGGCTTATTTACGATATTGACGCCCTTGAAGCTGAGGAGAGCGAATATAATTCAGTGCAGGAAACCGCCAAATTCACGAGTCTTGCACTTGCCGATGCGCGAAGACGTTACAGTGAGCTTTGCGACGACATAAAGCGTAGATACGGATGTGCTCCCGAGGAGCTTTCGCTGAAATGTCAGGAAAAAAATAAGAAAAGCAAAGAATCCACGGGAATTCGTGCGGATTATGACAAAAACAGCTCCCTGCTTGCACAGATCGACGCACAGCTTGAACCGTACAGCGAGGAAGAACTTCGTTCAAATCTCAGCAAGGATATAGACATATCCGATGTGGATGTTTGTAATCTTTCTGCCATGCGCCGTGAAGCGGAATTTGCCGCAAAAATGGCTTCTTCTCTCGAAAAGCACTGCGCAGAGCTTGAAAAGGGGCTGGCAGGACTTTATCCTGCGGCAGAAGACCCAAGGTGTATTGCAGACAAGCTTTCATCACTCAAAGCGGAGCGCACTGTTCTTCACAAGAAACATTCCGCATACAAGCTTGCCATAGAGAAGCTTAATGAGGCAAGCGATAGCCTAAGAAATAGCATTGCACCAAGACTCGCTTCGGATGCCGCGCGGAATATGGAGTTAATAACTGAGGGTAAATATAAGAATCTGGGTGTGGGTGCGGATCTTACCATGTCTGCTGAGACAGAATCCGGTCAGCGTACCGTAGGGGTGCTCAGTGCGGGAACCCAGGATGCGGCGTATCTTTCACTTAGACTTGCGCTTATATCTCTTTTGTACCGCAAGACAGAGCCGATGATGATTTACGATGAATCCTTTGTAAAGCAGGATCAAACAAGACTTTCAAGGTTTCTTTCTCTTATATCCAGACAGAAGAATCAGAGTATTATATTTACAGCATGCGACCGCGAAGCCAAAGCCATGAGCGCGGTGGCAGATTTCAGACACATTAAAATGTAATGAAAGCATATTCCACGGAGTTATCCGCGGAATATGCTTTTTTCTGTATAAAAAACGCCGTTCGGTTAATGCTATCTCTTGAAAATACAGATAGCGGAGAAGAAAATGAGGAAAATTTATGAATACTCGGCGGTAGGCGTTGTCGGCGGTACGTTATATACGGTTATTGAGATTCTGTGGAGAGGGCATTCTCATTGGAGTATGGCACTTACGGGCGGAATGTGCCTTGTGTTCATTTATATATGCGAAGCAAGGTATAATCTTGCCCCATTATGGAAACGGTGCTTTGCTGACTGCCTTATTATATCGCTGTCCGAGCTTGTTGTGGGATTTATTGTAAATATGCTTCTTAAACTTGGAGTTTGGGATTATTCCGGTCAGTTTATGAATCTTTTCGGTCAGGTGTGCCTACTTTATTCTTTCTTCTGGTATCTTATCGGAATACCGGCGGCGTATCTTTGCAGGTGCCTTAGGAAACTGTTCGGTAGAGACAACCGGGGAGTAGTACAAAGAGTATAGCTGTTATGCTTTTGTGAGGTACTTGTCATATTTTTTTTACCGCGCTAATATAAATATGTCAGTAATTATCATAAGGGGGATAAAGTAATGGCAGATACATCAATTTATCGGGATATAGCCGAAAGATGCGCAAATACCTTTTATCTTGGCGTGGTGGGGCCGGTACGTACCGGAAAATCTACATTTATCAAGCGGTTCATGGACGCGCTTGTAATACCTGCTATCCGTGACGAGCACGAACGTGAGCGCGCCCGTGACGAGATGCCGCAGAGTGCGGCTGGTAAAACGGTTATGACCACAGAGCCGAAATTCATTCCTGACGAGGCTGTGGAAATCGTTCTGTCTGACAATGCGCTGATGCGGGTGAAAATGGTGGATTGTGTAGGATACATAGTTCCGGAAGCAATGGGACATATCGAGAACGGTCATGCACGGATGGTACATACACCGTGGCAGACAGAGCCTATGCCCTTCACCGCTGCGGCGGAGTACGGTACACGCAAAGTAATAACCGAGCACTCCACCGTTGGCATGCTTGTAACAACCGACGGTACTATCGGTGAGATCGGACGTGAAAATTATGTGGAAGCGGAGGAACGTGTAGCAAGGGAGCTTACCGAGGCAGGCAAGCCTTTTGCCATAATTTTAAATTCCGCATCCCCCGAGAGCGAGGAATCCCACAGACTTGCGTATGAGCTTGAGGAAAAGTATGGGGCGCCTGTTGCACTTGTGAACTGCCTTAAGTTGGATGCGGACGATATACGCCATATTCTTGAGCTTGTGCTTATGGAATTCCCGGTGTGCGAAATAGGCGTAAAGCTTCCGGAGTGGACCAATGCACTTGAATTATCCCATCCATTACGCACATCTGTTGATGCGTTTGTTATGGAGCGTGCAGAACGCATTCGCAAGATCGGAGAAATATCCGGTGTGTTCGGGGAGCCGTGCGAGAATGAATATGTAAAGGCAATGCATGCGGATAAAATCGATCTCGGCAAGGGAAAGGCGGAGATCTCCGTTACACTTGCCGACGGGCTTTACTACAAGGTTATAAGCGAAATGTGCGGTCTTGACATATCGGACGAGGAGAAGCTAATAACGCTTCTTAAAGAGCTTTCCGCAATGAAGGAGAAGTATGACCGCGTGGCAGAAGCGCTCACCGACGTGAACGAGAAAGGCTATGGCATAGTTATGCCTGAGGTGGGAGATCTTCATCTTGAAGAACCGGAGATCGTAAAGCAGTCCGGCGGATATGGAGTGCGCCTGCGCGCATCTGCGCCAAGTGTGCATATGATAAAAGCCAATATTGAAACAGAGATAAGCCCTGTTGTTGGAACGGAGCAACAGTCTGAGGAGCTTGTTAAGTATATGCTCAGGGAGTTTGAAGAGGATCCGAGAAAGATATGGGAATCCAATATGTTCGGAAAAACTCTCTATCAGCTTGTAAATGAGGGGCTTCATACAAAGCTTGGGCATATGCCTGAGGATGCCAGAGCGAAGCTGTCGGAAACTCTTGGAAGAATTATCAACGAGGGCAGTGGGGGACTTATCTGCATTATACTCTAAATACATATTGGTTAAAACAAAGAAGCAGGAGTCGCTGCGGAGAACTTCCGGGGTGACTTCTGCTTCTTTGCTTGAATAGTAAATAATATACGCACACAGCCGTGGCTGTGTGCGTATATTATTTCATAATGTATATTACAGAACACGCATTGCTGTGAATTTTTCGCTGAGTGTTACACCGATCTCCGTAAGACTTACTTCGCCTGTGATTACTGCGTAGCAGTCCTCGCTGTCCTCGATAACCTCGGCATCCAGCATGCATAGACAGTGATTCGGCTTTTTGTCGAAACGGAGATACCATCTTGATTTCAGTCTGTCGGCAGGGAGAATCTCGTCATCCGAAAGACGTTCCCAAACGGGCGTATTATGGGTGGGATGGGAAATGAATGTAGCGATTTCGATAATGTCGGAAACAACAGCACTCGCTGTAGGAAGCTTGCCTGCGCCGCGACCGTAGAACATCACATCGCCGATAGCGTTTCCGTTAACGAGAACGCCGTTGTATACATCACCGATTCCGGAAAGAGGATTGGAGCGGCGAACCAGTGTGGGAGCTACGCATGCGCTGATCTTGTCGCCAACACGCACTGCCTTACCAATAAGCTTGATGGATGCTCCGAATTTCGCCGCATTTGCCACGTCGCGGAGTGTTACGCCGCGGATGCCTTCGGTCTGCACCTTTTCAGGGGGCATAAGCTTGCCGAATGCCATAGCAGAAAGAATCGCGGTCTTGCGGCAGGTGTCGATTCCGTCAACGTCTGCGGAAGAATCGCGCTCTGCATAGCCTTTTTCCTGAGCCTCGGCAAGTGCGGTGGAGAAGTCCTTGTTCTCGTTTATCATCTGAGTAAGGATATAGTTTGTAGTACCGTTTAATATACCGTTAACCTCGGATATATCGTTTGCGGTAAGACAGTTGCCTATTGGATGTATTACCGGTATGCCGCCGCCAACGCTGGCTTCAAAGAGATAACGGACGTTGTTTTCTGCGGCGATCTTGAGAAGCTCAGGACCGAATGTTGCCACTACCTCTTTATTTGAGGTAACAACGCTCTTTCCTGCCTTCATTGCCGCCGATGAAAACTCAAACGCCGGGTGAGAACCGCCCATAAGCTCAGCACAGATCTTTACCTCAGGGTCGTTTAATATAACATTCACATCGTGGACTATTTTATCCTCGAAAGGGTTTCCGGGGAAGTCGCGGAGATCAAGAATATACTTTATATTGATGTCATCGCCTACACGCTCAGAGATGAGCTTGGCGTTTTGGGTAAGAACCTCGGCAGTACCGCTTCCAACAACGCCGAAGCCGAAAATTGCTACATTTATCATTGTCGTATTCCTTTTTGTAAAATTAAATATAGTCTATTGTATCACAAAGCTTGCTTTAATGCAACAGAAAATGAGTGTTTTTGAAAAATCAACTGAAATAGCGCAGAATTGTTTTGATTACGGAATAATTATCATCAAACGGCGGATAACGCAGAGGATTCAGGTCTAGGCTTGTAGCTTTGAGCACCGAGGACACGGTACTGAATGTATCAAAGCCTGCCTTGCCGTGGTAACGTCCCATGCCGCTCTCTCCAACGCCGCCTATAGGCAGATTGGGGTTCGCCATCTGAATAAGTGTGTCATTTACACATCCGCATCCGTAGTCAAGGTTTACCATTACATTTCTCTGCATAGCGCGGCTTCTTGTGAAGAGATAGAGCGCAAGAGGCTTGGGACGCTTGCGGATAGTGTTGATTACCACATTTACATCGCTGAACTCAAACACAGGAAGGATGGGACCGAAAATCTCCTCGGAGAGCAGTTTGCTGTCCATGTCGATTTCTTCCATCAGCGTAAGCGCGATCCTGCCGGTTTTTTCGTTGGCTTCGCCGCCCATGATAACCTTGCCGTCATCAATATACGCGCGCAGGCGGTCAAAGTGCATGCGGTTGACTATACGGGGATAGTAATTGTTTTCGCAGGGCGCTTCAGTACAGTATTTGTCGTGGTATTCCTTTATATAGCCGAGAAGCTCATCCTTAACCGAGCTTTCCACGAAAAGGTAGTCGGGCGCGATATTAGTCTGACCGGCATTTATAAGCTTACCGCATACGATGCGGCGTGCCGCAAGACGAAGATTTGCGGTCTTATCTACGATGCAGGGGCTTTTTCCGCCAAGCTCCAGCACAACGGGAGTAAGCTGAGCCGCCGCCGCTTTCATTACTATGCGCGCCACAGCCGAGCCTCCGGTATAGAACACCATCCCGAACGGCTCGCGTCTGATTGCCTTGATAGCCTCAAAGCTGTCGGTGTATGCCGCAATATATTCGCGATCGAAGTATTTGTAAATAAGCTCGTACAGCAGGCGGCTTGTGTTTGGCGCATGCTCGGAAAGCTTCAGTATTGTACAGTTGCCGGCGGCGATTGAAGAGATGAGCGGTATCATCGCCATCTGGAACGGATAGTTCCAAGGGCAGAAGATCATTACAAGCCCACGGGGATGGGGAATCTTACTGCTGGTTGAGGGGAACATATAGAATGGGGTGGGCACACTTCTCGGAGCGCTCCATGCGCGCAGATGGCGTATGGCGTGGTTTATCTCCTGCTCCACCATGCCGATTTCTGTGAGATACCCCTCACCGTAGGATTTGCCGAGATCGGCGCGAAGTGCTTCCAGAATAAGCCCTTCGTTGTCTTTTATCATTATTTTTAAGTTTATAAGGAGCTGACGGCGGAATTTAATATCGCGCGTCTTGCCGGTAGCGAAAAAATCACGCTGAGCGGTTATGATTTCGCGGAGATCTGCCGCAATTTCATTTACGTCAGAGAGCTTACCTTTTTTATTGTTGTCCTGCATACTTATTGACCCTCCGATATGATTAAGATACTTATACACAATATATTATACACTATAAATTGTTAATAAAGCAACCCCCAAAGTAATATTTATTTGGAAAAATGTGCGAAATTTTATATATGAGGGTGGGCTTTGGCTTAACAAGGTGTCTATGTGCGAAATATTTTACTTAGGATTTGAATTCCCTTGACTTTCCGAAGACACCAAATACAATATCTTGCGGTATAATTATTATAAACCTCGCCTTATGGGGGCGAGGAACAAATTTTTTGACTTACATAGCATAATGAAGTAAAGAGAGGGTAAAAAGTATGACAATTTTTGATGTGCTTACCATGATAGGCGGACTGTGTCTGTTCCTTTTTGGTATGAATGTAATGGGTGATGGGCTTGAGCGCCGTGCCGGAAACGGACTTAAGGCGCTGCTTGGAAAGCTCACCGGCAGTAAGCTCAAGGGCTTTTTAACAGGGCTTGGTGTTACGGCAGTAATTCAGAGTTCCTCAGCAACCACGGTAATGGTGGTTGGCTTTGTAAACTCCAAAATAATGACTCTGAAGCAGTCCATCGGCGTTATCATGGGTGCCAATATCGGTACTACCGTAACGGCGTGGATACTCAGCCTTGGCGGAATTTCCAGCGATAACATATTTGTAAAGCTGCTTAAGCCTACATCGTTCACTCCTGTGCTTGCCCTTATAGGCACAGCGCTTTTGATGTTCTCCAAATCCTCAAAGAAGAAGGATGTGGGAACAATACTTCTCGGATTTGCAACGCTTATGTTCGGTATGGATACAATGTCCTCTGCCGTATCCGGACTTGCTGATGTTCCTGCGTTCCAGAATATGTTCCTTATGTTCAAGAATCCTATCCTCGGCGTGCTTGTAGGTGCAGTGCTTACCGGTATCATCCAATCAAGCTCGGCATCAGTTGGTATTTTGCAGGCACTTTCCGCAACCGGTGCGGTATCCTATGGTGCGGCAGTACCGATCATAATGGGTCAGAATATTGGTACATGCGTGACCGCACTGCTTTCATCTGTAGGAACAAACAAGAACGCAAGACGTGCGGCGGTTATACATCTTTCCTTTAATGTTATAGGAACCGTTATATGGCTCAGCGTATTCAGTATTGTATCTGCGGTGTTCAGTCCTGCAATACTTGATATGTCCGCAAGCTATCTCGGTATTGCCGTGGCACATTCGGCGTTCAATATACTGTGTACCGCACTTTTACTTCCCATGTCCTCTGTGCTTGAGAAAATCGCATATAAAATCGTTCCCGATGGCAGCGAGGGCGAAAAGACCGTTGAGCTTGATGACAGACTTCTTGCTACACCTACAATTGCACTTGCCGAGAGCAATGCGATTGCCTGCAAAATGGCACGGTTGGCTGTTGAGGGATTTGAAGAAAGCCTTTCTCTTGTTGCGGTGTATGATTCCGCAGCGGCAGATAAGATACGCGAGCTTGAAGATAAGACCGACCATTACGAGGATGTACTCGGCACATATTTAACCAAGATATCCAGTCACCAGCTTGGCGATGAGGAGAGTACGCAGATATCTAAGCTTCTTAAAGCTATAGGTGACTTTGAGCGAATTTCCGACCACAGCGTGAATATTCTTGAATCGGTTGAAGAACTCAGAGAGAAGGGAATTGAATTTTCTGAGGGAGCCAAAAAGGAGCTTGGTATACTTTGCTCTGCACTCTCCGAGATACTCAGCATGACCCTTACCGCATTTGAAAACAATGATATTGATTTAGCATATCATGTTGAGCCCCTTGAACAGGTTATAGACAGACTTAAGGAAAAGCTCAGGGATAGCCATATAATCAGACTCAGAAACGGTGACTGCACGGTTGAAGCAGGATTTATCTGGGCTGACCTTCTCACAAATCTCGGCAGAACCTCGGACCATTGCTCCAATGTAGCAGGCTGTATTATAGATGCTAAGAACAGCAATATGAATCTGCATGAATCCCTCAGAGAAATAAAGTCTGCGGATTCCGGATTCAAGGAACATTACGAAAATTACGCCGCAAAATATCTTTCATAAAAAACAACCACAAATCACGGCGCGAAAAGTATTTTTCACGCTAAACTCTTGACAAAGCGTTTTTTCGGGTGTATAATGTATTGTACAAAGCCGAACGGATATGCTCGTTTGTGTGCGTTTTCAGAGAGGGGCGCGTTGCTGAGAGTGCCCTAACGCCTGTACGGGTCTGTAACCGCCGTTCAGCAGAATATTCTGCATAGGCTCCGCGCAGGAAATGGCGCGGCGGGTGACTCCGTTATACGTCGGTGCGTTGTGTGACGCTGACAGAGTGAAAAGATCGGGTGGAACCGTGAAGAATTTCTTCACCCCGAAGGTATGATTTTATTATTATGCCTCGGGGTGTTTTTATATCCCCGAGAAAAACGAAAGGAATGGTATTTTACAATGTTCAAAGTAAAGTTTGAAGGCGTCGAGGCTATGGAATTCGATGCCCCCATCACAGTTTACGAGGCGGCAAAGTCAAAGGAGCTTACCGACCGCTCATCCCTTGCGGCGCTTGTTAACGGAAATGTTGTCGCACTTTCCTACGAGCTTTCCGAAGATGCTGATGTGAAGATCCTCACCTTTGCCGATGCTGAAGGGAAGCATGTTTTCTGGCATACCGCTTCCCACATTCTTGCGCAGGCGGTAAAGCGCCTTTATCCTGCGGCAAAGCTTACTATCGGCCCCGCAATCGAAACGGGCTTCTACTACGACATCGACAGCGAAGTTGCATTTACTCCCGATATTCTTGCAAATATCGAGGCTGAAATGCAGAAGATCGTTAAGGAAAATCTCCTTATCGAGCGCTTTACTCTCCCGAGAGATGAGGCTATCAAGCTTATGACGGAAAAGGACGAGCCTTACAAGGTTCAGCTTATCGAGGAGCTTCCCGAGGGCGAGGAGATCTCCTTCTATAAGCAGGGCGATTTCACCGACCTTTGCGCAGGTCCACACATTTTCTCCACCGGCGCTGTAAAGGCGCTTAAGCTTATTCAGTGCACCGGCGCATATTGGAAGGGCGATCAGGCAAATAAGCAGCTTCAGCGTGTTTACGGCGTGGCGTTCCCCTCTAAGGATATGCTCAAGGAGCACCTCGCACAGGTTGAGGAAGCCAAGAAGCGCGACCACAACAAGCTTGGACGCGAGCTTGAGCTGTTTACAACCGTTGATTCCATCGGTCAGGGACTACCGATCATGCTTCCCAAGGGCGCTCGTATCATTCAGCTTCTTCAGAGATGGATCGAGGATGAGGAGCAGAAGCGCGGCTATCTTCTCACCAAGACTCCGCTTATGGCTAAATCCGACCTTTACAAGATCTCAGGCCACTGGGGTCACTACAAGGAAGGCATGTTCGTTCTCGGCGACGAGGAAAAGGACAAGGAAGTGTTCGCACTCCGTCCTATGACCTGCCCATTCCAGTATCAGGTATTCTTAAACCGTCAGCGTTCCTACCGTGACCTTCCCATGCGCCTTGGCGAAACATCTACGCTTTTCCGCAACGAGGACAGCGGTGAGATGCACGGTCTTATCAGAGTACGTCAGTTCACCATCTCCGAGGGACACCTCATTCTCCGTCCTGAACAGCTTGAGGAAGAATTCAAGGGATGCGTTGAGCTTGCAAAGTATACTCTTGATACTCTCGGTCTTAGCGAGGATGTATCCTACCGTTTCTCCCAGTGGGATCCTAACAACCGCGACAAGTACGAGGGCACCGACGAGCAGTGGGCTGAGGCTCAGGATGCAATGAAGAAGATTCTCGACAATCTTGGCATCAAGTACGCTATCGGTATTGGAGAGGCGGCATTCTACGGCCCTAAGCTCGATATTCAGATCAAGAATGTACACGGTAAGGAAGACACCCTCATAACCATTCAGATCGACCAGCTTCTCGCTGAGCGGTTCGGTATGGAATATATTGATGTTGACGGTCAGAAGCGCCGTCCGTACATCATCCACAGAACCTCTGTCGGATGCTATGAGCGCACACTTGCGCTGCTTATCGAAAAGTACGCAGGTGCGTTCCCCACATGGCTTGCTCCCACTCAGATCGCGATCCTGCCCATCGGCTTCGATCAGCACGAGTATGCGGAAGCGCTCAACGCTAAGCTTGAGGCGGCAGGAATCCGCACATTCCTTGACGAGCGCAACGAGAAGATCGGTTATAAGATCCGCTCGGCACAGCTCGAAAAGATCCCCTACATGCTGGTTATCGGCGACAACGAGAAGAACGCAGGTACTGTTGCGGTACGTTCCCGCAAGGACGGCGACCTCGGCGTAATGACTCAGGATGAGTTCCTCGGCAAGGTTCTTACCGAAATTGCAACAAAGGCAAGATAAGTTCTCTCCCGAGGCGGTTTTGAACCGCCTCGGGAATTACTTTTGTATGCATTTATTTGGAAAAAGCGGAAATTTTATTTTTTTTCAAAAAGCTATTGACAAACTGATTCTGTTGTGATATAATATTGTCCGTTGAAAAGATATCGTTGGGGATTTGTGTAACGGTAGCACGACAGACTCTGACTCTGTTTGTGGGGGTTCGAACCCCTCATCCCCAGCCAGAAAAACTCCATCTTGCAAGCAAGATGGAGTTTTTCAGTTATATTCGCCTGCGGCGAGTTATATGCACAAGTGCGTGATATTGCCTTTGGCAGTGGTATGCGCTTCGCGCGCTTGGAGTGACATGGCGAATATAATATCACTGTCAAACAATATCACTTTTGCGGGCGAAAATATCACGCTGATCACAAGCGAAGCATATCACTAAAACCGCAAGGGTTCAAATCTCTGATACAAAATCGAGAAAGCATCTTTTTTCAATGAAATATAATAAAAAACTGTGCGTGAAAATCAGCGCACAGTTTTTTCGTATTCCTTCGGGGTTTTGCCCATATAATTTTTGAAGGCTGACAAAAAGCCGTTGTATGAGGTATATCCGCAGAGGTATGAAATTTCGGTCAGTGTTAAGTCATTCTGCTTTATCAGCATACAAGCGTGCTCAATGCGTTGTTTTATAAGGGTTTTTTTGAAACCCTCGGCAAAAAACTTTTTTACAATTCTATGAGCATGTGGGACTGATATGCACAGTTCTTTTGCCAAGTCCTCAATGCTTATTTCTTCATTGTATCTGTTTTGGAAAAATTGTTCTACGATCTTCCTTTGATTGAAGCTGTTTTCGTTTTCCGAAATTTCAGGCACGGTTTGCTCCTTGTAGGGAAGATGGTGCTCTTTGATGCGTTTTGCCAGCGTTATAAAAAATACGGACAGCAAAGCGCGGTAAATATGTTCATTTTCCCTCGAAAATTCCTCTGCCAGAAGTTCTCTTGCGATAGATAACAGCGCGGCATCGTTTATAATGAAATACTCGCTGACGGATTTAAAAATGTTGCTGTAATACATATATTCCGAAAAGCTTTTCGCTTTTTTTACATGGCTGTAGTTTTGCCTCAGGCTGAACATAAAGTTTGTTTTTTCAAGCGTGTCGCTGTACTTTTTTGGATAATGGCTTGAACTGGGTGCAAGCAGGCAAATATCCCCTTCGTTTATATGTGCATTTTTTCCGTCAATTTCAATGAGCGCATTTCCGTTAAGTATTATGTGAATTTCGCTGTCCACATGGAAATGGGTAGTATCCTGCCAGCGGTTTGAGGGGCCGGACTTCAAAGAATCGATATCAACAGTGAATAAAGCATCGCCAAGCGGTATTTCAAACTTATGCACGGTAACCACACTCCTTTTCTTAAATTATATCAGAGTTCCGGCTGAAAAGCAATATAAATCCAAAAAATCGATCATTTTTTTGCAAAAAAACAAGCAAAATGTTCGTTGTAATATTCCCGAATTTTTTATATAATTTTTATGTAATGAATTTTATCCCAGTAAAAATATTTTAAGGAGAGTATGTTATGAGATCTTTTGAAAAAAGCAATGCACTTCTCGAAAGAGAAATCAAAGTAGCCCCTCTTGCTGCACAGACATTCAGTAAGAGCTACCGCTATTTCGTTCCCGGCAGTTCCCCTATGTATATTGATCACGGTGAAGGCTCAAAACTTTATGATGTTGATGGCAACGAATTCATCGACTTTATTTGCAGCCTTGGCCCGATTACTCTCGGTTACAACCATCCTGAAGTAAACAAGGCGGTTATTGAGCAGCTTAACAAGGGTATTATTTTCTCCACACAGGCGCCCGTAGAGTGCGAGCTGGCAGAAAAGCTTGTTGAGATTATTCCCTGTGCAGAAATGGTTAAGTTTGTTAAGAACGGCGGCGATGCAACTACCGCTGCTATCAGACTTGCAAGAGCATATACCGGTCGTGAGCGTGTAGCAATGTGCGGTTACCACGGTATGCACGACTGGTCCATCGGTGCTTCCGCAAACTACAAGGGTGTTCCGGAGTGCGTTCGCGAGCTTACCAAAACCTTCAAGTACAATGACATTGCTTCCCTCGAGGAAGTTCTCAGTGCACATCCCGGCGAATATGCGGCAATTATCATGGAGCCTATTCAGTCCACCGGTACTACCAAGGAATATCTCCAGGCTGTTGTTGACACCGCGCATAAGCATGGCGCTGTAGCTATCTTCGACGAGGTAGTAAGCGGATTCAGATATGCTCTTGGCGGCGGAAGTGAATATTACGGTGTAACTCCCGATATGGCATCCTACGGTAAGGGCTGTGCAAACGGTATGCCTATTTCCTTCGTTGCAGGTAAGAAGGAGATCATCAGTCTTATCGAAACTCAGGGCGTATTTATCTCCCACACCTTCGGCGGCGATGCTATCTCTCTTGCCGGTGCGCTTGCAACCATTAAGGTGATGCAGGAAAACGATGTGTTTGGTCATGCATGGCGTCTTGGTAAGATCGCAATGGACGGTCTTGTGGCGCTTGTTGAAAAGCACGGTGTAGGTGCAGCTGTTTCTGTAAGCGGCATTGATCCTCACTGCGGAGTTGCATTTGAGGATGTTGGCTCCCTTAATTACCTTGATATCAACACTATTTACTCTAAGACTATGCTTGAAAACGGCATTCTCTGCCATGCATACATCAATATTTGTTTTGCTCACACAGAGGAAGACATAAAGAAGTTCCTCGATGCTGCTGACAAGGCATTTGCACTTATCAAGAAAGCAATCGACAGCGATAGTGTAGAGGGAATTCTTGAGGACGGCGTAAGAGTTAACCCCATTTTCAAGAGAAACATTAAATAATGCAACCGTGTACGTTACATAACGTACAAAACCCAAAGAAAGCTCTCTCCGCAAGCTCGGAGAGAGCTTTTTTCTGTAAAAAATACGAAAGGTTATTTTTTTGCGCATACTTGTTGACATTTCAACAAGTATGCGCTATAATATAATCAACTTGTTGAAACATCAACAAGTTGAAGGGGGAATAACATGACGGAACGGTTTGAAATGTTTACGGTGCTTATTGCGAAGATAAGCAGAAATATCCGAAAGATAAAAAATCAGGAAATGGCGGAATATGGGCTCAGAAGCTCGCATATATCATGTTTATATTATCTTTATTGCGCTAGTTCACTGACAGCAACAGAGCTTTGTGACAAATGCGAGGAGGACAAGGCAACCATATCCCGTTCTCTTGATTATCTTGAAAAGAACGGATATCTTAAGAGCGAAGTTCAGTGTGCCAAGCGTTATAAGACTCCGCTTATGCTTACTGAAAAGGGCATAGAAGCAGGCAAAAGGATATCGGATAAGATAAATGCTGTTTTGGACGAAATAAGTACGGAGCTGACGGAGGAAGATCGATCTCAGTTTTATCGCAGTCTTGCGGTGATCAGTGACGGACTTGAAACGATTTGCAGCCGCCAAGATGCGGTACGGGAGGAACATAAGTGAGAAAGATGAAAATTGTCGCAGACTCATCCTGCGATCTGTTTAACCTTGAGAATACCGAATTTGCAACTGCACCTATGAAGGTGATCACTTCGGAGAGGGAATTTGTTGATGATGAGTCACTGGATGCGGCGGTAATGGTTTCTTTTCTTGACAAATATAAGGGAAAATCCAAATCGTCATGCCCTAATACTAACGATTGGATAAGAGCTTTCGGAGATGCGGACGATATTTTTTGCGTTACTATAACAAGCGGCCTGTCAGGAAGCTACAACTCTGCCTGCACCGCAAAACAGATATACGAATCGGAAAATCAGGGTAAACGTGTTTTCGTTATAGATTCGCTTTCCGCAGGTCCGGAAATGACCTTGATCGTGGAAAAGCTTGAAGCGTGCATAGCAGCAGAGATGGCATATGAAGATATCTGCGATGAAATCACAGCATATCATCAGAGAACGGGACTTCTCTTTATGCTCAAGTCCCTCAAAACCTTTGCTAATAATGGCAGAGTTTCTCCCGTTGTTGCAAGTCTTGCCGGTATGGCAGGAATATGCGTTGTGGGAAAAGCAAGCGAAGAAGGCACCCTTCAGCCGCTCCACAAGTGCAGAGGTGAGCGCAAATCCCTTAGTGCCATTGCAGACGAGCTTGAAAATGAAGGCTTTGTTTCCGGTAAAATCAGTATCGGACACTGCGAAAATGAGCAAGGGGCATTACAGTTAAAAGAACTGCTCCTTGCCAAATTCGGGGATGTTCCGACGGAAATACATAAATTCAGAGGGCTTTGCAGTTTCTACGCCGAAAAGGGTGGAGTTCTTGTGGGTTTCGAAAAGGGTTAAATTCTGCTTGGATATTTCCGTAACAGTGATATTTGAATCTGCCGCAGCAATCGATTGCTGCGGCTTTTGGTTATGAGAAAAAGACAAGAAATGTAGCAGTTTTATTCGGCGCTGTCATTGACAACGAACACTTTATCATGGTATAATGAACTTAGAAGAAAATTTTCCCATGGAGGTTGAAATGCCAAAAAAATTTGTTCCCGTATTTATAATGTATTTTGTGATCATGGCATTCTCCGTTAATGCGTACTTAGCGGCAGAACATATAGGGAAATTTATTGCTGTCCCCATTTCTCTTTTTTTGCTTATCAATATGTTCGGCGGATATCTGTTTTTGCAATCTGATTCCAAAAGGCTGAAAATTTGTTTCCACGGAGCAGTGCTTCTGCAGCTTTTTCGGTTGACGCTTACCGTATGCATTGCATATCATGCGATTCTGGCGGTCATTCTGCTTCCGGATAACGGACGGGCACTTTTATGGAGTGCGGTTTGGTGCTATCTTTTCGAGCTTGTGCTGTTCTGGAACGGAATCATATGTGTTTACCTGACATCCGTACAGCTTGGCATAAAGCAGCGCGTTATCGGAATCGTATGCGGTATGATACCGATTGCAAACCTTATTGCGCTTCGTATGATAGTAAAAACGGTCTTTAAGGAAGTTGCTTTTGAAACAGAGAAAGAACGTGTAAATAGGGAGCGTGCCTCGGAACAAATCTGCAAAACCAAATACCCGTTACTGATGGTGCACGGTGTCTTTTTCAGAGATTCCAACTATTTCAATTATTGGGGGCGGATTCCCGGAGAGCTTTTAAGAAACGGAGCTACTGTATATTACGGCAACCATCAGTCCGCGGCATCCGTGGCTGACAGCGCAGATGAGCTTGCAGGACGGATAAAAGAGATTATAAAGGAAACGGGCTGTGAAAAGGTAAATATAATTGCTCACTCTAAGGGCGGGCTCGACTGTCGGTATGCCTTGGCACATACGGATATTGCCCCATATGTAGCATCAATTACAACCATAAATACACCCCATCAAGGGTGTCTGTTCGCGGATTATCTACTTAAAAACATCCCCGAGGGATTAAAAAATAAAGTAGCGGATGCATATAATACCACATTAAAAACATTTGGTGATGCAAACCCGGATTTTCTTACAGCTGCAGGCGACCTTACAGCATCGGCTTGTAAGGCTTTTAACGAAACCGTAGAGATGCCGGAGGGGGTATTTGCTCAAAGCTTCGGCTCAAAGCTGAACAGAGCCGGAAGCGGAAAATTCCCACTTAATTTCTCTTACCATCTTGTAAAGCATTTTGACGGCGCAAATGACGGGCTTGTAAGCGAAAATTCGTTTGAATGGGGCAGCAGATACCGTATGCTTACGGCTCCCGGAAAGCGTGGTATTTCACACGGTGATATGATCGACTTGAACAGAGAAAATATTGAAGGATTTGATGTGCGCGAATTTTATGTAGAGCTTGTAAGTGAACTGAAAAAATCCGGATTTTGAAAACTTGTCTTAATAGGACAATATTTATTCAAATAAGTCCGCTTGTGCTATTGACATCCCGCAAAAACGCATGATATAATTACCGTAATCGAAGAACAAAAGTTAAGGGAGAATATATACTTATGAAAATTATATCCATTGGCGCTCCTGAACTTGTTATGCAGAATCCTGACAGCAGACACGGATATTTTGCATGGCCTACCGCGGCAAGACTCCAGAACGGTAAGATTGCGGTAGTTGCATCAGGTTACCGTTTGTTCCATGTATGCCCCTTCGGTAAGACTGTAATCTCCTACAGTGAGGATGATGGCAAAACCTATACTATTCCGGCACCGGTGTTTGACACACCTCTTGATGACCGTGACGGCGGTATCCTTCCTTTCGGTAAAACGGGGGTTATTGTGACTTCCTTTAACAATACCGTAGCCGCTCAGCGCGGATGGGCTGAGGGATGGGCAAAGCGCAACAATTTAAAGGACTATGTAGATGCTTATCTTGATACTGTCAAGCCTGAGGATGAGGAAAAATATCTCGGATCCAGCTTCCGCATCAGTAATGACTGCGGAGTGACATTCGGCCCTATCTATAAGTGCCCCATTTCTTCGCCTCACGGCCCATGCGAGCTTCCGGATGGAACTATCCTTTGGGTAGGCAGAACCTTCTCTGATGACGGAGAGGCGAATGGCGGTAAGGAGCTTATTAAGGCGTACAAAATAAATCTTGACGGAACTTCCGAGCTCGTAGGCGAGATCGAACCTATCTATGTCAACGGAGAGCTTGTAGCCTCCGAGGAGCCGTATGCGTTTGCTCTTGCTGACGGAACGATAATTTGCCATATCCGTGCGGAGATCGGCTCACCCAAAAGACTGTTCACCATATTCCAGTCTGTATCCACCGATGGCGGCAAAACCTGGTCGAAACCGGTACAGCTTCTTGATACGTTCGGCGGTGCGCCTGCGCATATTATGCAGCACTCATCCGGCGCTCTTATTTCCGTTTACGGCGACAGACAGGCGCCCTTCTACATCAAGGCTATGATCAGCCTTGACGGCGGCAAGACATGGGATACAGATCATGCGATATACGAAAACGGCATCAGCGCGGATATAGGATATCCTTCAACTGTAGAGATGCCGGACGGCTCGCTTCTTACTATCTTTTATGCTGTTCCGGAAAAGGGCGGTACACATCGCACTGTTATTATGCAGCAGAGATGGAAGTTCGAGATTTAATATGTTTTCTTTGATTCGCGCTTGTGTTTGGGGTGTACATGCTCTTTTGGAGCATGTACACCTCAGTTTTGTTAGTGGGCGCAGTATTTTGCGTACATTGTGAATTTTGTAAGTATTTCTTCGTAAGTGCTTGACAGCGCTTCGCGATGTCTGTATAATAATATTACTCCCTCCCGCGATCAGATCATCGGGAACACAAACGGTAATAGGGAGATGTTTATGTTCTGGAAAGGAATAGCATTATGAAAATCACGACTATCGGCGCTCCCGAAATTATCATGCAAAACCCTTACAGCAGACACAAATATTTTGCATGGCCCACGATAACAAGACTTCAGAACGGCAAGCTTGCGGTAATTGCTTCCGGTTACCGTCTTTACCATGTATGCCCTTTTGGTAAGACCGTACTTTCCTATAGCGAGGACGAAGGAAAAACATGGACTATCCCCGCTCCCGTTATTGATACCGTGCTTGATGACCGTGACGGCGGTATCATGACATTTGGCAAGAGCGGCGTGCTTGTTTCATCCTTTAACAATACATTTGCTATACAGCGCGAGTGGGCTAAGGGCTGGGCTGTAAAGATGAACGTTAAGGAATATGTGGACGGCTATCTTGATATTTCAAATGAGGAAGATCAGGACAAATACCTCGGCCCTACATTCCGTATAAGCAATGATTGCGGTGTAACCTTTGGTGACATTCACAAGTGTCCCGTAACCTCTCCCCACGGCCCCTGCGAGCTTAAGGACGGCACTATTCTGTGGGTAGGCAGAATGTTCAGTAAGGACAATGCTGTTAATGAAGGAGAAGAAATTCGGTCGTATAAGGTGAACCTTGACGGAAGCTGCGAATATCTCGGCGCTATCGAAAGTATTGAGATAAACGGTGAAAAGATGCTCTCCTGTGAGCCTCATGCCTTTGCACTTGATGACGGTACGGTTATTTGCCATATCCGAGTGCAGTCTATCCGCAATACGGATCTGATCACCTCCAACACATTTACCATATTCCAGTCCATCTCTCAGGACGGCGGAAAGACCTGGTCAAAGCCCGAACAGATTCTTGCAACTCGCGGCGGAGCGCCGGCTCACATTATGAAGCATTCCTCAGGTGTCCTGATCTCTGCTTACGGTTACCGTGACATGCCTTTCGGCATAAAGGTGATGATAAGTACCGATAACGGCAAGACTTGGGATGTTGATCATGACATCTACAAAAACGAAATAAGTCCTGATATCGGCTATCCCGCAACGGTGGAGCTTGAGGACGGTTCGCTACTTACGGTGTTCTACGCTATCCCTGAAAATGGAATGCCTGCTGTTATCATGCAGCAGAGATGGAAGCTGGAAGCCTAAAGGCTTCAAGCTGGGAAGTTTTATGCTTCCGTGTCACGGACACGGATTTCCTGCGGAAACCACACAAAACGTCACGCATAGTGAAAATGAAAATACATTAAGAATTGCGCCTGCGCTTTGCCGCAGGCGCAATTTTGCTTGAAAAAACCGTACGCACGCAATAATATAATTGACATTGTGTCAATTATATGTTAAAATAATATAATACCAAAATATACAGATGGGGGCGAAATAAGTGGGCGATAAACCGAAAAATATGGCGGATGTTGATAATTTTTGGGATCTCGAATCCCTGCTTCCAAAGAAACGCCCCGTAAATCCGGGTGTCAGACGGTTAAATACCGATACGGTTGAAATATCCGTAGGCTCTGGCGATATCATTCCGGATAAAACTGCTCCCATACCGCCGCGCCGTGGCTCCGGTGCCATTTCGGAAATTTCCGGTAAAAAAGATGTGGCGCGCAGGCTTAATGAGCTTTCTATGCGCACAAGATCGGAGGAATATCGCTCAAAGCCTCTTGATCCGTACCTTATATACGAGGCGAAGGACAGTCTTATAAGTCGTGTGGAGGTGTCTGCGTGGAGTTCACGCTTTAATTTTTACGAGAACTTCCTATCCGACGCCAAGCGGCTTTGGGGACGCGCCGGAGCGCCCTGCGACAATGTATCCTTCTTTTCATATGTCCCACAGTATTCACAGCTTAAATACGCACAGCTTAAGTGGTATCTTTGGTGGCGTGAAAACGTCCGTAACGGCGTATATCTGAAGACCGATTTTTGCTATATTCTTCTTTATATCTACGAGATCATCAACACGCCGGATGTTATGCCGCCGTCGGAAGGTGTGGAGAAGCTTTGCGATATCTGGCTTAATTATCGCACAGAGCATCGGCGTATTGACAGCTATATGTGCGACTGGCTGTGCGATTATTGCTTGATTCACGGCGTCCCTTGCCCGTTCAGGCGTCTTGAGCCGATTATTGGCGATATCGTTGAAACGGCAAGCCTTAAGGAATTTTATATTGATATAAGAAATGGGGACAGTGCAGCGAGGATTCTTGCATATTCCTCTGCCTACGACTGGCATAAGAGCCGGTATGTAACTCCCGAAAATGTGGGGTTGTTTGCCTATCATATAAAAGCCGCCTTTGAAAAAGCCTACAGAGAAATACTTTCCGAAAAGGATGACAGCTTGGCAAAAGAATTCCGCATGGAGCGGACTGCATACGACGGCGCACTGTGTGTATACAGCCTGAAGCGTACCATAGCGGTGGAATATATATCTTATACACGTTCACCGAGATTCAGATTTGCGGTTACGGACATTATAAAATACAGCGAAAACCGCATCCGTATGGCGCTTGGCATAAAATCAAGACTTAAGACGGAATCCCTTACGGATAAGCTAAAGGCGTGTCTTGATGCTTACTTTGACGAGCATCTTCCGCCGCCCAAAAAGAGCAGGTCATCCGTATGCGCGGGTTCAGAGCCTGTAGTGCACGAATACGACAAGCTGTATGAGCCGGTGACATCATCGCTTTCCCTTGAAAATGCACTGGAAATCGAAAAAAACTCATGGAGTACCACAGAAATACTTGTTTCCGCTTTTGATAATACAGGGAAAGTGGAAGCCCATGCGGAAGCTCCGACGCTAACCGAGGAATTGCCGCCTATACAGCCCACCGCGGAGAACATTTCTTCAGGTTCGGATTCATCCGATGAATTCGAAGCGTTTGTATCTTCCATTGATGATAAGATGAGAAATACGCTTAAAATGCTTGCAGAGGGTGATGGGCAGGCGCTTGCAAAATCGGCTCAGAAGTACGGCGTTTTAGTGGATGCTCTTGCTGACATGATAAACGAAGCGGCGTTTGATATTATAGGTGACAGTATTATCGAGGCGGACGGCGGCGCTTACAGATTTATTTCCGATTACGAAGGAGATATTAAAAAATGGCTGAAATGACACGGAAGATACCCAAAAGAATACTCGCGAGCCTGCTTTCTTCCATCTCTGCAGGCGTTGTGCCCCGTATGGGTGCACCCTATATCGCTATCGGAAGAGGCGAGGAGATCGAAGCTCTGCTTTCCGACTTAGAGGCGGTCAACGGCGGCGGCGGCTCTATGCGCTTTATTATCGGTAAATACGGAAGCGGCAAGAGCTTTCTTATACAGCTTGTGCGCGGTTTTGCTATTGAGCGAGGATTTATAACGGCTGATGCAGATCTTTCGCCTGAACGCCGTATCTGCGGTTCAAAGGGTACGGGGATTGCTACCTACCGTGAGCTTATACGCAATCTTGCATCCAAATCCGCCCCCGAGGGCGGTGCGCTTGGACAGATAATCGGCAAATGGCTGTCGGATTTACAGTCTGCGGTGGCAGCGGAGGGGTATGAGATCGGAAGCGAAGCTTTTATTAAAGAGCTGACAGCACGCATATATACCTGCACAAGGGAGCTTGAAGCGCAGATCGGCGGTTTTGATTTTGCCACTGTGCTGACTAAGTATTACAGAGCATACATGGACGGTGACGAGGAGAAAAAATCCGCCTGCATGCGTTGGCTCAGAGGGGAATATTCCAACAAGACGGAGGCCAGAAATGCTATAGGTACGGCTATCGGCGGCATTGTTGACGACGATAATTGGTATGAGTATATCAAGCTGCTTGCGGTATTTTTCAGGAAAATCGGTTATCGGGGATTGGTGGTGTTCATTGACGAGTGCGTGAATCTCTACAAAATAGCAAACCGAATTTCCCGTGAAAACAACTACGAAAAGCTTCTTTCCATGTTCAACGATACGCTTCAGGGAAAGGCAGAGGGGCTTGCGCTGATTTTCGGCGGCACACCTCAGTTCCTTGAAGATACAAGACGCGGACTTTTCTCCTACGAGGCCCTGAGAAGCCGACTTTCGGACGGACAGTTCCAAAAGGAGGGCGTAAAGAATCTTATCGGTCCCGTAATTCGTCTGCGCCGGCTTTCGGACGATGAGCTTTTTGCTCTTGTTGCCAGACTTACCGCGCTGCATGGTCAGAACTACTCTTGGGAACCTCGCGTTACAAATGAAGACATGCTTGCTTTTTTAAAGCTCTGCCTTGACAGGGCAGGGGCGGATACTATGATAACTCCCCGCGAGATCATACGGGACTATGTGACCGTACTAAATATTCTGATGCAGAACGAGAACTTGTCTTTTGCCGACATTGTTGGCAGTGGAATCGTAAGGCTTTCCCATGGCGAGGATGAGGAATCGGGGCTTATCGCCGATACAGCGGATAAGTCCGGCACAGTAACGGATTTTTCAGCTATTGATATCGAAATATAAGCATTTCAACGGATGGTTGTAAAATTAAGAAAGGATATACTTCCATGAATAAGGCTGTTGAATATATGAACAAGCGATGGCTCGGTGAGCGTGTACGCATGCCGGACGAAGTTGCTGCGGTATAGACTATGGCAGATAATGACATTTTCTACCGATTCTCGCCGTTTATCCAGGATTTTATATACAGAAACGGTTGGCAGGATCTGCGCGCGGTACAGCTTGCGGCGGCAGAGGTTCTTTTTGACACAGACAAAAATCTGCTTATCACATCATCTACCGCATCCGGAAAAACCGAAGCGGCATTCTTCCCCATAATCTCGCAGATGTATGAGGATATGCCGAGGAGCGTAGGAGTGCTGTATATTGCGCCTTTGAAAAGCCTTATAAACGACCAATTTTCAAGACTCGATGAGCTTCTTGATATGACGGGGATTCCGGTCTTCCATTGGCATGGTGACGTTGCCGCGTCCCATAAAAATAAGCTTCTTAATGAGCCGAGAGGAATACTTCAGATAACTCCGGAGTCCCTTGAAAGCATGCTTATGAACCGCTCCAACGATTTTGTGCGGCTTTTCGGCGATCTCCGCTATGTGGTTATCGACGAAATACACACGCTTACCGGCACGGACAGAGGAAATCAGATAATTTGTCAGCTTGTGCGCCTTGCAAGGCTTATCGGACACACGCCAAGGCGAATCGGTCTTTCCGCTACTGTAGGCGATGCCGTACTTGCGGCAAAATGGCTTGGGGGCGGAACGGATAGGGAAACGGCTGTCCCCGAAATAATCGAGGGAAAAGCAAAATGGCGGCTTGGGATGGAGCATTTCTTCATTCAAAATGACAGCTTTGACCAAAGTAGTGATTTCTCTATGGGAGATGTATCGGAAGAATCAGGTTCGCCTGAGGCTGAGCCGTCCCACGGCAGGGTAGAGATAGACTCTGGGTATGAGTATATCTACGACTGCGCCAAAAATAAAAAGGCGATCATATTTTCAAACTCCCGTGAGGAAACGGAATACGTTACCGCCACTATGCGACAAATTGCGGATAACCGTCACGAGCCTGACATTTTTCTCATTCATCACGGAAATCTTTCCGCTTCAATACGGGAAGAAGCTGAAACCAAGCTGAAAAACGATGATGAGAAATACGTTACCTGCGCCACGGTCACAATGGAGCTTGGTATAGATATCGGAAAGCTTGAGAGGATCATACAGAATGATGCCCCAAACTCGGTTTCAAGCTTTCTCCAACGCCTTGGACGCTCCGGCAGACGTGAAGCACCGCCGGAAATGATGATGGTGTTCCGCGAGGAAAATCCTCTGCCAAATGCTCCGCTTCCCCAGCTTATTCCTTGGGGATTCTTAAGAGCTATCGCTATTGTTCAGCTCTATATAGAGGAAAAGTTTATTGAGCCGCCGTCGGAAAAGAAGCTTCCCTTCAGTCTTGCTTTCCAACAAACCTTAAGTATACTTGCGGCGTCAGGCGAGCTGACGCCAAAACGTCTTGCGGACACTGTTCTGTCCCTGCCGGCGTTCTCACGCATGGATAGAGAAGACTACCGCACACTTATTATCAGCATGCTTCAGAACGATTTTTTAGAGCTTACAGAAGAAAAGGGGCTTATAATCGGTCTTAAAGGCGAGCGGCTTATAAACAGCTTCAAATTCTATGCCGTATTCAAGGACAGCGAGGATTACACCGTTCGCTGTGAATCGGATGAGATCGGTACTATAACCACACCGCCGCCGGTGGGTGACAGATTTGCCCTTGCAGGACGTGTGTGGGAGGTGGAGGAGCTTGATATACTGAGGAAGCTTATATATGTAAAACCGGTCAAGGGAAAAATGGAGGTTTCATGGCCCGGCGACTATGGGGAAATACACACGCGGATCTTGGAGCGCATGCACCGCATACTGTGCGAGGATACCGTATATCCGTATCTTAAACCCAATGCGCAGCGCCGACTTGAAATCGTGCGGAATCTTGCTCGCAACACTGGGCTTACTTCACATTCCATCCTACCGCTTGGGGGATACACATGGTGTCTGTTCCCGTGGCTTGGTACGCGTTCCTTCCGCACACTGCGCAAATTCATTATGAATAATGCGGCGCGCTTCAAGATAACAAATATTGAGTTTGAGGGCTGTTACTATATGATGTTCAAAATGGAATCGGGCAGTGATTACGGACTTATCAAGGGGCTGTGTGACGTAATGGAGCGCGAGGGTATTGATAGATCGAAGCTTGTGAATGTAAACGAAATGCCGGTGTTTGAAAAGTACGATGACTATATTCCGGCAGAGCTTCTTCGCCGTCAGTATGCCGAGGATAAGCTGCGCACGGATGAAATAAGGTTTCGTCTGCCGCAGATACTTTCGGAATACGAGGATTAACCGCGGCGCTTTATCTCTATATCCAGTGCCATCGTTCCGCCTATGGTAAGCAAAAGTGACATAAGTATGTGTTCCATTTCAAGGGCGAATGTACCGTACATGCGTGCCGCATCGTATGTATCAAGGGATGCTCTTTTAAAAACTGTTGCCACAAGCACAGCCGAAATCGGTGCAAGCAGGCGTGTGAGCATGCGGAATGCGGCAGGCGATATGCCTTCGAAAAATTTTGCTTTTTGCTGTTTCAATGTTTTGTACCTCATTTTTTGTTTCATATATCTATTGTAACATAAATGAGTAGAAATTTCATCAATCGGATTATGGAAGCCTTGCCTTTGATTGTCCGTTTTCGGACGGCAGGTTTCATATATCCTGAGAGGGGGATTATTATGGGAAATTCACGGATCGGAATATCAAGCGCCTGCTTCTATCCTGAAGAAACGCTTGATTCCATAAAAAAATGCATAGATCTCGGTTTTGCCAATATTGAGATATTCATGAACAGCTTTTCGGAGCTTGAAGAACCGTATCTTAAGAGAATAGACACGCTTTGCAAGGGAAACGGCGTGAAAGTCACATCGATTCACCCATTTACGTCGGGTTTTGAGTATATGTACTTCTTCTCCGCATACAAGAAGCGTGCAAAGGATTCTATCGACTATTTCTATCGCAAGTATTTCTATGCTGCGGCATATTTGGGGGCAGATTATTTCGTTTTCCACGGTGATTCTCTGAAAACTCCGTTTTTCGGTATGGACAACTACTGCGAGGTGCTGTCTATGCTTATGGAAGCAGCAAAAAGCGAGGGAGTAACCCTTATTCACGAAAATGTATCCGCGACCAAGGCAGGAAATCCCGATTTTATGAAAGAGATACATGATCGTTTCGGCGTTGGCGGAATAAAGTTTGTTTTTGATCTTAAGCAAACCGTCAGGGGCGGTTATGATCCTCATAAGATGCTTGATGCAATGGGTGACGACATTGTTCATGTGCATATTAACGATTGGTTTGACGGTGAGTGCCGCTTGCCTTACGCCGGTGCTCTCGATGTTGATGAGATAATATCACGACTTGAATCCGACGGCTATAACGGTAAGTATATAATAGAGGTTTATCGCCAGAATTTCAAGCATGAATCGGAGATTTCCGGGGCGGCAAGGCTGCTTCGGGAGAGAGGCTTATAGTATATTCGGCTGAAGGAGTCACCGGATTTCCCGGTGGCTCTTTTTTGCATTATCACCATAGTTATTTACCGTTATTTATATGAATTTCGTCACCCTATTACATTGACCAAAAAACGTACTGAATAATCAGCGAAATTACCAATTGACTTTTTAACACAGATACTATATAATAGATATTGCACGGTCAAAATACTATATCTTGTGGTATTTGCTTTTTTTGAATACTATATTTTGTGGTATCGTGCCGATTTTAGACCACAGCCCTGTTTGATATATACGGGCAATACACATACATATTTTGTGAAGGAGATACACCATGATTACCAAGATAATCAAGCGTGACGGACGCGAAGCTCCGTTCAATATCGAGAAGATCGCACATGCTATATTCATGGCTGCGGAAGCTGTTGGCGGACATGATTACGGTACTGCCATGAACCTTGCATGCAAGGTTGCCGAAACTCTTGAGGCGGAGTGCGGCGAGCAGTGCACACCTACCGTTGAACAGATTCAGGATACGGTTGAAAAGGTGCTTGTAAATAACGGTCATGCGCGTACAGCCAAGGAGTTCATTCTTTACAGAGCACAGCGCACAAGAGTACGCGAAATGAACACCAAGCTTATGAAGACCTACGAGGACCTTACCTTCAAGGCGGCTAAGGATTCCGATATCAAGCGCGAGAATGCCAATATCAACGGCGATACCGCTATGGGTACTATGCTCAAATACGGTTCCGAGGGTGCTAAGCAGTTCTACGAGATGTATATTCTCGACCCCGTACACGCAAAGGCGCACAATGAGGGCGATATACATATTCACGATATGGACTTCCTTACCCTTACCACCACCTGCTGTCAGATAGATATTCTGAAGCTGTTTGAAAAGGGCTTCTCCACCGGACACGGTTTTCTCCGTGCCCCCAACGACATCGCAAGCTATTCGGCTCTTGCCTGCATTGCGATTCAGTCCAATCAGAACGATCAGCACGGCGGTCAGTCCATACCTAACTTTGAGTACGGCATGGCTCCGGGGGTAAAAAAGACTTATAAGAAGCATTACAGAAAGAATCTTGCGAAAGCTCTCGAGCTTCTCTGCGGTGTTGAGGATGCAGATAATACCGCAAGAGCACTGCTTGATTCTCTTAAGAATGAGGCAACTCTTGCAAATACTTCAACATTTGTGTCCGAGATCACCTCTGTGCTTACCGAAAAGTACGGCGCAGAGAATGTTTCGCGCATTGTGGAATTTACCCGCAAGTATGCCCTTTCGGAAACCGAGCGCGCTACATATCAGGCAATGGAAGCACTTATACACAATCTTAACACTATGCACTCCCGTGCAGGTGCGCAGATCCCGTTCAGCTCATTAAACTACGGTCTTGATACCTCTGCAGAGGGCAGACTTGTTATGAAGTCCATTCTTCTTGCTACCGAGGCAGGTCTTGGAAACGGCGAAACTCCCATATTCCCAATTCAGATACTTAAGGTTAAAGAGGGCATCAACTACAATCCCGGCGATCCGAACTACGACCTCTTCAAGCTTGCATGCAAGGTTTCCGCGAAGCGTCTGTTCCCCAACTTCTCCTTCATCGACGCTCCTTACAATCTGCGTTACTATCAGCCCGGAAGACCCGAAACCGAGGTTGCATACATGGGCTGCCGTACCCGCGTAATGGCGAACGTGTACGATAAGGACAATGAAGTTGTGACCGGAAGAGGAAACCTCAGCTTCACATCAATAAATCTTCCCAGAATCGCTATTAATGCCAAGGGTAACATTGATTGGTTCTTCGATGAGCTTGACCGCAAAATCAGCATTGTATTCGATCAGCTTCTTGACCGATTCAAGATTCAGTCCGAGAAGACTGTACGTAACTATCCGTTCCTAATGGGACAGGGAATATGGCTCGGTTCGGACAAGCTTGGTATAGACGACAAGGTCGGTGAGGTGCTGAAGCATGGTACACTGACAGTTGGATTCATCGGTCTTGCAGAGTGCCTGAAGGCGCTTACCGGTAAGCATCACGGTGAGTCGAAAGATGCGCAGAATCTCGGTCTTGAAATAATCGGCTTTATGCGTAAGCGTGCTGACGAAGCCGCAAAGAAGTACGGACTGAATTTCAGTGTCATCGGAACTCCCGCAGAGGGTCTTTCGGGAAGATTTGTGCGTATGGACAAGAAGAAGTTCGGCGAAATCAAGGGCGTAACCGACCGCGACTATTATACCAACTCCTTCCATGTTCCCGTATACTATCCCATTTCCGCAAACGAGAAGATCAAGCTTGAGGCACCCTATCATGAGCTTACAAACGCAGGTCACATCACCTACGTTGAGCTTGACGGTGATCCGATGGAGAACCTTGACGCATTCGAGCAGGTTATCCGCTGCATGAAGGAATCCGGCGTAGGTTACGGCTCTATCAATCACCCTGTAGACCGCGATCCCGTTTGCGGCTACACGGGCATCATTGGTAACGAGTGCCCCTGCTGTGGCCGTACCGAGGATGACGGAAAGGGTAAGTTCGAGCGTATCCGCCGTATTACCGGTTATCTTGTAGGTACGCTTGACAGCTTCAACGACGCAAAACGCTCCGAGGTTGACGACAGAGTTAAGCACTCAGTTGCCGCAACCGCTGAGGATGAGCTGTTTAATTAAAATAGAACCTATTATTAAACCACACCGCCGAGAGTAACCGTAACGGTCGCTCTCGGCGGCTTTGTTATAGACTGATTTACAATTTTATGATATAATTATTTTAATTCCCCCAACCTTTTCATTATGATTTGTGTCTAAAAGACAAGCGCTTAGAAAATGGAAATTTCCGATTTCAGAGAAAGGAGAGTGCATATGTACTATCAAAACGAACCGGACGAAACGCTGGTAATGCTTACACTTGCGGGCGAGCAGACGGCATATGAGGTTTTGGTAACACGTTATCAGAAGCTTGTGATATCCGCCGCGATGAAGATAACCAAAAATCACTTTATGGCGGAAGATGCCGCGCAGGATGCCTTTGTTACGGCTTGGATGAAACTGAACACTCTGCAAGATACGAAAAAGTACGCTTCATGGGTGTGTCGTATAGCTAAAAACTGTGCTCTTAATATGATAAGCAGATACCGCAGCTTCCTTCCGCTTGATGTGGTGGATAACCTAAATATTTTCGACGACAGTTCGGATAACCCGGCAGAGTTGTATGCACTGTCCGAGGAACGAAATGAAGTTGATAAAACCGTTGAGCGGCTGCCGGAAAAGGTACGTCAGATCATTCATCTGCATTATTTTGAAGACCTTTCTATCGCGGAGATCGCAGACCGGATGCGAATTTCCGAAGGAACGGTCAAGTGGCAGCTTCACGACGGCAGAAAACGAATCAGAAAGGAACTTTGCGCTATGAATGAAAAGTATAACGATACTCTTGTACAGCGTGTTATGAAAAAGGTTGAAGAACTGAAATTATGGCAGGTCAAGAACGATAAAAGCGGTTTTGAAAAGGTATACAAAGAAGTGCTTCGCGAGGTAGAGGAGCTTCCCGAATGCAGAGAAAAACAGCACGCGCTTGCCGATGTCCTGATGCGCGGTTGGTGGTGGCTTCCCGGCAAAAAGAACGATGCTCTGTTTTCCCGTATTGCGGATGCCGCCATGGAAGGTAAAAACGAGGAGGTAATGACCTTTATCGTCACCCGTGAGGATTCAAAGGTATACGGCAGTGCGAAAGTGAATTTCATCCGTGACAAGCAGATTCCCCGTCTTGAAAAAGCAGGCTTTATTAAGGCTCTCGGACGCGAATGGTTCTGGCTTGGCAACGAGTTGTTCCGAGAGGGAAAAGTAGAGGAAGGTCACGCCGCATATGACAAGGTTGAAGAAATTCTCACAAGCGGAGATGCTTATCGCATACTCGTGCCTTATGCAAGAAAGATGGAAGAAGTGCTCTCCACACGCTACAAGGATACGGGCAAAGAACGATATCGTATCGGCGGTTCGGCAGAGGAGTACCGCATAATTGACGGAAAACTGCACTACTTCTCCGAGCAAGGCTTTGGAGAAGGCTGGGTTGCCTCGGTAAATTATAAGAGTGCCCAGATTTTCCGCAATGCATCAAGCTGCGACGGACAATTCTTTGCGGATATTGCAGTGGGCGAAACTCACACCGGCACTGACGGTACAAAGCTTTCCTATATTTCGGACGGTGAATCGCTGAACACGCCTGCAGGCAGATTTGACGGATGTCAGCTCTGGGAAGTAAGACGTTGGACGGACACACAAAAAATCGTATGCAAAACCTACTACAAAGAGGGCATCGGCATTGTTCGCCAGGAGCTTACAACTGATGGAGCGACCGACAGCCATACGCTTAGTGCATATGAAATTAAAGGCGGAGAGGGACTTCTTCCCCTTTTGCCAGGCAATAGTTGGGAATACGCCCCATCGTATTCCCTAGATACGATTTCGTCCGAACTTAAAATCACTGTGGATTTTGTTTGTGATGAACGAATACTTGTTTCTCATTTCGAAAACACCGAACGACTTAAGTACGACGAAAATTCCTGGCTTGATGCCGTGCAAGAAATTGCCAATGAATACTGCCGTGAGAATGGCGGAAACTGGCGTATATGCGACGTTTATCCTGCCATGGAGCGTGCGGAGCGGCTTGCCGTGACTCCTATGGAAAAGGCACACACCAAAGCGGCGGTATCTACGGTACGGAGAATACTCGCTACAGACCCAACCTTCAATCCCGACCACACTGCCACGGGACATTGGAATTTCTTCTGCAGGACATACATCAGAAAGAAGTCCGATTCTCTTATTCTTACCGATTATAACTCCAGATGGAGTTTCGAGTGGAAAAATACCGGCAGCATGGGCGCAGCAGAGGATCCTATTCTGTATAACGATATCTACGGTATTCTCCGGGATGCGGCAAACTGCCTCTGGTCTGACGAATGGCGAATCGGCGCATCACCTATCGTGGAATATGACAGGTACGGAAGCGCAATCAAAACGCAGATCACCTGCGAGGATGGCGGAACAGTCACGACGAAGGCCGGAACTTTTGAAAACTGCTTCAAGCTTTGCCTTGATATTAGCGGGATGGGCGACGGACTTACCTACCGAGGTGGCAAGAAGGCTTACTATTTTGCCGATGGGATCGGAATTGTCCGCACCGAGAACGAATTTTGCGGCGGTGCAAAGACAGCAGTTTACGAGCTTACCTCATACGAGGGTGTGGGCGAGGGATTCATGCCCATAGCGGACGGTCT
Organism: Candidatus Flemingiibacterium sp.; assembly: GCA_045644145.1. GTDB lineage: Bacteria > Bacillota > Clostridia > Oscillospirales > CAG-272 > Flemingiibacterium. The sequence goes on from JAZRGK010000080.1 coordinate 93,240, forward strand.
TGTTCGTCGATATGATGCCCTCGACCTAACTGACGGCTTTGTGGGTGCTGTAGAATACACCTATGCGGCGGATGAGGACGGCGACATCGTTGTATTTGCTGACCGCACAGGTATCCGCGAGCTTCCGCCGACGATCACGCAGTATAGCGCGATTCAGGGCGAGATGATTGAACAGCAGCTCTGCGATGCCGGAAAATGGCAAGAAGGTCAGCTTATGTATGGGGTGAACAACTTCCATCTGATACTTCATCTTCTTGGAAGACCCAGCCACAATATTCACACCGCTAAAAGATCGGTGGATGTACAGAGCTTCAATATGAAAATCATGGAGCTTCTGGGTGAAAACGGCGAGGTGCCGCCTGCGTGGTACAGCCTCTATTCATGGACTGCACTTATCAGATCCGCTGCCTTATTCGGCAACGGCGAAAAGGACGAGGGATACCGCAGTCTTGAAACAGCCATTGAATACGCCGAAAAAGCTGCCGCTTTTAATAAAGGTGCGCTTCTTGATGCCGGCAACAGTCATGTTCTCGGTGGAGTCAAGTATGTGAAGGGATGCGGCAGAATCCAGCTTCCGAACGGAAGGTGCGAGCCGATCAACTATGACTATTGGATGGACTCATATGACAAGCTCATTTTTGACGTGCTGAACGCCCCCCGCGGATGGTCATGGTTTAATTCCGCACGCGGGGAGGACCGGTTCAAGGAATGCATTGAGCGCGCAGGTAAAATAGGCCAAAAGGCATAATAATACTACCGCCGAGAGCAACCGTTGTGGTTGCTCTCGGCGGGTTTGTTGTAGACTGATTCACAATTTTATGATATAATTATAAAAAAGTTCCAACCTTTTGTGGAATCCGTGTCTATATAGGTGAAAGCTTTCAACGAGGTACAAACAAGTGAACAGACAAGATGCCGAAAAGATTATAATTGAATATCTCAAACCCATATTCGGCTTTACGCTGAAGCGGTGTAAAAACGCACACGATGCGGAAGATCTATCGCAGGATATTGTATTAAAGGCGTTCCGCGCACTTCTCATCAAAGACGATATCGGGGATGTCAGCAAATTTATTTGGACGATTGCTCATAATGCGTTCAGCAATTACTATAGAGATGCCGCCAAAAGCATCATAGGTGTATCGATTGATGAGGTGGCAGAGATAATTGCTGATCCCGACTCGATGTTGGATAATGACGATAATGCTGATACCATACATAGATTGCAGAGCGAAAAAGCGTATCTTTCCAAACTCCAACGCAAGATCGTAATTGCATACTATTTTGAAAATCGCAAGCAAGCCGATATTGCTAAAGATTTGAATATTCCTCTCGGAACGGTCAAGTGGCACTTGTTTGATGCGAAAAAAGAATTAAAACGAGGTATAGATACTATGAGAAAAACAAGTGAACTGAAATTTAATCCCATCAAATTCCACACATACGGTATTAACGGTTCCATTGGAACAAAAAACTTAGATGAATTCTTTCGGTCTACTTTGGCACAGAATATTTGCTATTGCGTACGCAATGAGGCAAAAACAATCAATGAGATTGCCGATGATATTGGTGTTTCGCCTGTTTATGTGGAAACTGAGGTTAATTTCCTTGAAGAGTACGGCTTTTTGGAGGAGCAAAGGGACAAGTATATCGTCAATTTCATAATCAGTGAACCAACTGCAGAACTGCTCACAATGCAGGATGCGATGTATAAGAAAGCCGCAGGATTGTTTGCAAATGAGCTTTACGATGAACTGATTGCATCGGGACTGATTGATCATTCCGATATTTTGTGTGGACAGACCGATAAACTGATCACCTTGACGGAAAGTACTCGTGCGGATCAAAACTTCCTTCTGTGGTCGCTTATCCCGTATATTGCGGCAGAATCTGGCGAAAAATTGGTGGAAGATAAAATTTCCTTTGAAGAGGTTGCGACTGTTCGTCCAGATGGTGCTCATAATATTTGTCACGCAGCCGTTGTCCCGGATAATGTGGAGTTGCCAGAAGATTATGTATATATGAAAAACTGGTGCGGGCCGTTCAGATATCCGAACAAACAGTATTCCGAGGGGAACATTTCGTTTTGGCAGCTTGATACTGAGTGGTCGGGACGAAGAATGAGTGTCAGCAAAATGTACGCAGAGAATGTTGATCGAGTTTTAGCTCTCGAAAAGCGTGAGGATGAGGACGGTCTGCTTTCAAAGGATGAGTACGCTTGGCTATCAGAGCTTGGTTATATCAAAACCAACGGAGATTATGACGGACACTTTAAGTCCTCTTGGCAGATCGTAACGCTTACGAGCAAGGAAATCAAAAATAAACTCCTTGCAGTTGGCGAGAATATTAAGATAAAACACAAGGATAAATTTGATGCAATCAAAGCACATTATGTCGAAGCGGTACTCGATTCCGTGCCGGCTCATCTACGCCGGGTAAAGGAATATGAGCTTCAGTTTCTATTCCACGCTGACGGATGGTTCCTACTTCACTGTATTGTTGCACTTTTGAGCAACGGCAAGCTAAAGCAGCCTACCGATGGGCAAAGGAAAGTGCTTACAACGCTCATTGTTCAAAATTAATAGCAGCACCGCCGAGAGTAACCGTTGTGGTCGCTCTCGGCGGTAATGTTAAGCCTTAATTCATATAATCATAGTAAAAAACAAATCCGAACCAATTTCGATTTACGAAATAGTTCGGATTTGTTACGTTTGGTGACCCTAAAGAGTCCACAGACGAACACTCGGAGAGTGCGCTTTCTACGTCAGAAATGGTAATATTTACACCTATATGACCGCCTCCGGAGGGGTCAAACACGATTTTTGCATGATCATCGTACAGGTATATGGCTACAATAAAGTTTTTTATAAGATTTTCACGGTATTTTGGATCGTCTATATCACCGTTCCGGAACGATAGGAGAAATGTCTTTAGTTCTTCTACATTGATTTCCGGTATATTAACGGTAAGCTCGGCAAGCTGTGCCTTCACTTTTGCCTGGTCAGATTCAAGCTCAATCAGCCTGCTCTTTGTGGTATCTGTGAGTACACCTGCCTCGATGGCACGCATAATGTTTTGTATTGCCACATCGTTGGCTTTTTTTCGTTCTTCAAGAATCACGATGTCCGGGTTATCCCGTTGCTCATCGAAGTACCGTGCAACGCCTTCGGCAATCTGCGTAATAACCGGCTCATTCAAGATGTGCTGGTAAACACCCATTGCTACATCGTATTCGAGCTGATCTCGTCGGACGTCTTTCTTTCGGCATCCTCCGCCGGATCGTTTATCTTTGCAAGCGTAATAGTGGTGTTTTGTTCCTGATTTGCTTGTACCGCACATTCCTATCATCGGCTCTCCGCATTCACCACAGAAGAGAAGTCCCGTAAGAAGGTATCTTTCGTTGGTGCGGCTTTTGCCGCGCGGATTCTTTTTGTTTTTCAAAATATACTGTACCTCCTCGAATTGATGTTTTTCGATTATTTGAGGCATACCACCTTCGACGCGGATTCCGTCGAATATGTATGTACCCGTGTAGCGTTCATTTGATACGATAGTAGCGAAGCTGTTCTTGCCCCATTCGTTGCCACGACGATTTTTTATACCTCTCGCGTTGAGATCGGCGGCGATACTCATAAACATCTCGCCTGCTTCCACGCGAGCGAATATTTCTTTAACTATTGGGGCGGTGGTTTCGTCTATTACGAAGTGCCCGGCTTTGTCCGATTTATACCCATACGGCGCAGGACCGTTTGCGCGGCACTTCATAGCGTTGTCGGCTTGGTTGCGCTTTATATCCTCGCTCAAATTCTCGCTGTAAAACTGATTGAGATTCATCATTGTACGCCTTGCGAATCTGCCGGAGGCGTTATCCGCAAAGGCTTCTTTAGCGTAGAAGACTTGTATGCCGTATTTATCCATTTCGCTTTCAAATATGAGCGCGTTGACCATATTTCGGGCGATACGGCTTGATTTGTAAGCGATTACAGCGGCGAAGACACCTTTTTCAGCATCCCGGCGAAGCTTCTGATACTGCGGTCGGCGGTCGGAACGTCCCGATACTGCGCTGTCTGCATAGACGCCGACAACAGAAAGATTATTGGCAGCGGCATACGCCTTGCACTCTGCAACTTGCTGTTCTATGGATTCTTCGCGCTGATTATGCGATGAAAAGCGAGCATATATCACGGCAGGTATTTCGCCGAGAGGGGATATTTGCTTGTTTGTTCGCGCCATGTATATGCTCCTTTCTGTGTTGTGCGGGAGAGGGGATTTTTTACACCCTACCAATAACACGACCAACGCATTTGATTGTGTCGTATTGGCTGAATTTAATATCCTTATACTTTTCATTGAGGGAGATCAGACGGTCTACCCCATATTTTTTTATATAGCCATCGCCGTTGACGATGTATACGCCGACTTCGCCCTCATCGAGCGCGTCACATTGTTCAACAAGCACTACGTCGCCGTCATAGTATATTGGTTCCATGCTGTCGCCCGATATGGTAAGCGCGAAATCCGCTTGACGAGCTTCGGGAGAATCGGGAACAGATATAGTTTCCCATGCATTGTTATCATCAAGCATAAAACCGATTCCGGCAGATACCTTATACAAGCTGTGGCGAATGGAATACATGGGTTGCTTTTTCTCCGGCTTTATAGGTGTTATGCTACGAGTGTATTCTTCGTCAAGAACCATACCCATTATCTTTTTGCCGTGTGCATCAAGCATACGGTATTTTTTTATCATCTCGCGTTCTGAAGCGCTTAATATATCGCCCTTCATTGATTCTATTTCATCTTGATACAAATAGTTTGCATCACATTTTAATGCGGCGAAGAGCTTTATAAGAATATTCTCATTAGGTGAGCTTATTCCGCTTTCATAGTTTCCTATGCTCCCTTTTGAAACACCAACCAATTTAGCAAGCTCGGGCTGTGTGTAACCGAGTTCTTCCCGGCGTTGCTTGATTCTTGTGCTTAAACTCATAATTAAAACCTCTTTTATCATTGAAGTTACAACACGATTATAACACACACGAGAGTACAAGTCAAGAAAAATCTCAAAAAACTTGTAAAAAACTCTTGACATCACAAGAAATATATGCTATAATGCAAATGGTCACAAAAAACTTGGGAGGTGATAACGTGGATGGCATTGCTGAAAATACACGCAATCTCATTAGGGAGAGGGGATTAAAGAATAAAGCGGTAGCTGTTCGGGCTGGATATTCAGAGAAGCAATTCAGCAGGATAATGACCGGTGCGAAGCCTATGCGGAGTGAAGATATACTACGAATATCACAGGCACTCGGCGTAACACCTAATGAATTGTTTGGTATACCTGATACGGCAGAGCAGGAAGGAGGGTGAGAGGAATGGAGAACCAATGCGACATCGAAAGCGAATTTGCTGAAACTTTCAGACATGCAGTTGCGGAAAGCCAAAAAGAACCAATTTCCGAATACGCGTCTGATGCGCGCGCATTACACAACATCGCTTTATTAAGCGAAGTATATCGGAAACTGGTTGATGGAATTATTCGGGTTGAACAAAGCGAAGAACTGTACAAGTATTATACGGAATTGGACCGTGCGTTTCGCAAAGTCATCAAATGTGAGTCTACTGACATAATGCTTGAGTGATAAAAAACGTGTGCTATTGAGGGGCTACTCAACAGCACACAGGGGTATCGAAATTACTGCTTGTTTAGGTTGTTGTACTCAATTAGGATATCACATATCATCTTTGCGTTCATTCGATAAATTTCTTTGATAAGTTTTGTTGTTGCATTGTCGTTGACGAGGCGACTTGAATACTTATCAAGAACTTTGTCGCAGATAGTTTTTATGTCTTTTTCATCTATCATTGGGTCATCACCTCCTTTCTAAGGTGATTATATCACAAACAATCACAAAAATCAACAATTTCAGGAATTCCTAAAAGCAACAAAACACAAAAAACAAAGGAGAAAAACCATGGAAAACAAAAAATCACCATTACCGGAGCACGTTATCCGTGCAATGCGCAGGGATGACGGCTACATTAGAGCAGAGGCTACAGCAAAAGGGGTGAGATATATTGTCCACCTTCTTACCGCCAATGGCTACAAGCGGCATTGCAGTATTTCGTATATCCAATTTCACCGGCTTTACAAAGAGGGTTATATCAAGCACGCTGGCGACGGCAAGTGGAAGCTGACCGATAAGGGAAAGGAGGGGTAAGCCGTGGCAAGACCTATACCGGAAGTGAAAATGTTAGAACCCGGAGAACAGTTGCAAGTTAACCTTGATGCGTGGTCGCCTTGGAAACGTGATCGCTTTTACAAAAACACACTTGATGCGTTTAATCGTTGGAAAAAAGAACAGTCGGAGGCGACAGCAGATGGGCAAGCATGAAGAACGGCTTGAACGAGCGACGCGCCGCAAGCTCGTGAAGCTGTGTAATAGGCAATACACCGTATCAGAAGCGGTGGCGAAGTACGACAGGGCACATTCGCATTACCAAAAGCTCGTGCGTACCGGCGACGGTGGCGAAAGCTCTGGTGCCCTTATAGCAGACACTGTGGCATATATCAACGCACTTGCAAGGTATTGCAGTATGCGCGGTGTTGCGCTGAGAGAAATAAGATGAAAGGAGAATAAAACAAATGATAAACCTCAGCAAACTGTACGACAGCGAGCGGTGCCGGCTCATGAGCATCATCAAGACCGGCAAAAAGGAAACGCCGGGCGTGCTCCACTTTAAGGGACTGCCCACCGCAATCGGAGGCGGTACAAAGGTGCGAGCCATCGAGGACGGCGTTGTAATGTATGTAGGGCAGTGCCACGACATCCACAGCCGTGACAGATGGCGCGGCTTGATCGTGTCCATTCAAGGGCGTAACGGCACAATCGTTTCCTACGAGCGGTTATCAATCGCTACCGCCAAAGAGGGCGAATACATACACGCCGGTGAGCCTATCGGCTACGAGGGCAACACGGGAAGGGGGCAGGGAAATATACCTGGCTATCAGATTCGAGCGCAACGAGCGTCTTGTTAACGGCTGTGAATACCTCGGCATACCGGAAAAGCTTCAGGAGTTCAGAAACGTATCTGAAAGTGCAGAGGAATTGGTATGCAAAGTCTGCCGTTTCGACAGCAAAGAGCGTTACGGAATCAGAAGCTTACCCTGCGCGGACAGCATATGGGATAAGGTCCTTGCGGCATTTGAATCAAGGAGAGCATGAAAGGAGCAGTACCATGACACTTTTACTATCAGTATTATACATAGTATACTTCACCCACCACAGCATACGCCGCTTTGCGCCCTGCTTCCTCGCGGTATCGGGGGACATGCCGTTGTCTGATGTGCGTGTAAGGCGTGCGAGGCGTGTGAGTCTTGCGTACATCGCAGGTGCGCTTATCTATGCGGCGGCGTGGGCGATGGTGCTTGCGACTGCTATAGCGATGATGTATTAATTCAAAAGGAGTATAGAATCATGTGCAAAATGAAATCGGCTATTATCTTAAAAGACAGGGTATTCATCCCCGACTACGACAGCCACAGCGATATGTTAGAGGAGCTTAAAATTGCTGACACCCGTACAAACGCAGAACGGCTTTTCGTTCGTGTGGAGCTTTCGCCGAGTGACGGTGACGTGTTCAGCGACATTGATACATGGGTGTTCAATGTAGATCAGGACATACGCCCCGAGTGGTTTGTTGAGGAAGTAGACAAGGCGCGTATGGTGGAAGCTGTTAAGGCGTGGGCAAAAGACCATATCCATATCGGCGTGGACGGCTTAAAGATAGACAGCGGAAGCAATCACTATATCAAGGATTGCAAGGGTGTTGAAATCTGCAACAGCACCGTCGAGGCGTATGACAACAGCACCGTCAAGGCGTGGGGCAACAGCACCGTCAAGGCGTGGGGCAACAGCACCGTCGAGGCGTGTGGCAACAGCACCGTCGAGGCGTGGGGCAACAGCACCGTCGAGGCGTGGGGCAACAGCACCGTCGTTAAACTCGAATATTCAGCGTTTGACAAGGCACATTTGGTACTCTCCGACAACGCCACATTCAAAGATTGTGCGGCAAAAATCATATATCAGTCGGGCGATTGGGAGCTTCGACTTGTAGGAAAGGATGGCAAAATTGGAATCTGATATAAAAGCCGCAGAGGAGCGCTACGTTCGTGATCTGACGGCGGAGAATACTGAACTGCGAAAAAGGCTGTGTGAGCTGTCCGATGTTATAACGGAGATAGAAACTACACTGTATTCTGATATCGAGGTTCGGAGAGGGCATAAGGTGGTTTTCTTATGATGATGACGGCAGAGGAGATAAGACGTGACCATAGGCTTGCGAAGAACCCGGAAGCGCAGGTGGAAATACTTGCCGACATTAACGAGGTTACACCAAAGATCATCCGGCGTATCATTGCCGGACAGAGTATTGAGGAAGTCATGGATCGAAAGCCGCCCCAAGCTCGCAAGTCACGGTATGTGCCGAATGGCAAAATAAAGCATTGGACAACAGAAGAGAAAGAACGGCTCGGGCAGATGTGGCGAGAGGGATGTAATCTTGATGAAATCTCCGCTGTGCTCGGACGTTCTCAAAGTTCCGTCAAGAGTGCGCTGTATCAATACAAGCTATCTTTGCGGTGCAAAAAGAAAAGCCGCATTTGATGCGCCAACATCAAACACGGCAAAAGTGTGATCTTTCGTAGGAAAGATTACATATACAGTACCAATATTGTAACACAATTATTGATATTTTGCAAGTAGTTTTAAGAAAAAAGTTAGGAGGCGATATGGTGTACGTTAATTACGGTCAGATATCGAATCAGCAGGCATCGTATCTTATCGGATGGGTAGTAGATCACATGCCGAGGATCTACTACACGGGATATTACGACCACAAAAGCGGCAGTTTTATGCTGTATCCGCGAAATGTGGCGTGTCCCGGCAGCTACGCGCCGGAGCTGTATCAGAAGCGGCGTGTGTATGCGTCCGATATTAAGCCTGCGAGATAAGGAGAGAAAATGAAACCACAATACATATTCCCGATAATACTCATCACGCTTGACATTGTCGCGGCAGTGTGGTATGGATTAGCGCATGATACGCGCATGGTTATATATTGGATTGCCGCGGCGGTACTTAATGCGGCGGTTACGTTTAAGTGAGGTGGGGGAGATGACTATCAAAACAAAGCTATACCACGACAATTTCCAAAACTACAAGCGGTACAACATACCGCGTGCACAGCTTGTAATAGCCGATATACCGTATAACGTGGGAGATAAGGCTTACGGCTCGAATCCCATGTGGTATGTCGGTGGCGACAACAAGAACGGTGAAAGCAAGCATGCAAAGTCGGCGTTCTTCAACGGCGACGGCGATTTTAACCTCAACGAGTATTTCCATTTCTGCCACAAGCTTCTGCGCAAAGAACCGAAAGAGCGCGGCAAAGCTCCGTGCATGATTATATTCTGCGCATTTGAGCAGATGGCACCGCTTATTGAGCTTGCACGGAAGCACGGATATATGCACTACATACCGCTTATCTTCTGCAAGAACTACTCGGCGCAGGTACTTAAGGCTAATATGCGAATCGTAGGTGCTACGGAATATGCGCTGTGCTTGTACCGGGACAAGCTTCCGAAGTTCAACAACATGGGCGAGGATGGCAAGCGGCATATGGTGTTCAACCACTTCGAGTGGAAGCGTGACAATAGCAAGGAGTACCCGAAGATACACCCGACACAGAAGCCCGTATCGGTGTTAAAGCGGCTTATCGAAATATTTACCGACGAGGGCGACGTAGTAATAGACCCATGCGCCGGAAGCGGAAGCACGCTTCGCGCGGCTCGGGAGTGTGGGCGAAACAGTTATGGATTTGAAGTAAGCCGCAAGTTTTACCGTGAGGCTATGGAGAAGATGTTAGGCAATTAACAACAGTGAAAGGAGCAATAACAATGGAAAAATTCACATGGGAAGCGTTTCGCAGTAAGCGAATAGCGGTGAGATGCCGCACAGAGGCAGAGGCAAGAGAGTTTCTTGAATTTTGCAGGCGCGCCGGATTTACATGGGGCAACTTTGCCGAGATAATACCGGACAAATACACGCACTACGGTGAGTACAGCGAGTACACCTGCTACATAGCGGGGTGCGATCTTCCGTGGATGCAGTACCGTTCGCTTTCGTGGGTGCTCGACCACGAGTATACCGTGAGATTCGCCGATGAGGTTATGCGCGAGCTTTGCGAGGCAAAAGCAACTGAATGTGGTCATGTGAGCATCAAGTTAAAGGCGGTTAGTGAGCCGCCAAAGGAAACAATAAACCCTCATGCCGCGCGTTGGCGCGATGCGGAGGCAGACAAGCCTACTGAGAGTGGAGAATACTTCGTTATTGTCAGATGGATAGCCGACGGTGCATTCCACACAGGGAAAGAAATAGCAATGTTTAATGCTGTAAACGGTGGGTTCGGAAATGTAGATACGCTCGAAGGTGAATATGTTATCACCCATTGGCTTGACGGTGTTCCGCCTGCTCCGGAGGTGGTTGTGCGGTGAAAGCAATACTCATGAGCATACAGCCGAAGTGGTGCGAGCTTATCGCTTCGGGAAAGAAGACCATCGAGGTCCGTAAGACCAAACCCAAGCTCGATGTGCCGTTCAAGGTGTATATGTACGAAAGCGGCGGTGATGGTCGAGTAGGAAATCAAAATCTTAATGTTTACATAAAAGGCAATGGGCAAAAGAAAGTCATAGGCGAATTTGTATGTGACCAACTTGTATGGGTGATATCTCATCCGGATGTGTTTGCCGGACATGCTTGCTATCATATCAAGCCGATTGAAGATGCTTGCATGACAGAAGATGAAGCAGAAACTTATTCGAGCGGAGCCGACGTGTACGGCTACCACATCTCCGATCTCGTGATATACGACAAGCCGAAGGAGCTATCAGAGTTCCGCGCCATTTGCAAGGAATACGAAAAAGAAAGACCGCGGTGCGGTGACTGTGAGTATTATCACTACGAATGTAATGAGAGTGTTGGATGCTATGTGGAGTGCTCTTGTGGTGGAGAGAAACCTATAATCCGTCCGCCGCAGTCCTGGTGCTATGTTGAGGAGGTACAAGTATGACTAAACAAGAGCAGATCAATGAACTTCGCGACCTTATCATGGTAGGTTCGCGTTTGGATATAAACTCCGCAACGGCGTTCGCTGAAACGCTGTACCAAAGAGGGTATCGTAAGCAGGGTGAATGGATAAGCGTTGACGAGCGACTCCCAGAACGGCAATGCGAATTGCTTGCTTATTACCATTTCGATAACGAAAATGACAGCAAGGGTGAAGCTCGATTTTCGGACAGATCTTTTGTAAGTGTGTTAACGTATTTTAAGCATGATGCGAAGCCGCACTTTCAGCACGAAAGCACGGGCTTGCGCGTCACCCACTGGATGCCGCTGCCTGAGCCGCCGAGAATGAAAGGCGGTGCGGAGTGATGACAGATAACGAGATTATAAAGGCGTTGGAAGAAGAACTCAAAACCGCATTAACAATAAATCATAGATTTGAAGAAAGCAACGACACCGAAAATCCTGACGACCATAAATTTATAGCACTTTTAAGCAACACTATTAAACTCATCAACCACCTAAAGGCAGAGATTGAGAGGTTGGAGAGCAATCTTGAATTTGTACGAGGTACAGTTAAGAGATTGCGAGAATATGACGAAGAACGAGATATACAACTTCACGCAAGATTGACCGAGAAATCAAGAGCCGAAGCAATCAAAGAGTTTGCGGAGAGGTTGAAAGCGGAGGGATTCAAACACAAGAATTTTGGCGAACTCGTTTATGTTGATAACATCGACGATCTTGTAAAAGAAATGGTAGGTGAGTGAGAATGAATGAGCATGAAAGACTTTGTAAACTACTCGATGAAACATTCGATAATCAATATGCGGCTTATAGGGCGATCAGTGCAAAACAGACAGCAACGGACTTGCTTGCAAACGGCGTAATCGCACTGCCGTGTAAAGTAGGTGATACTGTGTATCGGATATCTAAGCGATACGGCGAATGGCGTGTGCTTCCAAGGGTGGTCTGCAATATGACATACTCGCTCGATCACTTTTATCGTCCGTCTTGGCGGATATTTACTACCACAGACGACAAATTGGGTGAAACGGTGTTCATAACTCGGGAAGAGGCAGAATGTGCTGTTGCCATGAAGAACGGGACAGGAGAAGTAAACAGCGATATAGCTCGCGGCGAGAATGCAAAGCGCAGCACCACAGAGCTATTGCATGAGCTAACAACACATATGCAAGCGGTGGACAACGGATTCCTTTGGATACACACCGTAGACGGTGTTACACATTTTGACGTATCGTGTGGAGAAGTGATTTCACGCCTTAATTATTTGAATGAGAAAAACTTAGCTGATGTATTGACACGGCTTAAGCAAACGGAGTGATAACATGTACATATGCAACAGATGCGGACATCTTGTCGATGAAGTGCCCACAGAAAAGTGGCGGCACACAGAGCTTGAGGGCGCGTACTACGAGGAAGAGGAAATGCCGTGCAGTTGCGGCGGCGAGTTTGTAGAGGCTTACGAGTGCGAGTGCTGCGGCGAATACGAAGCCGAGAACGAGCTTAACAACGGTTGGTGCCGTTCCTGTGTGGCGGATTTGTGTGCCGCCCAAGGGCTTGATCCTAAGCGGCATGCAATGGAGATATACGAGCTTATCGAGGATGAGCGTGAGGCGGTATGGAAATATTAAACGAAAGGATTAAATAACATGGCAAGAATTATAGGAATCATGGGGGAAAGCGGAGCCGGGAAAACTACCTCTATGCGAAATCTTGATCCGGCAACCACATATTATTTTGACTGCGACAAAAAAGGGTTATCGTGGCGCGGTTGGAAAAAACAGTACAACGGTGAAGCGAAGAATTACCGCTGTACCGACGATCAGGCAGAGATACTTGCGATACTTCGCGGCATAAACGAAAAATGTCCAAATATCAAGACCGTTATCCTTGACACACTCAACGGCGTAATGGTTGCAGATGAAATGCGCAGAAGCCGCGAAAAGGGCTATGACAAGTGGGTTGATCTTGCTGTGGCTGTGTACGGTATTATTGATTATGCACTTCAAATGCGCGAGGACATGACGGTGATATTTGTATGCCACTCACAGACTGTACGGGATGACAACGGCTATATGTTCACGTCCATCAAAACCAACGGTCAGAAGCTTTCTAAAATCGGACTTGAAACCAAATTCCCCATAGTACTCCACGCCAAGTGCATTGACGGGGAATACATTTTTGAAACACAAGCTAATTTTTCCACAGCAAAAACGCCTCTTGGGCTTTTCTCTAACAAGACTATTCCCAACGATATTGCTACTGTGCTACAAGCGATAGAGGAGTATGAAAATGGCTAATTTTGACAGTGGAGTAAAGGCATACGTCACGGGAGAGTGTACAGTAAAGGTGTATTTCCCTATAGACTATCGTGACAACGCAGATGTGAGCTGTTTCCAGTGCAAATTTTTTAGCAGGAACAACGGTGTATGCCAACTGACAAAGGAAGTAAGCGAATATCCAACAAAACATATCGGAAGTAATTGTCCGCTTGTATTTAGCGGCGAAATAAATGATACAAAGGAGTAACGATCATGAAACCTATCAACAACTACGAAAATATTCAGGCAAGCACAGGCGAATTTGCAAGACCTACAGCAGGCGGATACATTGCTGTGATAACATCTGTCAAAGATGTTCAGCTCGATCCCGTCAGCGGCAAGGGTGAATATCTGAACATTCAATACGATTTTGCGGCAGGGGAATTCAAGGGATATCACCACGATACGTTTGAAAAATTCGGCTTTTGGGGCGGATCGTTTATTCGCTCATACAAAGAAAAGGCTGTTGGGATGTTCAAGCACTTCACCAACTGCGTCGAGGAATCGAATCCCGGGTATAGATGGGACTGGAACGAGGTGGGGCTTATCGGCAGATATATTGGCTTAGTGCTTGGCGAAGAGGAATACATCAGCAACAAGGACAACACCGTTAAGGTGCGGCTCGTTGTCAAAGAGTTAAAAACACTGAAACAGATACAGGACGGAGATTTCAAAGTGCCGCCTCTTAAAAAGCTTGATGTCGGTGTACCTACGGCAAACTTTGGCGCACCGCCTATTTTGCCCACAAGTGCACCGCAGTGGGAAACTCTTAGCGGCGACAGTGAGCTTCCGTTTTAAGCTATGGATATGAGGCAGATAAAAGCGATTGAGGCGGCGAATAAAGCTCGCATACTTTCGGTGTGCGAGGGCTGCCCCGATTGCAGTGGTATATACTTCCTGCTTCGCGAGGAAGACGGATTCAGATATGCGTACATAGGGCAGGCGAAACGCCTGCTCACCCGTCTTGCTGGACATCTGCGCGGTTATCAGCATATTGATCTATCGATTCGCAAGCACGGGCTTTACAGTGTAGACAATCCCACAGGATGGCGGATACATTTTCTTGAATTCCCGGAGAGTCAACTTGACGAAATGGAGCGCGAATACATACGCAAATACGCTACAGCAGGCTATCAGCTCCGCAACAAGACCGATGGCGGTCAGGGTAAGGGCAAGACGGGTATTGCTGATAATAAGCCCTCACGGGGCTATTACGACGGTGTTGAGCAAGGCAAGAAGAACACACGCAGGTTTATTTGCGACTTGTTCGCAAAGCATCTTGATTTTAAACCCAAATCAGACAAGCCCACAAAGCATCAGCAAAGGGCGATGGAGAAGTTTGCGGCATTTTTGCGAGGGGAATGAGGTGCATTATGGCTGAGCCAAATACATTTATAAAATTACATAGAAGCATCTTGAATAGTGCGGTATTCACGGATGCGGAAGTCTTGCGGTTGTGGATATATTTTCTCTGCCAAGCTTCAACTGAGGACAGAGAAATCATAGTTTCCGGTACGGTTGTCAAGCTGAAAAGAGGGCAGCTTATCACGGGGCGAAAAAAGCTGTCACAGGCTCTTGGGGTTTCGGAAAGCAAAGTTTATCGAATGATGAAGACGCTTGAAGAAACACAGTGTATAACAACTGAAGCGGTTAGCAATTTTTCTGTAACGACTATTGTTAACTGGTCAAAGTTTCAAGCTCCCTCAAAAAAAGTGAACAGCACTCGAACAGCAGGCGAACAAAAAAACGAACAGCAGATTTGTCGCGAAAATCCTTATAACATGGGTGAAATTCCAAAACATCACCCAAAAAGTGAACAGCAGGCGAACAGCACAACAACGAAAAATCGAACAGCAGGCGAACAGCAGGCGAACAGCACTCGAACAGCAGGCGAACACAATACAAGAAATATAAAGAATTATAAAGAATTATATAATTATATAAAGTGTGTAGAGCCGACTGCGCCGGCACACGCGCACATATCAGAAGCACCGTTGCACGGCGCTTATAAAAACGTCCTGTTGTCAGACGAGGAATTCGAAGCACTCAAACAGCGATTCCCAAATGATTGGGGGGCAAGAATCGATAGGCTTTCTAAGTACATGGCTGACAGCAAGAAAACATATGCTTCGCACTATGATACCATTATGACATGGGCAGAGCAGGATGAGGCGAAAAAACGCAACGAGAGACGCACAACGCCTTGTAACGGTTTTGACGAAAACGAAGCGTTTGCCGCTGCTCTTGAACGGTCGAGGCAGGTAATGGAGCGGAAGTGTAGATTGGAGGAGGTAGAATGACGCTTAGGGAGCTATCACAGCTATACCACCTTAAATGCGAGATTGAGAAAGACAAAAAGCGGCTCGCAGAACTTCAAAGCAAAGCCTATGCCGCATCTTCGCCGAATCTATCGGGTGAAGGTGTCTGTTCCGGAGTTGGCGACCGTGTGGGGAGATATGCTTTAGAAGTTGCGGAGATAGAGCAAATTATAAAAAGCAAAATGGATCGATGCGTTCGTGAAAGGTTAAAGCTCGAGAAATATATCGCCGATATACCGGATAGCCTAACCAGGCGAATATTTACACTCCGATTCGTTGATGGCTTGTCATGGCTCAAAGTAGCGCGCGCTATCGGTGGAAGCATGACATCAGACTGCGCAAGAATGATATGCAACCGTTACATAGAAAAAGCAGAGCAAAAATGAAAGTTGTTCGTTTTGTTCGCTTTATATGTGATATAATGGTATCGTCGAGAGGTATACAGAGGTGTACTTCTCGATTTGCATTAACACCGTCTTACACTCCGGACGGTGCGAGGGTAAAGGGAAATGAACGCCGCACGAATGCAGTTGGTGGAGGCAGTGGCGTACTAAATCGAAAAGGAAGGCGGTGAGTCGTATGGCAAAAGGTAAATACGAAAAGTGGCTTGAGCCGGACGGCTTACTGCTGCTTGAGGCTTGGGCACGGGATGGCTTGACGGATGAGCAAATTGCCCACAATATGGACGTTGCATACTCCACTTTGCGTGCATGGCGTGATAAGTTTTCGGCACTTTCGGCAGCCCTAAAAAAGGGCAAGGAAGTCGTTGACGTAGAAGTCGAGAACGCTTTATTAAAAAAAGCTCTTGGCATCAAGGAAACCGTCTTGAAACCAATAAAGGTTAAAGAGGTTTTATACGAAGACGGTAAGCGGATAAAAGAGACGGAGCGCATTGAATATGCGGAGGAGCAGGTATATGTTCCCCCCGAAACAGCTGCTATAATCTTTTGGCTTAAGAACCGACGTCCCGATCTATGGCGTGACAAACAAAGTATGGAGCTTTCCGGAGAGGTTAAAAATAACCCTTTTGCCGGGTTAACCACCGATCAGCTTATTAAATTGGCAGATGCCGGTGATAGCGATTGAGTGCGGCGATTAAACTAGGTGCTAAAATAGAACTCGCAAAACGTGACTTTTGGCGATACTGCAATCTTAAAGCTCCAAACTTTTATAAAAAGGACCGGCAATTCTTAATTGATTTTTGCCACGAGATGCAAGACTTTTACCAAAGTGACGACGAGGTGCTCATTGTCAATATGCCGCCTCGACACGGTAAGAGCCGTACCGCTCAATGCTTTGTTGAATGGATCCTTGGGCAGAATCAAACGGAAAAGATAATGACCGGCTCATACAATGAAACGCTTTCAACCAGCTTCGCCAAAGGCGTACGCAACACCATAGCTGAAGAAAAGGCGGACGAGGATCGTGTTGTGTATTCTGACGTATTCCCGGGCGTCAAAATCAAACAAGGCGACGGTGCAATGAATTTGTGGAGCCTCGAGGGCGGATATAACAATTACCTTGCAACCTCCCCCACGGGTACCGCCACCGGCTTTGGCGCATCGATCCTTATTATCGACGACCTTATAAAATCAGCACTTGAGGCTAATAATGCTGACACCCTCGAGAAGCACTGGGATTGGTTCACCAACACAATGCTCTCCAGACTCGAGGAGGGCGGCAAAATCATAATAATAATGACACGCTGGCACAGTTTAGACCTCGCCGGGCGTGCATTAGATTTTTATACACAGGCAGGTGCCAAGATACGACACATATCATACAAGGCTATGCAGGGTGACGGCACGATGCTGTGCCCGCAAATATTATCCCTACGCTCCTATAAATCAAAAATACGGGCTATGGGTGATGATATTGCATCTGCAAACTACCAGCAGGAGCCCATTGACATTAAAGGCCGTTTGTATAGCAGCTTTAAGACCTATGACAAACTGCCTACCGATGAAAGCGGGCACTCATTATTTACAGCGATCAAAAATTACACAGATACAGCCGACACCGGCGATGATTATCTTTGCAGTATAAGCTACGGTGTTTACAACAAAGAGGCTTATGTGCTTGATGTGCTTTATACCAAAGCGCCTATGGAGATAACAGAGCCACAAACCGCTCAAATGCTTAAAGCGGGTAATGTGGGCTGGGCTGACATTGAAAGTAACAACGGTGGCAGAGGCTTTGCGAGGTCCGTAACAAGGCACTTGGCTGCTTTAGGATCCAATCGTTGTCACATTGAGGCCTTTTACCAAAGTAAAAACAAAGAGGCTCGCATACTTTCAAATGCGACGTGGGTTATGGATCACATATATTACCCGGCGAACTGGAAAGACCGATGGCCGGAATATTACAAGGCAATGAGCCGATACCAACGCGAGGGCAAAAATGCGCACGATGATGCGCCTGATGCCACCACGGGTATTGCTGAACGTATAAACAACGGCTCACACTACAGTTTCGATTAAAGCAAGGAGGCGTAAGCCGTGAAAACTTTGAATTTTTATGATAAGCCCACGAGCTTGCTGCTTGTTGGCAAGATTGCCGCGTATATAACTCCGGGAATGACCGATAAGGAATTCCTCGAACACGAAATCAAAGCCTGGTTCGGTTCTTCTGAACGCAAAAGCCAGATTGAAGGTGACGAGTATTATGACGGCAAGCACGATATATTAAAGCGCAAACGCACAGTCATAGGCGAGGGTGGAGAACTGAAGCAGGTTGAAAATCTCCCCAATAACCGTATCGTCGATAATCAATACGCTAAAATGGTCGACCAAAAGGCTAACTACCTTTGTGGTCGGCCGTTTATCTTCGACACGGAAGACAAGGCACACGCTGAGGCGCTTGATAAGATATTCACCCAAAAAGTACGTCGTAAGATCCGCATAGCCGCAGAGCGTGCACTCACGGGCGGCAAGGTGTGGGTATTCCCGTACTATAAAACCAAGGACACGCTCTCGTTTTCGTTATTCCCGGCGCACGAAGTACTACCATTCTGGGCGGATACTGAACACGAGGAGCTCGACTGTGCTGTGCACCTCTTTCCGGTGTATGTATACGACGGCAAAGGCGACGAGAGTGTCGTCTATAAAGCTGAAGTGCTGCACGGTGGCGGCGTGGATCGCTTTCTGTGGAAAGACGGAACGCTTGTGTACGACAACGATGCACCATCTGGCTCGTACGTTACCTTTACGGACGATGAAACGGGTGAGCAGACCGGATATAACTGGGAGCGCTTGCCGCTTGTGTGCTTCAAGGCGAATCACCGTGAACAGCCGCTTCTGCGCCGAGTTAAGTGCTTACAGGATGCGCTCAACCTCATGCTTTCAAACGGCGTGAACGCTATGGAGGAAGACGTCCGAAACACCGTACTCGTTATCCACAATTACGACGGTGAGGATCTCGGCGAGTTCCGTCGCAACCTCGCTACCTACGGCGCGGTTAAGGTTCGCAGCTTTGAGGGTTCCGACGGTGCGGTTGACAAGCTTGAGATTGAGCTTAACGTTGACAACTATAAAACCGTTATTGAGCTGCTCAAGAAGGCGATCATAGAGAACGCGCGCGGATACGACGCTAAGGACGAGCGAATGAACGGCACGCCCAACCAGATGAACATCAGATCTATGTATTCTGACATCGATCTCGATGCGAACGGAATGGAAACAGAGTTTCAAGCCGCTTTCGAGGAGCTTCTGTGGTTTGTAAACGTGCATCTGACTAATACCGGCGCAGGCAAGTTTGAAAACGCGGAGGTAAAGGTTATATTTGACCGCGATATACTCGTGAACGAGTCCGAGGCTATCGAGAACTGCGGAAAATCCGCGGGCATACTCAGCGACGAGACCATAGTCAAGCAGCATCCTTGGGTGGATGATCCCGAGTCGGAGCTTGAACGTATCAAGTCTGAAAAGGAAAAGGCGGCGGCCGAGGCTGACGCTTACCGCTCTGCGTTTGAAAATAATGCCGGTAATCAGAACGGCGCGCAGAACAACGGCGGCGACGTAGATGAATAACGCAGATTATTGGACACACCGCCTTAAGATCGCCGAGGAGGCTATTCTTAACGATGCCTATAAAAGCGTGCAAGAGGTTGAGCGAGTATGCGAGGTGGCTATTGCTGATTGCGACACGCTGATCCGCGCGTGGTATCAACGTCTTGCCGCAAATAACAACGTATCATACATAGGTGCGAGGAAGCTTCTCGCCGCCGATGAGCTTGAGGAATTCAAATGGACCGTCCGGGAATACATAAAGAAGGGCGAGGAGAATGCCATATCGGGTGAGTGGGCAAAGCAGCTTGAAAACGCTTCTGCCAGACACCACATCAGCAAATACGAAGCACTTAAGCTTCAGCTGCAGCACCGAGCGGAGCTCATTTCTCAAGCACGTGCGACAGCCACGGCTAATGCGGCAAAGCACGCCTATACAGATAGCTACTACCACACAGCCTTTGAGATGCAGCGCGGATTTGGCGCGGGATATTCTTTTCAGGCTGTCGATGACGCTATGCTTGACAAGATACTTGCAAAACCGTGGACGGCTGACGGTCAGACCTTCTCCTTACGAATATGGAGCGACAGAAACAAGCTCGTTGACACTATTCAGCAGGAGCTTACACGCTTACTCGTGACAGGCAGCGCAACGCCTGACAAGGCTATTGCCGCTATTGCCTCGAAGTTCAGGACCGCGAAGGAAAACGCGGGGCGGCTCGTTATGACGGAAAGCTCATATTTTGCGAGCATCGGTCAGAGAGATTGCTACAAGGAGCTCGACGTCGAACAGTATCAGGTAGTCGGAACGCTTGATAACGGCACGTGTGACAAATGCTCGGAGCTCGACGGGCAAGTGTTTCCGATGAGCGCATACCAACCCGGGCTTACGGCTAATCCGTTTCACCCTTGGTGCCGATGCTGTACTGCACCGTATTTTGCGGATATGGAAGGCGTTGGCGAGCGGTGCGCCCGTGACATCGAAACGGGCAAGGCGTATGCGGTGCCCAGGGATATGACCTATAAGCAGTGGAGGGCTTCTCAAGATGAAAAATATGGTGCCGGAACTGTTGACAAAAGCCGTAAAATGCGGTATAATTATAGCGAGGACGAAAAGCAGTACAATGAGTACAAAAGTCGGCTTGGTTCCGATGCTCCAGAAACACTTATGGATTTCTGCGAGTTGAAATACGGCAATCCGACTGCTTATTCTGAACTTCGTGAATTATATACATACAAGGGTAGAGTACCAGAGGCTACTTCCGCCGATTACAAAGCATATAAAGCCGTTAAGGCTACCGGCATAGTGGGATCTGTAAGGGTGCCACCTAAAAGTATTGATGCCTCGGTGCTTACTTTTAACGACGCGCACGCTACACGCCACGGTTGCACGCTTGAGCAAGCCATTGGCTATGTTAGCAATGCAAAATGCTCCGTTACTCGTAAACGCTGGGATGGCTACCATACGGGATATTACAGCGTTGATGGTGCCACCTATGTGGCAGACGAAACGCAGAAAATAAAAACCGCCTTTTCAAAAGAGGACTTTGATCCAACTACTAAGGCTGTTATGGAGGTGTTTGAATGAAAACAGTATATTGTCCCGTTATTGATGGGCAGATAGATGGTTCCACCTGTCTGGATATTGTGCTTGTAGCTGACCATGAGGCAAAGTCCACCATACTGCCTAAAAATATAAAGTGGGATGATGAGCAATGCAGAAAATGTAAGGCATGTAAGTATCACGCTGACGGCGACGATTAAAACTCTTATTCTCACAACTCAATAACCCAAGCTCGACACACGAAAGTGTGCCGGGCTTTTGTTATACTTTCCCTTAGCCGCAGGGTTACGCGGCAAATCCTTCAACCGCAGGCGAAGCGGTATAAAAATCACGCAGAAAGGATAGCACGATGAAAAACATACACGAAATCCTGAAAGAGCTCGGCATCGAGATACCAGCCGATAAGAAGGCTGACTTCGACACGGTTGTAAACGAAAATTATAAGACCGTTGCCGAGGTTGACAAGATCCGCACGGCGCGTGATACCTACAAGCAGTCGCTTGAGGATGCGCAGAAGACGCTTAAATCCTTCGAGGGTGTCAACGTGGACGAGCTGAAGGGCGAGATAACCAAGCTCACCAACGATCTTGCCGCCAAGGATGCGGAGCATCAGCAGAAGCTTGACGATATGGATTTCAACTCTACCGTTGATTCCGCAATAAAAGCCAAGGGCGCAAAGAACGCCAAGGCAGTGCGCGCGCTGCTTGATCTGGAAACGCTCAAGGCTTCCAAGAACAGAGAGGGCGACATCAATGCGGCTTTAGACAAGGTCGCGGCAGATGAAGCGTACCTCTTTGGTGCTGCGGATCCAAAGGGTGGTGGAACGCCCAATTTTACGGGCATGCAACCCGGTAATCCCGGCGGCAACACACCGCCTGCAAACGTAGATACATTCGCAACGCGCCTTGCCGAGGCGAGAAAAAACGGCAACACAGCAGCGGCGGTCGCTATTAAGCGAGAAGCCGCGGAAAACAACGTATTTTTAATGTGAAAGGATAGGTAAAAAAATATGCCAACTGTAAATGGAACGGGCAACACTTGGAATCTGCCCAACTACGCTGGTGAGCTTTTCACTTGCTCTCCCACCAAAACCCCTCTTCTCTCTATGATCGGTGGTCTCACCGGCGGTATGAAGACAGAGAACGACGAGTTCGCCACGGGCGTGCTCTATGAATTCCCCACAGCATCGCAGCCTGATATTTCAGAAACTGCTTCCGAAAAGGCGCCCGCCGCAAGTGCGCTTTCGCGTAATCAGGAGACTAACGTCACTCAGATCTTCCACGAAACCGTGTCGATCACTTATGCAAAGCAGGCTAATCGCGGCAAGCTTCAGGGCCTCAATACCGCAGGTGCACAGCCCAATCCCGCAAACGAGCTTGACTGGCAGGTAGCACGCAGACTCGAGAAGATCGCTCAGGACGTCGAATACACGTTCATCAACGGCGTTTATCAGAAGTCTACCGGCGCGAACGTTGCAAACAAGACACGCGGTATGCTCGAGCTTTGCTCTAACGGTACTACCATCGCTGCGGCAGACGCGGCACTTTCTCTCGACCTGCTCAAGGCACTCTATAAGGAGATGGCAGACGGCGGTGCGGCATTCGGCAATATGGTACTTCTTTGCGGCTCTTACCAGAAGCAGGCTATCACCGCGCTTTACGAGAAGCAGCTCGGATATAACAAGGCGGCTTCCCGTAACGTGGGCGGTATGAATATTACCGAACTCGAAAACGACTTCTTCAAGATGGGCGTAGCTTACGATCCCTTTATGCCTGCGGACAAAATCCTCATCACGGACATTGCGGCACTCGCTCCCGTGTTCCAGGAAGTTCCCGGCAAGGGCGTCCTTTTCCTCGAGGATCTCGCAAAGGAAGGTGCTTCCGAGCGCAAGCAGATCTACGGTCAGATTGGCCTTGCACACGGTCCCGCATTTCTCCACGGTTCTATTACTGGCCTCAAGGCAGAATAATCGGAGGTGCCAAGTATGTTTAAGATTACAGCCAAGGCAAAGAACGGCAATATCTGGGACGGCAAGCGCCTCGTGAAGGTTCTTGAGACAGAGGACGCCGCTGTCGCTGAGCGCTTTAAGACACAGGGCTGCACGGTCGAGGAGATCGAGGAAGATATAGCCCTCGAGAAAATGACCGCGGCACAGCTCAAGAAGTACGCTAAGAAGAACAAGATCGACATCGGTGACGCGGCAAGTGCGGAGGATGTTCTCGCTATTATCAAGGCTGCTACCGAGGGCGGTCCTGCCAACACCAACGAATAAGTAGGGAGGTGCGGTCGATGATATCGCAATCTGACGTTATAGCGAGACTTAAAATCTTTGGATACAGTGCCAAAGAGAGTGATTCGCTCGCTATCGATTATTCTATAAACCGTGCGGCAGAACAGATCTGTGCCAGCATTAACCGCACCGACATACCCGACGGGCTGTATCATATGATCGTCGATATGGCAACGGGATATTTCCTGCGTGACCTTAAAAACGCAGGAAAGCTCGGAGAAAATTTTGATTTTTCTGTGCCAGTCACTAATATCAGCGAAGGCGATGTGTCTGTGGATTTTGCGGATACGAGTACACCCGAGGAGAGGCTTGACGTAATGATAAACGGTCTCGTAAATCCACCTCCGAGCGTTTTTGCGGCATTCAGGAGGATCAAATGGTAAACGGTATCGATTTACGCGCTTACGGCAGCGCTATCAAGCGTCTTTGGGACGGTAAGTGCACCGTTATTATACGCGAACCTAAGACCAACGAAGTCAACGGGCGGACAGAAGATGAGGAGAAAGCTCTTTACACCGATGAGCCGTGCCGAATATCATTTGACACAGTTGACAGTGCAGAGAGTTCGGACGGAGCTTCACGCCCCGTCCAGAGCATCAAGCTGTTTATCGATGCGAAGCTCGACATCCCTGCCGGTTCTAAAATCACGGTTACACGAAAAGGTGTGACAGCAGACTATGAGCGAAGCGGTAAACCCGCCGTGTACTCTTGTCACCAGGAGATCTCGCTCGAGCTATTTCGAGGGTGGGCATAATGGCAAAATGGGGAAGTTGTGATTTTTCGCAGTTCAAGTCTTTGCAGGAACGTCTGCAAAAACTTGAAGATGCTGATCTCGACACATTTTGTCGTGATGCCTCCAAAGAACTCGCGGCAAGACTACTCGCACTGGTCATTCCTCGTACTCCTGTAGGCACAAAGCCGGAGCTTCAAGGCTCAAAAACTGAAAAGGTTGAGGGCGCGAGCGGTAAAAAACGCACATTTCTTACCGCAGAAGGAGCAAGGTTAGCGCAGTACTGGGGTGGATATGACGGGGGCACGCTACGACGAGGTTGGACCGCTAAAACACACGAAGAAGCAGAAGGCGGCAGTGGCAAACCATCTGCCGCCCAAGCTGCGGAGTATGCGGAGTCGCTCACGGTAACCAAAAGCGGTAACGACTATATCATCGAAATCATAAACCCGGTGCTGTATGCCGAGTACGTCGAGTACGGTCACCGACAGACTCCCGGTCGCTACGTTCCAGCGATAGGTAAGCGTCTGAAGAACGGATGGGTGCAAGGCAAATATATGCTCACAATATCCGAGGAGGATCTCGAGAGGATCGCTCCGGGTATTTTACAGAAAAAACTTGAAAACAAATTACGGGAGGTGTTCGGCGGTGGCACAGATAAACTATAACAGTGTGTTTGATGCGGTAACGCTGGCGCTTCATAGGGTCTTCCCATCTGCGAAGATACGCGGAGAAGCCGCCAAGCAGGGCTTGAATCCCGGCGACTTTACCGTTTTGCCCATTACCCCCGCTCATACCGGGCAAATGGGTTCACGCGCGCAGAGGAGTGTAACGTTTGACGTTATTTACTATCCTGCCGCGGAGAATAGCCGCGCGGAGTGCCTGAATGTCGCCGAGCGCTTGCCTTATATTCTCGGTACCGTCAGCACACCGGAGGGCGACTGCGTGCACGGTACGGGGTTTGAGTGCAGAATAAGCGACGACGTACTGCATTGTATCGTGCGCTATCCGTATTTTGTGTACGTTCCCAAAGAGAGCGAACCGATTGAATCGCTATCAATAATACAGGAGGTTTAATACTATGTCAAAGGTCAGCACCGAGGCGGCGTCTGTTCATACGAAAAAACAACTGCTTGCCTCAAAGAAATACGCCAACAGGCAGGATATTATCAACGCCCTGCTTGAGGATGGCAAGACCTACACCACCGCCCAGGTGGATGCGTTGATTGAAAAATTCATGAAAGGACAGGTAAAGTAATATGGCACACGGTGGCGGCACCTGGCTTACCCAAAACAAGGTAATGCCCGGTACTTATATCAATTTTACCAGTTTGGCCAAGGCTACGGCGGCTCTTTCCGACAGAGGCATTGCCGCAGCGCCCTTTGAGCTGAATTGGGGCCCGGAGGGTACCGTTTTTGAGGTAACATCCGGCGATTTCCAGAAAAACAGCAAGGCCATTTTCGGCTACGGCTACGATGCCCCGGAAATGCTTGCATTGCGTGAGATTTTCTGCCACGCAACCAAAGTTTACTGCTTCCGTTTGGGTACGGGCGGCGTAAAGGCTACCAATACCTACGGTACAGCAAAGCATCCCGGCACTCGTGGCAATGACATTACCATTGTTGTTGCCAAGAATGTTGACGATGAGAACGCCTACGATGTAAGCACTCTTGTTGGCGGCTCTGTGTACGAAACCCAGACCGTTGCGGGTGCATCCAGCCTTGTTGACAACGATTTTGTTGTGTTCAAAAAGGATGCAACTCTCAAGGATGAGGCAGGCGTACCTATGACCGGCGGCACGAACTGTGCAAGCATCACCGGCGAACATCACCAGGCTTTCCTTGACAAGATCGAAAGCTACGCATACAACGCACTTTGCTGCCCTGCATCCGATGCCTCGGTTGTAACCCTTTACGCAAAGTTTGCGGAGCGTGTGCGTGACACCATCGGCTCCAAATTCCAGGTAATTGCTTGGCAGCCTGCGGCTGACTATGAGGGCGTTATCGGCGTTTGGAATGAGGCAACCCACGGATCCATTGCGAATGTTGCAAAGCACGCCCTTGTATATTGGACGGCTGGTGCACAGGCAGGGGTTGCTGTCAATAAATCGCTCACTAATTCCGTGTATGATGGTGAGCTCATTGTGGATGTGGAATACACCCAGGCAGAGCTTGAGGCTTGCATTAAAGCCGGCAAGTTTATGCTCCACAATGTAAACGGCACGGTGCGTGTTTTGGAGGATATTAACACCCTCGTTACCCTCAACGATGAAAAGGGTGAGATTTTCCAGAGCAACCAGACCGTAAGAGTGTGCGACCAGATCGCCAACGATGTTGCGGTGCTCTTTAACACCCGCTATGTTGGCCAGGTACCGAATGATGCCTCTGGGCGTGCTACCCTCTGGAACGATATTGTTAAGCTGGTGCAGGAGCTTGAGCGCATCCGTGCGGTTGAGGACTTTGACACCGACACAGTAACGGTAGAGGTTGGCGATAACAAAAAGGCGGTACTGCTCACTATCAACGGCCTTAACATTGTAAATGCGATGAGCCAGCTCTATATGAGCGTTATTATTCAGTAAAGGAGGCAACGTAAATGGATAGCACAAAGATTATGGCAACCAATGATGCACCGGTTGCGAAATTTGCCGAGGTATTTGTTACCCTCAATGGTAAGCGTTATGCAATGCTTATGTGTAAAAACTTTGAGGGCAAGGCCAGCATTTCCACCCAGGATGTTCCCCGTATGGGCTCCATCATTATGGGTAAGAAACCCACAACCGTTGAGCTTTCTTTCTCAATGACCATCTACAAGTGCACCGAGATTTTTGATGATGTGCTTGACACATTCATTAAAACCGGTACAATGCCCACTATGGACATCCAGACCTCAAACGAAGACCCGTCAACCTCGGTAGGACGCAGCACCAAGTCATATAACGACTGCATACTTGATGGCGATGTTCTGCTTTCTCTCGCTGGTAGTGAAGATGATTTTATCGAGCAGGAGATCAGCGGCTTCGCAGGAGGCTACACGAGAGGCGAAAAGTACAAGAACCCAGCTTATATGTAATTTTTAGGAGGATATTAAAATGGCACAGTCACTTAGCGCTTTTATGGCGCAGAACGCGGCTAAGATCGAGAATCGTAAGTATGTTGCCTCTCCCCGATTTGTTGGGAAGGACGGCAAGCCCATCGAGTGGGAAATCTGCTGTATTAGTGCGGGGGAAAATCAGAAGCTCCGCAAAAACCACACCAGGAGTGTACCCGTAACCGGAAAGCGCGGACAATACACGCAGGAGTTTGATGGTGCGGGTTACCAGGCGGCGCTTGCTGCACGATGCGTTGTGTATCCCGATCTCAACGATGCAGGTCTTCAGGAAAGCTACGGCGCTATGGGCGCGGAACAGCTTATATCTGTAATGCTTAACTCCGGTGAGTTCGACGAGCTTGTATCCGTAATCTTGGATCATAATGGATTCAAGGATATGGGCGAGCTTGTGGACGACGCAAAAAACTGATATTGGAGGGCGAGATAGAGGCGAATTATGCCTACTACGCCCTCCACAAATTTCGCTGGAAGCCGTCCGAATTTTTAGCTCTCGATCCACACGAAATGGCCTTTGTGGTCGCGGCAATCGATGTGAGGATCGATAAAGAGAAAAAAGAAGCGGCTGCTATGCAGCGAAAAACAAAAAGGCGCAGATGATGCGGAGCATTCGCCCCGCATCACTGTGCTGAAAAGGAGGTATCTATGGCCGGCGTAAAAACCAAGTTGTCACTTCATGACGGTATGACGCCAGTGCTGCGTCACATAAACAACGCTATGAAGCTTATGCTTGGTAATCTTGAAGCTGTACAGCGTGCATCCGGCAAGACCGTTGATGTGCAGAATTTTGCTAAAATACGCACAGAGCTCGGGGCAGCAGATGCACGCCTTAATGAGATCGAACAGAGTTACCGCGATATAAACGATCAACAGGATAAATTAAACCGAAAAATTAGTACGGGAACAAGCAATGCAGACGGTTTTCTGAAGAAGATCAAGGGCATCGCGACGGCCTATGTTGGTATAAACAGTGTAAAGCAACTCGCTGGGCTGTCAGATACGATGACCGGTTCAACTGCACGTTTGAAGTTGCTTGTTGACGACGACGGAAGTGTAGACGACCTTAAGGCAAAAATATATGCTTCTGCGCAGAGCGCACGAGCTGGTTACACGGATGTCATGGACACCGTTTCAAAGCTCGGATTTACCGCGGGAAAAGCGTTCAGTGGAACGGACGGAAAAATAAAAACCGACGAAATAATAAAATTTACCGAAATTCTCAACAAAAACTTTGTTGTTGGCGATGCGTCTGGCGCTGAGCAAGCGAGTGCAATGTACCAGCTCACCCAGGCGATGAGTTCAGGACGTTTACAAGGCGATGAGTATCGGTCCATAATCGAGAACGCACCTCTGCTTGCCAAGAGTATTGAAGATTACATGATCAACGTCAAGGGTGCAACCGGCACGATGAAAGAGTGGGCATCCGAAGGGATGCTTACGGCAGATGTAATAAAAGCTGCAGTATTTAAATCTGCTTCTGATGTCGAAAAACGCTTCGAACAAATTCCAATGACGTGGTCTCAAGTGTGGACTGTCGCGTGCAATGCGGCCATCACATTCTTTGACCCACTACTTCGGGGAATAAATTGGCTAGCAAATAATTTGGCGATTATAGGTCCATTGGTGTTGGGTATTGGAGCCGCCTTTTTGGTATTTCAGGTGGCAGCACACTGGACACAGATCGCATCTATTGCAACAGCCGCATACCACGCTGTTGTGAATTTCTTATCGATCGGTTTCGGGATGTTGCGAGGCAGTACAGCTGCTGCATCAGCTGCGCAGTTTACTTATAATTCCGCATTGCTTGCCTGCCCAGTTACTTGGATCATAATGGCTATTTTAATTGTCATAGGGCTTTTATATGGTATTATCGGTATAATTAACAAGGTAACCGACTCTAGTATTTCTGCCACTGGTATTATCGTTGGTGCCCTCGCTACAGCGGGAGCTTTCATTTGGAATCTTATTCTTGGCTTGCTCGAACTCGTGCTCGGTGTAATTAACTACCTTATTAACCCCTTTATCGAGATTGCAAATTTTATAGGAAATGTGTTTACAAACCCCGTTTCCTCAATTATCTATTTGTTCCAGGGGATGGCCGATAATGTACTTGGGATACTCCAAAAAATTGCCTCGGCTCTTGATTTTGTTTTTGGTTCCAATATGGCTGATACAGTACAAGGCTGGCGTGATGGCTTAAAAGACAAAGCGGATGCGCTCGTTGCAGAATATGCACCGAATGAGAATTATCAAGATGTTATAAGCAACTTGGATCTTTCAGTTGAAGGGTTGGGGCTTAAACGCTGGGCATATACAGACGCATGGAATTCAGGTTACAGTGCTGGTGAGAATCTGGAAGGAATCTTTGACAGCATCGTGGATACGAATTATCTCGGAGACATAGCAGAAGACACGTCTATGCTTGCAAGCACCGTCGATAAAACTCAAGAGGAGCTCGCATATCTCCGCGACATAGCTGAACAGGAAGCAATAAACAGATTTACAACTGCCGAAGTTAAGATCGATATGACAGGTATGACAAACCGCATCGACGGCTCTATGGATATAGACGGTGTAGTGACTCAGCTCACAGATGGCTTCGTTGAAGCGCTGTCTACGGCATCAGAGGGGGTACATAACGATGGCATATAATTGCTACTTGGGGGAGATGCTTATACCTACTCCCGCCAAGCTCACAATGAAAATAAAAGGTAAGAACCAGACGCTTACCCTGCTCAACGAAGGCGATATAAACTTTCTGCGAGCTCCGGGGCTTACCGAAATAACTTTGCCACTCGTGCTCCCTATGCTTGATGGCGTGCACCGTCCCGAGTATTATCTCAATGAACTTGAGAGGTTGAAAATTGAGAAGGCTATAACGCAGTTCAAAATGCTTCGAACTGCGCCGGACGGAGCGTTGTTGTTTAACACAGATATCAAGGTCAGTGTTGAAGACTACACCATTAAAGAAGATGCAAAAAACGGACTTGATCTTTCGGTGGAGGTATCCCTTAAACAGTATCGTGATTATAGCACAAAAACTATAACTGTAAACGATGTGGGTGTTGCGAGTGGTTCAGGTCAAGCTGTAAGTATAACTGTTGAGCGCGACGACTCTAGTGCGCCCAAAACGGATTCCCATCCTGTGCAAGCAGGTGACACACTGTGGAGCATAGCAAAAAAGTATTATGGCGATGGTGCTAAATACACCGTTATATATGAAGCCAACAAAAATATTCTTACAGATCCTAACAACATACTTGTCGGACAGGTGCTCACTATACCGGAGGTATGAGGAAATGACATATGAACTTTACATACAACACGGCAATACTCGCATGTATCCCCCCGTGGCGGATGGGGTGACGGTGGAGTGGGAACGGCAAGGACAGCCGGGCAAGCTTACTTTTGAGGTGGTTAAGACTGAAAGCCTCAGTTTCGAAGAGGGGGATGCGTGTGGGTTTTCTGTGGATGGAACACTCGCGTTTTTTGGCTTCGTTTTTAATAAGTCGCGCGTGGGCAGTAAACCAGAGCTTATTGAGGTTACTGTTTATGACCAATTGTTTTATCTACGCAACAAAGATACCTACGTGTATAGTAACAAGACCGCTACTGATGTTGTACGCATGATTGCTGAAGACTTCGGACTAAATGTTGGTTCTCTCGAAGACACGGGTTATAAAATCGCGTCCAGAACAGAGGATGATGTAAGCCTTATGGATATTATCCAAAATGCACTGGATGAGACACTAACTGCCAAAACACAAATGTATGTGCTCTATGACCTTGCCGGCAAGCTTACGCTTAAAAACATTAAAAACATGCGTCTCGGTATTGTGCTCGATAATGAGACTGTCGGCGATTTTGATTATAAGACGAGCATAAGCGACAACACATACAACCGAATCAAATTAGTTTACGAAGACAGTGATGCAGGAAAACGCCAGCTATTTATAACACAGGATGGCGCTAACATTAATCGCTGGGGCGTACTGCAATATTATGAAAAGCTCAGTAGCGCTGCTAACGCAAAAGCGATGGCTGATGCGCTATTGAAGCTTTACAATACCAAAACCCGAACGCTCAAGGTGAAAGATGCTCTTGGCGATATACGGGTGCGCGGAGGCACAACTCTTGTGGTGATGCTCGATTTAGGCGATACTATAGTGTCGAATTTTCTGTTAGTTGAGCAAGTAAAACACTATTTTAAGGAGGGGCAGCACCTTATGGATCTTGGATTGCGGGGTGGTACATTTGTCACTTGATATAAACAAACTTATCAAGGCGGTTAAGCGCGCCGCGCTGGATGCGGTGATGGCACAAAAACCCATGGCTTACTATTTAGGCGAAGTTGAATCGGTCAGTCCATTGCGAATAAGAGTGGATCAAAAATTGATTCTTACGGATGCCCAGCTCGTTTTAACAAGCGCAGTGCGCGATTTCGATGTTGATATGACAGTGGAGCACACTACGGAAACAGAAAGCGGCGGCAATGGAGAGGGTGCTTACGACGAACACGCGCACAAGTATGAAGGGCGCAAGCGTTTCTGCGTGCATCTCGGACTTAATGTCGGTGAAAAGGTTTTTCTTTTGCGCTGTGATGGCGGGCAGAAATTTATTGTTTTGGATAGAGTGAGGTGACACAGTCAATGGCTGAATTAAATTATTTGCCAGCATCAGCCACCGATGTGGATGATACCGCATTTAGTAATGTTAAACTTCCGGGGCACACTTACAAGCTCAATATCAAGCGTGGATGTATTAGAGGGGTTACAGATAAGGCTGATGCCGTGTTGCAAGCTGTCTATCTTGTACTTAGTGTCGAGAGATATAAATACTCGATATATTCTCGCAACTATGGCGTCGAGCTTGATGATCTCATCGGCAAACCTCGTGACTATGCTATGAGCGAAATAGAACGCCGTATCACAGAGGCGTTACTCGTAGACGATAGAATAAAGAGCGTTGACGGGTGGGATTTTAAAACCACTAAAAAATCAGTTATTGTTACCTTTACAGTGCATACAATATACGGCGATATAGAGACCATAAAGGAGGTAGATGTGTAAACATGTTCGAGGGGCAAACTTATGAAGCTTTACTCACAAACGCGCTCGCGAGAGTGAGCCCTTCTATTGATAAACGAGAAGGATCGATGGTGATGAACGGGGTTGCACCATCAATGGCAGAGCTGGCGCAGCTGTATATTGGTCTTGAATTTATATTAACACTAATGTCAATACACACAATGCCGCGCGAGTTTTTGATAAAACGTGCAGAAGAACGTAATATGCCAATTAAATCTGCTAGTGCTGCTGTTTTTCGCGCAGAATTCAATACCGATATACCGATTGGGACGAGATTCTCTTGTGAGGATCTCAATTTTGTTACGGTAGAAAAACTTACCGACGTAATTGGCAGCATAAGCTACAAGGTTGAGTGTGAGACAAAGGGAACCGTAGCCAATGGATATGCAGGACGGCTAATTCCCATAGAATATATCAACGGTTTGACCTGTGCGGAGCTGGTAGAACTTATCATCCCTGGCGATGACGAAGAAGACACCGAAGTGCTCCGTCAAAGGCTGCTTGATAGTTATCAGTCGCAAGCATTCGGCGGAAACAACGCCGATTATGTTGAAAAAGTGACTGCAATAAAAGGCGTAGGTGCAGTTAAGGTCCATCCTGTTTGGAACGGTAACATATCTCCCTCCTCGCTTATTCCGAGTGAGATAGTACGGGAGTGGTATGAAAACATTATAACGACGCTGGAAGACGATGTGGCAGCATGGTTGACCTCTGTATTCACAGCTGCAGACAACAAGCTGTTGACAGTTGGCGGAACAGTTAAGCTTGTAGTTATGGCTTCCGGTAATGTGGTGCCGTCAGACACCTTCATCGATGAGATACAAACGATTGTTGACCCTGAGCAGAATGCTGGGGAAGGGTTAGGACTCGCTCCTATAGGACACGTGGTGAATGTTTGCGGCGTGGGAGCTGAGGCTGTTAATATTACACTGAATCTGACGTATGCTGATGGTTGGGATTTTTCCTCATCACGGAGCTACATAGAAAAGGTTATAGACGATTATTTCTCAGAACTTGCAACAGAATGGGCGAAATCAAGTCGGCTTATTGTCCGTATTTCCCAGATCGAAAGCAGGATCCTTGCCGCGTGCAGCACAATGATCACTGATATTAGCGGCACGAAGATAAACGGTGAAGAGGTCAACCTTTCGTTGCCTGCTGACAGCATACCCGTACGAGGTAATATCGATGGATAGAACGCTTATTGACTATCTCCCGCCAGTTCTTCGAGATATACAAGAGTTTAGAGAGATAAATAAGGCTGTTGAACCCGAACTATCGCTTGCGTGGGATGCATACGCTCTTTTGCTCGCCAACATATTCCTTGATAGTGCAACGGAACTCGGCGTGAGTATTTGGGAACAAGAACTGCATTTGCTTCCAAAAGACACGGATCTCCTTGATGTGCGAAAAGCGCGTATAAAGGCCAAGTGGAATTTAGATGCTCCATACTCGATTCCTTGGCTTAAAAAGTGGCTTTCTGGACTTTGCGGACCGATGGGGTATGAAGTGTCAATTTGTGATTATACCATTGACGTACAGCTGGACTATGACACGCTACCCAATACGGACAACCTTGCAAAAGAGATACTTGACATGCTGCTAACCGTACGTCCTGCAAATATGGAGATCATGCTTACGGCGTTCTTACAGTCTTATGGTAATGCAACTGTGTCTGCAGGTGCGTCAGAGTACAATAACACCATAGAAATATATCCATTAGGAGGATGAAAATGCCTAACAAATATAGCACAGTAATAACCACTGTCGGTGCATCAATGATAGCAGATTGCTTGCTTAACGGGAAAAAGCTTAATATAACGCAAGCCGCTGCGGGTGATGGCGACGGAACATACTATGTGCCGACCGTAGATCAGAAATCATTAAAAAACGAGAGATGGCGAGGTGAAATTGCCGCTGTTGGTATTAATACCGTTAACCCGAATATGTTCGATGTCAAAGTGGTTATCGCTGACGATGCAGAGACCTTTACGGTACGAGAAGTCGGATTATTTGACGGCGAGGGCAATTTAATTGCTATTTGCAACACTCCGGACACCGAGAAGGTAAACAGTTCTGCTGGCATCTCTGGCAAACTCACGATTTTAATGCATATAGTCGTTGCCGATTCTTCTACGTTGACATTTACAATAAATCCGTCGTTGAACACTATTGGTTACGACGAAGTTACGGGTTTAATTACCGCCCACAACAGCGACACAGATGCGCATCCGGGGGCGTTTGCATCAAAGCCGGTAATCTTCACCGTTCCCATCGATACGGAGTGGACAGCAGATGCAGAGAAAGGCGGATATACGCAGACAGTCGCACTCGAGAGCATCCTTGAAACCGACGTCCCCGACGTTGACGTGCTTCTTGGCGACGACCTTGATGCAAACGAGCTTTATAAGAAAGCGTGGGCGTGTGTTGACCGAGTGACAACCGCTGACGGCTCTATTATACTTCGTGCGCCGAATACTGCACCGATAAGCGCATTTACAATCAGACTTAAGGTGGTGAGATAAATGGCAGAAGCATTTATTACCCGAAGAAACAGCACGAACGATCCTGTTGTATTAACGCACGATGCAACCGAAACTACTACAGAAATGATTTTTCCTGAACTTGTTGGGAAAAGAAGCTTCTCTTTGGTTTGTGTTAGCAATTCCAGTTGCGGTTTTGATGGTGCAACTGAGATATATTATGTACATGGTATTTTTTGTGATGAGGGAGATATTTTTGTCGTATATACAGATGAACACAATTATAACGCGAAATATGGATATGAGTTAGAAGTACCATATAAAATTGAATTCGATAGTGCAACCGGTAGAATCTATGCGGTGTATAATGACAACAATCCGAGTACTAGTGGTAAGCCTGTTAGATTTAAGAGCGCAACAAAATGGTTGTGCCATATTTACGAATAGCGCGTGGAGGTAACAGTACCAATGAAATTCAATATAAACGGTGTTCAAATAATCGTAACCGAAGACGAAACACTTGTCGAAGGTTCTGTCAAGGTTCACACCGCCGAATTTGAGTTTGACGCTTCGTGGGGAGAGTATACCCCTATTTCGGTGTTCAAACGCGGCGACGAACTGCGAGAGCAAGTGATATCGGACGGCAAGTGCGAAATCCCGTGGGAAGTGCTTCAAAAAGGTCTTGGCGGATATTTGGTAGTAGGCGTTTACGGAATAACCGACACCAAGAGGCGTCCTACGCTGTGGGCGGCACCGAAGGTGGTGCATCCCGGAACTGCATCGGGCGATGAGTCGCGAGATCCTACGCCGGATATACAGCAACAGCTTGTGAAGATGCTTAATGTTGGTGTTGAGAATATTGATGGTGGGCATCGTGTCACATTCAACGATGTAGGCGGCGAGAAAACATTTGATGTTATGGATGGCACAAGCGTAGCGGTGGCATCAGTCAAAACTTCTATTGCATCGGGCGGTACGAATACAGTGACGTTTACCGATGGTACGGAGCTTAAAGTCAAAAACGGTTCGCAGGGAGCACGGGGCCCGGCGGGCGATCCCGGCACCAGCGTGGCGGTAGCATCGGTTACCGAATCGAATGAATCGGGCGGCGAGAACGTTGTGGAGTTCACCGACGGCAAGAAGCTTAAGGTGAGAAACGGCAGGGATACCAAACTGCTGATCGTAACCGCAACTCACAACGAGGACGACTCCTTTACCGCAAGTCACAGCTCAGATGAGATCATTAAGCATATTGAACGAGGTGGAAATTCCATTATAAAGTGCCCGATAGATGGCGTTATGTGTGCGTTACCATTTATATTGCATAACGATGAGATGGTTGTTTACGGGCGCGAAGAGATCCAAGAAGGCAAAGTTTTTCAAGTGGTGGCTGTTGTTATCGGAACCGATATTGTTACACGCATCACAAACTATGACCCTGCCAAGGATGGTTTTATCAAAAACGATGTATCTGATTTAAAGAATTACTTCACCAAAGATAAGCTGTACACAAAGGATGAGCTGTACACCAAAGCTGAAACTCAGGTAGTCGCAGAGCAGGCTTCGCAGAAATCCACCGTCAGCCAATATCTTACCATTCCTGCATCTGCGTGGAAGGATGACAGCGACCTTATAGGTAACGAAAAGAGGGTGCGCATACAAGCCACAGCTGATAACACAGTTTCGCAAGTAATTTTTAAGAAAGAAGAGTCAGAGGATGCATCGGATTGGATTTCAGTAACGCCTGAATGG
>JAZRGK010000081.1:0-23500 GCA_045644145.1 Candidatus Flemingiibacterium sp.
CAGACTCAATGCAGACGGAACTAGATTTAAGCCAAAATTCAAGGAAGATCCCGGTGGACAGTGGGTTCTTTGCTCCAGAAATGAAGACTGCATAAAGACAATGTCCGCCAACATCATAAAATGGATCGGAGAGAATCCTGCGATTGATGTTATAGCCCTCTGGCCCAAGGACGGCAGAGCAGATCAGTGTCAATGTGAGAAATGCGCACCGTACACTAAGATGGAAAACTATATGTATTTCCTTAACAAGGTGGCAAAAAACGTAGGAAAGGTATATCCGCATATAAAATTTGATGTTCTTCTCTATACAAACCTTTGGACATATCCCGAAGGAACAGAAATCGTAGAAAATACCTTCTTCGGCATGTCCACTTGGGCTGACTCCGGTCTTCGCTGCTGCGGAAAAGCAGACGGCTCCTGCCTTGTTGACACTCATTTCACTGACACACTTTTGGAATGGCAGGCAAAAGGAGCAGACGTGGCGTTCTACGACTATTATATGGGAGTATTCGGCGGCCGTCAGAAGCTTATTCCTATGGCAGATGAGCTTCAGTCCATCTGGCGTTACTTCGTGAAGCATGACATCAAAGGTGCCGGCACACAGCTTGAGTGCTTCCACATCTGGAATCATCTTTTAAATGTTTGCTCGTTCGGACGCACCGCATACAATACCGACCTTTCTCTTGAGGATAATCTCCATGTAATCTGCAAGCTCTTTGGCGAGGGCGCACAGTATATTGAAACGGTAATGGGATATTTCGAATGGAGAAACGACGGTCAGGCAAATATTTCGGCTGCAGGCTTCTATCTTATGGAGCACATTGATAAGAACTACGCCTACGACCTCTACGAAAAGGCATTTGCGGCGGCAACTACCGAATGGGCGCGTAACAACATAAGACTCGTTCGTATGGCATTCCGCTATTCAGACATCGAAGCAGCAGATCCCGGAAGCCGTCAACCCTTCGCTTGGGTACTTCCTTATGAAGATCCCACCGGTGAGCTTGCTTACATGGCAGTAAATTACGACAGCTTCTTCCACAGCAAGACCGGTTACGGTATCGCTTTCCCCGTTGAAAATACCGACACAAAGGGGTTTGTTCCCGACAAGTGGTATTTGTTCGAATAATTCATATAAAAAAGTTCAGGATGCTTTCATCCTGAACTTTTTTATTACATCATACCTGCCCCCGCTGTAAGCTTTATAAGGAGATTTATGTCGTCCGGCTGGACCTTTGCCGGATATGCCGCCTTATTTCGCACCGTAGCACCGCATTTTTCGCATCGGTACACAATTATATAGCCTTTCTTAGGGTCGGGAAGCACCTGCACGGGGCGAAGCGTACCAAGACATTCATTTGCACGGTCGCCGGGATTTATGTCAATATGAATGGAACACAGGCATTTTGGACAGTGATCACGGGAGGTAACACCAAGAGGCTTCACCTCAAATCCGCAATTTCTGCAGGTAAATCCGCAGTCATTTTTTTGAAATCTTTTTTCTTCCATATGTGAATTCCTCGATTTTTTTGAATATTTTTTATTCCTTAGTGAAATAATAACCCCGAAGGATTCAGAAAGGAATATTTAATATGAAAATGTCATTATTAAGGAAGCTCGCCCTTATTGCAGCTTCTTTTGCACTTATTTTCGCTGTACTTGCATTAAATGTGTCCGCTATGGGTGCATCAGGCGGTATTTCGAATAGCGGCGGTATATCTTCACGCAGTTCTGCACACAGTTCCCCATCAGATTCTAACGCCGCAGACAGCGGTCTTAACGGAGATAACCGCGCCGGCGGAAGTATGGGAAATAGCGG
Source organism: Candidatus Flemingiibacterium sp. (assembly GCA_045644145.1). Taxonomy (GTDB): domain Bacteria; phylum Bacillota; class Clostridia; order Oscillospirales; family CAG-272; genus Flemingiibacterium. The sequence continues at coordinate 1,820 of JAZRGK010000081.1, forward strand.
CAACATCGACAGCGGTACAGACGGTCATATAGACGAAAACTCGGGAACAGGCGAATTTGCCGACGAAAACACCACTCAGAATAATACCTCAAAGGACACTTCCCGTGATACCTCAAAACACCCCATTGAATCCGCTGTAGACAATGTTGTAACCGATGCGGCAGGCGCTGTAGAAAATATGACAGGTGGTATGAGCGTCTGGGGAATCATTATTGCCGTTGTTATTATTGCCGCTGTGGCTGCACTTCTTTTCGCTCTGTTTTCAAGGAAAAAGTAATCGGATAAGAGGCTGAATATCAGCCTCTTATTTATTTTCCCACACAAAATCTGTGGAAAATAGCATCTACTATTTCCTCGGTAACACGTCTTCCGTCAAGCTCCGACAGCTCCGTAAGAGCCGCTTCTATATCAAATCCTGCTGTATCGGCTGTACTTCCTGCTGAAAGCTCATTTACAGCACTGCGCACATATTCAAGGGTACGGCTCACCGCCGCATTTTGTCTTGCATTTGTTATTACCGCGCTTGTGCTGTAATCTATCTCACCCTCGATGTACAAAGACTCCACTGCCTGCTTAAGAAGCCCAACACCGTTTGCAGTATCATCCTCGTTTGATGCGCACACAGTGATTTTATGGAGAAATCCGCACTTATCAAGGGCGGATGCATCGAATTTCACATCAAGGTCGCTTTTGTTAAGCACCGCTATTTTCGCGCAGTCAATCCCCGACAGTTTCTCTATAAGCGCGGCATCCTCAAAGTCAAGCTCACGGGAAAGGTCAAACACCGCAAGAATAAGCTCCGCCGTGTCCATCATTTTCAGCGATTTCTCAACACCTATACGCTCCACCGCATCCTCGGACTCCCGTATACCTGCGGTATCGCACAAATGGAGCATTACTCGTCCGCACATTACGTTTTCTTCTATGGTATCCCTGGTCGTACCGGCTATCTCCGTCACAATAGCCCTCTCTCGTCCGAGAAAGCGGTTTAAAAGCGAGGATTTACCTGTATTGGGCTTTCCTGCTATAACTGTTTCTATCCCCTCGCAGACAGCTTTTCCTACACGATAGGACGATTTTAACTCACAAAGCTCATTTTCGATTCCAATAAGCTCACTAAGAACCTCGCCGTCAGACAGCTCCGCAAGGTCCTCGTCAGGAAAATCCACATTTGCGTACACGCCGGTTACTATGGTCTTAAGCTTCTCGTAAAGCTCATCAGACTTACGTTTTAGAATGCCGTTTTCATGGGATGCGGCAAGTGATATCTGTTCTTCACTTTTCGCATCAATAAGCATACCAACAGCTTCCGCCTGAGAAAGGGACAGTTTACCGTTTATAAATGCTCTTTTGGTAAATTCACCGGCACCGGCATGTCTTGCGCCTGCTTCAAATGACGCTTCGAGCACCTTTTCTGTTATTATGATTCCGCCGTGACAGCTTATCTCCACGGTATCCTCGCCGGTGTATGAATGAGGTGCTCTGAACACCGTGCACATTCCGTCATCAATACGCATGCCGCCCTTTATTATATCGCCGTACACGCACATATTAGACTTAATTTCGTTTATACTTTTTCCATTCACGGGACGGAACATTTTATCTGCCACTTCCACGGCACAGTCGCCGGATATGCGTATGACGGCGATTCCCCCTCTGCCGTAAGCAGTTGAAACCGCGGCTATTGTATCCATGCTTTATGAATACCCCTTTCTACAGAAAATAAAGTTATCGCATCGGAATATCCGATGCGATAATCTCTTTTTGTTTAGTTCTCTGCACCGCTTTCGGATGATGTATCGCCCAGAATACTGTTTATGTATTCATCGAAATCCTTGAATTTCTTCTGAGGCTCTCTGGTGGGCTTTTCTTTTGATCCGTATGTGGAAATAAGGTCGGACAACTCTTCTGCTGACATTTTCTCACCGTCATCGTACATAGGAGCCGCCGGCTTCCTGTCATTCTTATGAGCAGATCTTGCACCATCACGGCGTCTGTCAGAGCGCCTGTCGGAACGGCGTCCGGATCTTTCGCCCTTTCCATCGTTCTTGTGTGCAGGTACGCTGAAGCCTTCGCTCTCGAGATATATAACAACCCTGCGTCCGCTGTCAACGCCGATAGAATTGGTAGAAACGCCCTCAATACCCTGAACTTCTGAGTGGATTATACGACGTTCATAGGGTGACATAGGCTCAAGCATAACGCTCTTACCTGTTTTGGTTACTTTAGCCGCCATTCTGCGTGCAAGGGAACGAAGTGTTGCCTCGCGCTTTGCACGGTAATTTTCAACATCTACTGTAATATGCACATAGTCACGGGATTCATCCTCCTCGCGCTTGTTTGCGGCAAGATTAGTCAGATACTGGAGTGCCTCAAGAGTATCGCCGTGGTGACCTATGAGTACACCTGCTTCCTCTCCGGTTATAGTGATCTGTCTATCGCTTTTTTTGGTAGCGCTCATCTCAACATCGGCGTTTATCTCCATATTTGCAAGAAGGGTGTCAATAAACTCCCTCGCAATAGCTTCACCGGCAACATTTCTCTCAACTTTTATCTTAGCAGGAGTTGCGCCGAGTCCGAGGAATCCGGATTTTTCCTGCTCTATCACTTCATATGTGATTTCAGATACTTCACAGCCAAGCTCTTTTGCAGCCTGCTCAAGTGCAAGCTCCACAGTCTTACCTGTGAACATTATTTCCTGTTTCACAGTTTTACTTTCCTTTCGTCTTATTTTTTTACTCCTATGAGCGTTATTTTTCCTCATTCTCCGCGTTATTGGTATCCTTAGATGCGCGGTCGCTTTCATCCTTGAGCTTCGGTGCATCTTTTTCGCTTACACCATCTTTAAGCTCAGGTTTGCCGTTTTCAGATTTTTCGCTTACGGCAGGTTCGTCGTCCTCTTCGTCTATACGGTGGAGCGAACGTACCTGCTTCTTTTCCTTCTTTGGCTTGATATTAAGCTCCTTTTCGGCAGCTTTTATATCTTCTTCCGTACAGTGGGGAATCGGAATAGTTTTTGCAAGAATTATCTGCTGAATAGTGGTGAGGATATTTCTGAATATCCAGTAAAGTCCTACAGCCGCGGAAATGGTAAAGGTAATATAAACAGAAAGCGCGGGCATAGAATAAAGCATTATCTTCATTGAGGGATCATTCTGCTGTTCGGGATTGGGCTGATAGGTGAATTTGCGAGTAATAACCGTACTTGCAAGGGTTACAATAAGTGTAAACAGCGGAATAAGGAGCAGCCAACCTGCTTCTGTTCCGATAGATTTGAACGAGGGGATCTGAGAAAGATCCATAAAGTTACCCCAGAAGTTGAAGTTAGGAAGAACTTCTTCGGTTATAATCTCGCCGTTTTCGCCTATAAACTCAGCTCCGGTCTGCATCAGCTCACGCATTTTTGTAACAAGGTCAATCTCGCGAACCTTTTTGCCTGCCTCAAACATAGCCGCACCTTCAGCGGATGCAGAAGACATAATTTCATAAACTTTTGCCTGAATTCCGCTTATAACATCTGCACTGAATCCGCAGATGTACTTAAGAGGGCTCACAACTACGTTATAGAGCGCGAAAAGTATAGGCATCTGAATAAGGAGCGGCAGACATCCGCCCATGGGATTGTAGTTTTCTCTCTGATAAAGCTCCATGATCTCGCTCTGCATCTTCTGCTGAGTAGCTTTATCGTTGCGGCCCTTATATTTGTTTCTGATAGCCTGCTCTTTAGGTCTGAGGCGAGCTTGCTTTACAGAGTTTTTCTGTTGCTTTATACCAAAGGGCGAAAGCACTATCTGAAGAACAAGAGCAAAAAGAAGCAGTGCCATGGCATAGTTATTTGTAATATTATAGCATATCTTTATTATCCAGCCAAGACCTACGTTTATAAAATCAAACATTTTATTACTATTCCTTTCCTATATGATTGCACCTTTATCTTATTTTTTCTTTTTTTCAGGCACAGGATCATATCCTCCCTTTGAAAAAGGGTTGCATCTCAGTACACGCCATACAGTGAGTGCAAGTCCTACAAAAAATCCTCTCTTCTGAAACGCCTCAATTGCATACTGTGAGCATGTAGGAACAAATCTGCAGCACGGAGCCTTAAGAGGGGATATGAATTTGCGGTATAATTTTACAAGTAGTATAGCTATATACTTCATTGTACGTTCATTGAAAGCTTACTGAAAGCTGCAGTAAGTTCGTTCTCAATATCGGTGGAACGGGATTTAAAAATACCGCCTCTTGCCACAATTACAATAAGAAACCCTCGTTTTATTGGATTTTTCTTGTCGGCAAGTCTGTAACCCTCGCGGATTATACGCTTGGCGCGGTTTCTTACCACAGCACCGCCCAATTTCTTAGTAACAGTTATACCAACTCGGTTTATTTTTTCTTTTGTGGGATTAGCTTTTGCAAGCTTTTTTGCCGCGTAATCGGGAAGCACATATACGACAATACTGCGCCCCACATACTTTTTGCCCTTAGCATATGCTTTTGAGTAGAGATGATTTTCTCTTATTGCACGCAGCTTCATTATCAAAATACCTTTACTGAATCGGCAAAAAGCCGTATAATTTGATCATGATACAATAAAAACCCCCGAAATACGGGTATTTCCCCACATCTTCGGCGGTTTACTGTTAGTAAATCTCAATGAGGCATACTTCAATACAACCCGGTAATCGCCGGGTTGTATTTCTGTTTGCATCACATACATCGGCAAAACTCAATATTAGTAAGTGAGTTTCTTTCTGCCCTTTGCACGTCTTCTCTTGAGTACCTTTCTTCCGTCAGCGGTCTTCATTCTCTTTCTGAAACCGTGCTCAACCTTTCTCTGACGCTTTTTAGGCTGGTAAGTTCTAAGCATCCGTTGCACCTCCTTAACCTTAGGGAACTATCACCTTTTGGTGAATATATGCTTCATTTTTGTGACTTGACACAAATTCGCACAATAGCACCTAATATTATACACAATAACGTAGGTGTTTGTCAAGAGCTTTTTTAAAAAAAGTTGTTTTTATTTAAAAAAATAACGGAATATACTCAATAAAGTTGTGTTAAACCCTTGCAATTTTAATGATTTTGTGATATAATATTTAATGGTATATTATATATTGTAATTTTATATTATAATCTGTCTTATTTACCGTCTTTCTTAAGACTTATTACTTTTTATAAATATTCATAGAAAGGAAGCATCGTATGCAGCCATTTAGCGATATTTGGAATCTCACACTTGATGAACTTGTAAAAAAATACGGTCAAACTGTGACGGACCTGTGGTTTACCTGCTTATCCTTATATTCGGTAGACGATTCAAAAGCCGTTATAATCTGCGATATGCCGTTTAAGTATATTATAATAAAAAATAAATACATAGATTCTATTTCCGAGGCACTTGAGAAGGTTCTCGGATTCTGTGTTAATGTAATTCTTATTGATAAGAAAAATACTCCGGAAGAATATAATCTTTATGTTACCGATTCCGATGATGATATTCCTGAGCCTACTAACTTAGCTGACAGAGTTGTTCCGCCGGTAAGAATTCAGGCGGCAGCTATGGGCGAAGAATTTGACAGAGATATCCCGGATGATATCCCTTACGAAACGAGGGAAAAGCTCATACGTCAGAAGATGGCAAACTGGATAGGCGGATACAATGAATATACATTTGATAATTTCATTGTCGGACAGTCGAATAAATTTGCACACGCTGCATGCGTTGCGGTAGCTAACGATCCATCCTGCTTAAATCCCGAATCATTCACTTATAATCCACTTTTTATATACGGGCCAAGCGGTCTTGGAAAGACGCATCTTCTTTATGCTATTGTAAACCACATAAAATCTACAAGACCTGACCTTAAGATTGTATATGTAAAAGGCGAAGAATTTACAAATCAGCTTATCGACAGTATCTCAAAGAAAAAAACTGAGCAGTTCAGAGAAAAATACCGTACTGCAGATGTTCTTCTTATAGATGATATTCAGTTTATAGCCGGAAGAGATTCGACACAAGAGGAATTCTTCCACACATTCAATGCTCTTTACGAGGATCATAAGCAAATAATTCTTACCTCTGACCGTCCCGCAAAGGACATAAAAACCTTAGAAGATCGTCTTAAAACGAGATTTGAATGGGGCATACCTGCAGATATTCAGCCTCCTGATGCTGATCTCCGTGCGGCTATCATAAAAAAGAAAGCGGCTGCCATAAATATAACTCTTGATAATGACGTTATAAACTTCCTTGCTGAGAATTTAAAATCTAATATCCGTCAGGTTGAAGGAGCTATAAAAAAGCTTGGTGCTCTTTCTATGCTTACAGGAGCTTCAATAACCATAGATCTTGCAAGAAATACTCTTTCTGATCTTATTACCGACGGTAACTCATCGGAAGTAACGATTGACCGTATTCTTACTAAGGTTGCAAAAAAATACGGAATTACTACAGAAGATATAAAGGGAATTAAGAGAACCAAAGAAATAGCATACGCACGTCATATTTCAATATACCTTATAAGAAAGCTTACAGACCTTTCACTTCCTCAGATAGGCAAAAATATGAAGCGTGATCATTCCACTATTATTTCCTCTCTTAAAACGGTGGAAAAGGAGATTGGTTCAAATACTCAAACAGATGCCGATGTAAATGAACTTATAAGAGAAATAAAAGAATAACAGATCTATTACTACTTTATTTAAACAACTTATCAACATTCTTTTTACTTTTGAACAGGCTGTTGAAAAGTGTGTTGATAAAATATTTAATTTTCTCTAATAACCTTATTTTATTTATTTTTAACTCTGTTTGTTATGTTTGTTGAAAAAGGAATATTATAAGAGTTATTCATAATTTTCAACATACCGTTTTTGAACAGATTATAAAAGTTTTTTATGAATCTTTATATTATCCACAACTTTATTAACATATAAACATGTTTTTATCCACATTTGTAAACATGGAAAACTCAAGAAATTATAATTCACTTTTTTGTCAACACAAGCAAACTTTTTTTCAACAGCAAAAAATAATGAGAAATCAAGGAAAAAGTAAGTAAATAAGCCAATATTGAGTCTTTCCACATTAACAACATCGCCTACTACTACGTCTACTAATTAATTATCTATATTATTTTATTTATTTTATATTTTGAATTTTTAAATAACGAGGTTAAATGTTATGAAAATACGTTTTTCAAGACCTATACTTCAGGACGCTGTCAGCAGTGCAATGTACAGCGTATCAAATAAAAATACTATCGCAGCAGTTGAAGGTATTCTCATCTCATGCGATGGTGATAAGGTTGTACTTACTTCTTACGACCTTGAAAAAGGTATGACAGTAAAAATAGACGCGGAAATAATAGAACCCGGATCATGCATTATAAATGCACAGAGCCTTAACTCAATAATAAAGCTTATGCCTGCCGGAATGGTTGAACTTGAGGTAAATGAATATTACAGAGCCAAGCTTTCTTGCGGAAATACCGAGTTCGAGCTTAACGGTATGGACGAAAAAGAATTTCCTACCTTACCTGATATTGAAAATGACGGTGGATTCAATATAAAGCAAAGCGATCTTAAGAGTATAATAAATCAGACCCTGTTTGCAGTTGCGCAAAATGATGCAAGAGCTACTTTCAACGGTGCTTATTTCTCTATTAACGGTAATCACATAACCGCAGTTGGATGCGATGGGTTCAGACTTGCTTTGAGAGAAAAGTTGTGCGAGCTTGAAAATGACAGCGAGAATGATCTTTCCCTTTCCTTTATCATTCCGGGAAGAACGCTCAGCGAAATTGTAAAGCTTCTCTCTGACAATGATGAGTTTGTAAATATCAGCATAAACAGAAAGCAGGTTATTTTCCGCTTTGATAAACGCGATATTGTATTCTTCTCCCGTCTTATTGAGGGTGAATATATTGATTATAAGCGTATAATTCCTCAGAACAGCTCAATTTTTATAGACATAGACAGAGAAATATTTGAGAGTGCGCTTAACCGTGCTTCTATTGTAACCGATGATTCCGCGGGAAAGAATAAATCGCTTGCCCGCTGCAATTTCCATGATAACAAGCTTGAAATTACATCTGTTTCCGTAAATGGAAAGGTAAGAGATGAAATTCCAACTTCCCAGAACGGTGAGAATATTGAAATAGGCTTCAATTGCCGATATCTTACAGAATCTCTCAAGGCTTCACAATGTGATAAGTTAAGACTTTCTCTTTCTTCACCTCTTATTAGTATGGTAATAGAGCCGCTCGAATCTGACGAAAACGACAAGTTTACATTCCTCGTTCTTCCCTGCAAAATGAAATGATTGCCGAAAAAATAACTTTTCGCAATTTCAGAAATATAGAGAGCGCAGATATAGAGTTTTGCCCCGGAGTAAATGTTCTTATAGGAAACAATGCTCAGGGTAAGACAAATACGCTTGAGGGAATATATCTTTTAGCCGCCGGAAAAAGCTTCCGTACTCCAAAGGAACGTGATATGGTAAGATTCGGTGAGGATTATTTTGAAGCATCACTTACCATGACGGATAATAAAAGGACAAATGAGCTTTATTTTAAAGCTTACAGCAAGGAATGTGCCAAACGCCGTGAATGCAGAAAAAACGGTGTCTTGATACCTAAAATATCTGAGCTTATAGGAATATTCCGTGCTGTACTGTTTTGTCCAGAGCAGCTTTCAATAGTAAAAGATGGGCCGGCAGAAAGACGTTCCTTTATGGATATAGCAATATGTCAACTAAGACCTGTTTATTTAAAATCTTTGCAAAAATTCAATCATATACTGACAGAACGCAATGCTCTTTTAAAACAGCTTTCCGAGGGACTTTCAGATCCGTCGCTTCTTGAGGTTTATTCCGAACAGCTTGCAAGAGAATCGGCTCTTATTTATAAGACAAGAAATGAATATGTAAAAAGGCTTGACGGATGCGTAAAAAAGTTTTTTATGGAGCTTTCGGAGTGTTCAGAGGATAATCCTAACGAAGTGCCTGAGTTAAGGTATAAAAATAGCCTTAAAATAAACGGTCAGTTAAGCGAAATGGAAGCTTATGAAAATTATTTAAAGCTTCTTACTGAGAATACATCCCGTGAAATAGGCGCAGGAATGACTCTATACGGTTCTCATAAGGATGATATAGAAATATTCCTTGACGGAAGGGAAGCAAGACAGTTTGCCTCTCAAGGTCAACAGCGCTCGCTTGCTCTTGCAATGAAGCTTGGTGAGGGTGAAATATCAATGGAATATTCCGGCGAATATCCGGTGTTCCTTTTTGATGACGTACTTTCTGAGCTTGATCCGAGAAGGCAGAAGTTTTTACTCTCAAAGCTTGGTTCAAGGCAGGTAATAATGACTACTTGTACCACCCCACCGGTGGATTCAGATGCAAAATTCATTGATGTTGAGAGCGGACTTTATTGGGACAGAAATTAGAAAAGCAGGTTTTATATGTACACACATGCAGGAAACAACCGAATAATAAGGACCCGTGATATAATAGGTATTTTCGATATGGACACGGCGACTATGGCAATTCCTACCCGAGATTATCTCCGTACCGAGGAGAAAAAGGGATGCATGGTCAATATAAAAGAGGAAATACCGAAATCCTTTATTGTTACCGTAGAGAAAAGCGGTAAAGAAACGGTGTATGTATCCCAGATATCCACGTCTGCTCTTGTCGGACGTGTAAAATCCGGAATTAACGGCGCAGAATCTTAAAAAACATGGCTCTTTTGAGTCTTGAAAATAATGAGGTAAAAAATGGCAGAACAAAATGTGAGTAACTACAACGAAAGCCAAATACAGGTACTTGAAGGACTTGAAGCAGTCCGTAAGCGTCCGGGTATGTATATAGGTTCAACCTCTATAAGAGGCTTACATCACCTTGTATACGAAATCGTGGACAACTCTATCGACGAGGCGCTTGCTGGATACTGTGAGAGCATTACCGTAACTCTCCATAAGGATAACAGCGTATCCGTAAGAGATAACGGACGCGGTGTTCCCAGCGGTATGCATGCTAAAAAGAAAATACCTACCCTTGAGGTTGTATTTACAGTGCTTCATGCAGGCGGTAAATTCGGCGGCGAGGGATATAAAATAGCCGGAGGTCTGCATGGTGTTGGTGCATCTGTTGTAAATGCTCTCTCCGAATGGATGGAGGTTGACAACTGCCATGGTGGTGAACGCTACACAGAGCGTTTTGAACGCGGTAAGGTCGCAAGACCCTTCAAGCATGAGGGAAGCTCGAACGGTGAGCACGGTCTTTATGTGCGCTTCCAGCCGGACCCTACTATTTTTGAAGAAGTAGTGCTTGATTATAAGGTTATAGAGAACCGACTCCGTGAGCAGTCCTTCCTCAATGCAGGTGTTAAGATAATACTTTGTGACGAAAGATATGAGGAAATAGCGGATGATGCTGATCTTTCCGAAGAAGAACTTGAGATTCGCAAGCGTGTAGGTCCTGAAAGAGTTGAGCTTTGTTACGAGGGCGGTATAAAGAGCTTCGTTGAGCATCTCCAAAATAAGCGCCGTGTGGCTATGATTCATTCTGATGTTATCTACATGAAAGCCGAAAAGGACGATTCTGTTGCGGAAATTGCGCTTCAGTATAACGACAGCTATAACGAAGTTATAATGTCCTTTGCAAATAATATGCACACTATAGAGGGCGGTACACACGAAACCGGATTTACCACGGCTCTTACCGGTGTACTGAACGATTATGCACATTCACATGGCATAATAAAATCCGATGAAAAGCTTACGGGCGAGGATACCCGTGAGGGACTTTGCGCTATTATCAGCGTAAAGCTGACCGATGCTCAGTTTGAAAGCCAGACAAAGGCTAAGCTCGGAAACTCTGAAATGCGCACTCTCGTTGCCGGACTTATGAAGGAGAAGCTCTCCGAATACTTGGAAGAGCATCCCAACACAGCTAAGATAATACTTGAAAAGGCACTTGCGGCATCCAGTGCAAGAGAAGCCGCTAAAAAGGCAAGAGAACTTACACGCCGCAAGAGCGTGCTTGAAGGATCAGGTCTTCCCGGAAAGCTTTCCGACTGCCAAGAAAAGCGCTCCGAACTTACAGAGCTTTATCTCGTAGAGGGTGACTCCGCAGGAGGTTCCGCAAAGAACGGACGAAACAGCCGTTTCCAGGCTATACTTCCCCTGCGCGGTAAGGTTCTGAACGTAGAAAAGAGCCGCCTTGACAAGGCTTATTCAAATACCTCTCTTATTCCGATCATTCAGGCTCTCGGATGCGGTATCGGTGACGAATTTGATGCTTCAAAGCTCCGCTACGGAAAGATCATAATAATGGCCGATGCGGACGTTGACGGTTCACACATAAGAATACTGCTTCTTACTTTCTTCTTCCGTCATATGAAAAAACTTATTGAGGACGGACATATATTCTTAGCTCAGCCGCCGCTTTACAAGATAACCAAAGGCAAAAAGAATCATTACGCCTACAGTGATGCAGAGCGTGATGCGATCATCGCAGAAATCGGTGAAGTGGGTACTAAGACAAGCCGATATAAAGGTCTTGGTGAGATGAATCCCGAGCAGCTTTGGGAAACAACCATGGATCCCGAACAGCGTACACTTCTTAAGGTGACTGTTGAGGATGCCATAGCCTGCGATGAAATGTTCACGGTTCTCATGGGCGATCAGGTAGAACCTCGCCGTGAGTTTATCGAGGAAAATGCGGTTTATGCCACAAATCTCGATATCTGATATAACATAAAATAAGAAAATCTGCAAAATATGATGAGGTTTTCCACAGAATACAGAGTAAATGTGGAAAAAACTGTGGAAAAGTCAGCTTTTTTTACTCTTAATAGGTGTTAAAAGCTGTATTCCATCTGAAAAAAGAGGATCAAGCAGAAAGGAACGGTCGTAATAATGAAGAAAAACGATCAAATGGAAAATATAGAGTTCCCAAATCAAAAAATAGTGGGTATAGAAATGGAGGAAGAAGTAAAAAGCTCCTTTATTGCATACTCCATGAGCGTTATCATGTCACGTGCACTTCCGGATGTGCGTGACGGTCTTAAGCCCGTTCACAGACGTATACTTTACGCTATGTACGAGGACAAGCTTACCTACGATAAGGATTTCCGCAAGTCAGCGACAACCGTCGGTAACGTGCTTGGACGTTATCATCCTCACGGTGACTCTGCGGTATACGATACAATGGTGCGCCTTGCACAGCCCTTCTCTCTGCGCTATCCTTTGGTGCAGGGTCAGGGTAACTTTGGTTCAATCGACGGAGATAAGGCGGCGGCTTACCGTTATACTGAAGCAAGACTTGCGAAGCTCTCCAACGAAATGATGAGTGATATCGAAAAGAACGTAGTTGATTTCGTTCCAAACTTCGATAATACTCATGAAGAACCCAGCGTTCTTCCGGCAAGATTCCCGAACCTTCTTGTAAACGGTTCTATCGGTATCGCCGTAGGTATGGCAACCTATATTCCCCCTCACAATTTGGGTGAGGTTATTGACGGTACTCTTTATCTTATGGATAACCCGGACTGCGAGATAAAGGATTTAATTCAGTATATAAAGGGCCCCGATTTCCCTACTGCCGCAACGGTTTACGGCTCAAACGGAATTTATGAGGCTTATACTACCGGTAAGGGTCATGTTATGGTTCGTGCAAAGTGCGAGATCGACGAGGAAAATCATAAGATAATCGTCACCGAGCTTCCCTATCAGGTAAACAAGCGTATGCTTGTTGAAGCAATCGCCGATCTTGTAAAGGATAAGCGCATTGAGGGAATTACCGAAATCGTTGACCTTTCCGACCGCTCAAAAGAGGTTCACATTGAGATAACCTATCGCCGAGATGCAAACGGTCAGGTAATTCTCAATCAGCTTTACAAATACAGCCAGCTTCAGGATACCTGCGCGTTCAATATGCTGGCACTTGTAAACAATGTTCCGAAGATACTGAATCTTAAGCAGATACTTAAGCATTATCTTGCCCATCAGGAAGAAGTAATCACACGCCGCGTTAAGTTTGATCTTGACAAGGCAGAGCGTGAGGCACACATTTATGAGGGTTACAAGATAGCTATCGACAATATTGAGGAAGTAATAAAGGTTATCCGCGGATCCGCATCCATATCGGACGCAAAGGCTCAGCTTATGGAGCGCTTCGGTCTTACGGATGTTCAGGCGCAGGCTATAGTGGAAATGACTCTCGGCCGTCTTTCCGGCATGGAGCGTCAGAAGATAGAGGAGCGCCTTGCAAAGCTCTACGAAACCATAGCAGAGCTTCGCGGAATTTTAGCCGACGAAAATAAGATAAAGGGCATCATCCGTGATGAAATGCTTGAAATCAAGGAGAAATTCGCTGACGAGCGCAAGACTGAGCTTGTTGAGGCGGAGGACGATATAATCTACGAGGACCTCATCGAGCGTCACGACTGCGTTATCACGCTGACCGGCGACGGCTACATCAAGCGTCAGCCTGCCGACACCTATACGGCACAGCGCCGTGGCGGTAAGGGTATTATCGGTATGACCACCAAGGAAGACGACGCTATTGCGGACGTTGTGGTAGCACACAGCCACTCCTTCATAATGATGTTTACCAATACCGGTAAGGTTCACACAAGAAAGACATATCAGATACCGGAAGCCGGACGTACTGCAAAGGGCTCCAATATCGTAAACGTGCTGGAGCTTGCCGAGGGCGAAAAGGTAACGGCTATTATATCCGTTCCCGCATTTGCCGCAAGTGAGTATCTGTTCATGATAACGCGCAAGGGCGTTGTTAAGAAAACGCTTCTTTCCGATTTCGAGTATCAGAGAAAGGGTGGTAAGATCGCTATTTCTCTGGACGACGGCGACGAGCTTTCCTTTGTAAAGCATACTGTTGGTACTGACGGAATCATTATCGCAACTCATAACGGCATGTCAGCACGCTTCGACGAAGAAGACGTACGCTCCATGGGACGTACTGCCCGCGGTGTTCGCGGAATAAGACTTTCCGAGGGCGACTATGTTGTGGGCGCGGCTGTAGTTGACGATGAAAAGGCGCTCATCACCATCACCGAAAACGGCTTCGGTAAGCGCTGTGAATTCTCCGAATTTACCGCCCATAACCGCGGTGTCAAGGGTGTTACATGTCACGGTATATCCGAAAAGACCGGTGCTCTCGCAGGTATTGCCGCAGTTGCAGAGGATGATGACATCATGCTTATAACCAACGAGGGTACTATCATAAGAACGCCCGTATCGGGAATCCCGTTCTATAGACGCGGTGCCGGCGGAGTTATTGTGATGCGACTTTCCGAGGGCGCATCTATCGTAAACTTTGCCAAGGTTTCCGTTGATAAAGAGGAGCTTTCCGAAGCAGACGATGAAGCAGTCAAAGCAACAGACAACACTGAAGAAGTACCGGTAGTGACTGAATCGGAAGATACGAATAAAGGTTAATAAAAGGAAAAAGTAAAGAATGAAAAAACTTTCGATTATTCTTGCATTTATAATGTCACTTTGCCTTTTCTCCTGCGGTGGGGAAAACAGCGAAGAAGTCCTCGGAGATTTCGCCGCTATAGCCCCGAGAGCCACAAACCTTTACCGTATTATCTATACCGACGGGCTTCCCCATGGGGAAACAGGTGAGGACGGATATGCTGCGGTAAGCGAGGGCGCGGAGTTTTCATCAATTGAGGAGATTGAGGAAGCTTTGGCAGAGGTATTTTACAGCGATTACTGCAAAATACTTGAAAATACCGCATTTTTAGGTGTGTACACCGCAGAGGGTGAAATAAAGGCAAAATTTATAGAACGTGACGGTGTCCTTTATGTTGCGCCTTCTGTTACCGAGCATTTCGGTGAACCACGCGATTTTGATATCTCAGAAGCCGAGGTTGTAAAAAAGAATAGGTACATGGCAACGGTGCTAGTTCCCCATCCGGACGGGGATCTTGAGGTATCTCTCCAGAATACAGAGAACGGTTGGAAAATAAACAGTCCGCTTTACTAAAAAAATTTTTAAAACCTATTGCAAAACAGATAAGTATGGTGTATAATAGTAACATACAGAATGTTTGTTCGGTGTTACAGGATTTTCAAATCGAACGTAAATTTGCTATGTGAAAGGAAACAGTACCAATGAAAGCAAAAACCAAAAGCAAGCCCGTGCCGGTGAAGATCACCGATAAGGACGAAAAGAAGAAAGCAATAGAGGGCGCAATCGGACAGATAGAGAAAAGCTACGGTAAGGGTACTATTATGCGTATGGGCGAAGCTCCGGAAATGGAAGTAAGCGCTATTTCCACCGGTTCGCTTACTCTTGATATGGCTCTTGGAATCGGCGGTGTGCCGAGAGGAAGAATCGTTGAAATATACGGTCCGGAATCCTCAGGTAAGACCACTGTTGCACTTCATGTAGTTGCGGAAACCCAGAAGCTTGGCGGTGAGGCGGCATACATAGACGTGGAAAACGCTCTTGATCCCGTTTACGCAAAGGCTCTCGGTGTTGATATTGACAATTTGCTTGTATCACAGCCTTCAAGCGGTGAGCAGGCTCTTGATATTGCCGAGGCGCTTATCCGTTCGGGTGCTATTGATGTGGTTATCGTTGACTCCGTAGCGGCGCTTGTTACACAGCAGGAAATAGACGGTGATATGGCTGCATCTCACGTTGGTCTGCAGGCAAGACTTATGTCACAGGCGCTTAAGAAGCTTTCCGGCGCTGTAGCAAAGTCTAACACCGTACTCATATTCATAAATCAGCTTCGCGAAAAGATTGGTATATCCTACGGTAATCCCGAGGTTACCTCAGGCGGACGTGCGCTTAAGTTCTATTCGTCTGTGCGTATCGAGATAAGACGTGCGGAACAGCTTAAGGACGGCTCGGATATCTACGGAAACCATGTAAAGTGCAAGATAGTGAAGAACAAGGTAGCTCCGCCTTTCAAGGTAGCGGAGTTCAATATCCTATACGGTCAGGGTATATCCAAGTCCGGTGAGATCGTTGATCTTGCAATCGAGCTTGATCTTGTGCATAAGAGCGGTTCTTGGTTCTCCTATAACGGTCAGCGCATCGCTCAGGGTAAGGAAAACGCAAGAAAGTATATTGAGGGCAACGCCGAGCTTATGGAAGAGCTTGCCGAGAAGATAATCGGAAAGAGGGACGAGGTTGCGGCGCTTATGGATCAGGACTTCGGAAACGATGATGGCGACGAGGTTGATCCCGATGACGAGGCTCTCGATATAAAGATCCTTGCAACGGATGACGACGAATAATTTCGTGGCATGGGAATAAATATAGCCGTGACGAAGCTTGAACCTCGCATGTCAGGCGAGGAAGTCAGGCTGTTTGTAAATATAAAATCGGAAAAGCATGAGGATACCGTAAATTTTACGGTATCCTCAAAGATGCTTTTTGATATAGGAAACATAGGCATGGGAAGTATTCCCTACAAGCTTACCGAGGCGCAGTTTGATTCTCTTGAATACAGCGCCAAGCTGTGGGAAGCGGTGAAAAAGGGGATAGACATCATATCCTATGGGGATAACACCAAGTCGAAGCTTATCTTGAAACTTAGGGGACGCGGATTTGACAGGGATATTTCCGAGGATGCGGCGGATTATCTTGCAGAGATGGGATATATCGACGAAAGGCGGATGCTGGAAAGAGCCGTGCATCAGCTTGCCGATGTTAAGCTTTACGGAAAGAGCCGAATAAAGAGTGAGCTTTACAAAAAAGGCATATCCCGTGAGGTTATGGACGAATATTTAGCCGAACTTTTAGAAGAAGTGGATTTCGAAGCAAATCTCTGCGCGCTTGTGAAAAAACGGTGCGATTTCGATATGCTTTACGACTGTAAATACCGTGAATCCCTTTATGCTTCCATGTACCGATACGGTTATTCCCCATCCGAAACGAGAGCGGCGGTAAAAGCTGTTCTTGAGGAGCAATAAATTACGGATAAAACAAAAGGAAAAACGCAAATGAGTAAGAAAAACATAAAAGTAGGCTTTGTATCTCTCGGGTGCCCCAAAAATCAGCTTGATACCGAGGTAATGCTCCGTGAGCTTTATGACGAGGGGTATGAAATAGTTTCCGAGGATATAGATGCGGATGTTGTGGTTATAAACACCTGCGGATTCATTGAATCTGCAAAAAAGGAAGCTATCGACAACATTATAGATATCGGTTGGCTGAAAAAGAACCGCACACTTCGGGGAATCGTGGTTACGGGATGCCTTGCCGAGAGGTACCGCGACGCCATTTTCGATGAGCTTCCCGAGGTTGACGCCATTCTCGGAGTTGGAAGCATCCATAACATAGTAAAGGCAGTTGAGTCCGCGGCAAACGGTAAAAAATATTCTTCCTACGAGGACAAAAATACCGTGAAGCTCGGCGGCGAGCGCATCGTTACAACTCCAGAATATTACGCTTATCTCAAGGTGGCAGAGGGATGCGACAACCACTGCACCTACTGTGCGATTCCGTCAATCAGAGGAAAATTCAGAAGCCGTCCCATGGAAGACCTTGTTGCCGAAGCTAAGACTCTCGAGGAGCTTGGAGTTAAGGAGCTTGTAGTAGTGGCGCAGGATACCACAAGATACGGTCTTGACCTTTACGGTGAGTACAAGCTTGCGGAGCTTCTTGAAAAAATCACGGCTGAAACCAATATTCCGTGGATAAGAGTGCTTTACTGCTATCCCGACAAGATCACCGATGAGCTTGTGGATGTATTCAAAAATAATCCCAGAGTGCTCAAATACATTGACCTTCCCATACAGCATATCTCCGGTAATGTGCTCCGTGCAATGAACCGTCACGGTGACGGTGATATGATCCGCTCGGTGGTGAAGAAGCTTCGTGATAACGTGCCCGGAATGATCATCCGCACCACGGTTATCGTAGGCTTCCCCGGTGAAACCGAGGAAGATTTCACCGAGCTTTGCGAATTTGTAAAGGAAGCGAAGTTTGACAGACTTGGCGCATTCACCTACTCCCGCGAGGAAGACACGCCTGCATACAGCTTTGAAGATCAGATAGACGAGCAGGTGAAGCAGGACAGATACGATATCGTAATGCGCACCCAGGGCGATATCACCGAAGCGCAGAACGAAGGGATGATCGGTAAGACCGTCACCGTTATGTGCGAGGAATACGATCCCGTGTCGGAAACCTATTTCGGCAGAACCTATGCTGATGCGCCGGAGATCGACGGCAAGGTATATTTCCGTGCACCCAAGGGAAGTATCGGCGAGGGCGAGTTCGTAAACGTTAAGATCACCGAGACTATCGACTACGACCTTGTGGGCGAGCGTGTAAAATAAGGGGGAAAAGATATGAATTTACCAAATAAGCTTTCGCTTCTCAGAGTTATCCTTGTGCCGCTGTTTGTGGCGGTAATGTGTATTCCGTCGGCTGAGGTTTTTGCGGCAAATGAAATGCTTTTCCGCATAATTGCTGCTGTACTGTTCGCCCTTACTGCATTTACCGACATGCTTGACGGACATATTGCGAGAAAATACAATCTTATAACGGATTTTGGAAAATTCATCGATCCGCTGGCGGATAAATTTATGGTGTTCGGCGCCATGCTTGCAATCCTTTACCGTTTCGATTACATCCGTCCTCTGTTCGTATGGGCGGCGCTTATCGTAATATTCCGCGAGCTTGCAATTACCTCGATGCGACTGATCGTTGTAAACAAGTCCGGAACGGTAGTCGCGGCGGCATGGCTTGGCAAGGTCAAGACCGTAACCCAGATCATCTGCATCGTTACCGTACTTATTGAGCCGATTATCATTCCGAAGGGCAATTTCTTCGGGGATTACAACATTCTTTCCTATGTAACCATCGCCGCAATGACGGTTATGACGCTTTGGTCGGGCATTGATTACATGAAAGCATATTGGCCACTGCTTGATCCTAATAAGTAAGAGAAAATCACCTGCTATCTGTAAGACGGCGGGTGATTTTTGTATAGGTTATTGCGAAATGGTAAAATGCCAAACTTAGCATATTTTTATATTAATATAAGTATAAATGAGATAAGGGCAAGTTTTCACTATAAAAAGATAAACTAATTTATATTTTATCTGTGAGCCCCAAAATATAATCTGTGCTAACCTTATAAAATTTAGATAAGCTTATAATATGCCTGACTGGAATTTCAGTTATTCCCATTTCGTATCTTGAATATACTTGCTGTGTAGTCTGCAAAAAGTTTGCTATGTCTTTTTGCTTCAAATCTCTATCTTCTCTAAGTTCTCTTATTCTTTCAACGTATGTTTTCAAAACTAACACCTCAAAGAAATATTATCACAAATATGTAGAAACATATTGACTTTACATCTAATTAGGTGTATAATTATTGTGAGGGGCGGAAAGGAATAAATTATGAAATTACATATAAAAAAAGTATTTATTGTTTTTTTGACATTGATTATGATATTTACGCTTAGTGTGCCCGCATTTGCGACAAATACTGGCTATAATCGTGGATATCAATATAGTACAGCTGTTTATCATTATAATGTTACATTAAAAGATAAAGGCTGGGAAGCAATAACAGTGGTAAACACCTGTAATATTCCTTTAGAAGTGCATGTGGGTGGTGTATATCAAGGCGTATTAAACAAGAAAAACTCCGAACTTACCGTATGGATTTATAAAGCGAATAAAAATAATCTCACGAAAAGAGTCAAGATAGATCCGTTGAAAACAGGTACACACACTTTCAGAATCAAGACAACCGGCTATAAAGATGTAATAAAAAAAGTATATTAAAATAGCAATAGTTTAACAAAAAACAACAGCCCCATCAAAATGCGACCGGAAAGAATCTCCTTTCCGGTCGCATTTTATATGATGTTTCTTATTCCTTTATCGCATAAAGAAACTCTTTTGTTACAAAAACTTTTTCACAGCCTCAATGGCGCATCTTGCCGCTGAAAGCTCATCTGCGTCCTCGGGATCGGTAATACCGGCGTTGACTCTTTCCTGATTCCACACTGTGCGCAGTACGCATCCTGCCTTAAGCCCTCTGGCGGCGGATACCGTAAACAGTGCCGCTGTTTCCATTTCCGAGGCAAGGCATCCGCCCTTGAGCCATGCCTGCCACTTGGCGGCAAGCTCTCCGTATACGGGCATTTTTTCGGGGGAATGTTGACCGTAGAATGAATCCTTGCAGTGAACAACTCCTATATGATAAGGGTGTCCGGAGTCTTGCGCCGATTCGCCGAGCGCTGTTACCACCTCAAAATTTGCAACAGCAGGGAATTCTATAGGAAGATATTCACGCGACGTGCCCTCTGCCCGTATTGCGGCTTGGGCAATAACCAGATCGCCGGTCTTTACGTCAGATGCCATACCGCCGCAGGTGCCGACTCGTATGAGCGTGTCAACGCCGATCATGGCAAGCTCCTCTATACATATAGCTGTAGACGGACCGCCGATTCCGTGTGAGGTTACAAGTACACGTTGACCGTCAATTTCCGCTGACCATGTGGTGTATTCGCGATTTGATGCAACAAATTTGGGGTTATCCATGAGCCGCGCGATCTTTTCCACACGTCCCGGATCACCGCATATAATTGCCGCTTTGGCGGAATCTGAGGGGCGAAGTCCTATATGATACATTGCGTCGTCGTTGAAATTCATGGTACTTCTCCTTAACATAGGGGTTATTTTACGCCTATATTATACCAAAAATACAGCTCGCTGTCAAGTATAGCTGATTTTGCAGATGTCAGCCTATTTTATATGCGGCAATTCCGTTTATTTTCATAAGATTCTCTGAAAGCGGCACAAAAGCAAGCTCCCTTGTGCGCACGATACCGCCGATTTCAGTTGTGACGGTAATAACACTGCCGTCAATGGAATAGGACATACTGCGACCGTCAAAAATAAGTCTGCCCGAGGGCTTAAATTCCAACGTGTGACCGCCGCTTTTCCATGTTCCCACAATATCAAATTTCTGGGGCGTAACAGCAGTTGTATCTGCGGTTTCAGAATCCACCGAAGCCGATACGGATACGGGGACGCTCATGCAGGCGGTATCTTCCGGCAGAACGCTTCCCACTACTGCTGTACAGAGGAAAAACAGAGCAGTAGATATAGAAAGGGCAATTTCTTCAAGCATAATAATTCACCTCGCAAAGTGCTTTGTGAGTATTATTTGTGCTTTTTCAGGTGTCTATGTACTGATTTAGACATGAAAAAACCGCCACTCTCACCTGAGAGTTGCGGTTTTACATTAAAATCGCTTATTAGTCGTTGTTAGGTGCGTAAAGATCTGCAAATCTTACAAGTCTTTCGTACTTAGCCTTTGCGTTAACCTCAGCCTGTGCGAACAGAGCCTCTGCGCGCTCGGGGAACTGATTTGCAAGACGGTTGTAACGGTTTTCGGACTTGATGAAGTCGATGTAGCTTGCGGTGGGTTCCTTGGAATCCAGCGAGAAGGGATTCTTGCCCTCTGCCTTAAGCGCAGGGTTGAATCTGAACATCTGCCAGTAACCAGCGTCTACTGCCTTCTTCATTTCGAGCTGGCAGTTCTGCATAGTACCCTTAATGCCGTGCATTTCGCAAGGTGCATAACCGATGATGATGGAAGGACCGTTGTATGCTTCAGCCTCGGTGAGAGCCTTGAGGAGCTGGTTGTAGTCAGCACCCATAGC
>JAZRGK010000082.1:0-21991 GCA_045644145.1 Candidatus Flemingiibacterium sp.
CCGGTTACAAATCCTGTCTTAACAAGCTTGCCTTCGGCATCAAAGTTGTAGTAACCGTTAGAATCGCCAATAAGATCGTTCTTCTGATTTACCCAGCACGTTGCATTTACCACAAGCTTACCGGAAGTCGTTGCGTAGTAATACTCACCGTCAAGCTCGTTAAGTCCGTTCTTCATCTTCACTCCGTCAATGGTAAAGTAGAGCGAACCGTTTTCCTCGATGATCTTCTTTTCACCGTTTATAAGATCCGGAATAATCATCTTACCATCTGCGCCGAAATCGTAGTAACCAGAGGCAAATCCATAAGGATTACTTCCACTTACCCACATCACAGCATCCTTATACATCATACCACTACCGGTGTTGAACATGTAATAATCCTCACCAATCTTGGTAAAGCCTTTTACAACCAATCCGTCAATAAAGTAGTAGGTTCTGTCGTTTGCGGGAACGGTCATGAAGCCATCCTTCATAAGTTTGCCGTCTGCCTCAAACTTGTAGTAGCCTGTCGCAATATAATCATTTGTGCTTACCCAAACGATTGAATCTTTGATAAGAGTGCCGTCAGCCTTTGCGTAGTAATATTCCCCGTCAAGCTCGCACACGCTGTTTTTCTGCTTCACTCCATCAATGGTGAAGTAAAGTTTGCCGTTTTCTTCTATTACCTTGCGTTCTCCGTTGATAAGGTCGGGAACGTACATCTTTCCGTCTGCCTGGAAATAATACATACCGCCGGTAAAGCCGTATGGATTGCTTCCGGAAACGTACATATTGGCATCCTTGTACATCATGCCGCTTCCGGCGTTAAACATGTAGTAGTCATCACCGATCTTGGTAAAGCCCTTTGCACGGACATAATCGGTGAAATAATAATCTGTACCGTTAGCGGTAACAAATCCGTTTGCAATTATGTATCCGTTTGCATCGGAACGATACCAGCCTTTTTCAAGCCCGCATGTGGAATCAAGAGATGCAGATACATAGCAGCTTGTATTCACGGCTACAAGACCATTGGTTGCACAGTATATAAGTCCTTCTCCAGTGTCAACTATACCGTATGTTACGTTGCCATTCTCATCGCACCAATATGTCTTTCCCTCGTATTCGATGAATCCGCTACAGTTGCCGATCAGCGCACCGGTTTCGGAATCAAACTCATACCACACCGCCGGCTTGGATGTTTCGATCATAGGCTGAATACCGTAGCACACATAGCCGTTATGGTCTGCTCTAAGAGTGCCCTCTTCAAGTGTAAACCATCTGCTTGAAAGATAAACACCGCCGAAATAGTAACGGACACCGCCTGCTGTCTTACGGAATGCACCGCGAACAAGCACGCCGTTTTCATCAAAGGTATATTCTAATCCGTCCACCGTTTTTTTGCCGACAGCCATCTTGTAGTCGGTCTTATCGAAGTAATAGTTCTTTTGATCAATATTTTTCCAACCGTATGACAAAGCACCTAAGGACGAATAATAGAAGCTTCCGTCTATCTCAATAATACCTGTATACTTGGTACGTCCGAGATTGATACCGTTCTCGCCGAGATCGTAGTAATAATCGTCGATCTTCTGAATACCGGTAAGCTTTTCGCCGTCTACATAATAAGCGTAGCCGCCGTCTTCGCCGATCCATCCGGATTTCTTAGCATTTATGAGAGTGTAGCTGTCCTCGAACTCCTTGTAAACATCGCCGAAATAAGCACCGGATTCACTTGGAAGATTGGGGTTAACGAAAGGCTGGAGCCCGTAAATTTCCTGATTTTCGGGCTTCTGTGCAAAGGAATAGAGCGCGTTTGCACGCAGGTAGATGTTATAGCTGATCTCACCGGTATGAACCGCTGTGATCTTATTGTTCTTCCATGCCGCATCGGTCTTGGGAGTAAGCTTAATACCGCTTACAAGGCACAGAGGATTTGCGGTTTCTGGATCGATAGCCTTGGTCTGGTCGATCCAATTAAGCTTAAGGGTGAGTGAGTTTTCTTCCTCATTGAACACTGTATCCGTAAGGGTAAAGTATTCGGTAAGGATCTTAAGCTCGCTGTAGTCCACATCGAAGTTCTTGTCGAAGTAAAGTACAGGTGTAACCTCGCTGAGAACGCTTATACGTTCAGCAAGCTGGAGAAGGAAATTCCACGCAGATGCGTTCTCCATATCCGCACCCGGGAGCATGTAGATAAGATCCTCTAATTTCTGAGGAATCGGAATTTCACTCATATCCATTGCGAAAACATAGGAAGCAACCATTTCCTCATTGGTATCAACAACGGTATATGTAACAGTATCGTCTGTTGTAGTGTTGGAAACCGTACGGTACCATGCAAGCTGGCGGTCACCGCCGATAGCCTTCTCAAAATCGAAGGTATTCTCGCCCTGTCTGAAAAGGTTAAGGGTAATAGAGCCCTTAATAGATTCGTCAGATGCAAGAGCCACAGTGATCTTGAGCATCTTAACACCGCTGGCTTCGTCAGCAACGAAAACATAACCGTCGACAGTGCCTGCATCCGCACTCATTGTGAGAACAACGTCGTCCTCGCTTATTGCGACCTTCTTGTTTTCGTAAAGAGCCGCTACGGGAAGAATCGTTTCCGAACCGTAAACCGCATCCATCGTGGTCTTGGTGAAGTATACGGTATCCGGAGTTACGATGGTCATGGTCTTCTGACCGATTATTTCATCGTCCAAGACAAGATATACATCAACGGAACCGTTTCTGAGACCGGTGAACACACCGTCCTCGGATACAGTACCCCATTTTGCACTTGACACTTCCCAAGTACAGCCCTCAGGAAGCTCTGCAACATTTCCGGTAGCACTTAAGCCTACAGCGGTGAGCTGTACCGGTGTACCGATGGTGGAATAGCTGTAATCGCTCTCAATTCTTGCATGATCGAATGCAGTTGAGCTGGGAGCAGTGGAAACGATCATGAAAGAGGTGGATACCGAACGCGCAACACCGTCGGAAGGACTGCTGACAACTTGAAGCTCATCTTCACCCTCCGGTCTTGCTACATAAGTGGTAGATCCGCCGCCATCGAGATTAACGGCTTCAACGCATCCAGCTTCAAGCATGATCTGTGCGATCTCCTCCATGCTTCCGCCGCAGGAGAAGGGTTCTTGACGTCCGTCAAGCACCATGAGAACCACCTTGCCGGTGCCGGTAATACCTATCGCGGTACGGCTTGCACGGGTTGTGTAGTAATTGTCATTTCTTGTTACGCACACTTCGCCATCTTTAACGAGCGTAGTGCCGAAGATTGCAATTGCTTCTGCAACCTGATCCTTGTAGATAGTATTGTATTCCTCGGTTGTTCCAATTACCGGAGTACCGTCCTTAAGAACACCCACAAATCCACTACTGTTGATTTCATGGTACTCAACACCGCCCATTACAAGAACGCCGCTCGGTTCACCGGTCTGCATATTGAAGCCGGCACCGTTTGTAGATGCAACTACCTTGTAGTTGGGGATGTAATGTTCACTTTCGGGATCGCCGTATTTTGCCTGAGCGGCATTAGCCTGATCAAGAACTCTTTGCATTTCCCAACCGGCAGCGGGATCGTTATTGTTATAGTTTGCGTATAAGTTTACATCATCTCTTGTGATATCCGCAGTAGCGATATAGTATACCATCTGCTTGTTGTCCGCAGATGTAGCGTACTTTATCTCCTGAGTGACACCGGGTGCCAGAGTTGAGAACTCGCTTGAGAACACCTCAAAATAGGGATTATCCGTTACATCAACGAAGTCGCCTGCAAGTCGGCAGATATAATCAGCAAATGCATAGCAGCACGCCTTTCTGAGATCGGAGATATCTTCGGCGTTGAACTCTCTTGTAGCTTCGAGAGTAGCGATCATCTTATTTCCGGTATAAGCCGCGTAAACCGCATCACGTACCTGCTGACGTGTGCTCACGCCGCCAAGTCTGTTTCTGAGGAAATACTCCGCACGGGCAACATCATCAAGCTCCTCCGTGAAATATTCCATGATAATGCCGGTAAGCATACCCGTTTCATATTCAGTGGCGTACAGATTTTCCATGATGTAGTAAGCATCAAGGTCACCATACATATCAAGATGATTGAACGCGGGAAGCCCCAGTTCCTCTGGGGTGTTGAGAAGATAGTTTTCGGAAATTTCCGCCACAAGCTCCTCAACGGTGCCTGTAAGCTCACCGCTGTCAGCAAACTCAAGAAGGTCAACGATATCACCTGCCCAACCGGATACATCGGCATGGTTCATGCTACCCTTATTGTGATATGTAATATCCATAGAACCGAACATGTGACCGAAATCTACCATATCTCCGTTTGGAATCATGAAGTTTTCGATGTTCTTGAGTCCCGTCATTGCCAAAACAGCAGCGCCCTCACCGACGTTGATCATGTTTTCCATATCGGCAACGAACTTAGCAAAATCCTCGTCCTCGTATCCTGCCATAATGCCCCACGAACCGGAGTTATAGCGATCAACACCGGTACGGATGTACTTAATTATAAGACCCAGGGGATCCTTTGTGGGATTGAGTCTTACATACTCATAAGCTACTTCTTCGAGGAACATAAGATTGGTTACGAAGTCCTCATATCCGGTTATTTCAGCCTCGCCCCACGCGGGAATAGTTACGATATCGGTACTGGTGCCGCAAAGCTCACAGTACTGATACTCCTCGTATCCCGGCTCTGTGCGGGTAGGTATCTTTGCAGGCATGGTGAGCCAGTTATGCTCACAGTCTGCGCTGTCCGCTGTCAAAACAGCAGTCTGTACAGCCTCTGTTTCAGCACCGTCAGCGCCATCCGGCTCTGATGCGAATACCTGAACAGATGCAAGACCTGCCGCCATAATGACTGCCATTAACAAAGGTAAAGCTCTTTTCAAAAATTGCATAGTCACTAATCTATCCTTTCAAAGAAATTTTTATACAATCAGCATTCTTGCCGGTCATATACATAAAAAAATCAAATGCCCTCAAAGGGTGTGAGGTTTTTAAATCCGCGAATACCGCGATTCATGAGCCTTGCGGTTTTCTTTACGGAAAATCCGGTTTTCTTCGCAAATTTCCGTATAAAGTGCCATTTTACAATATGCTTAGCCATCGGGAATGCGCAGGCAAGCAATGCCCCCTTATCGTAAACATACTTTTCGTTATATCCCGAAAACCATGTGGAGCCGTCCTTAGCGCACTTTCCAAGCACATGGCTGTGAGAATACACGTTAAGCCCCGCCTTGAAGCAGTCCCGTATAAAGAGCGAATCCTCACCTGAGCTGTAGATACAGCCTCCGCCGAAAAGAGTTGAAAACGTAAGATTGTGCTTTACAAGCGCATCCTTTCGTATTGCCATCCTCGCCGTTCCAAATCTTAAAGCTTTGTACAACCTAAGTCGTTTTACGGGATATCGCCTTCTCTCGAAGATCTCGCCATTTCTCGTCATATCCATACCGAAAAATATGACATCGGCATCCGGAAGGCTTCGGAATGCCTCAATAACGCCATCGGATGAGCCATCATAGTAGGCAACGTCATCGTCAGCGAACAAAAATATATCCGCTTCAGATGCCAAAAGGCCGATGTTTCTGTTGACACCCACGCCACGGGTATCGGTGGTGATCATTTTTACGGTCCCGTATTCAAATCTCTCTGTAGTAACAAAATTTACATCATGTTGGTTCGCAATGACCGCATCACACTGAAGGTTCATTTTTTCTGCCAGCGAAAGATCACTCTGACCCATTGTAACAGCCAAAACCTGCAGTTTCATCGAATACTCCTCGTAAGTACAGTTATTTTTTCCCTTGACTGATAATCAAGATAGTCGGTGTACGAGTGCTTGGTATCCACAAGATCCGCATGCACCTTGCACATGCGCTCCTCGGGAGTGGGAAGTGACATGTAGTCGCCGTATAGCTGTGTCAGCAGCGCATCATAATGGGCAGATACGGGATATTCCCCACCCTCGAAGGGCATCATAGCGATTTCGGTAAACCATTCTCTTGGATATACGTTCTTTTCATATTTGCGTGATGCGGCAAAAAAAGTATGAACCGAGCCGGTTTCTCCGAGATTTATGCCGCAAGCGAAGCTGTGAAGATGCTTAATTGGAACGCATCGGCAAAAAAATATGAACACCTTTTTCAAAATGCTGTCTGTTATGTATCCGCGCTTGCCGAGGTTCTTAGCAATCACGGCTTTCGCCGCCAAAAACTGCAATCTTCGGACAACGGGACTGTCAGACAAATTATCGCACGGGAATATATCGATATATATTCCCCGATGAGATTCTTTATCCTTCGGAATATACCGCTCGATGCAGGCAGTTCCGTTTTTGCGAAGCTTTGAGAAATGCATGGGCCAATGCTTAGAAAATTCCGCCTGTACATAATACTTTGAAGCATCAAGCTCTGCCGCTGCCGCTTCAAGGAATCGCTCGTAATCATCCCTAAGCATGATCACGTCAAGATCATCGTCCCACGGAATGAATCCGCCGTGGCGAACCGCACCGATAGCGCTCCCCGCAAACAGCATATAGCGTATATCATGCTTTCTGCATACAGAATCAAGCTGTAGAAGCAGTTCAAGCATCACTCCATGATGACGAGCCTTTATTTCCAACCCGTTACCGTCTTTATATGGATCCATGATACATCCGCTCCATTAGAGGTGTTTTTCTTTATGATATTTTCTAAGACCGTGAGCCGCATAATGGGTGATGCACCATATGCTCATGCCAAGTGAGAGATCAAATCCGTCACGGTATATGTGCCATCTGTTCTTTGCGCTGGAAATCTTATTGTATGCACGGGAATTTGCACGGTACCGATAATTCACCAGGATCTCGGATATTCCCCGTGCTTTTTTACCCTCTTTCAACAGTCTAAGCCAAAGCACAAAATCTTCATGGTAAAAGCTCTTATCAAATGTATGGTCACCAAGAGATGATTTTCTCATGAGCACGGTTGAGCATCCGATCACATTTTCCAAGAGCATCTTTTTAAAATCGGTTTGGCATGGAACGATATAATCACTGCATATCTGCTTCCCCGTTTCATCCACAATAGCATAGGAGCAATATACTATATCGGCGCCGCTCTTCTCCGCAAGCTCCAACTGTTTTTCAAGCTTATCCGGATACCATACATCATCGCTGTCAAGTAAAGCGATATACTCACCGCGGCATTCCGCAAATCCTCTGTTTCGTGTATCGGCACATCCTATATTTTTGGGGTTTTTCAAAAATCTGATTCTGCTATCCGTTTTCGCAAGATTTTCTATTATCTCACAGGTGGAATCGGACGAGCCGTCATCTATTACAATAAGCTCAAGATTCCTCTCAGTCTGCTCCAACACCGAGCGTATTGCCTCTTCAATAAACTGCTCCGAATTGTATGCCGGCATGATCACCGACACTTTCGGCAAACTCGTATTATTCTCCACGCTCACTTCGCACCTCCTCCAAAAACAATTATTTTGAATGTCTTCAAGATTATCTTAAAATCCAGCCAAAGCGAACGTCTTTTTATGTAATCCACATCATACATGATCTTTTCTTCCGGCATGAGATAATATCCGCCGTACACCTGCGCAAGCCCCGTAAGCCCCGGCTTTACTTTAAGCCGTTCGTTAAATCCGTGTATGTAAGTTTCAAATACATTGTAAAAGCATTCTCTTTCCGGTCTTGGTCCCACAAGGCTCATTTCTCCCCTGAGAATACACCACATCTGCGGAAGCTCGTCAAGCCTTGTTTTTCTTAACACCTGTCCCAGCGGGAACGCTCTTTCGTCATCGTCGCTCAACGACCACTGTGCGCCGTCGGATTCCGCATCCATATGCATAGTGCGGAATTTTATTACTCGGAATTTCCGTCCGCCAAGACCTAACCGCTCCTGACGGTAGAACACCGGTCCCTTAGAAGCAAATTTAATGGAAATTGCTATGACAAGCATAGGTAAGAATAATAAGATCAGTGCCGCAAAGGATATTACAATATCAAAAAATCTTTTCAAGAAATCGTATATTTGCTTCTTTTCTATCTCTCCAAGATCTTCCACAAAATATTCGCCGGTTTTTTCAAAAGGTAAAATTACATCTGCTATGACATCTGAATTGTCTTTCTGCAAGGCACAATCACCCTTTTCATCTATATTTTATTTACGGATTCGCCTAGTTATATCTGAATTTGAAGCATAACAGGACGTCGCACTGCCTTGTAAAAACACACGTTTTTACAAATAGGCATACCTCCCCTGTTATCATTCTATATTATACCACAAAGTATCAAAAAAAGCAACAGATAATTATTTTTTCGGCTTATTAACCAAAAAATCCCCCTCCTTATTTGTCAATTGGAAGATATATTTATTCGCATAGTCAAAATGCACGCCATATTTTTCCATGCAACACATCAATAATCAATTACAGGCTCAATATACAAGAACAGCATATTCCGTAACAGAATGATCAAGGCTTCCAATCAAGATATTTTTCCATTTCCTGCATCAATTCAGCATTTCAAGTGTAAATATTCACAGTTACGGGGTAAAATATATGTGCAGCGTTTTATACTCAGGAAAAAACAGGAGAACTATGCATGGCAAAACAAATCTTAGCAGAAACACACCTTGGCGCATTTAAAAGGTATCTTTTAAGAGAAGAAAAAAGCGCCGCGACTGTGGAGAAATATCTCCGCGATGCACGCGCTTTTATGATATTTGCAAAAGAAAAAACAATGTCGAAAGAGCTGACTATTTCCTACAAATGCGCCCTTGAGAAGGCAGGCTACAAGCCGCGCTCCATCAATTCAATGCTTGCAAGCCTTAACTGCTTCCTTGAATTCATCAAAGCCGAAGATTGCAAGGTAAAGACCGTCCGCATACAGAAGCCAACTTACCTGACAGAGGAAAAGGAGCTCACAAGGGCGAATACAACTGTACACTCCTCACAAATACCGAGCTTCTTTCCCTCTATTTTGAGGCGGCGGAAAGCCTTGAGGAAGGCTATTTGCGAATAATCGTCGGAGAGTACGAATATTACAGCGTACAGCTTTGGAGCGGCGCGTATACTCGCGTTGATATAGCCGCTCCCGAGGGCACAGAGATAAGCATTGAAGCCTATGAGGGCATCTCCCCGGCATATAAGGACGGCGAAGTGTTGTACGGTGATAATTTGAGCGACGATGGTGACGGAAACGTGGCTCTGCTTGATTACACGGCTCAGTGCGAATAAGCCTAATAAGCTCAAACAGCCGTCGGAACCACCTCGCTCTGCGGTTATTTGAATACCAAAACGAAAAGGAACGGGTGTCCGTTCCTTTTCGTTTTATCAAAATCAAGCGATCTACTTTTTATAATTTTCAAATCCCGTAACCTCAAGCCGCCTGAATGTTCCGCTTCCGGTAAGCCTTATGTAGCTTACGCCGGAGAGATCGATGGCACTGCCGTCCGAGGTCACTGTTTTAAGAAGTGTCCCTTCCCTGCTGTAGAGTTCAAGCGTAACATCTCTGTCTATCGACAGCTTCATTCCATCCGTGCTCTTGCCCTTGTATTTGTTCAGATAATGCCGCCCGGAGTCAAATTCTATGTACAGATCGTTATATAAAATTCCGCCCTCATCGTAGAATTGATACCAAATTTCGGAATATGCGCACATAGGATAGAGCGTGATCAATTTGGCTTTGGTAAGGTCAGTCTTGTAGTTGTAATCATCAAACAGATGCTCGTTCTTCTTAAGCCAAGGATAGAATCCGTCAAGCACACCGTCACCGTACGCAAGCTTAAGGGCTTTTATCTGCTCCTCTTTATCAAGCATATTGTTATTTACAGATGCAAGATAAAACGGATTAAGCTTTTCGTATTCGGTTATCCACTTTGTGTAATCCCCATACACTGTATCAAGATACCACATGAACCTGAATCCGATGGAATAGTTGTTATTTCCCGAATATTCAAAGGTGTTGTCCATCCAATATTCAAGGGAATGACTGTACAGCTCATCGTAATTTGAGATGTGATAGTTGGATATGCTGTGATTGCTTCTGTCGGCAACGGGCACCATTTCAGGATAATGCTGTTCGATATATTTCTGCGTCTTGTAGGTGGTATAGGTGGAGATTCCTTCCATCATCCATGTGCAGTGGCTCCACTTCGACTGATTGTACTGCAAAGCGTGTGAAGCCTCGTGAACTAAGGTTGCAAGCTCCAAAAGATCACCGGATTGAATCAGAAATCCCCCCGGATAAGCGTATGCAGAGCCAAGCTCACGTTCGGCGTCTGTTATTTTATTGACTTCTACCGCCAAAAGATCGGTAGCATACTTCGGATTGCCGCTGAAGCTCATTCCCGAAACGGTTTCCATAACTCCCGTTATAATGTTAATATTCTCAACAAGCTCGGTGGGAATATAGACATTTGCAGGAATATTAAGTCGTAAGTGATTTGTTTCGATTACCGTTTTTTCGGCGGTAATGCTTCCGTAGTCTGGCTCGATCCTGCTAATTGTCAGCGCATTTAGAACCTTTTGGGGAATCAGCACCTTGCCGCATACAGCACAGTGTTTGCCCTCGGTAAGCCCCGTTGTTGTATTGGTGGGCTGTACCGCAGGGGTGGTGACATCGGTGTGAGCGAGTACCGCTACCTCAGTCTGGCGAACGGTAATTTTACCGCATACGGAGCAGTGCTTGCCCTCAGTTAAGCCCGTTTTCGCACAGGTATGCGCTATCGCCGGTGTAGCCACCTCGGTGTGAGCAACCACCGCTACTCCATACCGCGGAACGGTAACTTTACCGCAAACCTCGCAGTGCTTGCCTTCGGTTAGTCCCGTTTTCGCACAGGTAGGCGCTATCGCGGCATCAACCACCTCGGTGTGAGGGAGTGCCGCCACTTCGGTCTGGGGAACGGTGATCTCGCCGCAAACCTCGCAGTGCTTCCCCTCGGCAAGTCCAGTTTCAGTGCAGGTGGGAGCTATCGCCGCATCAACCACCTCGGTGTGCATGTGTGCACCGCATGCTGAAACGCAAAGAAGCGCAACCAGTGCCGTTAAAAGGCAAACAAACGATCTTGCTTTCATGGTCATTTCTCCTCTGTATGTAAATACGGTATATGCATAAAACCGCAGAGTTTCCTCTGCGGTTTTGATTTCGCGGTAAAACCGCAGTTATTGGTCGGAGTGACAAGATTCGAACTTGCGACCTCTTGGTCCCGAACCAAGCGCTCTACCAAGCTGAGCCACACCCCGATATTACTGCCGCTTTCGCAACAGTAGTATTATACCAAATATTCGCGCTTTTGTCAATAGGTTTTGCGAAAATTACGGCATTTTCGAAAAAAGTTGAGGAGCTGCACAGTATAACAGTGCAAAACATCCTACGCCCGTGCGACCGCCGAAAACGGCAGAGCTTCGTAGCCTGCCCATCCTGCAAGATGCCGTGCGAAGATTATGAGGTCAACGGAATCAACCATTCCGTCAGCGTTCAAATCAAGCGCATCAAGGTTGACCGTATCGGCATTGAAGCCTTTCCAGCACGCAATATACTTGGCAAGGAACTCAAGATCGTCCGTCCCCGTCACACCGTCACCCGTTGCATCGCCGTATATGATCGGCTCGACGAGAGCTATGAAGCTGTAGGCCCTAGAGTTTGCATATTCCTCTGCTGTTGAACCCTTATATCCGTGTATCACAAGCTGTTCCTTAGGAATATTAGAAAACGCATCCGCACCGAACACCGCATCACGGGAATATACGGTGACCTTGGAGAGATTCTCGCAGTAACCGAATGCGTAATCGCCAATATCCTCCAAACCTTCGGCAAGGGTAATTTCCGTAAACGCATAGCAATCACTGAATGCCCATGTGCCGATAGCAACCACACTCTGAGGAAGTTCTACATTTCCAAGTACCTCGCAGCAACTGAACGCATAATCGCCGATTTCCGTTACCCCGTCCGGAATATTCAAGCTTTCAAGCGCTGAACATTCGCTGAACGCATAATTCCCGATCCGCGTCAGACCCTCGGGCAACACAATCGAAACAAGACTACCACACTTATTGAACAAGTAATCACCGATTTCAGCAACTCCGCTCGGAATATTTACGCTTTTAAGCGCTGTGCATCCGTTAAAGGCGTTAGTTCCTATGCTCAAGACACTTTCTGGAATAGTTACATCCGTCACAGCGGCGCATTTATAAAACGCATAGTTTCCTATGCCTGTTACTCCGCTTTGTACCGTCACTTTCAGTATTTTGTTCCTGTGCGTGTACCACGGAGCACGGGAAATAAGACTTCCCTTCCAATTATCCATTTCACCGTCGCCCTCGATTACAAGCTCACCGTCATCGTACAGCACCCATGTGAGCGTGTCACCGCATTCGCCGTGATATCCGTTAAGCTTGATAAAAGTGCGAGAGCTAAGCGCGGCATACGCCTCAGCCGTAGAATCCTCGTAGCCTCGTATGATCAAACCGGAGCCTGCTGTATCAAACACCTGCTCGCCAAACGCCGCATCCCATGACTGAACAACGACTTCTTCAAGGCTCGTACACCAGTCGAACGCAAAGTCGCCGATTTCCGTAACAGTTCTCGGAATCAGAATAGATGTAAGACTGACGCAGTCGCGGAACGCACAGTCACCGATTCTGCTTACACCTCTCGGAACAGCCACACTTACAAGCTCACTGCATCCGAGGAAAGCATAATCGCCGATGCTTGTCACGCCGTCGCCTATTACTACGCTGACGATATCAGAAGCGGAGTTATATTCTTGCCACGGCGCAGGCTCAGAATCGCTGAAGTTGCGCATCTCACCCTCGCCCTCGATTATAAGCGTACCCTCATCGTCGATGAACCATGTAAGATTGTCGCCTCTGGCGCCGCATATTCCGGAATAGCCCAATATTTTTTCAAAAGGCCGGGAATTTGCAAAGGCATACGCCTCAGCAGTAGAGCCTTCGTAACCATGTATGATCAAACCCGGGTTAGCTGTATCAAATACCGACTCACCGAACTCCGTATTCCATGACTGAACTACTACTTCTTCGAGGCTCGTGCAATAGTCGAACGCAAAGTCACCGATTTCCGTAACGGTTCTCGGTATCAGAATAGATGTAAGACTACCGCAATCGCGAAAGGCGCAATCGCCTATTCTGGTTACACCCTTCGGGACAGACACGCTTACAAGCTCGCTGCATCCGAAAAATGAATAGTCCCCGATCCCGGTAACGCCCTCGCCTATTACCGCACTGACAATATCCGAAGCGTATACGTTCCACTGCGCAGGCTCAATATCGCTGAAGTCACACATCTCGCCATCGCCCTCGATTGTAAGCGTGCCGGTATCGTCAAGTACCCATGAAATATTGTTACTCCCAGCACCGCAAGTACCCGAAGCGATATTGTCCGCGGAAACTGCGGTACACAGCATCACGCAAACAAACACCGCACAAATTATGGTAAATAACCTTTTCTTCATCGGTCAAACTCCCAATTTTACTTTATTTAAACAATTATACCATCCGCCGCGGAATTTGTCAACAGCCCACATCCAAAAAGCACGCCCGAACCGTGAGATTCGGGCGTACATACTTATATACAATTACTTGGCAGGTACATAAGGAAGGTTTTCGTAGCCTACCCAGCCTGCATCATGACGTGCGAGAATAATAAGGTCAATGGAATCAACCGCTCCGTCAAGGTTGAGGTCAAGAAGCTCAACATTGATATTTTCCTCGGTGTGGTTCTTCCAATTTGCAAGATAGCGTGCAAAATAGGTGATGTCCTCCATAGTAACCGCAGCTTCTTCTTCGAACGCATCAAATGCATTACCAAGTTTACCGGTTGCTAACTGAAGGATCTCGCCGCATACAGTACACTTCTTGTGTTCAAGGTAAGTAGCCGCATCACGGTCAGCGGTGTGAGGAAGCTTTTCAACCACTGTCTGAGCTACGAGAACAGTGTTACATACAGAGCAGTGCTTGCCCTCGGTAAGACCGGTGGCAGTACATGTTGCCGCTACTGCCGCGTCAACCACCTCGGTATGACCGGTTGCCGCAACCACTTCCTGCGCTACGAGAACGGTGTTGCATACAGAGCAATGCTTGCCCTCGGTAAGACCGGTAGCGGTACATGTTGCCGCTACTGCCGCGTCGATCACTTCGGTGTGACCGGTTGCCGCAACCACTTCCTGAGCTTCGATAACTGCGCCGCATACGGAGCAGTGCTTGCCCTCGGTAAGACCGGTTTCGGTACATGTGGGCGCTACTGCCGCGTCAACCACTTCGGTGTGACCGAGTGCATCAACGGTGGTCTGTGCTACGATAACTGCGTTACATACGGAGCAGTGTCTACCCTCGGTAAGACCTGCCTCGGTACATGTTGCCGCTACTGCCGCGTCGATTACCTCGGTGTGGGTAGTACATATCCAACGACCATTTTCACTATTGTACTGATATTCTCGTGCACCACCAAGAGAAGTATCGAAGTATGTGCCGTCAGCATTCTTCAGTTTAGCAGGAGTGATCGGAATATTGGAGTAACCCGTACCCTGCAC
The DNA here is from genome assembly GCA_045644145.1 of Candidatus Flemingiibacterium sp. Lineage (GTDB taxonomy): Bacteria > Bacillota > Clostridia > Oscillospirales > CAG-272 > Flemingiibacterium. Next base: position 14,535 of record JAZRGK010000082.1, read on the forward strand.
CAGCTGATAGGTAACAGTCTGGGTGCCGGCTGTGCCAGTAATAACTTTACCGCTGCCCTCGCTGTGAATATTCGCGCCGCCTGCGGTGGTGTAAGCATAACCCAGGGACGCATCTACAGTACCGTTTACCACGATCTCAGCGTCTACAAGATCAGCCTCGGTGCGTGTATAGGTTCTGCCGGGCACATAGGTCGCCGCTTTGAATTTAGAATTCACACTGCCTGCGCCGAATGTGTAGTTGCCCCATTCATCGGCGTCGTAAACATAAATGCTAATGCCACTGTCAAGCGCACATTTTGCATCTTCGCCAACAATAATTTTAGAACCGGGAAGCATCGCCATATCTTGTGTGATGGTGATGTTGCCGCTATGGGCATTAACGGTAATATTACTGTTAATTGGAAGATCATAATCCGCGGAATTTATGTCACTTGTACCAAAATCCATCGTAATAGGCGACATTGTCAAATCGCCGTAGGAATCAATCACCAGGCGGTCTGTTGATTCATCATAGTCCTTGACAACATATCCGGAAGTAAGATTAAACATAGCTTTGCTCGACTTAATGAATGCTACAGATGAACCGAAATCCGCACTTGACATATAAATTGTAGTATACGCATACTCGGTTGCACCGGAATAAATCGTCAGCGGCACCTCAATATTCTGAATATAATACTGAGATGTGGGGAATACGCCGTTGTCCATGTCGGTAGACTGAGTACCGCCGCGGAAGTCCATTATCTGGAAGTTCTCGTATACAGAAGCACCACTGTTTGCGGTAACACTGCCTGAGCCTGTAATAAAGCCCCATGCATAAAGTACACCGCCGTTATTTACGGTAATGCTACTTCCCTCGCTCATCTTAATAAAGCTTACCGCACCGGTAGGAGAACCGCCGTTCGCCTTGCTTCCCTGCGCAGTTGCATGCTTTGCAGAAAGGCTGAGAGAGCCGTTTACTATAAGATTTGCGCCATCTGCCATGGTAAGCGCACGGAACTGGGTAGGCTGAACCCAAGCATCTTTTCCTGTATTAAGCGGTTGTGTTGTGTATAGGCTGTTTGCCGTATCAAACGGAATAAGCAGGGTTACGCCTGCCGGAATGGTATAGTCGCCAGCAGGAAGAATCGCATTGTTTTTAAGAACCACAACCTTGTTTGAAGCATCCTTGTCTGCAAACGCCGTCGCAGTATTAAGATCATCGAACAGATATGATTCGCCAGCAACGTGATAGGTCAATGAACTAAGGCCAAGAAGTCCAGTGCTTTGAGTTTTTTTGCTCGCCGCACCAACCGCAAACCAAGAAGTAACATTATCCTTGGCAAACACAGCCTTAACAGTCATATCAGCAGCAGGAGTCAGCGTATAAGAAGCCTCAGTGGAACGAATCGCTCCGTTAGCATCTATCCAGCCAAGGAAGGTTGCGCCGCTCTTGGCGGTTGCCACGAGGGTAACACCCTCAGCCAAGCTTACGTTCAGCACATCGCCTGCTGCAACAGCCTCACCGCCTGCGGTAACAGAACCGAGTGTGCTGTCGAAGTCAACGGTAACATTAGAGCTTTCAGCCGCCGCAGTCAAGCTGAAGTCGCTAAGCTTAAGCGTAGCTGTTGTATCAGACATGCCGCTTTTAGATTGAATAACAAAAGCTACGCTTGCGCCTGCTGCCAACACATTACTATATATTCCAGAAGCATTTGCAGTAGCTCCACCTATGGTAAAAGAGTTGTATGAAGAAGCAGTATAGCTAAATGAGAGGTTTGCTTGTTGTGTCGTATTGTTATAAATCGTGACTGTACTGGTATTCTTGCTGAATAAGCTTCCTTTTGCGGTAACAGTTATAGTACCTCCGGATTCGGACAAACTTCCACCGTTGTTTGAAACAGAAACCTTACCGTCAAGCACTTCTACCGTCGTCATCAGCTCAAATCCGCCGTCAGCGTTGTACACCGCGTCGGCGAACTCAGAAAGCGCGGGATTCGCATCAACAAGTGCCGCTATCTCAGCTTCGGTGAGCGCAGAAATAAGCTCCGCTTCAAGGGCGTCAAGCTCATCCATTGCCTCGAATACCGTATCAATATCCATCTCGGATACCGCGGCACGGATCTCTTCCGCACAAAGCTCGGTATCGCCAAGATAGTATGTAAGAATTTCGTCAATTTGCGTCTGGAAATCTTTTGCCAGATCGTTGCTTTCAACCGCCTGTTCATGATCATGGGAATCCACGGCAAACACCTGCACAGGCACCATAGAAACCACCATCATAACAGACAAAATCACAGAAAGCATTCTTTTTACAACTCGAGTAATCATTGGTCTATCCTTTCAAGAAAAAAATTTATATAAACGGCATCGCTGTCGATCATATACTAAAATCTCGTCTGAAAATCGGGAATTTGAACTTCAAAGAACCAAATATAAACACTTCACCCATTTTCATAGTCTAATTTTATCACAGTTTCAAAAAAAAATCAACAGGTATATACAAATTTATATGCCGTAATTCAAATTTCGTCACACTGAACAAAAAACGCGCCCGAACCGTTCAGATTCGGACGCGAGAATATGTTAAACTTTTACTTTTTGATAAACAAAACGCCAAGCGTATTCCTGCCGCAATGGGATGATATGGTGCACCCGGCTCTGGTTACGCATATTTCCTTAAAATAGCCACGGGAACGAACCGCATCCACGCATGCATCCACGATCTCGGGATCGCATCCGGCGTGTGTTACAAAAACGCGGGCGCTGTCGATGGAATCAAGCTCCGCAAGCTGATCATCCACATATTTTTTTACCGAAATGGAGAATTTTCCGCGGTATTTCTTGCCAATCTCCATTTTGCCCTCGGCAACGTAAATGCAAGGCTTGAGATTCAAAAGATTTGCGCCGAACGCCGCCAGCGCCGAGCATCTGCCGCCCTTATAAAGGAATTCAATATCACCTACCACAAAGGATGCAGACACCAAGGATGTCAGCGCAGTGCACGCCTTGGCTATTTCGCAGGCACTCTTCCCCTCCGCCGCCATCTCCGCGGCACGCATAACAAGTAAACCGCCGCCGGTGGAAAGATTTCTTGTATCAACAACATACACGCCCTCATACTCGTCCGCCGCAAGACGGGCATTGTTATATGTAGAGGACATATCCGAGCTTATTGTGAAAACCACCACATCGTTGCCCTTTTCGGTTTCCGCCTTAAAAAAGTCCGCAAACTCCGATACGTTTACAGCCGCGGTTTTCGGAAGCTCCCCCGTTTTTTCAAAATGAGCGTATATTTCGTCCGGACTTATGTCAACTCCGTCCCGATAAAGATCTTCCCCGAGATGAACGCTTAAAGGCAGTATCTCAATACCGTATTTTTCTATAATTTCAGGCGACAGATCGCATGTGCTGTCGCTTGCAATTACAACTTCCCTGTTCATTTTAGTCTTCTCCGAAATTTACATAGTTTACGGACTGCCGAAAACGGCAGTCCGGATTTTTTATTTCATGTTGTGGCTCTTATAAAATTCCACATACTGATAAAGCATCTCAGCCGTGGTTTCGATACCGAGTCTTGAGGAATCCACCGCAAGGTCGAAGTTTTCAAGCTTGCCCCACTTCTGACCGGTGTAGTAGTTGTAGTAATTAGCGCGGCGTTTGTCGGTCTTTACGATGATATCCTTCGCCTTTTCGGGGGTAACATCGTGAAGCTCCGATACATGTTTAGCCCTGAAATCCATAGGCGCGTAGATGAAAAGTCTGATAAGATTCGGGCATCCGCGGAGTACATAATCCGCGCATCTTCCGATGAACACCGCAGGACCTTCAGCCGCAAGCTCCTTAATGAGATCCGACTGGGTAACAAAGAGCTTATCATTTATGGGCATATCGAAAGCCAATCCGGCATTTCCGCCCCAGAACGAGCTTCCCATAGCCAAGGTGTAAAGTAAGCTGTTTGTAGCCTTTTCATCGGCTTCACCCACTACATGGTGCGCCATGCCGCTCTTTTGCGCTGCCAATGCTATCAGCTCGTTGTTGTAAAACTTGATGCCGAGCTTATTTGCAAGCTCTTCGCCGATATGGCGGCCTGCGCTTCCGTACTGTCTTCCTATTGTAATTATCAAATTCGAGTTCATAACGTACCTCCTACTCGTCTATACTTGGTATTATTATACACTATTTCCTATCAAATTGCAATAGGTTTTTGTAAACTTTTATGTTAAAAATGTGTTTTTGCCGAGATGAGCGGTGAATACGAAAACGGGTGCATATGGAATGCGCCCCTACGGTGTGTGCCGTGATTCAACATGCGGCGAGAATGGGACGTATTGGCAGTCTAATGGGACGTCGTAGGCGCCGTCCCCTACAGGTGCATGCGAAATTTTTCACACATACAAACAAATTTCCGCCACCTAAGCCGCCGTAATGGATAGGCGCCATGCAGGCGGCGCGAATCGTGCGCTCGAAAGGATTTGCACCATCGTTGTTTTGCTTTTTCCCATGTATAAAGTTTTTTGCGGAGCTTTTTTCTGGCACATCGCCTGCCGCGATGTGCTTGAAAGCGACCGTAATTCCCATACGCGATGCCATACCGCATCTCCTAGTCCTTAATAACCACCTCAGGGGTGTATGGGAGAGTGAAAACGAACTCGCAGTTTTCGCCGTAGACGCTCTTGACCCAGATTTCTTCTTCGTGGGCATCAATGATTGTTTTGGCGATGTACAGACCAAGACCTACGCCGGTCTTGTCAAGACCGCGGCTCTTGTCGCTCTTGTAGAAGCGCTCAAATACAAGGGGCAGCTCCTCGGACGGGATTCCCGCGCCCTCGTTGAACACCGAAACGTATACGCGCTGTTCACGCTCCATTATGCTGATACGGTATGCGCCGCCCTCTCTTGAAAATTTCACCGCATTGTCGCAGATGTTGTAGAGTATCTGATAAATTGCATCGCGGTCGGCGTAAACCACCATCTTGTCGTCCGTGCAGTCAAACTCCACCTCAAGATGCTTCTCCTCGATCTTCTGCTCAAATGAGATGAGGATAAGTCTTGCCATCTCGCATATGTCGAATGCGGATTTGGTGAACTTGCGCTCGCCCGCTTGGATTCGCGTAATGTCAAGAAGGCTCGCCACGAGTCTCGCAAGGCGGCGCACCTCAGTGCGGATGATGTCAAGATAATATTCGTGCTTCTCCTTTGGGATAGTCCCGTCGAGGATGCCGTCAATGAAGCCGGAAATAGTGGTCATGGGCGTGCGAAGATCGTGGGGAACGCTGGAAAGAAACGTCCGACGCATATCCTCAAGCTTCGCCATGGATGCCGCCATGTTGTTGAACGCTGTGGCAAGCTCCGCCACCTCATCACGTCCTTTCACGGGCACTCGCACGTCGAATTTTCCAGCCGCGAAGCTCTTTGCCGCCTTAGACATCTGCTTCATGGGAGCAATGATCTTTTCGCTGATAAAATAGATGGCAACAAGCGCCGCAAGCATTACCCAAAGGCAGGAGAGGATAACGGTCTTTATGAGGCTTTCCATAAGCGCCTCCACCTGACGCGATGCCGACGATGACACTGCCGCACCCACAAACTGCCCGTCTGCACCGTAAATTGGACAGATATAAGTGAGCTGTTTTTCGCGGAATACTCCGCCAAGATCGCCGATATATTCGTTCACAGTGCCGTTTTTGACCTCGTTCATGACAGACTCGGGAACGGCGGAACCGATGTAACTCACACCTGCATTTTCGTCAATGGCAAGGCATGCGCCCTGATTATCCACAATGAAAATATTTATATCCGTGCTGTATTCAGCCATGGCGGAAAGGAGCTGTTCGATACCGTCGCGGTTGAAGTAAACAAAGCGATTGAAATCCTCACCGCCGTCGCCCTCAAACATTTCTTCCATAGCCGCGGAAACCACCTCTGCCGTGCGTAAAACCGTATCTGCCTTGGTGTCGTTTGAATAGTTGTCAACCATGCGGCAGAGTATCATGGTAAGCATGAGGAAGCTTATGACGATTATAAGCATAAACGCCGTACAGTACTTTGTAAACACGCTTTTGAACATTGCGGCGCCCCCTTTCTTTCGTGTTTCGCTGTATTTTATGCACTTTAGTCCATTATAACACAAAATTATTAAGAAATCAACCGTTCCAAGCGCAAAATCATGCACGAAACGGGGAAAAATGTGTAATTGCGCCTACAGCGCGGTTGCCGCTCTTTACGTCACATTAAGTTTAGCGCCAAGTTACATTTTAGCACACACAAGCGATTACCGCAATGGTAGCCGCCGGAATGGTTAGGCGCCATGCAGGCGGCGCGAATCGTGCGCATAAACGGTCTGCACTCTCGTTGTTTTGCTTTTACCCTGATTAAAGTTTTTTGCCAGGCTTTTTTTCAAAAAAGCCGCGCGTCCTATACACAAACAAATACCCCCCCACATTGAGTGAAGCGGTAATAGATATTTATTTATCTAGCGATTCTGCCGGTGCCGTCGCCGCCGATGAGCTTTTCTACTTCGTCAACGGAAACGAGGTTGAAGTCACCGTTGATGGTGTGCTTGAGGCAGGACGCGCCAACTGCAAATTCGAGAGCGGACTTTGCATCGGGCTTGGTTGCAAGACCGTAGATAAGACCGCCTGCGAAAGAGTCGCCGCCGCCTACGCGGTCAACGATGTCTGTGATATCGTAAATGCGGCTGCGATAGAATTCCTTGCCGTCGTTGATGCACGCAGACCAAAGATTGCGGTTAGCGGACTTGGATTCACGCAGGGTGATGGCAACGGTCTTTACGTTCGGATACTGAGAGAATACCTTTTCGGTGATCTCCTTGTAGCAGTTAAGGTCGATCTCACCAAGCTCGGGCTTGTTGGAGGAGGAGATTCCGAGAGCCTTCTGGCAGTCTTCCTCGTTTGCGATAACAACATCTATGTACTTGGTAAGCTCAGGCATAACCTCATCGGCGCGCTTGCCGTACTTCCACAGCTTAGCTCTGTAGTTGAGGTCGATAGAGGTGGTAACACCAAGCTCCTTGGCAACCTTCAGTGCGCGGATAGCTTCATCGGCGATGCTCTGGGAAACCGCGGGAGTGATACCGGTAACGTGGAACCACTTAGCGTCTGCAAGAATAGCCTTCCAGTCGAAATCGCCCTCTTTGATGTTAGCGAAAGCGGAATCAGCGCGGTCATAGATAACCTTGGAGGGGCGCTGGCAAGCACCGGTTTCAAGGAAATAGATTCCCATTCTGCCCTTGGTACGCTGTACATCGGCAACATCAACATCGTACTTTTTGAGTTCGCGAAGACATGCAGTACCAACATCATTGTCCGGAACAGCGGTGACGAACTTTGCGTCAAGACCGTAATTTGCCAGGCTTACGGCAACATTTGCCTCGCCGCCGCCGAAAGTAGCCTCAAGGGTGGGGGACTGGAAAAGGCGGTCATACCCGGGGGATTTAAGTCTTAACATAATTTCGC